>JBMFXB010000018.1:0-39806 GCA_049964715.1 Candidatus Dormibacteria bacterium
TCACGTACGGGAGCTTCACGATGGCTGCTCGTACACCACGTAAGTGGACGTCATCCAGACAAACACTGCAAGGTTATATCTACTCTCCAAATGTCCGTTGGATGTCCGTTCATGGTCTCTAGCATGTAGATATGAACACAGTTGCGCAACGCGAGCATTACCGCCTTTCGATCCCTATACACCGGATCAAGAATGAAATTCGTGTCAGGCACCTTACGGTAGATGAGTTTCACGATGTTATTGCCAGTGGCTCAGGAGGTCCTGTAGTTGAGGGAACTGAGGTAGTCGGCATTCGTGCTACCGAGAGTCTTCAGGAGCCGGTAGGAATGTACGGTGTCAGAACATCTCTTCAGGATATTTCTTCCTGTAACCGTTAGAGCAGGAAATTAGCACATTGTAGAGCGCTGAAGGGGCCTACGCCTACATCAGATGGCGATGGCACAGTCGATAACAAATATAATCACGTGCAGTGTTCTTCCTGAAATGAAGAAACCTATGATCTCAATGTGTCAAACGAGATGTGTGTAGGTTGCTCAACACGAGATGCACTTGCAGTTTCCGCAGGTTGGGCCATATCGTGACTCACCCGGATAGTTCGTACTTTTGACATGGAGACGGTTGTCGTTACGAAATCACGAGTTTGTGCGGATGTTGTTGTTTGGTGACCTTTCATTGCTCACTTATTGTACTCGTTCCATAGAGCATGCTCAATGTTCTGTAGCGAAATCGTTCAATCTTGTTATGAGAGAAATTAGCTAGGTCTGGGCCAAGTTAGATACGATGGAGGGGACACAGTCAGATGGGATTTAGGGTGGTGAGTGCCAATGTCCGTTATCTGTCCGCCTTCCTCCAGTAGGGTGGAAGTGTAATGCAACTAGTTGAAGCGGCACCAATCCCGACACCTGCAGATGCAGAGCGCCTTGTTGCTGATCTCTGGCAGATGTCATATGGTCGTCCTTTTGGACTTTTCATTATTGGTTTTCGAGGTGAACGAGTTCTGCTTGGCGTGCATTCAACCAATGCAATGATGGAGGATGCAGCCACAGCAACGATTGCAGATCAGTGTGGAGGAACGGTTGAGCCGGGGTGGACTATTCCACATCTCGTGGATGTGTCAGATGAGATGTCTGTCATCAACATGGTTCCGACGGATCGTCATCTTGCCCTGGACAGTTCCACGTTTGGATGGCAGCGCACAGACCCACTTCGTGGAGCGTATACAATCCTTGCCAACTTGCCAGAGAGTACGGTAGCAGGAGTTGGTATGACCTTGCGTGCTCTTCCAGGTCTTCAGTGTGTGGTGTCACTTGCAGCATTTGCGCTTGGACCTGGAGCTGACATGGTTGCCATGCGACTTGCATCAAGTTATGGTGGCGTAGGAGTGTTTCTCAGACGTCCTTTTTCCAAGAAGCGAACAATACGGCGCATGTTCAATGCAGCTCTGAGACGACCAACCTCTGTGAAGAGGGTTGAGGTTGTCTCCCTATTCTGGCATCCCCCATACAATCAGGATGCTGAGCAGGTCATGGGACGAGTTCATGCCCCGGGCACTACTGCACTCACAGTTCCTGCTTCCTTTCACTGATAGATCATCGCAAATTTCCTACATGCGTCACATGGGTGTTGCAAGTGTGCAACGAGGAGTGCTCATGATCGGACATCTGTCCTATCCTGAGAGGTGCCGTGATGTCCCTCAAGCCCCATCCAGTCGATGTGCCTTTTGTGCTGCACATTCATGCAATGCGGCTAGCAAGGGGTGTAATGCAGTTGTACAGAGCCATGGAGGAATGGAAGTTTAATGAGTAGAAACCGATTGATAGCAAGCCTCATTCTGACTGCAGTTATGGTCATTGTCATTGGATTCATTGTGGGATTTGAAGCACTCAATGCAACTTCAACCATTACTGTGTATCAACTCACCCAATCTGTCACTGCGGGACAAGCATATCAATCGAATGATGTAGTTGCTGTGAATGTACACGGATCCCCTGGCCAGTTCAATTATTTCCAGTACGATCCAGCTCATGCACCAGGGTATGTGTTCAAGTTTGCCATGCAAAAAGGGGACATTGTTCAGGCTGATGATGTGACACCGCCTTCGCAACAACTTGTACAGGTGGCTATCCAGATAAAGCAATCACCGAATCTTACGCCAGGAAGCCTTGTGAACATCTATGCATTAAGCGCAGGATCCACGGCAGCGACATCAGCATCAGGAAGTCCAATTCCAATTCTCATTGGGCACAACGTCACAGTCCTCACCAGTGGCGGTGGTGGCGGAACTGTCACGATTGCAGTACCTCCGAAGGATGAAACACTGTGGCTTGAGATTAGTACGGATAGTTCAGTGCAGCTGTATGCAACCGTTACGAATGGTGGAAGCGTACCGCCTCAAGCGAACGCCGGAGGCTCATCAGCTGCAATCACCCAGCTCAATGGAGAGACCCAGACTTCGGGAGGTTCGACCTAGATCATGAGCACCCTCATCGCAGTCTATACGACACGGGCAGGTCAGACCTCGACGTACTGGGCAACGTCTCTTGCGTGGACGCTCGCAGAAAATCGTCATGTCATGCTCATTGACAGTGACATGGAAGGCGGAACGATCGCAGATCTTCTCTACCTCAAGATTGGGGATCAGAGTCTTGGCAACTGCTTTGGAGATCGTCCGGCACGGCCGGATGAGCTTGCAGCTCAGTCAGTTATTGTGCCAAATCGACCTAACCTTCGGATTGTGCCGGGACTTCGCGGAAGTTACGGCTATGACATAGCTGAATGTCTGAGAAAAATGCATCTTGCATATACAGGACTTCCTGACGATGTTGTCATTGCAGACCTTGGTCATCCCCTCTCTCATCCGGGACTACGTTCTCCCCGAGCAGCAGCCGAAGCTATTTGTGCAGTGTTCCATCGTGCGTTCATTGTCATCCGTGATGATCCACCACTCGTGGCGTATAGCATCAATGTCCTCCGCGCAGCACGACCTCCCTTTGGGGAAATCGTTATCTGCCATCAACGTAGCCGGGCATTCAAGCGTGAGATCGTTGCAAGTATTGAACGTGAGATGCCGGATCTTCCCGTCAGGGACATATGGAGCTGGGATGAACGACGTGCAACCAAGATGGGAGATCAGGGTGTACCGATGCACTTTGGTGGAATTGACAAAGAGCTAAATATATGAGCGCAGTAGCACAACCGTATCAAGGACCATCCCCTGGCACCCCACCAGGAAATGAGGGGGTTGCTATCAGTTCATGGCCAAGCATACCCCCAGAAGTCCGTGAAGTTGCCCAGGTCATTGCATCCAAGGTCATCCAGGGTAGAGGAGGTGAGCCCGCTGCAGTCATCCATGAAGAGCGTCTTGAGGAAGATGTACGTGCAATGGTCACAAAGGCGATCGAATCGCCACAGACTAGTGGGTTGCCGCTTTCTGTCATCTCGGAACTTGCTACAAATGTCCAGTACCGGGAGATGATGGTTGTTAATGCAAAGATTCTCGCCTCCCACCTTTGGCCACTTTCATTACTCATTTACGGTGCTGATCTTGAGAACATTACGTGCCTTGGCTACGATAGCTGGCTTGTAAGTACTGTAGGGCGCAAGCTTCTTCTTGCAGGAAACAGTCCCTTTCAGAGTGATGATGATTGTATTGAGTTTTTCCGCAAGGTCATCAGGCTCCGGGGTGTCACTGGAGATCAGAGCCTGACTGATGCTTCCCCGATTGCTGAGTCTAATATCGGCAGTGTCGTGAGAGTTGTTGTTGCAAAAAAGCCTGCAGTATCTGGTCAGGCTGGCATCAAGGCATCAATTCGTATACCATCGCGATCGAAGGTGAAAACTCTCGATGACTATGTCGCCAATATGGTCATTCCTCGAGGTGCAGCTCAGTTCATTGAGGCACTTGTCAAAGGTAGGGCAAATATCATGATCGCTGGCGGAACCTCTACCGGGAAAACGACATTCATGCGAGTGTTATGCGGCATGGTGTCAGATACCGATCACCTTGTAGTTGTGGAAGATGGTGCTGAGCTGCATCTGGATCAGGACAGGGGGGATGGTACTGCATGGCATCGACTCACGTCAGCAGTTTCCACTATTCCTTCGATTCGTGCTGATGCAGAAGGTCAACATGTAACAATGTTCGATCTTGTTCGCCATGCACTGCGTTTCCAGCCAGACCGCATAATTCTTGGTGAATCCCGAGGAGAGGAGATGGCTGCCATCTGCAAGGCACTCATGACTGGTCACGATGGCTCAATGACGACTATCCATGCTGAAGATGCAGAGCTAGCAGTAGATCAGGCTATGCAGTACGTCATGGAGAATCCGAGGTTCACAGGGAATGAGAAGATGGCCAAGCGTGTAGTTGAACAAGCGCTTCATGTAGTCATCCACCTTGCAAACCAGAACGGGAGGAGGCGACTCACGGGCATAATGGCAATTGAGAGAGGTGGCAACAACAAATGGGTGTACCAACAGACTGACAATGGTGGTTGGGAACGACGCACTGAACTTGTTGGAAACCTCACTCGACTAGCTCCACGTATCCGACCGTTCCTGTGGAGTGATGAGATACCCCAACCATGATGACCACAATACTTTTCCATCCCGCGGTTGTAGGATTTCTTCAGCCAGTATTTGTCGTCCTGATTGGATGCATGGTGCTCATAGCATGTGGTCTGGGACTCTTCGTTCTCATTGGCGAAGTGGGACCATTGAACACAGCACAGAATAAGAAAAGAAGGCAACTTCCTTCATTCATTGAGCGTGAGGGAGACATTGCCAGCCTTGCGTTGGGCTGGCCAGTTCGTCAGTGGTACATCCTTCGGATTGTCGTCATTGTTATTGGAGTTGTCCTAGGATGGAGTACTGGGGTGATATTGATGATTCCTCTTGGCTTTGTTGCAGGAGTAGTCGTACCCAGGTTTGCACTGTCAGGACGAGCAGCAAAACATCAGCTCAATATGGAGCGTGCTTTTCTTCAGCAACTTCGAAACCTTCGCGACAGGATGGCACTAACTAACCAGTCTCTCGATACTGCACTTCAGGAAATTGGAAGGAATCCAGGCAAGGAGCTCAGGTATGTGCTCTCTCCGCTTGCCCGGGGAGGTTCCGTTGTACAGAATATTGTGGAATGCGCGAATCGATCACGATCCCCGCTGCTTGAGAACGCTTTGAGCGTGCTGATATGGTCACGAAGTAGGAGTCTTGAATCCCTCATTGATGCAATTAATGAGATTATCCTTCCCATTGGGGAAGCCCAGCTCGCAGTGTCAGAGGAGGCGATGACTACCCTTACACAACAGCGTGCCGTCACCATGGCCATGGCTGCACTTATGACAGTCATGTTCATCTCAGTCATCCGAGTTCCTATTTTCCGGTCGTTCTATTCAACCTTAGAGGGTGCGATAGTACTTTCTGTAGTCATTCTCATGTTTACTTTCCTGGTCTGGATATTGAGCGTCATTGTTCGGATTGAATCATGGACACGGTGGAATGTAAAAGAGATAGCACGCCAGCAGGAGCAGCTTCATGTATAGGCTACTTTCTTCATCTCCGCACATGATAGCTACATTCAGTATCATTGACTTCCTGTCCATCGTTCCATACATCGTTATTGCAGCAGTCATTGTGTTTGCCTGGTGGATTGCAATCCTCCAACTCGATGTATTTACCCCTCCTGACATACGTGCATGGAGATCTCTTTCGGGAATGAGAGGGTATGCGGGACCAGTTGGGACATTGGAACGATTAGCGACCCGTTCAGCTCTTCTGGGTCGGATTCAGAAAGGACTCGATCTTGCACGACTCCTTCCAATTGCAAATTACAATGTCACTCCGCTAGGTTTTATCTCGCAGACTGCAGTAGTAGGACTTATTGCATGCGCTGTGTACATGGCACTCGAAATGCTTGGATACTTTACGGGTGGGGGCTGGTATTTTCCCCCAGCCTATGTCATTCTCGTATTCATATTCGTGTATGTGTTTGCCATACTTCGTCTTCAACGAACAGCCCGTTCACGCCAGGAAACTGCGAACAAAACCATCTCGGACATGCTCATGATGGTGGCCATCATGACTGATGGTCGTGGACTTCAAGTTGAGGATGCTGTGAAGATACTCTCCCGCTGTACTGAGGACGGAACACTGCAAACGATCGTTGATGATCGTGGTTGGACGAAGCTCATCAAGACACCACACAAAAGTACTGCAGAGCTCTATCGCATGATCGGGGATGCATACGAGATACCGATGTTTACAATGCTGAGCGATGCACTTCTCAATACTAATGTTGGTCTTGCTGAACGGAACACATTCACTAACCTCGCACGCATTTCGTATGAACGTCGTCTTACTGAGGCTAAAATGAATGCAGCGAGGGCAAAGATCCTCGTCACGATTCCGGTCGCAGGAATGCTGCTTCCGCTCCTCGTACTCATTGGATTTCCTGCATTCCAGTCTATTGCAGCAGGTATTGGAGGTCACTGACGGACCATGGCAAAGCGATTATTTCCAGCATGTGCCATGAGTGTTGTCATGTGTGTTGCAGCTGCACTCTCCCTTGGAATGCCAGATTGGAATGCACTTGGAGCATTCTTTAATGGCAATTCCATGACAAACGCTGCAGTCATATCATTCGCAGTGCTCATCGTATGGGGAGTCATCCTGGCATTTGCAGTGGGTGTCATAGTCAGTGCATTTCGTGAGGCATCTCAGACTGCAGTAGTTCAACAGACATGGTCCCGCATAGTGATCTTCTTCGTTGCAGGAGTTCTTCTCTGTGCCCTTGGACTTGCACATCATACATCCCGCTCGTTCTCTATGTGCTGTGGCAATAGCCAGCAACTAGTACAGGAGGTACAGAGTTTTGGCCAGTAGTGCACAAGAGAGCTACGCATTTATCGTTCTCCTGAGTGATGAGGATGATGCCATGGGACTTGCGCGTCTTCTAGATGATGTCAAGCTTCCCGATGCTCCAGTGCCCGCTACATTTCTTGCACCTCCAACTCGGGGCAAGGCATTCTTTGGTGATGACACAGTACAGGCAGCAATAGACAGCTGGTGGGCAGATAACGTACCAAGAAATGCACATCCCGTTTTTCTCCTTGAACACGAACCGGGGCTCATTGAGTGGATTGAGGGACTGGACGGATCCTTCTATATAGGAGTGAACTCAGTTCAGGACGGTCAGATTTATGAGGCTTCAGATGAAATCAAAAGTTTCATTGCGCATGGTCCCCTTGATTTTGCTGCAATTGTCATGCGTGAGTTCAGTGGTGGAAATGGACATGGAGATGACATATTTGACCAGGGTGAAGCCATTCGAATGGCAGCGCTCAGTGCAGACTTTCCTATCGACTTTGATGATTCGGACTTTTACCCTGAGGAAGATTCACCGCCTGCTAATCCACTCGATTCGCCGCTTCCCCAGGCAAATGATCCTTTCACGTCGCCATTTTCTTCACCGTATCCGCCACCTTCTCAACAGTCAGCAGTTCCAACTCCCAAGCCAACACCCTCACGTCCGAAGGAAATACTTGAGCCAGCAACACCCAATCCATTTGATCTTTTAAGTTCCGGGACAGGTGTGGGAAGCTCAGCTCCGGCTCCGGTGTCGAACTATGACACGCCTGCTCCATCCCAACAGCCTCCTCCTGTCCCTCCACAAATACAGCAGCGGCCAACTTCTCCGAACTCACCTTCTCCCTTCACCACGCAGCAGCCCCAACAGAAGGAGTGGTCACCCAATGATCCTCTCCTGCCCCCAAGTGCGCTCAATCCATTTCCGGGAGTACCTGGCTCAGGTGGCGGATTGTGGGGTGGCAATGCTGGGTTAGCCGGACTTCCAACCCCTCCTCCTCCAGCCCAGTGGCAGGGAGGGCAGTCGTCCCAGGGAGGGGCAGCTGTTCCTCCCAGTGCTCCAGGTGGCTACCAACAGTCTCATTCAGGTAGTCCGGGGGTACCAAACATTACACCGGGAGGCGGGTACCAGCTGCCAACGCAAGATGGCAGGGATAGGAAGAGAGTATCCCTTCCCTCAATCTTCAATGTGAAGAAAAGTGCAAAAGGTGGATTCAGGGAGACACCTAATGCAGAATTTGCACAGTGGATGGTGAACAGAGGATCAACCATTGTCGTTATGGGATCCCGAAAGGGTGGAGTAGGCAAGACAAGCTTTGCTGCAGCTGTTGCAATTGTTGCAGGTACAGTCCTTGACTCTGTCGGCCACAAGGCTGCCATAGTGGATGCGAATATCGCAAATCCTGATGCATGGGGTCAGATGAATTTGCCCAATGGTGCTGCCACGGTGCGCGAAACTGTTGCAGCCCTCACTGCCAACAGAGAAGTTCCTGCTCCAGTGTTTGCTTCAACACCTGCACTTGCATGTTATCCAGAAGATCGCGAAACATCTGAGTATTCGAAGACAGACATTCGACGACTTGCAGACTATCTCAAACGACGGTATACGTTCATCGTTGTTGACATGAGTAACCGTCTTCCTGATCCCATGGCTGGTCCGGAGGCAGCTGCAGCTGCCTACTGGTTGGAGCTCGCGGATGTGCTCGTGCTCCCAACGACCTCGTCAAAACAGGACTTCAATGGAGTGTTGGATTATCTCGAAGTCAGGGATCTCCCACCAACTGTTGTTCCCTACATTGTGCCAAAGGCGAAGAAGAACCGGGAGCATCCTGCTACGCAGCAGTATCTGTCGACCATACGGGGAAGAGTGCAAGCAATTGTTGAAATTCCCGATGAAGCTGATACGGTCCGTCTTGCCGGAATGCAGGGTGTGCCAGTGGAACAGATGTCGCCAACACTCCGTGTGGCATATCGAGAGCTTACTGAAGTGGTTGTGCGTTGTCCTGCACGGATGGGAAGGAGATAGGCATGGGCCTATTCGACAAACCACAGAAAAAAGGGCAGCCAGTAGGTCCTCAGCCGGACGAGATACGGGAGCAGCGTATTGAAGAAGTACGTCATCTTACTGAGAAGGTACTGTATGACATTGCAGATCTCTTGGCAGGCAACGATCCAACGTTCGAAACGTATGTAGCGCCTCAGGTGGCCCAGTGGCTTCGTCAATCCGTAGCTCCCTTCCTTGCTACACGAGATGCCATGCGTCCAAATTATGGTGACTACGCAGCCCTGCATGTTGAGGGCAATCTTGTAGACTTCACCCAGCCAATTGATGCAGTTGTTGAGTTTGATGACCAGTCTGTTCGAGAAACAGCAGACGGCACTGTAATTCCGCAGCCGAAACGACGCATGAGGCTCAGTATGACCATAGATCCCAGCTGCAGATTTATTCAGCGGCTCAGTATAGAACAGGTGCAGCAGTCGTAGCGGGAGAATCCAGTATGGGGCCGTTGTTCAAGCCGAAGGATAGCGAGCGCAATTATATCGATCGCTCCCCCCAAAATATCCCCATGCCAATTGGTGATTTCGATGTGGTTCACAAGAAAAGACGTGTTTCACCAATCCTTCGGTTCTGGCATAGGAATAATCGGATTGTTATTGTGTTTATCGCGCTAGTACTCATGGGGATTGGATCATATGCTGCAGTAAATCGTCCCATACCTGAGGTGTACGCATATGGTGGAAATATTGTCATTGACAACAATATCCTTACGCCCACCTCGCAGGGCTTGTATACAGGAGCTGCAACATATCTGCTTCGCCCTGTCTCTTCAACTGCAGTTGTTGCTACTGCTGCAACCTATATATCAGGTATTGCAGTTGTCGGGACATGCACGATGAATGAAGCACTTCCCCTTTCAGTAACAGAGACATGCAGGTTCTCGTGGAACAATACATCCATCACTTCAACAGACACACTCGCACTTGATGGAAGTGGAATATGGACAAGAACGTACAGTGATGGAACCGTGGTTCAGTTTGTTGTCCCACCTCAGGGATCTGCAGTACCAGCACCGTTTCCCTTTGGTGTCTCCGTGTAGGCAACAAAGGCGTAAATGGTTCGTAACGGTCACTGAGTATGATGCCACAAGCCTGAGCATCGTGTGTACGATGAACATGGAGAGGAGCAGGTTCACCCATATGAGAAATGAGGATCAGTTGTGAATGCACCGAAAACGAGTTCCTACAAGAGTGACCTTGCAGTAGTTGCAGTCATAGGAGTCGTTTGGCTCGTGCCTTGGTTCCTCATTACCTGGGCTGCAAAGCTTGCAGGCGGGGGCCCAACAGCAAGTCCCTTTGGGTTCATATCAAACATCTTTTCGTACTTTGGTGGTACGAAACATGGCAGCATGTGGGGTGTGTTTGTCGGAACTCAGCATCCGATAAATATGTTTTTCTTCTGGATGTTCATGATCCTCATCGTGGTCATTGTTGGTGGAGGTGCATTCTTTGTAGCAATGTACTGGAAGGGAGGACTGCCTGCTGGACTTGGTCGATACTTTGCACCTTCAGGTCTGCGAAAAAATTCACGGTGGGCAACGTGGTATGACCTTAGAGCACTTCGAGTGACGCACCCACGACAAGGCTCATTCATTCTTGGGCGACGTGGCGCTTCTCTCATTGCAACGGAGAAGGAGACGAGTTTGCTTGTTATCGGACCAACACGTTCTGGAAAGACGACTGGCTTGGTCATTCCAAACCTTTTTGAGTGGGATGGACCAGCAATTGTGACCTCCACCAAGAGCGAACTCGTGGATATTACGGGTGGCTATCGACAGGGAGTCGGTCCTGTGTATGTCTATGATCCAACAGGTGAGATTAGTGACCGGTATCAGTCAGTTACTTGGTCTCCCATCACGGGTTGTCAGACACTTGATTACGCGTGGATGGTGGCTTCATGGCTCACTGCAGGATTGCAGCCTGCAAGTGGTGGCAAGAGTGATAACGACTGGGCACACTGGGCTGAATCCGGAAAGCTCCTCATAGCTCCCCTGTTGTATGTTGCAGCTTCAACGGGCCAGCATTCCATCATCGATGTCCGTGGATGGATTCAGGGATATGACCTTCAGACACCCATGGCCATCCTTCAGGACATGCTGGATGAGGAAGAACAACCGGAAAACTCTGATCCCGAGCGGGCCATCAGTATGCTCATGTCTATAGACCAGCGACCAGAAAAGGAGCGCGGCACTGTATTTTCCACTGTGACAAGGATCTTCAGTGTTTTCAATGAGAAGCCTGTTGCAGAATCTGCAATGACGAGTCGCTTCAATCCAGATGAATTTCTCCGGAGAAAGGGAACGTTGTATCTGTGTACTCCGTCCCAGACTCCTGAACGAGTTGCGAGTCTCTTTGTAGGCATCCTTATGACAGTAGTCACCCGGGGGTACCTCATGGCCAATCATATGCCGCGTGGGCGACTAGTTCCAGAGCTGGGACTATTCCTTGATGAGCTTGCGAATGTTGTTCCAATCGAAGAGTTGCCCTCTGTCGCATCCCAGGGTGCTGGTCGTGGTGTCATCATCATGTCGATCGTGCAGGATTTGAGCCAGCTCAGGGCAAGGTACGGTCCAGACAAATCCAACTCCATCATCAACAACCACGGTGCAAAGATGGTTCTCCCTGGTATCAGTGATCCTGAGACGACAGAACTTGTGGCGAAACTTGTTGGGCGAGAGCAATATACAGATGTCTCCGTGAGCCAGAATGATGGCAAGACCAACAAGACCTTCGCTGTGCGGCAGGATCAGATGGCAACACCTGATGCACTCCGGCAACTCCAGGCAGGGACAGCTATAGTTCTGTACCGGGGTATGTCTCCAACAATCGTTCGTCTTCGGCCCTGGTATCTCGAAAAACGATTTGTTGAATTGTCACAGCGAAAGTTTTTCCGTAATGCCGAATACGTTTCGTATGAGCGGGCATCGTAGCTTGACTGCATGAAGTATGCCTGCACATTGTCCGTTATGTGTCCTGTGGTGCTTCGTACGCTTGTGGCATGGATGAACGACATACCTCACCACTCCTTCCTGATGGAACAGTTGCATACTATGTTCGTGCCCGGTTAGAGGCAGGACATTTTCCAGTAAGGGAGTATCCTTCCCACGAGTCAGCAATGTTCGTTGCAGAGTGTCTTGCGGATCGACCGCGAGTGAAGGGATGCCTTGAGGCTCCCCATGAATACCGTACGATCCAAGAGATTGAAGTGTATTCAGTTACGAAGCATGTACGTGGTGAACGGGTGCTTGAGGTTGAGCATGTTCTCGACAGGTTTGTACCTTCACAAGCGGGTACCCTTGAGCGGGCTTCTCTCCAGTCTGTGTCCCTTGGGTAAGGGAATACTGCAACCTGACTCTCTTTTGAGTAGAGTGATCTACCGGGAGTATGGCAGAATGAAATTCTGACAGTATGCGGGCGGGAGTAGCTCAGTTGGTAGAGCATTTGCTTCCCAAGCAAAGGGTCGCGAGTTCGAGTCTCGTCTCCCGCTCCAGTACGTGACAGGTGCACACTGTGTATGCGCATTTCGCCTGTCCGGAGTGAAGTACATCAGAGAACGCTCGTACCTTCTGGAACACCTGTGCGCCCAGTCATGAGCAGTAGGATGGCTGCTGCATTTTCCCTGTGTGATGCAATGCGTCCTGCAAGTTCACAAGCTGAGGCAATGGATTCATCAAGGAGCTTTGGTGGGGGGATAGAAAGAACATGGGCAATATCACACCCATGCACAGCGAGTTCGAACGTTCGAGTGGGGAGGTATGCTGACAACGGCATTGGTCCCACGGGAGTACCAAGTAGCACAGTACCATCAGTGGACGACACTTTTTCGCACACCCGTTCTGCGATCTTGGCAATGCGCGAATGTGGTTCCGAACCTAGGCGCTGTCCCGCTTCAATCCCACGAGCAGCGATAGCTGCATCTTGCTTGCGCTTGCGCTCTGGATCACTCGAATTTGCCAATGCAAGGAGAAAGTATTCTGCAGAATCCATGATGATTGGTCCTTCCACATTTTGGGCGAGATACTCTTCGACAGTGGTGATTGCCCTGCATGCATGGCCCACAAGATCTCTGAGGGTCCACACGCCAAGAGCTTGGGTATCCCAGGACTGGGAAGGAATCTGCTTCACGAGCTCGACCAATCCATTCGCAGCATGTATGAAAGGTGTCCGGAAGTCAGCATTTTGGCGGATCTGGGACACTGTACAAGTACCTCAGCTGGAAATTACTACGTTGGACAGTATGGGTTATCTTCCTGCAGGATACCATGGACATTTTCCCTTAACAGTCACAATTGTCCCCGGAATGTCCGTCATGTGCTCGTTACGATAGATAGGACGATGCCTTCTCTACTACTTTTCAAAGTCCTGGATGCTCAAGCGAAGCCACCCTACCACAGTGGTCGCCGAAATCCGTATGAGCTGCCTGAAGGAAGACATCCTGGACAGTGGACTGAATCAATTTACAATCCGAAAGTACATGTCCGAGGCTACCATCTCACTCGGGACCCTGCCCTGTACTGGAAGGGAAACAACCGTCTTTTCATTGCTCAGGTACAGGGTCAAACTGACATTGCAGGAGATAAGGTTGCCTGTGAATCGGTACGGCTTCTCGAAGAAGTTGGTCCAGAATGGAGTCTACTTCCGCTGTACCCCGAGATCCGTGCGCTGCTCGCATGGCGATGGAGAATGGAGAATCCTGAGGAATCTTCACCTCCCAAATGGGCAAACCTCTCACGCCTCAATATTTCTCGGGCGAAGCTTTCACGGATCGTACTGTCAGGACTGCGATGTACCAATCTCAATGCTGCCGGTGCAGATCTCACTGGTGCTGCACTGACAGGATCGATTCTCACTGGTGCAAATTTTCGAAGGGCAGTGCTGAAGAATCTAGCTGACACAACTGGGGCAGAGTGCACAGGAGCCGATTTCAGGGGTGCGGATCTCTCTGGAACTGACTGGTCGAATGCCATTCTTGTTGGGGCACATATTTCTCCTGAAACAGTTGTTCATGGTGCACGATTCACACGGTCCCAGATTGTACAGCTTGGACTCACAGCCGAGCAACGGAAACTCGTACGGATAGTTCCTGACCCTCCACAGCGACAGGGGTGGTCTGTCGCATAGTCCGGTGAAACACCTGCAATTCCCTCCACGGTATCCTGAGGAGAGAATTGGTTGAACATGATGAGGTTGTCTCCATGAATTCGGTTGAACGCTTCCTTGCTGCAGCGCACTGTCAGCCGGTAGATGCCACGCCTGTCTGGTATATGCGGCAGGCAGGCCGCTGTCTCCAGCAGTATCGGGATCTCCGGGAAACATATGACATTCTGACAATTACACGAACTCCAGAGCTGTGTGCGAAAGTGACACTTATGCCAGTTGAAGAGTTTGGTGTCGATGCAGCTGTGATGTATGCGGATATCATGCTTCCCTTGTTTGGAATGGATGTTCCTTTCAGTATCGATCCAGGGTTGGGGCCAATTATTGCTGCTCCTCTCAGAACGCCTTCAGCAATTGCAGCGCTCAAGATTGTTGATCCAAGGGATGCGACACCTGATCTTTTTGAGGCAATCCGAATTGTCAGGAAAGAGCTTGAGGGGAAGACTGCACTCGTTGGATTTGCTGGTGCTCCCTTCACGCTTGCTTCGTACATGATCGAGGGAAAGCCAAGTAGAGAGTATGCATATACAAAGCAATTGATGTATGCGGAGCCTTCACTCTGGAAGGAGCTTATGGATACTCTGGAGGAGGTTACTGTTAGGTACCTACTTGCGCAGGTGGAAGCGGGTGCCCAACTTCTGCAGCTTTTTGATTCATGGGCAGGTGCTCTTACACGGGATGCATTCTCCACACAGGTTCTTCCCACACTCCAGGCAATTGTAAGAAGGGTGAAGGAGAAGGCTGACGTCCCCATGACGTATTTTGCGACAGATAGTTCCCACCTGTATCCACTTTTCAGAACACTTGGTGTTGATGTTGTGAGTATTGACTGGCGTACACCACTTGATGAAGCATGGACCATTTTGGGAAGTGACCTTGCAATTCAAGGAAATCTTGATCCAGCAGCTGTACTCGCTCCCTTCGCCAGTGTGAAAGCTGAGGCGCAGCGAGTCCTTGAACGGGCAAATAACAGGCCAGGGCATATCTTCAATCTCGGGCATGGAGTTCTCCCGATGACTGATCCTTCCATTCTTCGGGACCTTTCCTCATTTGTCCATGAAACTACGCGGAGAGAAATTCCTGAAGGAGTGTCAGCATGATAAAGCCACCCGTAGGAGTACTCCTTCTCACCTACGGTTCTGCAACAACTTCACAGGATGTTGCTGCATATCTTGAACATGTGCGGCCAGGAAATGGGTCACGAACAGAACTTGTTGAGGAGTTTCAGCGAAGGTACGACAGGATTGGTTCATCTCCTCTTATACCCATCACTTTGCGACAGGGGAAGAGTCTCCAGCATGAACTCGATAGACACTTTGGAACAGGAGCGTACCATGTTGCAGTCGGTATGCTTCATTCAGCCCCATTTATAGCTGAAGCAGTAGATGAAGTGCTTGAGCTCGGGGCCACTACTATCATTATGGTGCTGCTTTCTCCACAGTTCTCTCCTGTCCTCATGCAGGGGTATGTCAATGCAGTTGAGCAGGCAGTAGAGGAGAAAGCACAGGCTACCGGGATTGAAGTGAAGATAGTACCGCCGCAGTCGTGGAGTACCAATGTGGCATTTATCCGCAGCCTGGCAAGCAAGGTGAACGAGGCTCTTCTCGCATTTCCAGAGGACGCGAGGGAACACCTTCCGATCATCTTCACTGCACATAGCCTTCCCCGTTCCGTTGTTGAGCGAGATACAGCATATCTTGATCAAATACATGCCACAGTCGATGCAGTTGCCAAGGAACTCCAGCTGGATCCTGCTCGTTGGCAGTTTGCGTATCAGAGTGCAGGACATACCCCGGAAGAATGGTTGAAGCCAGATGTCAAGGAACTCTTTCCCGAGCTTGTGAAGCAAGGGTATGAGCAGGTACTTGTCGTTCCAACACAGTTTCTTGCAGACCATCTCGAAGTTCTCTATGATATCGATGTCGCTGGTGGTGAGGAGGCTGAGGAGTGTGGCATTACAATGGTACGAACTGCAATGCCGAACGATGATCCAGACTTCATCACTGCACTGGCTGAGGTAGTTGTGGAACATGCCCTGTCAGGGGAGACGCATGCCGAGCCAGTATGAATCCGGTGAGAAGTTTGTTCGTGTCATACAGCTCTACCAGCGACTGTGTGATACAACTGTAGGACTGACTACCCAGCAGCTCTCAGACGAGCTTGAGGTGAGTCCACGATCAGTACAGCGCTATATTGCAACACTGCGCGATAGCGTGGGAATTGACATTGATGATGTTGATGGTCGTTGGAAGATTGGGGCGTACTCAAAACTTCCTGCAATGCAGTTGGACCGATACCAGGCAGTGTCACTCCTGGTTGCCCTTCGACTCCTCCACAAGATGCGTCAGGACCATGATCCTGGTCTTATTGGAGCACTTGCTCAGATCGCACGGGCACTAACGCTGCCCACAGTCACAGAATATGTGGAACAGACGATTGCAGATGCAGAACGACGTCCGACACGGCAGGATCGCAGAGCTGTGGAGAGGACGATCATTGATGCACTTGTAGATAGAAGACAGATCGCAATTGAATACCGCGATAGTCAAGGTCGGGAATCGACTCGAACTATAGAACCGTATTTCATCGAACCACGACCAGAGGGCCGTGCTCTCTATGTCTTTGCCTTTGACCATGCTTCTACTGAGGTTCGCTCATTTCGCATGGAACGGATTGTACATGCCCGCCCAACGGGTACACCATTCGAAGCACATGTCAAATTTGATGTTGGTGAACTGACTGCGCAGTCCTGGGGTATATGGCTTGGGACAGATGGTGAGCCTGAAGAGGTACGCTTACGGTTCTCAAAGGATGTTGCATGGAAGGTTCGTGATTCTGTCTTTCATAATTCTGCTGTGCTTGAGGATGAAGATGATGGTTCTCTTCTTGTCACACTCCGTGTTACAAGCTCCGTTGAGATGCGACCATGGATACTCGGTTGGGGAGGGGATGTCGAAGTCCTTGCACCAGGACACCTGAGGAATGCCATTGCTGAGAGCGTTCATGCTGCCTCAGCACGATACATGGATGGGGCCCCAGTGTAGCGACAGACTGCTGTCGCAATGTGCTGTCACACTCGCCTCATGATGACAACACAGACCACTTTCCAAGAGCGACTCTCCCAACTTCTTGACCAGTACGGACTTGCTGAACTGCAGCGTAATGCAGTTGTTTTGGCACCTGCTTTGGACCACGAGGCATTTCATTCACGAACGAGGATGCATTCGAAGAGCGATAACGTCCGCATGGAGCAAGGCTGGAACTCGAATCAGCTTGCTTTTACATTTGATTGCCGCTAGCAGACAAGGTACTGCAGTCAATCAGAGTGGGGTGGTGGCGACCAAGCCGTTTCACCATAACAGCAATTGCATCTGGATGGGAGTCGATCATGATGTATCGTCTGCCATTTCGTGCAGCTGCCTCACCTGCTGTTCCGCTTCCAGCAAAGAAATCGAGGACAGTATCTTCCTCCTGGGACGAGGTTCGGACTATCCGTTCGAGGATGGCGAGCGGTTTTTGTGTCGGGTAGCCTGTTTTCTCCTTGCTGTTTGTCGGAACGATGGTATGCCACCAGACATCAGTGGGAAGCTTGCCGAGTTCTGCCTTTTCCCGGGATACAAGGGATGGTGCAAGATACGGGAGTCGATCCGAAGCAGCAAGGTCAAAATGATACTCCGCAAGGGACTTCACATACACAAGGATTGAGTCGTGTTTTGCTGGCCATCGCTGTCGGGATCTCCCACCGTAGTCATAAGCCCAGATGATTTCATTGAGAAAGCAGTCTCTCCCGAAAAGACTGTCAAGGAGAATCTTGCAGTAGTGCACTTCACGCTGATCTATGTGAAAGTAGAGGAGTCCTGTTGGAGAGAGAATTCTCCGTGCTTCGAGAAGTCGAGGTTCAAGGAAGGCAAGGTAGTCATCAAAGCGGTCCCTGTACGACATTGAGCTTATGACCTCTTCTGAATATCTTTTGCCGCTGAAGCCAGTTCTTGTTCCGGATGGAGATCTGGTGGTTGTGATCTGACGTTTGCGCTGCGTGGTTCCTGTATTGAAGGGAGGATCAATATATATGAGTTGTACGGAATCGTTTGCCAAATGCGGAAGAATGCGGAGATTGTCTCCCTGAACGATGAGGTTGTGGTTGCTCTGAAGCTCGCTTGCTAGTTGTGAGATATCCATGCTGGATTGAGTTAGCTCTGGTGGAGAGTGGCTAGGAATCAGTAGTGTATTCATCATGACGAAAACAGCACGCTGTCGATCAGGGGCGACCAGTTCTCATCTACAAAGCACGTCACGCACGAGCCACATCAGGCAGTCTCCTACCCACCTTCTCATAGATGGCGGGACGATGCTTGCTGTTGGGGTGGATGGTTTGCTTGATTCTTCACTCTGCAGGGATGGGGGACTGTTTGCGCATGACACACGATATCTCTCCCGGTACACATGGACGGTCAATGGTCGAATGCCCATGGGTACAGATGTGCAGCAGGATGGGTACTGCAGTGCGCAGTACAAGTATGTTCTCGCTCCAGAGCACGTTGAACGTGCGGCAATAGTCAATGCTGTTGCGGATGATGCTTTACCTACTCTCGAGTGTTCTGTTGAACGGGTGCTTTGCAAGGGAGGATTTACTGATACCTTCACTTTTGCGGTTCCCGAGGGACATGATGCTGTTCTTGTCATTGGAGTTGAGTCGGATTACGCGGATCTCTTTGAAGTCCGAACACACCAATGGCAAGGCCGTGCAGGTATTTCTTCCGTTTTCGACGGTACGACTCTCACCACGACCTATGCGTCCAAACATGTCGAGCACAAGACACGGGTCACTATAGCTGGAGATATTGCGGCTCTTGCATATGGGAATGGCGCGTGCAGTGGTGTTATTCAAGCGGGAAGAAAGGCCGAGATTCACGTTGTTGTTGAAACTTCGATGTCGATTCCCAAAAGGGAGTCTGGGCCCTTTTCTGAAAATCTCGTACCGTGTACATTTGCTCCTTCGAAGACTGTGGACTCACGTCTTACAAGTGCTCCCGAACATGTGAGGCGAGCATGGGACAGTGCACATGCATCCCTGCGGGCACTGCGACTCCAGGGAATAGGACCGTTGCAGCTTCCAGAAGGGGTGTTCACATATGCAGCTGGTGCACCTTGGTTTATGACACTGTTTGGAAGAGATTCGCTCACGACTTCACTCCAGACACTTATCGATGGGCCACAGGCTGCGTATGGAACGCTTGCCATTCTGCAGCATTTTCAGGCAACAGAAGCTGCATGTCATCTTGAGGCAGAGCCTGGCAAAATCCTTCATGAAGTACGGGTTGGAGAATGGACCCATGCGAAGAGGACTCCCCACCAGCCGTATTACGGAGCACATGATACGCCTGCACTCTTCCTTATGCTGCTTGGGACACTGTGGCGATGGACAAACGATACACAGACACTTCGCCAGTTTGAGCGAGCTGCCAACCAGTGCCTCACATGGATTGAGCTGTATGGGGACTGCGATCAGGATGGATTCCAGGAATACTGGGGACGTGCAGAGGGGAATGTTGGTGAAGGAGGAGGACATTTTTCCTGGAAGGACAATGATGACAGCATCCCCTGTGAGGATGGGTCATGTCCGAAATACCCTGTTGCAATGTGTGAGATGCAGGGGTATGTATATGGCGCATATCGAAGCATTGCTCCGCTTTTTGGTGCATGGGGAGACAGTGACAAAGAGTCATACCTGCAGGCTCGTGCAAACAGTCTCTTTGAGCAATTTTCCTCTTCATTTTGGGATACAGATCTCTCTTGCATTCCCATAGCACTTGATGGAAGCAAAAATCCTGTAAAAGGTGTGTCATCGAATGTTGGGCATTGTCTTTGGACTGGTATTGCCGAGAAAGAGAAGGGACAGCGTGTTGGCGCCCTTCTCGCACAACCATCCATGTTCACTGGCTGGGGAGTTCGAACGCTTGCCCGTACCCATCCGCAGTTTGATCCACTTGCATATCACCTGGGTGCAGTGTGGCCCCATGACTCTGTCATCTGTGCACATGGCCTGCGAAAGTACGGAATGCACAATGAAGCAGCCCAAATCATTGCAGGTGTATTTGATGCATCCACATGCTTTCCGGATGCTGTCCTCCCGGAACTCTTCGGGGGGTACGACCGCACAACGGGTGGTGCACTTGCAGAGTACCCTTTCATGAATCGTCCACAGGCATGGGCATCTGGTGCAATCATTCATGCAATTCAGGTACTGCTTGGTCTGGATCCAGACCTTCCCAATGATGTTGTTCATCTTGATCCTGTTCTACCAGAGGGTTGGACAGAGCTTACTCTCGAAGATATCCCCCTTGGAACATCAACACTGTCAGTGAGGGTGAAACGCTCGGAACAGGGGGACATCCATGCTGAGACCTCGAGCAGTGGTTCGCCTCTTGCAATACATGTGGCTTCTCAGGCATAGGATTGTCTGGTCGTGGTGGACAGTGGTGGAAAAAGCCTTTAATGAGATAAGGAGAGATAAGGATTAATAGCTAGGGAGAAATACATGGCAGGACCGAAGGATATGCTCACACGTGATGAGGCACAGGCCCGGAAGAAACTTCTCTCCCACATCCAGTACTCAGTCCATCTCGAACTTGCTGATGATCCTGCCATAGAAACCTTCCGGAGTACTACAACTGTCACCTTCAATGCAACAACTCCCGGTGCATCGACGTTCATCAACCTTGATGCAAGAGAGATTGAGGGCATTGAACTCAATGGGACTCTCATTCCAAAGACTGCATGGAGTGGTGGCCGGATCGAACTTGCCAATCTTGCTGCAACCAATACTCTCAAGATCGTTGCCCGGTGTGCATACAACCACACAGGAGTTGGACTGCATAGGGCACAGGATCCTGCAGATGGTTCAGTGTACCTCTACACGCATTTCGAACCGTATGATGCACACAAGGTTTTCGCGTGTTTTGACCAGCCAGATCTCAAAGGAACTTTTGCATTCACAATTGATGCTCCGCAATCATGGGAAGTAGTAAACAATACTGCGGAGGTACAGTCATCTGTTGCCGGCTCAGGCCGTACTCGCCACGAATATGCACGTTCAAAGCTCATGTCGACATACCTTGCTGCACTGGTTGCAGGTCCCTATGCCAAAGTGAGTACTACGCACAATGGTCGTGAACTCTCACTCTACTGCAGAAAGTCAATGCTCCCCTATCTCGAATCAGATGAGATCTTCGAAATTACAAGACAGGGACTCGATTTCTATGAAAAACTTTTTGGCATACCCTACCAGTTCGACAAGTATGCCCAGATTTTTGTACCGGAATCGAACATGGGTGCCATGGAGAATCCTGGTTGCACGACCTTTAACGAGGGCTATCTGTTTCGTTCACGAGTAACAGATATGCGTCGTTCCCAGCGGGCAAACGTCATTCTTCATGAAATGGCACATATGTGGTTTGGTGACCTGGTGACGATGGAGTGGTGGGATGATCTGTGGCTCAATGAGAGCTTTGCAACCTACCTTTCCTTTCTTGCACAAACTGAAGCCACTCGCTTTGGGGATGCGTGGACGAACTTCTTTTTTACGCGCAAGTCAGCAGCACTTGCCCTTGATCAGAAATCAACGACACACCCCATTGTTGCAGACATACCGGACACGGATGCAGCTCGACAGAATTTTGATGGCATCACGTACTCAAAGGGTGCTTCTGTGCTCAAGCAGCTTGCTGCAGTAGTTGGCCGTACAGGTCTTGGTACTGGTCTCCAGGAATATTGCGCTACATACCAGTGGGGAAATACACGACTTGCCCAGTTCCTCGCTGCCCTGGAAAAAGGTTCCGGCAGAAAGCTTGGCGCATGGGCCAAGGAGTGGCTCCAAACGAAGGGAATGAATACCCTGAGCACAGAAGTCACCTTCCGAAAAGGTGTCATATCAAAAGCTGTCATACACCAGCGCGTTGGGGCAGGGGATGACATACTTCGTTCCCATCACATTGGCATAGGAGTGTATGAAAAAGATGCAGCTGGTGTACTTCATCAGGTTGGGTACCTTGAGAAGGAGATCTCAGGGTCAGGACTTGAGATTCCCGAACTTGTTGGAATGAAGGCAGACTGTGTGATCCTCAATGACCACGACCTCGGGTATGCGAAATTCCGGTTGGACACAGCCTCTCAACGGGTGCTCAAGAAAGGGCTCTCCACGATTGATGATTCGCTATCGAGGCAAATGGTTACAGGAATGTTCTGGGACATGATGCGTGACGGTGAAATGCGAAGTTCTGAGTACATCACCATGCTCATCCCCCATGTATTGAAGGAAAAGGATCCCGATGCAGTACAGAGAACAATGCAGTCGATGAGGGATGCTCTTCTCTACGCTGATCCGGCAGTATATGCACGACTTCGTGAACGAATTGCCCAGGCAGCCCGGGATGGAGTTGCAGCTGCTGAACAGGGATCTGATCTGCAGTTGGCATTTTTCAAGGTGTACGCAGCTTCAGCAATCTCACCACGCCAACTCAAGGAACTGTCTTCCCTCCTTAGTGGAAAAGCTGCAATTCCTGGACTTTCCTTGGACCTGGAACTCAGGTGGTCAATGCTCAATACTCTTGCGAGCAGGGGAGCAGCATCAAGGCAGGATATAGATAGTGAGGAGCAGCGAGACAGGACGGACTTTGGGAAGCGGAATGCAATGACTATTGCGACATCCCGTCCTGACCCCGTAGCCAAGGAAACTGCGTGGAATCTTCTCACGAAAGGATCGGGTATTTCTCTTGCTGAAATGAGGGCACTTGCATCTGGCTTTGACCGGGCAGGGCAGAACACGTTACTCAAACCATACTGGAGCAAATATGAGAAGGAGCTTGCCAGCTGGTGGCAAACACGCTCTCCGGAACAGGCTTCAACTTTAACAGCAGGACTATATCCAACGTATCGGGGTGACAAGGCTGTTCTGGAATTGGGAAGCATTCTCCTTGCCCGTACTGACCTTCCCACTACAGCCAGAAGGATCATTCAGGAGGCTCACGAAGGTAATCTCCGCCTTGCACGTTGTCAGGAGGTGGATCGGGCAAAGTCCATACGAGCAGGGCGCTCAACACATATCGGGGAGGAAAGCCGTGGCATTCCAGAGTGAAATTGAAAAGTACATCAAATCCGTATTTGCGAAGGAACGAGTTGCAGTCATCCCTATTTGGGGCGCTATTGGAGGACAGGTTCGTGCTGTCGATACAGTTCGGCTCCTCACACGTGTGAGAGAGGATGCAACTGTTCGGGCTGTGGTTCTAGACATCGACTCGCCTGGTGGAGGTGCAATTGCCTCGGAAGCACTCTACCGGGCTGTGAAACACTTGGCCCATCGGAAGCCAGTTGTTGCCTGGATACGAGGAACAGGAGCTTCAGGAGCATATTTCCTTGCATGTGGAGCATGGAAGATTGTGGCATTTCCAGGAGCCCTCGTTGGCTCCATTGGTGTAATCAGTGTACGACCCGTCCTTGTTGATCTTCTAGCCAGGCTTGGTACTCAGCTTGTCGTAACGACAACTGGTCCGTACAAGGACCTTGGTGCACCGTGGAAGAAGCCCACTGCAGAAGATCACGAAAAGGAAGAACATCTTGTCAATGCTCTCTTCCAACGCTTTACCTCTGCTGTTCGTGAATCCCGAAACCTTACAGAGGAGCAACTCAGTACAGTGACAACAGGAGAAGTCTGGCTTGCAGAGGAAGCGATGGGACTTGGCCTTCTTGATGAACTCGTTGATGATGAGGAGACAGCTGTTGCCCAGGCACGGCTTCTTGCAAAGCTTGATCCCTCTACACCGATGATCCGAATGTCTGCAAGAAGAAATCCAATGCAGCGTCTTCTTGCTCCAGCTTCCACACAGCGTTCAAATACTGTGCGATGGCTGCAAGAAGTTGAGAGCTGGCTTGGTGTGACGCGACTCCATATGTAGATACTGTGAAGTACGATGTCGTGTGGATTTCCCCTGCAAGAGTAGTTCCTGATGCAAGGGCAAGCAGTCTTTGGCAGTATCATCACGCACAAGATCCCCTGCATTGCAGGTTGCCATGGATATGTTGACTATGGCTTTGCGCAAAAAGGGGTTCTGGAATGAAGATTAATCATGAGTAATACGTTGCCTGTGAAGTGGAAGCCACCAAAGTGGATCTGCTCGTATCCAGCTATGGACTGGATGTAAAACGCTTGCTCTCAAACGGAGGAGCAGCATCGCTGCATTGCACGTGCGTGGATGCTCCCACATTACTGGGAGACTATTGGAGTCAGAAAACTAGGCGTGTGGAAGAGTTGTAGTGTTGTGTCGTGGCTCAGTAGTACAGATGATTTCAATGGGATCTCCATGCGTGACTCGTGCCTCAAGGTGGGAGGAGCCATCCTCCTTGCGGTATGCATGGACAGAAAGGTTTCTGCTCCCGACACGTAGTTCCTCAACGGATATTGTCGGACACCAGGAAGGGAGGTGGGGATGGAATCTGATGATGCCGTTTGGAATGTCAGGGTCGATACCGAGCAGAATGTCGACTGCATAAATAATGGATCCTGCTGCCCATGCCTGTGGAATGTTGGGCCTTCGATACGGGACAGGAACCGGGATGGCAGAGCGGTCCAACCCAGAGAACACTTCCGGAATCTGCGCATTCGCAAAGTATCCAGTGGCATCAATCACACCACGGATGACAGACCATGCTTCTTCAACAAAGCCGTAACGCATCAGTCCAGCTGCAGCAATCATGGAGTCGTGGGGCCAAACGCTACCCCGATGGTACGAATGGGGATCATAAGCAGGATGTGATGTTGCAAGTGTACGGATTCCCCAACCACTGAAGAGTTCTGGTGAAAGAAGCTGCCGTGCAGAGGCTTCTGCAACATCTTCATCAAGGATTCCCATCCACAAGCAGTGTCCTGTGTCAGAGGAAGGAGTACCGATAGCGTGTTTCCTGCCATCAATACAGAGGGCAACTGTCCCCTTGTCAGGGAGCCAGAATACCTCACGGAACCGGTGTTTGAGTTCAGTTGCTTCACGTTGCAGTGTCCCAGAGCGTTCTTCTTCCCCCCAGATTGCATAGAGAGGAGCAAGAGCGTGTTTGGCTGCAAAGACGTACGCCTGGAGTTCTGATGTTCCGATTGGATGGGATGGGGTGTGTCCTTCCTCATCAGGGACACCATCAGGAGAGTCACGCCAGCACTGGTTCGGATACCCAGTCATGGCACGTGGACCATACTCCTGGAATCCGTCTCCATCTACGTCTCCATATCGATCCACCCATTCAAGAGCCTTGTCGATGGAGTCCTTGAATTGTCTGAGCCACTCTGCATCCCCAGTCCATTGGTACACCATGCCAATGAGGTAAAGATACAGCGCAGTTGCATCTGCTGAGCCGTAATACGGGTTGTGTGGGATGAGGCCAAATACTGCCCATTCTCCTACACGAAGCTCATGACAAATCTTCCCTGGCTCTGCATCACGATACGCGTCAAGCTTTGTTGCCTGGAAGGCAGCAAGTGCTGCAATCGTGCCTCGAGCAAATTCTGGATTGTGGACAAGCGTCTGTAGGGAAGCAATTACTGAGTCACGTCCAAAGAGGGCAACGAACCATGGAATGCCTGCTGCTGGAATGTCAGGAAGGGAAGCCCCAGCAGGATTTGGGATGCGAAGGGCATGGAGGTCCCGGGTTGATTGATCGATAGCAGTCTGAAATGCATGATGTGCAACCCGGTATGTCGGTACATCCTGCGGCAGTCCAGGGCGATGCGGTGTGTGCATACCTGTCACAGGAGTAGCTTCATGCCATGCTGGGAGGGGGCATTCCATTGGTGTCTGTGCTGCAGCACGATCCGTGATGAGACAGTGAGCAAGACAGGCATGCCATTGTTCTCCAGGAGAAAGGGTGATGGAGAAGCTTACAATCGAACCGTTTACCGTGGGTGTTGTATCGGAAGTGATGTATGTCCGTCGTTCTCGATAGAAGTCTTTGTTTGCATATGAGGAAAAAAGGATATGGTCATCAGGAATCCACTCTGTTGATGTGGAGCGGGATTGCCACTGCTGGCGACGAACCTCAAACAGGTCTGCAAAGTCAGTTGCAAGGGTGAGTGACAGTGTAAGGATGACTGGAACAGTGCCATATGTATTGAGTGTGAGGTCTTCATGTAGCTCACCCTGAGTCATGAAGCGGTCAAGTGTGATGCTCACTTCTGTGGGAATACCATCAGAACTCGTGATGAGAGCTGGCGCAATGAGAACCCATTGCCCATGTGCATGGTCGAATTCACTGTATGTGAGACAGAATGGCTCCTTGTCATTCACGGTAATCTGCCACTTTGAGAGGAAACGCGTGTCGTGGGAGTAGAGACCGTCGGAATACCAGGAATCACGAATGGCATGATCTTGGTGTGAGACCCAAAATGTTGCACCGGAGTTGAGTTGTGGCATGGAATACAGCGTAACAATGTCGGGGTTCCTTCGGAATAAACATGCAGGTGCATATTTCCACATATTCTGCATTTGGGGGTTGGCGATTCCCGGGGAAATCGGGTACAGTGTGGTTGCCATGCCATATACACGCACCCGCCCCATCACCCTCTCGGACACATCATCTGTCCTTCGTCTTGTCAACCAGCAGATCAGCAAAGCCACTGGCGATGCTGGAACGCCAATGCAGTACTCAGAACTTGCAGACCTACTCAAGCAATCGGGGACCTTTGGTGTCGTCGCTGTAGAAGGAAACTATCGTGTACTAGGCGTACTGGTCATCACGGAACAGCCCTATGGTCGTGGTGCTTCTGGTCCACAGATCACGATCCTTGCAGCTGACGACATGATTTCGATTCCATCGCTTTTTGAAGAAGCATTTGCAGAAGCACGTCGTCGTGGCATCCAGCAGGTCAGTATTCGTGTTGCACCAGGAGATAAGACGCTCCAGCGGTGGTGCGAACGGCATGCTACAGGTACAACGAAGTCAGCCTTTTTTGTTGAATATGAGTTCAACCTCATTCAACAACGTTTACTTCGTCCAGCAGCTCCTTCACTCGAATAGGACAAGGACTGCACCGGCACTATCCGGTGTTGAAATCCCATGGAGAATGAACAACGACGAAGAGGATATCTCTTCCATGATGTCGCTGACGTCTATGATCAAGCTCGTCCACGGTATCCAGCCCAACTGTTCAATGACCTTGCACGCAGAACACCCATAACTCCTATCAGTCATGTGCTTGAGATTGGGTGTGGCACTGGCATTGCAACGAAGTCACTCGCGGAACTTGGTTGTCATATTGTTGCGATTGATCCAGGAGCAGAGATGATTGCTGTCGCGTCGAAGCGACTTCGAGACACCCCTCAGGTGCAATGTATTGTCACTTCATTCGAAGAGTACTGCATCACTCCGCACAGGCAGTTCAACGCAGTGATTGCTGCTACGTCATACCACTGGCTCGATCCCGCAGTACGTGAGAAGGCAGTGTGGAACCTTCTGCTTCCTTCAGGTATCGTGGCGATCTTTCGTCACTGGGGGCGAGTTGGAGGAGATGTGACCTTCTTCCAAGGTATCCAGGAGATCTATCAGAAGTACGTGCCAGCACTTCTCGAAGAGTCACTTCGTGCAGCTGCTGGTGATCCATCCGCCATTTCTTATGGGCATATCGTGCCTTTCTCGGATGACGTAATTGCTGCGCACACAGATGTACTTGAGCAAGATGACCTGTGGGATGAGATGGAGTATTCAACGTATACATGGGATCAGGAGTACTCTTCAGCTGAATACATCAACCTTCTCTCAACGTACTCGGATCATCTCCTGCTTGCGCCAGACGTTCGTGAACGCCTGTTTATGGCCATCAGGTCATATATCGATACACATCACAGTGGTCATGTCAGGAAGGCGTATGTGACTGCAATGCGAAGTGCACGGAAACGCCTTGCTGTGCGTTAGTGATGTCTTCGGTATGGGAACAGCACGATGACATGTCGAAGGAATCGGAATCCTTCACGGATTGAAGCCTTGCTTTCTCCTGCATGACGGGGAGCCATAACAAACGGGATATCGACTGTTTTCAGGTGCGGAGCTTGCACAAGGATCTCCAACAGGATCTTGAAACCAGTTGGATGGAATGGTACCTCAGCAATTGCTGCATTGCGTACAACGAAAAAACCAGAAAGAGGGTCTGTTGTATCTCGTGACGTGGGAAAGACGATGTGAACCAGGGTAGTCGAGCATTTACTGACAATGGTCCTGATAATGCCAGATAGACCAGCACTGCTTCCTCCTTTCATGTAGCGACTAGCGACTCCGAGATCGTATTCCCCTTCAGCAACCCTGCTGAGGAGCAGCGGGATCGTTTCAGGGGGGTGCTGGAGATCTGAATCAATGACACATATATACGTTCCCCGGGCAGCACGGATACCTGCGATGACGGCTGTACTAAGACCTCCACGACGGTCTTCTCCATTGCGGAAGATCCGCTGTATTGTCATGTCGTGCGATTGAGCTACTTCGTCAATTACTTCCCTTGTCCTGTCATCGCTGTCATCAACGAAGATGCATTCGAGAGAGAGTGTGTGACATGCATCTTGCACACGCTCAATGAGATATCGAATATTGTCCTCTTCATTCCGAGTGGGAATGATGAGACTTAGCAGTGGGGGGGACAATTGCGCCACAACAGTTCCTAGATGGGAGATCTGACAGGAAAGCGACTGCCGATGTGCTAGATCATATCGCACATTCAGGAGATTCACTCATTTCAGCTGGGGACCTGGACCCGGGTCAGTATAATGGCACCATGCCTGAGGACACGAACTTCCGGCAGCATGACGAGGAAGGAGTGGTAATGCACGTTCATTCCGGAGGTGCTGAGCAATTGGAAGAGACATCCAATGAACCCCTTGTCCGAAGTGGACATGGGGGATTTCTCGGCATCGATCGCATTGACATGGCAATTGTAGTCGCCTTTGTTCTCGTGGCCTTTATTTGGCGATATCTCACTCCACTGCCGATCCAACTCGCTAAGTCGCAGCTCACACCACCAAATACGAAACTATGGGGAGCAGGGTACCCGTACAACACTACAACAGGAGAGACGTACCCCAATTGCCAGGTAGTCCCGGACACCCCATCCTCTCCGAAGTACCATCAGCAATGCGAAGGATTCGTCTTTGATGAAGTGTACTTTGCAGTAGACGCGTACTATGATCTCCACAATCCACCTGTTCCGTACTTTGATCCCGAACCCCCACTCACGAAGCTTCTCATTGCAGGACCGATTGCCATTTGGGGATTTACAACATGGGCGTGGCGACTGAGTGTTGCACTGTTCGGAAGCCTTGTAGTAGGACTTGTGTACCTGCTTGCCATGCGGCTATGGAGGAACCGTTTTTTTGGAATCGCTGCAGCATTCATGATGGCTTTTGATGGCCTCGAATTTGTTGAGTCTCGGGTTGGGGTGATAGACATTATTGCGCTCTTTTTTGTGTTGCTTACGTACTACTTTCTTGTTCTTCATCTTCAGGCACGAACGAAACGACAGTGGCGTGCAACCACATACGTACTTGGTATTGGTATGGGACTTGCGCTGGCTGCAAAGCTCACAGCACTTGCACCGATTGCTGTGGCAATTTCATTCATTGGACTGAGACTCTTACGACACTGGTTCATGCATCGTGATGAGGATCCAGGAGAAACACTGTGGAATCAGGCTGCGAGTTCTTCGGGGTACTGGCACTACATTCTCATGGTGCTATTGGCAGCAACTGTGTTCGTTGCATGCTGGGGGAGGTACAACGTTCCTGCTCAAACACGTCAGTACGTATACAACTTCACTGGATGCACGCTAGTTGTGAGCGGTACTGGTCCAACAAGGACTGCCAGTGCATCACTCGCTGGAACGACACAATATCTCAATCCAGTGAGTCGTCCTGCCTTCTCGCTGAATCTCATTGAAGACGGGGCAGCGCTAGTGCGCATGGGAAGAGAGTATTTAGGCAATCTTGTGCACAATGCACAGTCAGAGCTTAGCTACCAATATGCGGAATGTGGGGGACATCCATTCGCATCACACTGGTACACGTGGCCTGTCATGTACCATCCAGTGTTCATGTATTCTGCCATCACTGCAACGACCACTGCTGACATTACGAATGTTGGCAATCCTGCTGTCTGGTGGGGTGCAATTGGTGCACTCCTGGTTCTCGCAGGAGCAATACCACGTACCCGCCGGGAGCGGGTAGTACTGTATGCATTACTTGCAGCAGCACTTGTATGCACGATTGTTCCGTTTCATGCAGCAGAAAAGTCGCCTCTTGTATCCAATCGCGTGTATCCCACGCACGTCATGATATTTGCAGGCATTCCTCTCTTTGACCTGGGCATGTTCCTGCTTGCAGTGCTGGGCTTTGTTATCGTTGCGTATGGCATGCGTGAACGAGCATTTCTTCCTGCATTCGTTGTTGTGAGCTATCTTGTTGCCTGGTATATGTGGGAGCCTGGGAATCAAGCGAGAATCCTCTTCTTCTACCATGCGCTCTATATGTTGCCATTCATGGCTATGGCTCTAGCGTGGTGCCTGGCGAAAATACGGAGCAGGACACTGGTAATACGAGGGAAGGATGTATCTCTTGCATTTGTTGCCTATGCAGGACTCATCGTTGTCTTTGCAGGTTTTCTTTTCTTCTATCCAATATTCACTGGACTTCCCATGTCAACTGCAAATCATGCCATGAGGATATGGGTGGATATGCAATGATGCCGCTTGGTGCGGGGGGGACCCTTGCAGGATGGGGTCTGCTTGGGGCATATATAACAGGAGCATTTCTTCCGAGCCTTCGCTTTGGGGAGAGGATTCTGGTCAGTGGAGTGTTGGGAACCACCATTGCTGTAGGTACGACCTACGTAGCAGGTCTTGTCTTTGGAGTCACGCCTGTCGCCATTCTTGTGGGAATACTCCTGCCACTTTGCGTAGCTGTAGTATGTCAGCGGGTATTTCATGTTGGCAAGGATGCCCGTGATGCATGGAAGTATGCATGGAGTGTATGGAGAGAGCAGTCAGCTGAGGCAGTTCTCCTCCAGAGCTTGATCTGGATATTGCTTATTGGAGGAAGTATTACCCTTTTTAGCACGATTTTTCTTGTGCGATGGGATGGAGCTCTTGTGGCGAGATTTCCAACAGTATGGGCAGATTGGGCACTTCATCTAGGCATTGCACAGAGTTTTGCAATTGGCCACAACATGCCTGCGAAGAATATCGTCTTTGCAAATACAGCGATGTATTATCCACCACTCCCTGATTTCGCACCAGCGCTCCTTCGCATAGGAGGGCTTCCCATTGTCACTGCACTTGATCTCATGAGTGGATTTGGGCTGTCAGGTTTGATGCTTGCGATCTATTTCCTTGCTCGTTTGCTTATTGGAAAATCCTTTGCTGCTGCAGTTGTTGTCATTGCCATGCTTCTCGGTGGAGGAATTGGCTTTTGGGGAGTAGTTGTTACAGCGTGGAAGATGGCATGCAGCCATGCAGACATTGCCATGAGTGCATGTACGCTTGGTGCTGTGGCGCACGCTTCACTGCAACGAGCAATTGCCATGGTGTTCACGACTGTTGGATATATTCCCCATGTCCTTGCCAACCAGAGTGTGAACTATGACGGACTCGAGAGTGCAGTAACTGTTCCACATGGCATTGTCTGGAATACTCCACTCCTCACGTGGTGGCTCCCTCAGCGCACATACGTTGTGGGAATGTGTGTTGCTGCTACTGGACTTCTTGCTGTAGTAAAAAATGCGCCCTGGAAACGAAGTGGTATTGTCCTTGGATGCATGCTTGGGTGGTTGCCAATCATCCATGTCGAGAGCTATCTCGTCATTGTTGGGTACTCCCTCGTGTGGACTATCTTCCGCCGTGACAAGGCATGGCAGTGGATATGGTTGGGACTGTTTGTCATCGGTGGAGTGTTCGCATTCCAGCTCACGACAGTGCAGCATGGAAGCATCACGTCAGGGAATCAGTATCCATGGATAGATGTGGGCTGGTATCCCACTGTTTCCAACAAGGTGCTTGTAAGCTTCCCTGCACTCATCAGTGCTGCAGGGGAATACGCAAAAGCAGTGTTTAGTGCAGGTTATTGGGACCACTGGCTGGTGAATACAGGTATTGCAGTACCCTGCACCTTTGCTGCAGGAGTCCTTCTTCTGTGGTCAGGAGTGCGTCCTGCAGGAAGAATTGCGCACGAGGTGAAGCAATGGTGGAGTGCTGAGATGAAACTCTTCCTTTTTGGTGGAATTGGGATTTTCTTTCTTGCTACGACAATCGTGTTTCAACCGTGGTATTGGGACAACACGAAGTTTCTTGGGTACTGGTATCTCGCAATAGGTATGGGAATAGTTGCAGTTGCATGGCGTATGAAGGGCAGATGGGTTTCCTTTGTACTGAAACTTGGTGTGTTGTCAATGGTCCTTACGGGAGCAGTGGTCATGATCCGCTGGGGTCCGTGGACTCCCCCAGCAGACCAAATCCTGCAGGACTATGTCCTTATGTCCCCTTCGGATGTGCAGCTAGCAAATACACTTGTTCGTGACACTCCATCTCATGCTGTATTTGCAACTGGTATGTCCCATGAGGATCCAGTCATGATACTCACGGGTCGCCAAGTGGTTGCAGGGTATGAGGGGTGGCTCTGGAGCTACGGTCTCGATTACATTTCCCGAAAGGATGCACTGGAGGCAATCCTTGCAGGTTGTCCAACTCCTATAAGTTCGTCTCATTGTGCAGTACGGGGGCTTCTTCGAAAGTACGATGTATCGTATGTGGTAGTGGACACTGTGCATACTGATGGACTTCAGGCAAATGCACTTTGGTGGCAGCAACAGGGTCTTCCCATTGCTGCGTCTGAACAGGGAATTACTGTCTATGATGTTCGCAGTGTGAGAGGAACATGACACCATCATCGTTGACAGTTGTCATTCCTGCCCTCAATGAGGCACAGGTGATTGGATCTGTGGTGAGAAAGGTGGATGCTGCACTTCGCCATGAAGGCGTTGCAGAGTACACCATTCTCGTTGTTGATGATGGAAGTACTGACTCGACACAGGAAGAAGTACTTGCATGCAGGATGGAGGCTATACCTGTCAAGGTAATCCGACATGCTCGAAACAGGGGGTATGGACTCTCACTTCGAAGTGGATTTGTTCGGGCAACAGCTCCGCTTATCTGGCTTCTCGATGGCGATGGCCAGTTTGATCCGGCAGATGTTCATCTCCTTTTTTCGCAGTATCGGGAAGGTTTAATGGTGTGTGGTTACCGGGCCAAGCGTGCAGATCCTTGGCAACGAAGGTTTGCGAGCTTTGCCTTCTTTACCTGTGTTCGACTTGTCTTCGGTCCTCTTGGTGTGAGGGATGTCGACTGTGCATTCAAACTCATTCCCAGGGACGCTGTGCTTTCACTGACAACGACGGGTGCAATGATTTCTACAGAGATGATTCTTACTGCTCGAAAGCACCACCATCACATTGTTGAGATTGCAGTTCCTCACTATCCGAGACGCACGGGGAGCCCCACAGGTATGCGTCTCCACGTTGTACTACGTGCATTCCGGGAACTCTTCATGTTGCGGAGCAGGCCCCCGAAATGAATATTGATGCCCATGTTCATCTTCTTCCGGAAGCAGTTCGGAAGAATCCCGCAGCAGTACGAGAGCGGGATCCATGGTTTGCTGCATGTTTTCCCAAGGGCGCAGTCATGGCTGACACGGACCAGCTTGTCAAGATGCTCGATGAGAACAGTCTTGATGCATGCATAGTTGCGGGATGGTCATTCCGCAGTATTGATGACTGTCATTCAATGACTGATGCAGGAGTGCAAGCTCGTAATGTGGATGCTCGGATTGCTTCACTGGCAATGATACATCCTCTCGATCCGCATATCGATGATGCCCTTGATGATGCAAAGAGGCGAGGATGTTGTGGAGTAGGGGAGGTGAATGCTGACGGTTTTGGTATCGGCGATGATCGGTTCCTGTTCAATCTTGCTGAAGGCTGTGCTGACAGAGAACTTCCACTTCTGTTGCACTGCAGTGAACCGGTTGGGCACCAATATCCTGGAAAGGGTACGTTCGCACCAGAGCGGGTTGAGAGACTCCTTCGTGCTGTCCCAGCGTGCACAGTGATTCTTGCCCATCTTGGCGGGGGGGTACCCCTCTATGCAGCAATGCCGGAAGTGAAGCAACTCTTCACTCATGCATATGTCGACACAGCAGCAGGGCCGTGGCTGTATGAACCTGACATTCTCACTCAGGTAGCGGACACTATTGGCTGGAACAGGATCATGTTCGGATCTGACTTTCCACTCTTGAACCAGCACAGGTACATTGAGTGGACATCCTCTGGGAAGCTGACCGTTCCAGAAGAATTCTGGGGGAATACTGCTGCACGGGTGTTCCGTATTCAATCCGGTCAGGAGAATGTTGGCTGAGATGCCCCCTTTGAAGGAGCGTGGGTGGTCCCAGTGCTTGGAGGAGGAGTAAAGGGCTTTCCATTGACAGCAGTGAGTGTGGCACGCCAGACAATTCGGTCATAGTCCTGCCACCATGGTGTGCACGTAATCATAGTGAGGTTGTACCCTGAAGTGCCGTCCAACTGTGTAACCTGGCTTGGAGCAAGTACCCATTTCCCTGTGATGGTATAGCTGTACACATTGCACTGCCGATCCTGAACCTGCACAGTCTGTTGTGTGTTGAGTTCATTGATGTACTCGAAGTCAGGTTCCCTGTGAAAGGCAACAATGATATTCCCTTGTCCACCTGGAGCAGGACTCTGGTACCAGTGAACAGCAGACCGGTCATTGAGCAGGGACCAGTTTCCGTTACCGGCAACAAGTGCATAGCCGTATTGGGGAAGTGAGGGAAAAGTGACGAGCATGTAATCGCTTGATGGAGCAGTGCTCGCTGCACACGTGTTTGGTGTCGCATCTTGAGATGGACTGATATGCGATGGGGATCCGTGCTCCCATGCCTGTATCGCAGTAGCGTCAGCCTGGGATCGCTGGATGAGCCCAATGACTGGACCGACTCCAATAATGAGACCAGCAACGATAAGTAGTAGGCCGATACTGCTCCCAAGGAGCTTGGCATGTTTCATGTTCGTGCACGTCCTCCAATTCCATAATACGTCACAAGAGGAAATTGAGTTAGGACGAAACTGCCTTTTCCATCTTTGCAACGACCTCATCAAGTGTCGATTGCATGACGCCTCGAATGACGAGTCCTCGGATGTCAGTGAACACCTCATCGAGTGGCTTATTCTGTGCTGCAGCGTCATCGAGGAGGTTTACCACACGTGCAGCAGATCGTTGGAGGTGATCCCGGGCAATCGACTTGAACTCATCGAGATGCTCATTGAGCGGACTCATTGATGGAGTGGGTGCAGACACTGTGGATGAATCATGTACGTCTTCAGGTGCTGAGTCAACGTCTTCCGTTCCAGATTCTTCTGGGAGAGAGAAGAGGGCATCATACGAAATGTCCGAGGAGAGTTGCCCGGATTCTGCTGGTGCTGGCTTCCCGGAAACCTCTTCATCATCATCAGCCACTTCCTCCACGGGCTCGATTTGGGGAGCAGTGGGGGGAGTCTGGACGAGAGCTGCACGACGAATGCGCATTGTTCCCTGTGAACCCCGAAAGAGTGCATCGAGCAAAGTTGGATCGCCTAGGATGGGGTGGTCTTCAGTGTAGGTTGCCACTTGGTGACCATCAACAATGCACGTAACTCCCCGGCCCTTCGGAGTCGAAACCTCGATGATATATGTGCCCTCTCTCGACAACATGTCCTGAAGCAGTGCAGGCCAATTCGTCCATGCGAGCCTGAGGTCGTCATAGCAGAGGTCGCCACGGAGGACAGAAGGTATCACGTCAACAACATCTTCTTCGAGCTTGTGTGCCGTGACTGTTGCTTCAGATAGTGACTTGATTCGTTTGAGTGCGACATCACCAAGAAAACGGTGTCCACCACTGAAGCAGTAGACATCAATGATGGCATTTGATTTCACCAGAATGACGCCAACAGCTCCTTCTTTGCGAATAACCATGACTCCATGTCCAAGTGCTGGGGCGAGCGCCTCAAGGATCACAGCCTTTGCAGGGATATTCTCGAAAACGGGGATTCCCTGGGGGAGCAGAGGGATGAGATCGTGCTCCGATTCGAGGTCAGATGCAGTGCTGGGTTGATTCACTGACGACTCCTGTTCATGAACTGTATGGTAGTCGCTCACCCGTAACGGCCACGTGACGGTTCTGCACGTATGTGGTGCCAGATTGCATCTGCGAGTGAGGCTTCTCCTGCAACATAGTACCCTCTTCACATGGAGTTGTTGGATTCAGCCCGGAAATGGTACTGGGCACTGGTTCTCCGCCTCATTCCGGCAGAACCAACCCTGGAGCAGCAGCTATTCACGATCTACCGGATTGGGTTTGGAGCCCTCATTGGTGGAAGTGTCGTGCTGCTTGGCGTTGCATTGTGGGTAACATCTGTGGCAGGTGCTGCTGGGGTTGTCATGTTCATTGTGGGTGTATTGTGCTGCTGTGCCCTTGGAGCAGTGGACCTTGTGCTGGTGGGTCTGATTCACCAGAGTGCAGTTGTTCCTCTCCGAGAGCTGCTTGGAGAGATTCAAGGTGGTGGAAAAGGATTTGCTCCATCTTCCTCGCGAGTTCCAGCAGAACTTCAGCAGCTTCGTTCCGCCATGGAGATGCTTGCAAAGCGGGCAGAAGGGACGAGGGCTCGTGAGGTTGCAGAAGCTCAGGAAGGGAAATCCCGGGATACAACTCTGCGATACATTCTCCGGTATGCCTCGGACGTTGGTGGATCGCTTAATGCTGGGACAATTACTGCTGCACTCTCTGACATTGCCATGGCAATCGGGGGATACCGGTATGCCCAGGTGTGGCAGGTGAATGAGCTCGACAACTCATTGAAACTTGCGCATACGACTGTACCTGCGAAACTTGCGCCGGCACTCTCACTCAAGTCAAGCAAGGAGGGGAGGGCTGCGATCGAACGTGCACTGGGAGCAGCACATGCAATTCCGTACAGGCTCAGTGATGGAAAGACACAAGGAGTTGCGGTGCCGATGGTCCATGGTCTCTCTATGCTGGGTGCAATCGAACTCATTGAACAAACGAACTTGCCCACTGTCGATGATCCAGTAGCTGCTCTTGAACTTCTTGCACAGTACGCTGCAACGGATCTTGTGGCTGCTCGACTCCACCAGGAAGTTGAGGCACGTAGCGAGACTGATGGGCTCACACGCATCTTCAACAGGAGAAAACTCGATGTTGACCTTCGGTCCGAGGTTGCACGAAGTGTTCGGTACGGTCATCCCCTGTCAATACTCATGATCGATGTTGACCACTTCAAGAAGTTCAATGACACGTATGGACATCAGCTGGGAGATGAGGTGTTGAAGACTGTTGCAGCAACACTCCAGGAAAGTAGCAGGGAAACGGACAGTGCCTACCGCTTTGGCGGAGAGGAGTTCGTCCTTGTGCTACGTGAAACTGAGGTTGAAGCTGCACGCGATGCAGCAGAACGCTTTCGGCAGAAGGTCGAGAAGGTTGCAGAAGGAGTACATCTGCCAAGCCAAGTAACTGTTTCCATTGGTGTATCAGCAGTTGGGGCGGAGATATCCTCGATCGATTCGCTCATTGAGGCAGCCGATGAAGCTCTATATCAGGCGAAGAACAATGGAAGGAATCAGGTTGTCGTGAACCAACGTGTCACAAAACAGTGACGGGTGGGTCGCACAGGGACATTGTCCGATGATGCTTCGATAGTATGGAATGAGAGATTTCCCACATGGAAACTCGAGGGAGAGGGGATAGCAGGTGATCGACGTGGCACGTGAACTTCAGCAGGCACAGCGATGGACACTCAGAGGAACTCCTGAGGTTGACGGCATTGAAGTCGCATTCAATCGAACAATTCACGGCGATGTGCGCAAACAGATTGGTCCGGACATACCAACACGCTGGTATCGATGCAATCTTGAAGGGACTTTTAATTGGCCAGATCTGCCTGAGGGAACAGAATTCATCGAATGCATTCTTATTGGTGCAAATTTCGACGGTGTTTCACTAATCAATGTCACTATTCGAGGCAGGCATGGTCAGCAGCAGCAACGTACTGGGAAGTACGGACGAATTGACGGGATGTCCCTTGTTGGTGCAAATGCTCCTGGACTCAAGCTGCTCAATGTGCAAGGTGCTGAGGTGGACTGCACAGGTGCACGACTCGATGGGGCCCAGTTCAAGGGCTCAGTTCTCCCACAACTGAAAATGGAAGGAGTGAAAGGGGAGCATGTCCACTGTTGTGAACATACAGTACTCGATGGAAGCAACTGGAATGGAGCAGAGGTTCCTGGTATTTGCATGGAGCAGTCTGTAGCAAGAGGAAGTGACACAGATTTCTCGAACATGGTTACTGCTGCTGAATCAGGAAGGCGACAAATTGGGGGCATATTCTGGAATGTCGAATGGGATGGTGTCATGTGTGAGAGCACAGACTTCCGATTCGGTCATTTCGAGGGAGCCAGGATAGAAAACCTCAAGGTGAACCGGAACACTGCATTTGTCAATGCGACGACTGATGAACGCACATCGATAGCAGGAACACCAGTTGTAGCAGATCAATGGAGAGGCGTAAATCTTCGTTCAGCTTTCGTTGTGCCAAAGCAACGTTCATCGAAGCGCCGCGCTGTGCAGCCATTAAGTCCTGCTGCAGGAAACGTACACATCCGCTCCATCGATCAACTTCAGTAGTAAAGCTGGTGCTACTCCAGAAGAGTGTGCAATTTCGGATGCTCTTATTTCGAGAATCCAAATCTTCGTTTTTTTTGCTTCTTTCCTCCGTCAGAGGGGGAAGAAATTGCACCCTGCATGGCTGGAATCATGGCAGTGCCCTCTTCTCCTTCTTCGACAGGTTTTCTGATATATGAGGGAAGAAGCTTTTGCGCAAGTTCCCGCATCTTTCGTGCCATCTGGGAGTCTGGTTTCTGGAGGACAAATGGAACTCCACGATTCACTGAGGCACTCACGACAATTGGGTCATACGGGAACTGAAGAAAAATATCGAGTCCTGCAAGCGTCTCCACAGTTGTAGCTGAAAGGTCGGAATTCACCTCACTCCTGTTGAGGATGTAGGCGAGATGGTCTTTGCTGATGCCGTAGGATGAGTACATGGCAATGGTGGCTTGTGATGCATGGACACTCAGATCTGTTGTTGATGAGATGAGAAGGATTCGGTCAGAAGCCCTAAGAGCAGTGAGCGTATTTGCATCGATAGCATCAGGCACATCAATGATGATGAAATCATAGGATCGCTTTGCAGTCGTGATCAGTGCTTCAACAAAGTCGTAGGTAAGTGGCCGCTGGAGATTCGCGATAGTCGGTGCAAGAAGTACAGATATCCCTGCAGGGCCAGGAGCCACAGTGTTCTGAAGCATGGTGTCTGGACCAGTCGAGAATCCATCCATCATGCTGTCAATGCTTTTTGAGCTTTCAATTCGAAGAAGTCGCCTAAGACTTCCATGCTGAATGTCGAGATCTATGAGGAGTGTACGTCTCCCACCTTCCTGGCTTGCAAGAAGTGCGAGATTGGCAGCTACAACTGATGCTCCAGTTCCCCCCTTTGGACCAGTGACACTCACAACCTGGACATTGTCTTGCGACGATGTAGAG
>JBMFXB010000019.1:0-37083 GCA_049964715.1 Candidatus Dormibacteria bacterium
TCACGTACGGGAGCTTCACGATGGCTGCTCGTACACCACGTAAGTGGACGTCATCTTTCCTTCAACCATGCAGGAGATGTTGCATGCCTCTGACCCACGATTCCCGCTATCCCATTGTGTATGGTGCCTCATGGTGTCCTGACTGCCACAGATCCCTCGAGTTCCTCACTGAGCAGCAGATTCCGCATACATGGATAGACATAGAGGAACATCCGGAGGCGGAAAAGATCGTTCGTGAGAAGAATGGGGGAAAGAGGATCATTCCCACAATTCTCTTCGAGGATGGAAGCGTGCTTGTGGAACCAAGCAATGCTGACCTTGCAGCCCAGCTCGGCATCGACATCAGGGCAGCACATGCAACGTATGACTGCATAGTCATTGGAAGCGGGCCGGCCGGACTTGCAGCTGCTGTGTATGGAGCACGGGAAAACATGTCCGTTCTTGTCATTGAGCAAGGTGCTCTTGGCGGACAGGCAGGCGTCACTGAGAGAATTGACAATTATCTGGGGTATCCCGAAGGCATTGGCGGGAAAGATCTCGTCATGAAGATGGTGGACCATGCACGACGGTACGGAGTGGAGCTGCTTGTCGGCACATCAGTGACAGGTGTGACACTGCAAGATGGACGACCTAGTGTTCATGTACACGACGGGAACACATATGAAGCTTCATCAGTCATCATTGCCACGGGTTCCCACTACCGGAGACTTGATGTGCCTGGCGAGGCTGACCTCATTGGTCGTGGCATTCATTTTTGTGCAACCTGTGATGGTCCCTTCTATCGTGGAGCAAAGGAGCTCATGGTCATAGGGGGAGGGAACTCAGGGTGTGAGGAAGGACTCTTCCTTGCTGACTTCGCTGAGAGGATCGTTCTTGTCGAGGCTTCCCCTGAGCTCCGTGCATCCACTCTCGTCCAGGAGAAAGTCAGGAATCATCCGAAGTTCGATATCCACACAGGTGCTGCAGTTGAGTCATTCATCCAGGGAGCTGATGGTTCGCTGGGAGGTGTACAGCTCAGGATTGCTGGCGAGGAAGTGACGATGCATCCAGATGGGGTCTTCGTCTTCATAGGTCTTGAACCCAATTCTGTATTCCTTCGGAACTCACTGTCCCTTACCTCTGATGGGTTCATAGCAACGGATGAGCGGTTTGCCACATCGCTGCCAGGAGTATTTGCTGCAGGTGATGTCCGGAAAGGAAGTACCAAACAACTTGGTGCAGCAGCAGGGGAGGGTATTACTGCACTGCTTATGGTGCGGGAATATCTCCGCCGGTTGAGAGATTCCTCAGCTGTTCCTGTCAGCGTGGAGTGATGCTTTGAGTACGTGGTAGCGGGCTTTTGCAGCTCGCTGCGCTTCATCGTGACTCACGATGGGGAAGGGGTAATCACGTGGTCGGTGGTTACTCTTCCAAGGCATAAAGATGTCAGGAACGGGTAGCGATGCAAGTTCCGGTATGAAGCGGTGGATATAGGATCCCTCGGGATCAAACCGCTCTGCCTGCAGGGTTGGGTTGAAGATGCGAAAGTATGGTGCTGCATCAGCGCCTGTGCCAGCGACCCACTGCCAGTTGTGCGTATTGGAGGCGAGGTCTCCATCGATGAGATGGTTCATGAAGTGACGTGAACCAATTGACCAGTGTACGTTGAGATCTTTCACGAGAAAGCTGGCAACAACCATCCGGACCCGGTTGTGCATGGTGCCGGTTGCAAGGAGTTCCCGCATGCCTGCATCGACTAGCGGGTAGCCGGTCATACCTGCTTTCCACCGGGTTATTTCCGCAAGCCTTGTGCGTTCGTCCTCCCACGGGAAATCATTGAATGTCGGGGACCAGTCCCTGGAAACACTTTCAGGAGCGTGGTAGAGGAGGTCTGCAAAAAACTCCCTCCAGGCAAGCTGACGCAGGAAAGGGAAGCGGGATGGATGGGGTGAGATTGCATTAATGACGTCCTGCGGATGAAGAGAACCTACCTTGAGGTAGGGAGACAGCCCGGAAGTGCTGTCAAGGTCGGGCCTGTCGCGGCTGTCAACGTATGATGCAAGCCGAGTGTCCACGAACGAGTGGAGCAAGTGCACTGCTGCTGAATGGCCAGGCACAGGGAGGTAAGGATGGGACAGGGGTTCATATGGGAGTGGAGTAGGATTCGTAAGCCAAATGGGAGTGGGGACTTGTATGACTTCTGGATGGATACAGTGGATCCAGGCTTGGAAAAATGGAGTGAAGCGGGAAAAGGGATGTCCCTCACGGGTGTGAAGGGTTCCAGGTGGAACAAGGTAAGGGCTTCCCACCCGGTGGAAATCGACACCACGTGCTGCAAGGAGGTGTTCGACATGGGTGTCCCGTGCCATTCCATAGGGAGTGTATTCAGCTGTCACGTATACATCGGAAATGTGGTGTTCATGAACGAAAGCTGGGATGACCTCCTCGGGAATCCCTGCACGGATGTCGAGATGTCCAGCAAGCTCCTGGTGGAGTGCTGCTGCAGAAGCAGAGTACCAAGCATGACGCATTGTTGTTTTCGTGAAGGAGGGATCGAGTACAAGAAGGGCTGCCATTGTTCCTTGAGTTGCTGCAGCCTGGGCAGCAAGGGAAGTGATGCTGAGATCACGGCGCACCCACCAAAGATGCTTTGTTCCTCTTCCCTCGTGCTCCATCGGCCCCAGCATAGCAGGATCATGAGCAGGTGCTTGTCATGTGTACAGGGTGGAAAATGACAGCTTGTGAAGAATGGAGAACAAGCTTGTGACAGACAGGTCGCTGTAGAACTCGGGATTTGCACATCTGTATGGCAACATGGTAGCCTTCCTCAAGTACCACAGAAATGATTATGGAACGAGGTGCAGTTCTGACCCAATTCGATATGTGATGGGAACGGTAAGCCGTTTGCCATGTGTCGATTTCAGGAAACGACGAATGATTCGGCCCAGGGGGGACCGGACGCTCAGGAGGCGTTATGCACATCCCAAAGCGATTTCAGGGGATTCTCGCAGGAGTAGCTTTCATCCTTGCAGCTCCAGTGTTCATCGGTATCATGTCACCGTCAGCACTGGTGTCTGCACATGATCTGAGTGGCACTGTGCCAACGCCAACACCAGTTGCATTTGTTGGGTCGAACACGCCAGTTTTCACGAACACTCCTTCCCCGTCTGTACTTGGAGTTGTCACCATGGGACCAACTCCCTATGTCATGACTCCGACACCAAAACCAAGACCAGAGTTCGTCTTCAGTGCACCAGCTTTTGCACCGCCTCCAGCAGATACTTCCCGTGCATATGCACTCTCTGTGCTGCCGTCGTATGGATGGGGAGCAGATGTGACGACGCAGTTTGCCTGTCTCAATGCTCTCTGGAACCGTGAATCCGGGTGGAATCCCTATGATCTCAACCGGTGGAGCGGTGCATACGGCATTCCACAGGCGTTGCCTGGATCAAAGATGGCAGCATTTGGGGCGGACTGGAAGACAAATCCTGACACACAGATTGCCTGGGGCCTTCACTATATCAAGGGGAAATACGGTACTCCTTGCGGTGCTTGGTCGCATTCCCAAGCCTTCGGTTGGTACTGAAGTTCACCACCTTCGAGTAGCATCCCCTCTGCATTGACACGAAGAAGCAGCAACCCATCCTGCATGGGCGAGCTACAGGTTCGATCTCCGGAGAGTATCCTTGAGAGAGGAGGAGGTGCAGTCGATGTTTGTTGTGCAACCGTTCCGTACTGCTGTCATAACAGATGACCCAGAACTCCGTGTCCAGGCGATCAGGACCGTGCTCAGGTATTGCCTTGGAGCACTCTGGCTTCTCGATGCTGTATTGCAGGCCCAGCCTCTCATGTACTCCTATTCGTTCGTAAGCAGCATCATGACACCTGCCCTCAAACTTAATCCGGGCTTTGTATGGAAACTCAGCGAATGGACTGTCTCCTTCATCAACAGGAATGTTGGGATGTGGAACTGGGTTTTTGTCATCATGCAGCTCACCATTGCTCTCACACTCCTCACTCGTCGGCCACGGATTGTACGCACTGGACTTGTGGTGTCCATTGCATGGAGCTTGGGCGTCTGGGTCTTTGGGGAAGGGATGGGTGGTGTCTTCACGACTGCAGCAACGCTTCTTACAGGTGCACCCGGAGCAGTGATCCTCTATGCAGCTATAGCCATCTTTCTCCTCATGCCAGTGTCATGGTGGCGACTGGACAGTGCAGTTTCCGTACCCCGGGACATGATTGTTCTCCTTCTTTTCTGGGGAGCGTTCATCCAGGGAAACCCTGCATTCTGGCAGACAGGAGGATTGTCAGAATTGCTTGTGGGGAATGCGTACATGCAACCTGGAGTACTTCAGCAGAGCATTCTCTGGTTTGTTCCCTTTGTCGAGCACAATCGCATCGTTATCAATTCCCTGTTCATCCTTGTCATGCTCGTAATAGGTATTCTGCTCTTTGGGCCTAAACCGCACATGACAGGCTACTGGATTCTTGGCACCTTCCTCCTCCTTATCTGGTGGGAATTCCAGGCGTTTGGCATGGTGTTTGCAGGAATGGGCACAGACCTCAATACACCTCCACTTCTTGCTCTTCTGGCTCTGCCAGGATTTGTCCTGATGCTCCATGCACGGAGGAGTCACACAGCTGAGGTTGCTGTGAGGGGGGAGCGGAGAAGAATTCAGAATGAAGCAGGCATCCACTGAGACTCAGTATTGTCCGTGTAGTGTCTCTTGCAGGAGCATAGCGTGGTGGCATGAAGAGTCACGGTTCGAACGACCGCTCGCTGCAGGGCATTCCAGCTCGCGGAGTTCACCTGACCATTCATCAGGAGCATGCAGCTGATGCCCTTGATGCACTTGGGGCACTCAATCGGCCGCTAATCCATGCACTTCAGAAGACAGGCCAGCCCTCATGGCATGCCCTGCAACGGGGAGTTACATATTTTGGTGCCACTGCAACAGTGGAAGAGTCCAAGCTTCTTGGAACAACACTCTACAGCTGCAGGATTTTTCTGCCTGAGGGGAGTGCTGCAGCAGGGATGCTTATCATCCTTCGTCCGTTTGCATCAACTGTTGCGGAAAACTGCACTGTCCCCGTGCGTGATAACGGGATCAGTTAGCGAGGCTCCGTCCCACTTTCGGGCCAACTCCACGTCCAACTTCACCTCGGCGTCGTCGTCGGGTGAGCCAGATCATGGATCTGTACTGCTGTGCAAGACGGAGAAACACTGAGGGCTTTGGAGGTTCGACTCCATGGAAGGGAGTTGTAAGGCCTTGCTCAACAGCCTTGCGGAAGTCTTCTGCTGTGGTACCTGGAAAGGCAGTGAGCCATCGTCCAATATCATGCTTTCCAAAGTGCGTGTCACTCGCCCCCAGGGAGGATGTGATCTTTGACCGGTGCTCTGCGAAGAACGTGTCAAGCTTCTCCCACGTACCCGGAAGTACAGGTGCAGTATGCCTGAGCTCAATGCCATCCACATGGTGTGTTGCAAGAAGTTTTTTGAGACCAGACGGTGTAATGGAGGCAAACCATGTTGGCATGAACGGGTGAACGATGATGGCAAGCCCACCCTGGTCATGTATTGCCTGCACGGTATCCTCTAGCGGCATCCACATGCGGATGGGCCGTTCGAGAAAAAGCCCTATGATGTGGATTCCCGGAGGCATGACTGTCGTGATCTCCTGCCCCGAGACAACATCAACTCCAAGCTTCTTTCCAAGAGCTACTGCTTCTTTCGTGATGCCAAGGGTGTCATGGTCTGTAATACAGAGAACGCGAATTCCCCTGTCTGCAGCAGCCTGGACGAGCTCAGCGGCTGAGACCATGCCATCACTAGCTGTGGTATGGGCATGGGTTTCTGCGAGTGATAGGTTCGGTGGAATGTGTGAAGGCTGGGACTGCTCAGCGAGCGTTCTGGCCATGGGATCATGCGCTCCTTCGGACGTGGAGAGGATGGTTCCTCACCACGATACACCAGAACGAGGGCATTCCTGTGACATGAGCAAGGATTGAGAAGTTCCTGAGAAAGCTGCAGCCGCTCTGGGATGGGAAGTCTGCCGCACGTATACTCTGGTTATGGGGCAGCATATACGCATACTCGTTGTCGATGACGAGAAGAGCATTACAGAATTTATTCGTCTGGGTCTGGAGCAGGAAGGCTACGACATTGCCACAGCTGGAGACGGACGACAGGCACTCCGCGTCATTGATGATTTCCATCCAGATCTCGTCATCGTGGATCTCATGATGCCGAGAATGGATGGTTGGGAGCTCTGCAAGGAGCTTGTTGGGGACCGTTCACGGGGCATCATCATTCTCAGTGCCCGGGATGAGTTGACGGACAGGATTGCTGGTCTTGAGATTGGTGCAGATGACTATCTCGTAAAACCGTTTGAATTTGGAGAACTCTTGGCACGCATACGTGCAGTACTGCGGAGACGGAGTCCAGAGATGGGGAACCTTGTTGAGGTTGGAGGTCTACGGATTGACAGGTCTAACCGCACAGTCACAGTTCGCAATACCGTCCTGGATCTCAGTGTCCGGGAATTTGATCTGCTTCTTTTTCTTGCACTCAATGCCAACCAGGTACTTCCCCGGCAGCGTATCCTTGACGAGGTGTGGGGATATACCTTCTACGGCGATGAGAACAATATTGAGGTATATATTCGGTATCTGCGTCAGAAACTCGGAGACACCAACCATGAATGGATACAGACTGTCCGCGGAGTCGGCTACCGGCTTGCGACTATTCCTGAGGTCAGTTCTGAGGTCTCCTAACTTCGCAGAGGCGCAGTAGGAGGACTTGTGAACCAGCATGTGTCTGACCGGTTCCGTGCCGAGTCGAGCCTGCAGTGGCGACTTCCCATCATTTTTGCAGTCATTCTCCTCCTTGTACTTCTCCTCAGTGATGGCACGCAGTACCTTATTCTCCGTCAGAACCTCATTTCATCGAAATCCAAGGTACTCGTTCAGGACGTGAATCAGTCACGGATACTTCTTGACCGGTTCTTCCACCTTGAGAGTGGAACACCAGATATCATCCAGCATGCATGTGCCAGAACCCAGCTTGCAGATCAGCTTGACACGACTTTTGCACGATTCATAGCCAATACGACAGGATCCACTGTCGGTGTTGTTGTATACGATGCGAACCGACAGGTCGTAGATGTTGAACCGACTGGAGCGCAAGTTCCCCAAGTACAAGATACGTACCTTCGTCGGGTGCAGACAGGTGCTGTTCCAACGCCTCTTGTCCTCGATACAGCAAAGGGCCAGATGCTCGTCGTTGCAGTGCCGATTGCACCGAAGCTCCCAACAGCCTGTGGACTTGTGGAGATGAGTATATCCATGGACAGTGTGGACCATATCCTTCGGCAGGAGACAGGCCTATTCATCCTTGAGGGAATCATCGGTTTTTTCGTTGCAGCTGCTCTCGGTTTTTACCTCACTCGGAGGGCACTTTTTCCACTTGAGCGGTTGAAGTCAGCAGCATTGGAACTTGCAGGCGGGAACCTTCAGACAAGAAGCCAAATTGTTCCACGGAATGATGAGGTTGGTGTCCTGGCACAGGCCTTCGATACCATGGCAGACCAAATTGAACGTGCCTTTACGGAACAGCAAGCCTCAGAGGAAAGGACGAAGAGATTCATTGCAGATGCGTCACATGAACTTCGGACTCCCATTACTGCACTCAAGGGATATCTCGATGTCCTGCGTAGGGGTAAGGTACGGGACCCAGCAGTTCTCGAACCAGCTCTCGAATCGATGTCACAGGAAGCAGAGCGGATGCGAAAACTCGTCATTGACCTTCTCGCACTCGTACGTCTTGACAATGCTCCTCCAGCTGCACAAGTGCCCTACGACGTGAATGAACTTCTATCGACAATCCTTGACGAAGGAGTACCAAGCATGCCAGAGAATCTCGTCAGGGACTTTGCCTCCACCACACTTCCTGTACTGGGAGATCCGGATGCATTTCGTACTGTCATGAGAAATCTTCTTGTCAATGCTTCCACCTATGCGAAGGGTGCACGTCAGGTCTGGACAACAACACGGCATGAAGGCATGGCACGAATCGAGGTGCATGATGATGGACCGGGGATTCCACCTGAGGACCTCCCCCACATCTTCGAACGGTTCTATCGGGGTGAGAAGACCAGGAGCAGAGAGGATGGGGGAAGTGGTCTTGGGCTGAGCATCGTGCAGGGTCTTGTCGAGTCACAGGGTGGAAGTATAAAGGTGGTGAGTTCTGAAGGTGCCGGGACAACATTTACTGTCGATCTCCCACTTACTCCTACAGGTTGAAGGGTGAGCCAGGAACGATCCTGCTGAGAGCTGGAAAACTGTCAGTGATGAGCACGATTGCAAAAATGATAAGGAGAACTGCTCCGACTCGCTGAACTGCACGTCCACGTGCATTCCAGGAACGGAGTGTGGGTGCGAACCTTCCTGAAAGGAGTGCAATGAGGATGAATGGAATCCCGAGTCCTGCAGCATAGACGAGGAGAAACGGTAGTCCACTGTATCCACTGAGGGACAGCTGGAGAATTGCACCGAGTTCTGGCCCAATACAAGGGGTCCATCCAATGGCGAATGACATGCCAAGAAGGAACGCCCCTGGGCCTGACTGTTTCTGAAGGGGGTGAAATGGTTTCCATTCCCTGAGCATCCACTTTGGCTGCCAGATGCCGAGCATCTGGATAGCAAAGAGGAGAACAATACAGCCAGCCACCAGAGAAAAGACATGCTGATACCTTCCAAAAAGAGTGACCTCAAGTGTCTGGAGGATGTAGAAGACGACGACAAAGACGCTGGTGAACCCACCAACAAAGAGGAGACTCCTGAGGAGGAGACTGTGGGTAGGATGGGATGAGTGCATTGTCACGCTCGAACCTCCCATGAATGCTGCAAATGCAGGTATGAGCGGGAAGACGCACGGAGAAGCTACGGATACGAGTCCAGCTGCGAATGCAAGTACAAAATTCGGCTGTGGCATGACCCCTCACTCATGTCCTGGGAATCAGGGCGGACCTTCTATGTCGAACGAATGCTGTCGCCAGCGAACGATGAGGTAAATGACGACGCAGAGGAACAGGATTTCGAACAAAAGGGGAATTGGCCAATGAAATGCAGAACCAAGAAGTTTTGTCATGAAGGACGTCCCACCATTTCTTGCTGGTACAGGTTTGGCCGTGGCTTTTGGCGTGGAGAGGGGTGAAGGTGCAGCAATAATGGAGGGGAGTGCTTGCCCGGGAACGTCTGCAATGAGACTTGGTGGTGAAGGTGCACTGGTGTCAATGAGAACGTAGATACTGCCACCCTCGCCAGGCTGGTCAAGTGCAACATACACAGTGGGAGGATTTGTGTTTGCAACAGCAATCGCCTCGACTTCCTGTTTTGGAGTAGGAAGACCAGAAGCGAAACCGGGAGTATTCGCAGTTGCAGTTGCAGGAGTATATGTAGCACCTCCGTCTGTCGAACGAAATAGACCTCCACCTGTACTTCCGCCTGCATCTGCACCTGCATAGACGAGACTCGGGTCAAGTGGGCTGAATGCAACAGTGGTTATGGTTGTCGGACTGATGCCACCTGGAATGCCACTTCCCTGTGTCCAGCTGTGGGCACCATCATGGCTGTAATACACTCCTGCACTTGTTGCAACCACCACTGGATGAACAGGTTGAAGTTTTGTCAGGGGCCCGCTGGCGAGTGAACTCACGATTGCACCGGCGGGAAGATTGGTTGTAAGGGGTGTCCATGTTGTGCTCCCATTCGATTCTTCGAAGAGTGAAGCAGCATTTATTGGACCACGATCTGCACCAGCAAGAATGGTGAGGCTAGGTTGGTTTGAAAGTACAGTCACACTACTGATTGCATATCCAGACAAGCCTGCTGGTTGCCAGTGGAACCCATCAGGACTGAGAGCCACACCATTTGCAGTTCCTGCAGCATCACCATCAAGTCCGAGTGCAAGGGACCTGACATCGAGACTCGGGAGACCACTTGTCACTGAGCGCCAGGTGAGACCACTGTCCATACTCACGAGAATGCCTGCTCCATCGACTCCTGCAACAACTTCATTCGCTGTTTTCGGACTGAAGGCCACAGTCCACACGCGTTCAGTTGCTGCTGCAACACGGGACCACGTCTGTCCACTGTCTGCACTCCGGTACAGTCCATTGTCTGTACCGGCAAGAAGGACGTTGGGTGCTGCTGGATTCACTGCAATTGACCAGATGTTGCCACCGTGGAGCCCCGGAAGAGTAGGGAGCTTGGTCCAGCCAGTTCCTGCTGCCTCACCGACCCTGGGTAGAAGGACAGTGGTGAGTACGGACAAAGACAGAGCAAGACCGAGAGTCAGTGCAGCAAGCAGGGTAGCAGGGCGGTGTAATGCGCCAGTGCGGAAGGAAATGGTCATTGGCATTCGTACTGTACAGGACACGCTGAATGAACGCGTACAACCTCAACAATACCGGAAAGTCCGTGTTCAGTGGCTCTGCATGCACCATCTTGATCGTTTTCACCCATATGGAGTGATTACAGGTGTGTGCTTTTCCATATTCAGAGATTACGTGAACCTTGTGCTGCACCTATGCGATATATGGTTGCCAACGGTACAAGTTCATTCTTGCAGTGTCAGGTACCGCTGTCCTGTCATTCTGTATGGACGCATACACTTACAGGTTGCTGCTCGAAGCTATGACTCTGATGGTAGCAATTGTTCCTTCCAGTGCCAGAGTATTCCGTACAGCAGTGCTGCTGTGAGAACTATGGATCCGACTGCAAGGATCCAGAATCCAAGCGGCGGGAGATTGCGTGGCGGAGTTGGTTCAGGAAGGGCGCGTAGGACATGAAGGAACCAGTGGGTACCTGAACGTGCTGCAAATGCATGACGGGCAGGATCTGCAACGACTGCATCGAGGTTGAGGGGGAGACCGTCATTTGCTCTGTACCACGTTATGCCTGCATCCGTTGACACAAACATGCCGTCTCCTCTGGTGCTGCAGTACACAGCTCCTGTGAGCCTTCCAGGCATGGCAGCGCATCCGGTAATGTGTGGAGGAACAGGATTTGGCAGGTTGGGTAGGAGCTGAAGGGAGAGATGCCAGTGCCCACTGCTGCTGCGGCGGTAGATGGTACCTGACGGGGTTGCTGCAATGAGTGTTCCCGGGTAGATCGCAGGGGCAGCAAGGATGGTTCCCCTGGGAACTGCGGGTGCCCTGCGGTCAGTAAAGGTGTTCGTCCCAATTCGGACAACAATGGTCGTTCCAGAGATATGGAAGACAGGCTCATCAGGTACGAGGGGGCTACAGGGTGCTGTTTCGCAGTACACCCCTTGGGGGGGAGAGGCTGTGGGTATCCACCACGGAAGTGATGCCAGAACAGTGACCGGGAAAAGGGCAAGCACACACGAGAGGAAGACAAGGTACAGCCATCGTTTCATGCTCATCCCATCCCATACAGTCCAGGAACGATGACGAGGGACACCCAGATGTCGATGAAGGCATGGAGGATGAGGGCTGGCCAGAGAGATCCTGTCTTCTGCGTGAGCCACCCTGCACCATAGCCGAGGAGGATTGCAAGTGGGATGAGAGGAACACCGGGCCCGGCATAGAACACGATTGCTATGTGCGCAAGCCCAAAAAAGCATGCCTGGATGAGATTCGCTTGCCATGGCCTCACGATTCCTTCAAGCCAGGAAAGAAGTGCTCCACGGAACTGGATCTCCTGGACCATACCCTGGAGGGCATCGCCCACCAGTAATACTGCAGGCATTGTTCCAAGTGCTCCAGGGATGATGGCGTACCGGCCAAGGAGCGCTGCAGGAAGGAGGAATGTGATGACAGTAAACAGTACAATGCTTCCCACTCCTGCAATGAGTACAGGCAGTGACAGGCGCCGCAGCCTGCTACACCAGGTTCTGCTTGCGGGAGCTATCCTCCCAAGGAGGAGCAGGCCACCTCCTGTGGCAATGCATTGTCCAAAGATTCCGAGTGTGAAGTCCACATTGGGGAGGTGAAGCACAGCAGGATGGAGCGATGGGAGGGCATCCATAAGCCATAGCCAGAAGGTGGCACTACCGATAATGACAGTTACAAGTGCGCCTGGAATCCAGAGCTGTTTCTTCCCGACAAGACGGAGGACAACAGTCGCAAGCACTGCTGCAATCGTGATTCTGAGAAGGTATGGATCAAGTGCAGTTGGATCTCCTGCAATCATTGGTACGAAGAGTGCAACTGCCAGAAGTACAGTGCAGACAGTACCTGCCACTACGAGATCCCTACCCGAGGTGTGACTGGGCTGACAGTACATCGGATTTCCTTGCTACGCTGGTGGAGTCAGTATCAGTGTACGGGGGAGATGACCATGTCAGTGACTGTCATCGTGGGCGCACAGTGGGGCGACGAGGGCAAGGGAAAGGTCGTTGATCTTCTCTCCCAGAAGGCGGACCTCGTCATTCGTTCACAGGGTGGAAGCAATGCTGGCCACACTGTCGTTGTGCAGGGTACAACCTACCAGTTCCATCTCATACCAAGTGGCATACTCGAAGGCACACGCTCTGTACTGGGAAATGGTGTGGTTGTCGATCCCTCACAGCTCGTGAAGGAGATAGCTCTCCTCGAGTCAATGGGTGTCGAAGTCAGGTCACATCTTCTTGTGAGTGACCGTGCCCATGTTGTCATGCCATACCATTCACTTCTTGATGCAGCACAGGAACAGGCACGTGGTTTGCGGAAGATTGGAACAACGAATCGTGGCATAGGCCCTGCTTACGAAGACAAGGTTCGCCGGACAGGTCTTCGCATGGGAGACCTCTGCAATACATCCCACCTTGCAGATCGGGTTACGGAGCTCATTGAGGAACGCAATCGTGAACTGGAACGTGTGAGTCCGGATCTCGTGTGCAGTGTACCTGAAGCACGGAACGCTCTTCTCGAACAAGCAGATGTTCTCAGACCGTATATTGTCGACACATTTCCACTGACACGTGAAGCCCTGGAGAAGGACGCTTCGATTGTTGTCGAAGGTGCACAGGGAACGATGCTCGACATTGACCTTGGAACATATCCGTATGTCACATCCTCATCACCAACTGCAGGAGGTGCATGTACTGGAACGGGAATTCCACCCACACGAATCACACGTGTCATTGGGATAGTGAAGGCCTACACGACACGTGTGGGAGAGGGACCATTCCCGACAGAAGTCTCTGGTGAGCTTGAGAAACTGCTCAGGGAACGGGGACATGAATACGGTGTCACCACAGGTCGTCCCAGGAGGGTTGGCTGGTTTGATGGAGCAGTGGCACGATACAGTGCAGCAGTGAATGGCATGACTGCAATGGTCATCACGAAGATAGATGTACTCGACGCTTTGGATTCCATCAAGACTGCACACACCTACCATGCAGGCAAACACACCTTTACCTACCCCCCCTCAGACCTCAGGACGTTTGCAGCATGTGTACCTGAGTACGAAACGAAGGCAGGATGGGAAAAAGACATAGCAGCCATACGATCAAGAGAAGAGTTGCCCCGCGAGTGCAGGGAGTACGTTGAGCACCTCGAAGCTCTTGTGGGAGTACCCGCAGCAGCAATCTCTGTTGGACCAGACAGGAATGAAACGATACTGGGGGATGAGTCCCTCCTTTGGGACTGATTCCTACTGTATGTCCTCAGCGAACTCAAGGTATGCATCCCATGCCCGTGCTACATATACTGTGCCGGGTCCACCATTCATCATGACTGCAATGCCAAGCGTTTCAGCAACTTCTTGTCGTGTGGCACCGTTTTTCGCTGCACCCCGTGCATGAGAGGCTATGCATCCATCACATCGTGCAGTGACTCCCATTGCAAGTGCTATGAGTTCTTTTACTTTTCGTGGGAATGCTCCGTCTGCCATTGCAGCTCCACTCATTGCTGCATATCCGTGGAATACCTCCGGAATATGCTCACGAAGGCTCCGGTTCGATGCTGCAAGTCCCTGCAGGAGATCCTGGTATTCAGATGTGTGATTGTGAGTCTTGTCCATGTGTTGTCCTTTCTCGACTTGGGAGGTTTGGGGGAGTACGCTGTAATACAACCGAAACGGACACCCTAAGAGCATAATGGCATGAATTCACGATGGCTTGGTTTGCTCATGCGAGCAGTGCCCATACTCTGTACGAGCTGGGTATTCGTAGCCTGCGGAACGACATCTCCCATCATCACACCGCAGCATCCCCTAAGCACTTCCTCACAAGTCAGTGATGTACGGGCAGAAGGGATTGTCGTGGTTTTCACACGGGAGCACATTGAGTTACGGAGTCGGTCAGGGACAACAACATCGTGGACACTTCCGTGGGGATCACATGTGTATGAAGCACGCACTTCCACGACTTCAATGCTCATACAAGGACAATGCATAGATCTTCTAGCAGCAGGAGGGAAGACAGGTATGGAGGCACTCGTTGCAGGAAATCCAGTGGTTTTCCCCACTTTCAAGACATCCTGTGGAGGTGCACTTCCTCCAGGAGCAGTTCTCCATGGCTCTCGGAATTTCTATGGTTCTCTTGCTGGGCTGACTTCGTATGAGGGAAAGATTACGAGAGTACATGGGGAGAATGTGAGTGTACTGACACGTGCAGGTGATGTGGTGCAGATCGACATCCCTTCCGATACTTCAATCACAACCATCATTGAAGTTCCCCGTTCGCACATTGTTCAGGGTGCATGTGTCCGAGCTGGGATTGCCTCTTCATCAGCTCATGTGCTCTCTGCAGTTACCGTTGTTCCCGAAATCCCAACGTGCAGTGCGCCAACGGAATCGTCATCTCAACCTGTCGGAAGTACTTCGACACCAACTCCATCGTAAGAAAGGGGTCTCGGCACATGAACCACCTTGCAGGTGCAGCAAGTCCATACCTCAGGCTTCATGCTGAGCAGGATATTGACTGGTGGCCATATGGAGACGATGCACGTGAAGAAGCTGAGCGAAGGGCATGTCCCATCCTCATCAGCATTGGCTACATGGCATGTCATTGGTGTCATGTCATGGCACATGAGGCATTTGAAGATTCCAGAACAGTGCGATTTCTCAATGATCACTTCGTTGCGATAAAGGTGGATCGTGAGGAACTCCCGGAGATCGATGCATCGTACATGTCTGCCATGAATGCCCTGGGGCTCGGAGGAGGCTGGCCCCTCACAGTCATAGCTGCTCCTGATGGAACACCATTTGCTGGAGGGACGTACTTTCCCGCATCGAAACGGCATGGTCTGCCTTCCCTTCTCGACGTACTTCAGGAGGCTGTGGATGCCTGGACCTCATCAAGGGATGAGATTGCTACGCTGCGGTTGACAGTACGGGACCATCTTGCCCGTAAGCTTCAGTCCACGACACATTCAACGGCCGCATCCCATGAACTCCCTGTCCAGGAGATGATTGATGCAGTGGCCAGGGTTGAGGACCGGGAGCATGGTGGTTTTGGAGGGGGAGCGAAGTTTCCCCATGCACAACTTGTTGATCTTCTCCTTACCTGGGGGATTCGCGATGGAAGAGAGGATGCACGACATATAGCCCACCACGCCATCGATGCACTTGTGTACGGTGGGATCCGTGATCTTGTTTCAGGAGGAATGCACCGGTATACTGTCGATCCGGCATGGAGAATACCCCACTTCGAGAAAATGCTCTACGATCAGGCACTCATGGGACGACTCCTCATCCACGCTTCACAGGTGTCGTGGACAGAGGAGTATTCCACGACAGCCCAGGGTATTGCACGATGCATGGATGCGCAATTCCTTCTTCCACAGGGGGGGTTCGCAAGTTCGCTGGATGCGGATACGGCTGGAGGCGAAGGAGCGTACTACACATGGTCAGAGGAAGAATTCCGACACGTGGTCGGGGAGAGGGCAGATCGCGTTGCACCATATCTTGGTATTGGAGACCCAAGTGGCGAAGTATCCAGCGGGACGTACGTTGTGACGTGGAAGCGGGATATTCCAGATGAACTCCTGTCCGATGTATACCTTGCACTTTCGGACCTCGCTGCTGTGAGATTCGAAAGGCAAAAGCCAGCACGTGGTGAACTGCTCATCGTGGACTGGAATGCCCTTGGTGCACTGTTCATGGTGGAGGCAGGGCTCTGTTTTTCCAATGAACGGTATCTTGACCTGGCGCATGACACATGTTCCAGAATTCTCAAGGAAGCAACGGATGGCGTCCGTGTTTACCACACTCCACGAAGCAGTGCAGGTACAACTCCCCTTCGCCTTCGGGATGCTGCTCTCGTTGTGGAGGCTCTGATCCGGGCTGGAGGAGCAGTGGGGGATGGACGAGCAATAGAACGTGCGTATGCAATTGCAACTGACATGTGCACAAGGTTCCGTACCTCAGAACGTGGTTTTATGGATACGGACACACCAGTTCCACCTTTTGGTCTTAGAAATTCCACCTATTCGGATGAGAGTCTTCCCTCACCAGTTGCAGCCGCCTTCAGTGCACTCGATCTTGTCATCCGTATTACTGGAGATGCAGCACTTCGTACTGTTCTTGAGGAAGAGCGTGCGAGAATACCCAGGAACGTGTTCCAGGACCCTGTTGCCCATGCATCGCTCATAGCAGCTTGCGATGCAATGGACCATCTCCCGCGGGAGATTATCATTACGGGACCCATGAATGACCAGGTTTTCTCCCCGATGCGAATGGCAGTAGGACACCAATTTTCCCCCAATGAGATTCTCCTTGCAGGAGTGGAAGGACCATGGGAGATCCTTCAGGGGAGGAGTTCTGATGGAGACACAGTTCAGGCATTCGTTTGTGAGGGAGGAATGTGCTCTGCTCCGGTAGTACTCCCAGGTGCTTTACGAGAGTTGCTGCATTGACAATTGCATAACAGTGTGGGAATGAAAATTCCCCCAGTGGTACGATGACCACATATATATGGTTACCTGAAAATGGACAGTGACAGCGGAGATGAGCGTATGGGATTGAGGCATCGCCTCACAGGGAACCTTGCAGCAGCTGTTTGCATGGGGCTCCTCGCAGGATGTGGCAGCACTGTGACGAATGTCCTGGCTGGAAAGAGTCCTGCAGTTGCATTCACTGATGGTATTGCTGCACTTTCCAGTCATCCCTACACTGCAAGCTTTGCCTTTCATGAGCAGCTTGATGGTTCCCAGGCAAAGGTCATGACTAACGGTAGTGCTGCACAGGCACCCTCCACAAGCATCTCATTTGCTGGCAGCGAGATATCTGCAGGTCCGTCAGATATCGAGATCCACTATGTACTGACAGAGACAATTGACACGACACCCACTGCACCACAGGTCACACCAGTTCACGGCATCATCAGGATGGTGGGCCAGAATCTCTACCTCAGTACAGATGGGGGAGCAACGTGGACGTCAGGAAGCTTGTCATCTCTGAGTACCCAGCTGCCATCTGTTGGAGGCATAACGACAGCAGCTCCATTCATCGTTGGTGTGCTGGGAAGTATTGTCGAGGAGCATCTCGTTCGAGCGGGTACTGCGACTGTTGCAGGAACGCATGATGAGCACTACACCCTTCAGATTGACACAGCACTGCTCAATGCCATTGTCGGGCAGCTTGAGCAAGTACCTCTTCCCTCAGGGTCTTCACTCAACGGTATCCAGGCCCTTCTTGGGAACTCCTCGAACATTGTCAGTGTCGGGCATGGAAGGTTCGATGGATATCTTGATGAGGCGACTGGTCTGCCAATGGAATTTACTGGCTCTTTGCCATTCAGGATCGATTTCTCAGCACTCTCCAGCATTCTTCAGAGTTATGGAGTGACACCGAGTGAGTCGGGTATTCTTGGCATTTCTCTTGGTTTCGATTGGCAGGTGACGAAGTATGAGCCCCAGCCTGTAATACAGGCTCCGCCACACAGCACACCACTTACAGCGCAAGATGTCCAACAGAGTGGTATCGGGCAGCTGGGGCTGTAGGAGTTCAAGGTGCACGTGGGAAAGTGGATTCGAAATTGTGGACGCAGTGTACCTGAACAGTTAGCCGTGAGGGAACACGGTCATCATCGGAGGCGGTTCCATGGACAGACTGCACTCGAATTTGCCCTTGTAGCACCCCTGTATTTCATTTGTATCTTCACTGCGATTGATGCAGCACTCTGGAGCATTGAAAGTGAGGGGAGCATTTCACTGGCAGAACAGGCAGCTCGCCTTGCTGTGTCTGCTAGTGGTACAGCGAACTCCGAGACTACACCAGCAACTTCAACAGTACTGAACCTTGTGAAAAGTCATGTTTCCCAGGCTCTCTTTGCCACTCGGATCGTCACATGGCCATCATCCCTCCCGTGTCCACCAGGAGTGTCTGGAGGGTATGCAGGTCCCAGCGAGGTAGCAAGCCGTTATGGACCTTCAACGATAGCACTGTGTGTCACTACGTCCAGTGGAAGCGGATCTCCCATCGTGAAAGTTGAAGTGGTGGGGTACATGAGTGATTTTGTTCCTCCCATGGCGAATCTCGGCTGGCAATGGGGAGGCATACCGCTCGATGTAGGTGTTGTCACCCATGCAATTCGGTATTCGTCATGAGAAGATCCCGGTCACAACGTGCTCAAGCAGTCATTGAGATGGCAATTGTCCTTCCTGTAACGCTTTACCTCATCATGGGATTCATTGGTCTCATGGTCATGGTGCAAACACAACAGGAAGTGCAAACTGCACTCCAGCTTGCAGCACAGTCGAGCTTTCAGGCTGATACGAGACAGTATGATCCTCCAGGTACGACATGTTGCGTACAGCAGGGGATTGGACTTGGCACAGGGAATCTCCTCACGAACTGCAGATATGCAGCAGAATCGTTTTACGGAACGATGAGTTTTTACAATCGCTACCTTACGTACCAGCAAGTGCCACTTTGCACTTCATCGACGCTTCCTGGCTTTGGTGCAGCTCCCACTGTTCCGATCACAAAGGGAGGGCCACTACCACTTGCGGATTTTACTTGCGATCTCGGAGCAAATACTGACAGTGTTGGTGCCCCAGTGAATGTCTGCACAGCTCATGTCACAATTCATTTCTCCGAGACTCCCATTGGCTTCACGATCTTCTGGGACCCTACACTCACTGCCCGTGCAGAAGCGATTCCACCCCCCTTCAGGCAGACATCATGAGGTATTTCCCCACCACAAGGACTTCTGGGTCTGCACAGGTTATCATCACCTTTGCACTCATCTTTGCCCTTCTCCTCTTTTGGCTGCTCTGCGCAGTTGTGGATCTTGATGCTGACTTTGAAGCGAGTACCCTTGCCCAGGCAGCAGCCCAGACAGCAGTGACCTCGGGTGCAAATGACATCAATCCCTCCTTCCTGTTCAGTGGCCAGCCCTCGCAGGTGCTCGATCCATCTGCAACAGCAGTATGTGAACAAGCCGGCAACTACAGCCTGCAGATCCCGGCATCCCATCCTGCACATGAGGGGACCAGGTGCTCACAGGGTACGTGTACTGTAGCTGCAGTCACTGCAATCGTTGTCCACTATCCACTGCCACTGCCACTCCTGAGCCCGAATGCTGTTGTTGAAGGAGAATTCCAGGCAGGAGTTGCATCAGGCACTACGACTGCACAGTCCCACCTCATATGCGGCACGATTGCGTACCCCCCGCCACCCTAGTGGCGAAGAAGCGATATTGCCTGCAGGGATTCCTGATTTTCGAGTGATGAGGTGTCCCCAAGGTCGATCCCAAGGTATGCAGCTCGAATGAGTCTTCGCAATACCTTTGCATTTCGTGTTTTCGGAAGGGCAGGAACCAGTTCTACATGCGATGGCTTGAGAGCCTTGCCAAGCTCATGACTTACGAGCCTGGTGAGCTCTTCAGTGAGGATTTCAGGAGGAATTGTAGATGAAGGATCGGGAACAATGAATACTGCAAGTCCTTCTCCTTTTACAGGATCGGGAATTCCCACAGCAGCCGCTTCCAGTACTGACGGATGACTAACGAGAATGGATTCCACCTCTGCGGGACCAACCCGTTTCCCTGCAATCTTGATCGTGTCATCACTCCGGCCCCGGATGTACCAAAGACCGTCATGAGCGATTTCTGCCCAATCTCCATGTACCCAGACATCCGGAAAGCGGGACCAGTATGTTTCAAGATACCGGTCACGATCCTGCCAGAATCCACGCGTCATTCCTGGCCACGGTTGTAGGACTACGAGTTCACCCACTTCTTCTGTAACACGTGCGCCATGCTCATTGAACACTGCAGCATCCATGCCAGGGCATGGTGCAGTAAAGGAGCACGGTGCCATGGGGAGCAGGAGGTTGCCAGAGAGAATTCCACCGGAAATCTCAGTGCCACCCGAGTAGTTGATGATGGGACAGTGAGCTCCTCCAACGACATTCTGGAACCATTTCCACGGTTCAGCATTCCATGGCTCACCACTTGACCCGAGGATGCGCAGGGTACTCAGGTCATGTGCAAGGACAGGATCATCCCCGTGTTGCATGAGCGCACGAATGACAGTTGGTGCAATGCCAAGAGCAGTAACATGGTGCCTCGCGATGATGGACCAGAGTCGGTCAGGACCTGGATGATCCGGAACTCCCTCATAGAGAACGAGTGCCCCCCCGATCATGAGCATGCCGCAGATTGCCCACGGGCCCATCATCCATCCGATGTCCGTGAACCACAGCAGCCGGTCCGTGGGCCGGAGATCGAAACAATGGATCATGTCCTGCATTGCCTTGACTGGGAACCCTCCATGGACGTGGACAGTACCCTTCGGCTTCCCTGTGGTTCCACTCGTGTAGATGATCATGAAGGGATCCTCAGCACTTGTGAGAGCAGGATTTCTGCGGGAAGCTGTGGGCACAATGTCGTGGTACCAAACATCACGACCTTCTACCATGGGTGTCAAGTGGTCAGGTAGTCGGTTGACGACAAGGATATGTTGAATGGAGGATACGTGGGATGCTACTTCATCAGCAGTTTCCTTGAGGGAGACAGTGTTTCCCCTGCGAAGAAAGCCGTTCGTTATGCACAGGAGTTTTGCATCACAATTCTCAAGTCGCGAGATGATTGCATGGGGTCCATATCCGCTGAAGAGGGGAACGATGATTGCGCCAATGCATGCTACTGCAAGGAAAAGAACGACAGTTTCAGGAACCATTGGCATGCAGATGCCAACAGCATCTCCCTTCCCAACGCCAAGTGCACTCAGTGCACCAGCAGCCCTTTGGATCTCATCCCACAGCTCTTGGTAGGTGAGGCGACGTGTTGCACCCTCATCACCCTCCCAGAGCACTGCCGGATCTGAACCGTGGAGGGCAGCATGACGGGATGCAGCATTCACCGTGAGATTGAGTTTTCCCCCTTCCCACCATGTTGTCCACGGGAGACCGTTCGAACTGTCGAACGGAGTCTGGTACGCTGTATCCCACGAAAGGGAAAGATCAGACATGACTGCATCCCAGAAGGAAGAAGGGTTTACCTGCTGGAAGGCTGCAAGATCATGTAGTTCATCAATGCCAAGCATCCGGAGGAAGTGTGCGAGACGACTTGTGTCCCGCTGTTCCGGAGTGGGCTTCCAGTACTCACGTTCCTCAATGTGCATCGGTTCTCCTTCTTTTATCCGCCAGCACGCGACGGGACACGTGAATTGTACTGTTGTTACCTATCGGTAGTGCGACGTCGGACATGTCCGGACCGTACATCAGCTATGCCCTTCCGTACCACTTCGAGAACGAAGTCACCGTACAGTTGTCGCTCCAGGGAGTCGACACCTGGAGGGAGATGTGAACCTTTTCTCCGACTCTGGATCCATGTTGGAATGCCAACCGAGATGGGGCGACTGTTTGCAGTGACAAGTACCTGAGCATCGATGTCGTCCGGTGCAGCTATGGCAATGGTGATCGTTGGTCCTTTCTCACCTGTGAGTGCCCATGCCTTCTGCCAGAAGATCTTCTGCTGGGAGTCAGTTACTGCCTTCACGTGTCTGTCCCACACGAGGTGCTCATCTGCAAGGGCATTGTGCTCAAGGATATCCCGAATGGAAGCATCCAGGTCTGTCGAGAGTGCAGCAACAAGCGATACATTCCTGTTGTCAAGTGAGGGAAGTTCATATCCAGAAGGATTCTCAATGCCAAGTGCATCAAGAATTGCAGAATGACGTCTGCAGTAGTGCACTTCATTGATTGTCGTGCCGTGCTCCAGACATGTGGGAAATCCACAGCTCCTTCCAGTGCGATCCACATATCCACATGCAAGGGCATTTGGTGCATTGCAGGTGGATACACCGCAGCGAAGATCTGTCTGTGTGGTCATATGCATTCTGGGTATGGTGTAGCTAGGTAGTCCGGATCGACCATAATGCATATTATGAGATTCTCCAATGCTGATGCGTTGGGTGAGGCAGTGATACGTGGGGGATGTAATGCAAAGGACTGTGAGACGGATACTCCCAGGGGACTATGCAGATGTTGTTGCATTTCTCCGCAGGGATATCGTTCAGACCTCCTTTCTCCTTGGAGCACTCCATGGCGACGTTACGCGATTCGAGTGGTATGGCCTCTTTGAGAACACTCGCCTTGCAGCAGTACTCGCCATAGGGGGAGTAAGTGGCGTGTATATTCCAGACAGTGCGAATCTCCATCATTTCGGCGACGTTCTTCGCAAGCTCACGGCAAGTTCTATGGTGTTTGGGAATGAAGCAGGACTTCGTCACCTTCTTCCGCTCCTTCCTGTTAGAGGAACTGTGCGTCCCCAGTATCTTCCCCATACGGTGTACAGCATCACAAGCGACGGCTTTCGACCATCGATGAAAGATCCGCAAGTTGCCAGGGCTGGCATCGCACAGGAAGAAGAACTCGTTCAGCTCTTTCGTGTGGGATTGATGGAAGCATACGGGGGACTTGATGGAGATGATGTCGTTCGGGGAGTGCGTGCTGCAGTCAACCGGGCCATTGCTGAGGGGCTTGTATGGAGTGTTGAATGGGATGGTGACATTGTTGCAGCAGCGTACGTGCAGTCCGTTACGACAGACAGTGCACTCCTTCTTGGAACGGTGACAAAGGAGGAGTACCGAAGTCAAGGCGTGGGAACAGCTGTTCTCGAGGGCGTCACGAAAGAACTGTTATCACGCACTTCACGGATTCTCCTTCCCCTGAGCCCATTTCAGGCTGTTCTTGGCAATGTTGCAGGAACGCTTGGATACCGAAGTGTTGGGGATGGGGCCATCCTTATCATTGCAGAAGATGCCCGTGAGCCAAGTACGCGTCATTCCCGGTAGAGACAAGGATTTCCCCTGGGGAGCATTCCCTCACATAAGTGTGCATGGTAAGGTGAAACATATGGTTGATGCAGCAGCGGAGGTTACTCTCCCTGTCCCCCCAGCTGACGTATTCGCAGCGCTATCGGATCTTGAGCATGCGACTTGGCTTCCTGGCGTGCGGGAGATCCACAAACTTCCTGGAGCAGTTGGGCTGGGAGCACAATATCGCGTTCTGGTGAGTATTGTGGGCAAGCAGTTTGATGGCATTCTTGAATGCAGTGAGTTCTCACCTCCTGACCTCATGGCATTCGTCCTGAAGGACAGTCTCAATCTCACGATTACTGCACGTGTAGCACCTGTTGCAGGGGGGAGTTCCATGGTCCTCACTGCTGCATACGCTGTCCCTGGACCGTTTGGTGGGGCAGTAGAGAAAACGACAATCGGTGCTGCAAAGCGCGAGGTTGCCAGGGCTATTGAACAGTTCTCAGCACAGTTTGGACGGAAGGCAGAACTTCCTGAACAACGATGACAATACGGAAGGATACTGCCCGGCTGCAAGGTGGTCGAGATGATGAGTGGCTACCATATGAGCATCCAGGAGAGCGTGTCGCTGAGGCAAAGATTCCTGCCCTTGTTGCACGTGCACGTGGCCAGCATGGGAATGAAGCCCGAGAACAGCTTATTGCATCTGCACTCACGGAAATCCAACCATGTGCAGATGAACTTGCAAGGGACTGGATTGATGCAATGGACCTGTATCAGGAGGGGGCATTGGCAGTCATCAAGGCTGTGGATGATTTTCTTGGGTCCACAGGTGAAGCATCTTCATTTCGTTCTGCAGTGCAGAATGCCATTCGCCTTCACCTTGAGCAGTTCATTGCAGGGGAAGAAAAATTGAAGCTTGAGCGGGAACAGCTCGTTCGGGATGTGGAGTTGCTCGAGCAGACTTTTGTCGAGCTGAAGAGAGAGCTTGGACGGGAACCACTCATTGCAGAAGTTGCTGCAAAGTTGTCATGGACAGCACGCAAGGTAACAGTAGTCGGTGAAACACTTGAACGTGCCCGTGAAGAGTTCGACCTCGAGATTCTCCAGTACCTGGATCCAGACATTGCAGAATCACTCGTCGAAGACATTGAGCCTGGGCTTTTGCAGGATGATGCTAATGAGGATGACTTTGGTGAGAACAATCACTACGAGAAGTGAATTCCCGTCAGCCAAGTTCCTGACCAGGGTGTGAAGTCTCGGGAGAGGAGAGCTTTACAAGGAGCTCCCTTTTCGCAGAGAGCAGCGAACGAACAGTATCCATCTGTTTTGTCACTGCACTTCCCATAATTGACTTGACAAGGCTACGGGAGAGATCCTGACGGTCGAGATCCGCTGCAAGCTTGAAGGGTGGGAGAAGTGCTCGCCGGAGTTGGGTAAAGGCAAGGGTTGCCTCATTGAACGGAAGCTCCATGAGACCTTCGTGCTTCAGTATTCGTGTGATGAGATCTTCTATCGCCTGGGTGCTGCCCCCAAGGCGAACAAATGTGCACAGTTCCTTGTCATATGAACTTCCAACCAGGGGAGCACACGCACGAAGAAGCTCACGTACTCCGTACAACTGTGCAATATATACGTACGGCTTTGGGATTGCCTTGCTGAAGAGAGGATCACATGCGGGAAGTCTGAGGGCCCGAATGAGTTTGGGGAGGTACGCGTATGCTGCAAGTTGCGTTGTTCCCTCGGAGAGGGACTCAATTGCTGCACTGAACTGGTCCTGATATCTCTCCCAGTCACGTTCAATGAGAGGTGCACGTTTCGGACCAAGGGAATGAATGAACTCATGAAAGATCACGGAGACTGCCTCATTGAGTTCCTTGATGAGGGTCCTGTGCATGGGATCACTCGTGTCATAGGCATCGGTATGGGCGAGGTAATCAACAAGGATTGCAAGACTCTGCATCGTGTCCTTGTCAACATATATGCGCTGAGTCACGAGATCGAAGAAGGCACGTGTACTGCTGTTGTCCGTTGCATTCTGTTCCTCCACAGTGCCATCAGAGACGATCTCAAGTGCGTACGATGTTGCCTGGAACGTCTTCTCAGCAAACTCCTGAATCCGGGCAAGGAGTTCCTGGACAGTGCGGGGTGGTTGTGTGAGGGGGGGGAGGGCTGGCCTATTCGGGACAGTAATGGCAACGGTAGAGGGTACGTCCGAAGTGATGATGGATCGTGGGGGTGCAGGATTTGGACCATCTCCGAGTGGGGAGCTGGATCCTTCGGAGGAGTGGTGTGATTGGCGGGAATCCATGCCTAGCAGAACCTCCTCGGTATCCATCGATACGAAACTGTCCCAACCCTAGCAGGTTCATGCACCCATTGAGAAGATGACATGGGAGTGTGAATGCTCTGGTGCAGAATTGTCTCATGCATGTACCTGCTGCAACAGTACGTCTATGCATCAGGACTGTCCCGACGGCTCCCGTCGAGGTCATGAAGAATGTGGCTACCTGAAACACCCCTGCGAACTGAAGCATTCCCAAATCGCTCCTGAAGTGCATCGACAACAGTATCGAGAGTAGTCGTAGCAGCACGTTCACCAAATATGTATGTCTGCACCTGTGAGGTGAATGCCGAAGTACCAATGCCAAGGAGGCGAAGAGGGGATCCATCCCACGTATCGGAGAAGAGCACTGTTGCTGTCTTCGTAAGCAGGAGGGTGTCATGAGTGGGTTGTGGAAGGGTACATTGGTGTGTTCTTGTCACAAACGATGCAGTACGAAGCGTGATTGTGCATGTTCGTGCAAGGAGATGATGAGCCCGAAGGCGCTTTGCGACATCAGTTGCCAGTGCCCGGATAACGTCAACCATCTCGTCCCTCGTTGCAAGGGGGGGAAGGAATGTCTCCTCCCTGCTGAGAGACTTTGGCACCCCTGGGGGAGCAACAACCCTGCTGTCATTTCCACGAAAGGAGTGGAAGACACCACGGCCATGTTCCTTTCCACAGATTGCCTGACATTCGTCAAGTGTGAGTTTTCTCCCCTCAGCAACTGTGTGTATTCCAATGATTCCAAGACGTTCCACGGTTTTTGGTCCAATACCAGGAATATCACCAACAGGTAGCGGGTCAAGAAACGCCTGCTCAGTGCCTGGAGGTACGAAGACAAGTCCATTGGGCTTATTCGCATCAGAAGCAATCTTTGCCACCAGTTTTGTGGCTGCACACCCAATGGAGCAGGTGAGATTTGTTCGTTCGAAGATTGTGGTCTGGAGGTTTTGTGCAATTCGGTCAGGTCGTCCATATCGACGAAGTGAACCTGTGATATCTAGGTACGCTTCATCGATGGACACGGGTTCGATGATGTCTGTCACTGATTCGAAGCATTCGCGGATCAGCTGGGAAACTTCACGATACCGTTCCATGTCCACTGGCCGAACAATCGCCTCAGGACAACGATGGACAGCTTCGACAAGTGGCATGGCAGAGTGGATGCCATACCTTCGGGCCTCATATGAGGCTGTTGACACGACACCAAATCGGTAGGGTTCTCCTTCCTTGTGATGGTGTGCACCTCCAACAATTACGGGCTTGCCTCGAAGTTCCGGATGGTCTCGTTGCTCGACCTGGGCGAAGAAGGCATCCATGTCTGCATGGAGGATGACGCAGTGTCCTTTCCAGGGATCCTCAGCCATGGGGAAGTCCATAGGAGTCTCTCCTCAAGGGGTGGCGGATCGGGGTTGAACTGAGGAGATCCGAGGTGTATGGGTATGGGCTGTCCATTGACGGATATCCTCCTCTTCGATGTACCCTGCTGCAAGGAGGATTTCCATATACGGGATATCCAGGTGCTGGGCCACACGTCGAAGGACCCAGGGTGGAGGATTGTCCTTGTTCTTGTTGAGTGCCTGGTAGAAGTAGATCTCGTTGAGACCGCACCGGATGGCAAGCTGGTGCAGGGAGATTTGTCGATCTGCGCACCGTTCCCGAAGGTACACTGCGAAAGCACGGACATTGGGTTGATCATCAAAGACGAGAGTCGTTTGCATGGATGTGATCCCAGTGTAGTGTGTTTTCTCCACTGCGTCCATGTGGAGCCGAAGGCCTAGGGATGTCGTCCAGGGAGGAACTCAAGAAGGTCACTGAGATGGCCAATTGACAGGACATCCTTTTCGGGAGGTTGCGAGGAGTGGTCAGGGATGTAGAGAATGCCAGTGACACCAGCATTCTTCGCTCCAGCAACATCTTCTCTCAGACGGTCCCCAACCATGATGCAGCAGTCTGGAGTACTTCCAAGTGTTGTCACGAGTTGAGTGAATACTTGAGGATTGGGTTTTCGGACTTTCGTTAGTCCCGAGAGGGAGACTCCATGAAGGTATGGAAGCATGTTCAGCACACCGAGCTGGAGCATTACGGCTTCAGGATAACTTGCATTGGAGGCAAGTCCAATGATGTATCCACGATCATGAAGGGTTGCAAGTGTGACAAGGGCATCGTCCTCTGCAATGGCCCCTTCCCCCCAGGCATGTTGCTCAAGTAGGTAAATCCGGCGTATGAGGTCCTTTGAGGGGACTACTCCGTGGGTGGCGTATGCTGCGAGATACGTGCCAAGGACATCCGGTTCTTCCTCGGGATGCTCCTCACGAGCAGCAAGAATGGTCGTGAAGATTCCATTGTGGAGGAGAGCAATCTCGTTCGAAGATTGAAGATCATGAGATCCATCCTGCGGGAGGAGAGCATGAATCCTCTCATATGCAAGGATGAGCTTCTCATGGGGTGGGGAGAGTGTTGCGAGGGTCCCTTCGTAGTCGAAAAGCACGACTTCACAGTTCTCGAGGGAATGAAGACTTCTCTCGGGAATCACTGTGGTGTCCGTGGCGGTCTTCCACCTCCACCACGACGGGATCGCCCTGCTGGTCGACGTCCCGGGGAGCTTTGCTGAGAGAGAAAAGCGTTGCCGTTTGGAGTGCCACCTTCTCTCCCCCCACTCCCGGAACGGCGACGTCGTTGTCGTTTCTTTGGTCGTGACTGGAGCTTCTCGAAGAAGAGTTCATCAGGACGTTTTTTCTCGGGAAATACCACCATGGCATTGGGATGGTTCTCAATGCGATCGCGATACTCCGCAATGAGGGTCTCGAGTTGGCGCTTGTTCTTGCTTGTTGGAGCAACTTTCTCTGCCCACGGTTGGAGTGCCTGTTGTGCAGTTTTCGGTGTCGTCTGGATACGTTCATCGCCAGCTTCAGGAATCTGTCCGAGGACATTTCGGATGGCACGTTCAACGAACTGGATTGGGTCGTTTGGGTCTGTTTCAGGAACCGGTGGTGATTCAGCCATGGGTACCTCGCGTACGGAGGAGATGGAGGGCTGCAATCGTCTTGATATCGACATCGTGCGAGCTGATGAGGTCTTCGCACTCCTCGAGGGTGAATGCTCGGACATCGAGTCGTTCATCGTGGTCAGTGTGTTGTTCTCCAGGAGTGAGAGACTGTGCCAGGAAGAAGTAGATCATCTCTGTTGAATATCCAGGAGAAACTGGCCCCTCACCCAGGTAACGCCACGAAGCAGCATCATATCCAGTTTCCTCACTGAGTTCCCGGTGTGCCGTGTTGTCAGGTGCCTCACCCTTGTCAATAGTGCCAGCAGGCACTTCCCAGTATGGTCGACCATGGGGATATCTCCACTGTCGGACCAGGACTATCCGTCCATCATCGAGGATTGGGATGATGGCAACAGCTCCGCGATGGAGGACAATTTCACGCCGCGTTTGCGTACCGTCTGCCAGCTCAGCTTCATCCTCCACGACAGTGAGAAGGCGTCCCTGAAACCGCTCAGTCCGGGAACGTTGATGTTCGCGAAGGTGGAATATCTCGTTCTCATTCACACCCGTATTGTCGCGCATTCCTGGTGGAGCCTGCCCTATTGCTTCGACTTTGCAGCTGAAGCAGTTCCTGGAAGGATTGTTTCAAGTGCTGCATCGAAGAAGCCAATCGTTCCTGCAGCTGCAGCTGTTCCGGTGAGGGCAAGGAACGGTTCAAGGCTCTTGGCAAGGCGAGGAACAGGTAAGGATTGGAGGGCGATGTGTCCTGGTCCACGAAGATATGCAAGAACAAGACCATCTTTCCCAAAAGCAATGTTTGAGATGCCACGCATAAGTTTCATGCGGAGTTGAACCGATGACTCAAATGCACCTATGTGCCCAGGATGAACTGCGATCTCCTGGTCTTCTTCGAGGTAATGGGTGTATGTTTCACCGCCAAGTTCTATCCATGCAGTTCCATGGCCGCTGAGCTTCTGGAGAATGAAGCCTTCTTTTCCATACAGTGCAACACCGATCTTCTTCTGGAAACCGATGGAAATTGATACGTCGGGTGAGCCACAGATAAAGGAATGTTTGGCGACACAGTAGCCACTATTGTCGCTCGTGAGCTGGAGTGGAAGGATACGTCCAGGATATCGGGATGCAAAGGTTACTGACCCTCCTTCGTTGGGAGCAGAGTACCTCGTGAGAAATGCTGAAGATCCCCCAATTGTTCGGGCAAGAATCCTCGAAATCCCATTCTTCCCTTGACGAAGCGAGGTGGAAAGTCGAAGTTGGGGACTCATCCAGGCAAGTTCACCTGTTTCAGCAATGATGGACTCTCCAGAGTCGAGTTCAATTGTAAGAATAGGGATGATGCTCGATGTGATCGACGATCTCATTGATGCTCCCCCAACCCTGTGCGTTTGCATCAATTGTAGCGGATGACGCGTTCACTATTCCAGAGAGTGGCTTCCTGCTTTGATTGGGGAGTACGTGCAGGTTTCCTAGAATCATGAAACAGGACTGGGGAGTTGGTGAGGTTGAGTATTCCATAACACGTTCTGTGTGCTTTCGTGTCCAAACCCATGATGGAGAAACTGGAAGGTGCGTGTAATTTCAACACAGTACAATGGTGAAATGAAATTCTGGAAATATGTCACTTCGATTCTTGTGCCAGGCATCGTTGTGGGTGCACTCGTGGCATGCGGCTCGGGTACGACTTCCACGCCGGGTGTTCAGTCTTCTTCTCCAGCGGTCAGTGCACATGCATCATCAACTGCAGTACCGGATACGCAGACTGTTGCAGTAACAGAGATAGGAATTGGTCGGTATGATCTCGTTGTAGTGGGAGTAGCAGTCGTTGCAAACGCTGCAAAATACCATGATGCAACTGGTGTAGTTGTCCACTTCACTGCGAAAAACCGCTATGGGACTGTCATGCATGAACTGGACTCGCCGACAATATCGATTCCGGCAGGTGCTACAGTTCCCGTCACGGTACTGTGTACTGATGCCTGTGTTGGTGCTTCAAGCATTGTTGCTGCTGTGACTGTAGGTTCGTGGCAAGAGCATGCTTCATCAGAGCCTTCTGTGACACTTTCTGGAATCTCGTGCCAGGAGTGCTCAACTCCAGGAAGTGGTTCAAGAAACTTGACAGTTGCCATCAGTGGTACACATCTCACCCTCGGCACGATCATCAATGAGTTTGCAATTTGTCGGACTCCACAGGGAACGATTGATGGAGGAGGACTCCAACAGTCTGTATGGTCTGGAACATCCGCAACACAGCAGGCATCCATTGCAGTGATTGCGACAGGATACCCTGCCAGTTGCACTGCTACAGCAGTGCTTGGCTCCTAGGAAGATTCTCTTTCAAAGTGCCAGCGAACATCAGGAAAGCGTGCTGCCCGTACTTCATCGACCCGTCGTACAGGAGTGTTCAGGGGTGCGAGGTGAGCTGATTCTGGCTCATGCTGAAACTCTTCGAGTATTGCATGGACAATCCTGGCGTACTCCTCGAGGGTTTGCTTCGACTCTGTCTCTGTTGGCTCAATCATGAGTGCCTCAGGAACAGTTGTCGGAAAATACATCGTTGGGGGGTACACGCCGAAGTCGAGGAGTCGCTTTGCAATATCCTGGGCCTTGAGATCCGGGAGTACAGAACCTTTTGTCGTTACTACGAATTCGTGCATGGGAATGGCAGTGACAGCAGCAGGAAGGTCTTTCGTAATGAGGTGGTGCAGATAGCGGGCATTGAGCACAGCTCCCTCCGCTACTTCACGGATCGTATTTCCATACGCACATATGTATGCATAAGCACGTATGAGCATTCCGACATTGCCGTAGAATGCACGGACTTTTCCGATGCTCTCAGGACGGTCGTACGAAAGAACGTATGCTGTGTCCACCAGCTCAACAGTCGGGACAGGAAGGAAGGGTTCAAGATGGTGCTTCACGCCCACAGGACCAGCACCTGGACCACCGCCACCATGGGGAGTTGAGAACGTCTTGTGGAGATTGAGATGCACTACATCGAATCCCATGTCTCCTGGTCGTGCAACACCTACCATTGCATTGAGGTTTGCACCGTCGTAGTAGAGAAGGGCACCAACGTTGTGTGCTGCCTGAGCAATTTCCCGGATGTCGTGTTCGAATGCTCCGTAGGTGTTGGGATTTGTCAACATCACTGCTGCAACAGACGCAGTAAGGTGTTCCTTGCAGTCCTCAAGGTTTACGGTGCCATCCGGATTGCTTCGAATACTGACTACCTCATAACCGCACAGTGCTGCTGAGGCAGGATTTGTGCCATGTGCACTGTCGGGTATGAGGACAACTGTTCGACCATGGTCACCACGGTGCTCATGGTATGCCTGGATCATCCGGAGGCCAGTCCATTCTCCCTGGGCACCAGCAGCTGGCTGGAGCGATACGCGTGACATGCCAGTGAGTGCAATGAGTGCACGTTCAAGTTCAAAGAGAAGACGGAGTGTTCCTTGTGCATCGGAAGGAACCTGGTATGGATGGAGATCTGCAAATCCTCGATATGAGGCGATCTCCTCATTGAGGACAGGATTGTATTTCATCGTGCATGAGCCAAGGGGATACATCCCCTGATGGATGTTGTGGTTGCGACGTGCAAGTCGTCCAAAGTGCCTGGCAAGCAGCGGCTCCGGTATGCGGGGAATCCGGGGTGGTGTTGTACGGGCAAGATGTGGCGGGAGAAACTCTTCAGTGGAAGGATCGAGGCCTGTTGGAGCTGATGTATAGTCGTGACCAAGCTCGAAGAGGAGTGGCTCTGCTCCTGCCCATCCTGCTTTCGGAGCAGCGAGTTCCATTTGAGGAGCTGTTGTCGACATCAGGCAGTCCTCCATGAGTGTGCTGCATCAATGTAGGCATCGATATCGTCGCGAGTCGTATATTCCGTACAGGCAATGAGGATGTCTGTTGATTCAGCACGTGGTACGAGTTGTCTGAGGGGTATCCCGGGGAGGATACCCTGTTCCCGCATGTGACTGGAGAAAGCTTCAGCACTGCCAGGAAGCGTGATGGTTGCCTCCCAGAGGTAGGGGGCTTCTGGATAGGTGAGCGTAAACCCCTCAATTTCACTGAGTGCACGTGCAAGGCGATGCAGGGCGGAAGCACTGGTTGTTGCAACTCCTTTCAGTCCACCAGCCCCAAGCTCTGCCATATATACCGTTGTTGCAAGTGCCATGAGTGCATGGTTCGTACAAACATTGGATGTTGCACGTTCCCGCCTGATGTGCTGCTCCCTGGCCTGGAGTGTGAGCGTGAATGCTCGCTCTCCCTGTGCATCTACTGTTGCCCCTGCAAGTCGACCAGGAATCTTCCGGATGAAAGTGTCACGGACAACCATGTATCCGACATGGGGACCACCGTACGACAGGGGTATGCCAAGTTGCTGTCCATCGCCAGTTACAACATCGAATCCTGCCTCCCCAGGCGGAGTGACAAGAAGGAGAGCAAGAGGGTCTGCATCGGAAAGGGCAAGGGCTCCTACTGCATGTGCGCATTCTGGAAGACTGGTATAGTCGAGAACCGTTCCGTATATGGTTGGCTGTGGAACGATGAGTGCAGCATGGGCATCACTGAGAACGTTCGTGACTGCCTCACGGGAAAGTGTTCCATTGGTGAGGGGAATGACATCACAGGCAACATGCCGTGCACGGAGCATGGTGAGAAGGACAGCCATATGTTCGGGATGGACTCCTTCCACAACTGCAATCCGCTTTCTTCCTGTATGGAGAAGGGCAAGAATGGCAGCCTCTCCGAGTGCTGTCCCACCATCATAGAGGGAGGCATTTGCGACATCGAGTCCTGTGAGCTCACACATCATTGTCTGGAACTCATAGATACTCTGAAGTGTGCCTTGGGAAGCCTCTGCCTGGTAGGGAGTGTAGGCACTGTAGAATTCCGGTCGCTGGAGTACAGAGCGAACAAGTGCTGGAATGTACCTGCGGTACACACCACCCCCTACAAAGGAGGAGTAGGAGGAAAGAGGACGGTTCGCTTCAGCCAGGGAAGCAAGATGTCCAGCAAGCTCCATCTCGCTTTTTGGTGCAGGGAGATCCACTGAAGGTAGGCGGAGAGCATCGGGGATTGGGGAAAAGAGATCATCAACCGATGCGAGGCCAAGAGCCTCGAGCATCGCCTTCCGGTCGTCTGGGGAATGGGGTACGAAGCTCATACTGATCTCAGTATGATGCCTTATCGTGCGGGTATGCATGCCAATCGTGGCAGCAGCCTGCAATGTATGTGAAAGCTACCTAATCTATCTCCATTGGCACTATGAGAATGGGGTACATGCAGTCGAGTTTCCAGGAGCCTGCAGCTTCAGCAAGATCGTATGAGCAGTACGGGCAGTGGGAGGAGGCTGCAGAGAAAGGGCAGGGAGCACCACAATTAGGGCACGTCCGCTGCAGTGCATGGCCGGAAGCAATGTCAGTGACATGGAGTCGAACGAAGCGAAAAAGAAGCGATGGATTTGTTGTTCCTGTTTGGGTCATGAGGCCAGTATTACCAGCTTTGATGGTGAGAATTTCAATATTGTCATCACCGTAGGCAGCAATATAGGAAACAGACGGATCTTGCTCTGCCACAAGGAGGGAAAGATCTGTCGAAACGTGAAGCTGGTCATGTACCTTTGACCACCATCTGGTACCACCAACAGTGAGGTGGGGAAGGACTGCTGCATCTGAAGTTGTGCGTATACTATCCCGAACAAGTCGTACAATTTGCTCGAGCTGTTCCGTGGTTTCCTGAGGAGTAAACGATGGATCGAGGTGATGAATTGCAAATAGACCGTTAGTGAGTTTCGTTCTGTCGAAAATGAAATGGTGCACAAGATTCGAAAGTTCAGATGCAGGAAAGTCCCGTTCACCGACGAGTACCCATGGAAAAAATGTGTCTTCAAGGGAAGCACCACAAAAGTGACAGGTTGCTGAAGGGGGATCCGGAATGGGTGCACCACAGTTTGCACATCGTGGAGTATTCCAGATTGATGCATCAGGACTTGTAGAGCTGGCACGCATAAATATCCAGCGCTGGGATACGCGCCTATTGAGGTATGTCTCCCATTCATTCACAAGGAGATCCACTGCAATGATGTCGTGGAGCGTATCACTGTAGGCAGCAGCAAGGGTAATGTGCGGGAGTGCGTGGGCATCGAAGAGGCTCGTGACATCCGGAGCATTCCAGACTTGTACGAGTTCATCCCACTTTGTTCGAAATGCAGGAGAGATTGCCCTATCTAGCAGTGCAGTGTTTCCAGAGCGGAGGAGAGTTTCAAGCTGGAGGTATAGTGCTTCCACCTGGGCAACAATGTGCTGGGGGGAGAAGTCAGGATCGTGTTCGACAATGGTGGATATGGCAGAGTCGATTGCTTCAAGGTCCACTTGTGCTTCGAGGAGACTGTTGATGGTGACAGTGAGGTCGTTGTGCCCATTGGGAGTGTCGCCAGTAGTTTCTTCAACGAGCGTATCCCAGAAGTGTGCATCATCAGGTGCGCGATTTTCGGGTGATTGGTCAACCATGGTACTCCCATGGTACGGCGTTTCCCGGGAAGGCGCACACTGTACGGGAGAAAGGGTACTGTACAAAGCGTAATGGCTGTACCCGTACTTTCCCATAGAATCCTCATTGCAGAAGATGATGCTGTACTGAGGGGCCTCATCAAGCAGGTACTCACTGCAGACGGTTATGTGATAGATGTTGCAGGAGATGGCAGTGAGGCAAAAAGGCGCCTTGAGAAGGAGAGTTACAGTATCCTCCTCCTCGACATTGGACTGCCCATCATTGACGGGTGGGCAATTCTTGCTGATTCTGCAGCAGGAACACGGCCAGCAATCATTGTAATCTCAGCTCGAGGTGATGAACGGGACAAGGTACGGGCACTTGATCTTGGTGCAGATGACTATCTCACAAAACCATTTGGTGCACCGGAACTCCTCGCACGGATCCGGGCAGTGTTGAGAAGGCTCGATGGGGGAAAGGGTAGAGGCATTGTTGAAACTGGAAATCTCCGAATTGATCGTGCCAGAAGGATCGTGTACCGGGATGGCCAGGAGATTCGGCTTTCACCAACGGAGTGGCTCCTTCTGGCAGAACTGGCTACACGGCCTGGAGAGGTGATTGACCAACGAAACCTGCTTGCAAAAGTCTGGGGAACGCAGTACATAGGTGACCGTAACTACCTTAGAACCTTCATCCTTCGTCTCAGGAGGAAACTCGAGGCAGATCCCGTGCATCCGGTGTGCATTGAGACTGTGGGCAAACAAGGATACCGTCTTTCGATCGTTCATTAGGATAAATTCGTTGACGATGCGTTAACGCAGCCCCTTACATCATCAATGTTGGATTAGTGAAGCCTCAACGATTCGGCGGGGGGATTTGCATGCTGGGAGGAAGGTCATGGACAGTGACTTCACGATGCTCGTGTTGATAGCAGCCATGACTGCCTTGAGCTGGATGTTCATTGCAGGAGTCGACCGGTTATGACAGGGTATCTTGCTGCATTTGCAATTGGAGTATTGCTTCTGTGCTACCTCACCGTGGCAATGCTCTTTCCGGAGCGGTTCTAGCAATGGGTCTGGACATACTGGTTGTAATCATTACTTTCGTTGCAGTTGGTTGTGCAGCATGGCCACTTGGCCGGTATATTGCAAGGATTGCTGAGGGGAAGCGTACCTTTCTCCAGCCAGTATTCGGTCCCATCGAGAGGGGCATCTACTGGCTTTCGGGGATTGATGCGGATCGCGAGCAGGACTGGAAGCAGTACGCGCTCTCAATGCTCATCTTCTCTGTACTTGGGCTCGGGTTTACCTATGTGGTGCTTCGGCTGCAGCAGTATCTGCCACTTAATCCCGAGCATTTCAAGGGTCTGTCTCCAGACCTTGCATTCAACACTGCTGTAAGCTTCGCCACGAACACGAACTGGCAGAACTATGGAGGGGAAACCACCCTCAGCTATTTCTCACAGATGGTGGGACTTGTCTATCACAACTTTGTATCCGGAGCGATTGGCATTGCGTGTGCCTTTGCCCTCATCAGGGGACTCGTTCGGAAGTCAGGAAAGACCCTGGGCAATTTCTTTGTTGATGTTGTCCGCATAGTCCTGTACATACTCGTACCAATTGCCATTGTATTTGCAATCGTTCTCATCTCCCAGGGAGTCATCCAGAATGTTGGGGGATACACGGTTGTCCATACCCTCCAGGGTGGAAGACAGCTTATTGCCCAGGGACCAGTCGCCTCGCAAGAAGCAATCAAGCTTCTGGGGACGAATGGTGGAGGCTTCTTCAACGCGAACTCGGGACATCCGTTTGAGAATCCCAACGGCTTCACGAATGCTCTTGAGGTTTTCTCAATTCTGCTTATACCGTTTTCACTCACTGTGACGTTCGGAACGATGGTGGGCAATATCAAGCAGGGAATTGCCATAGCATCAGCGATGGCGGTTATCCTCATTGTCGGTACTGCTATGACTGCGTCTGCAGAGCAGGGAGGAAATCCGCTTCTATAGAGGTAATATTCTCACTTACTCCTGAAATCGAGCAACGAATATGAGAATT
>JBMFXB010000020.1:0-36970 GCA_049964715.1 Candidatus Dormibacteria bacterium
GTGTGCAAAAAGGATTTTGGAATGACCGCCAAGAACAACCAGCCAGAACTCATCGAGAAACTGGCAGATGGGATCTGCAACCTAACGCCAATATTTCAGGACACGTTCTAGGATGGTTCCTGAACTCGTCCCAAAGAAGACATGCGTCGTCCAGGATGCTTCCACAGGGATCTGCAGTCAACCTCAAGTACATCCAGCACATCTCCGATGAACGAGATCGTGCCAAGGGCAAGGATGCGGTTGAGTCTAGGCGCCTGAAGAATGCCGTCATCAATTGTTGGGAGTTCCGTGCTCCACCGTGTGTAGTGGAGGAATGGATTTCTCGCACGAAGGATGATTGTCTCGTATCCACTGCACGCAGTCATAACCCCATCCCAGTCTTTCCCGTCAGGTATGGACACCAGTATGCAGTCTGGCTCCCCAACCGTGGAACGAAACCACTGGAGTGCCTCGTGCGCCCCAATACCGTCGATTGCACTGTCGCAACCAACGACACGGGACTGGTACTTGTGAAGAGATCTCCTTCCCGGTAATTGGACACTTGCAAGTACTTGCTCAAGCTGTGCATGTGCAATCTCACATCCAAAGTTTGTATGGAGAAGGGCCTTTCCTGCAGCAACCCCCACAGCAGCATTGATACCAATGAGATCAGGTGCGTGGGGAATGTCAGGAATAGGTTCAGAAACATCCACAATCCGGGCAGTTCCAGCCTTCTTCCCAACAAGAATCCGGATCTCCTCTTCCCGTTGGGGTGCACACACGACAGTATGGGTTGCCTGACGAATGACTCCTGCCTTGTTTTCTGCAATCTCAAGTGTAGTCGAGCCAAGAATCCCCAAATGTTCACCGAAAACTGACATGAATGCCACCACATCCGGAGTAAAAAGGCTTACTTCATCAGTGATCCCACCCATTCCTGCCTCAAGGACAACTGCATCGCAGTGCCTCTGACGAAAATAGTGCATGGCTGCAAGGGTATATAGTCCAGTCGGAGAAAGATACCCCATGTCTGGAAGTCGGCTCTCTTCTATGGCAAGAACGTGTGCGAGCGAATTGCTGAGGTCATGGTATGCAGCAGGTGTAAGCATGGTCCCATTGACACGGATGCGTTCCCTGTTTGTGCAATACCCCGGGCTTGTAAGCGTACCAATGCGGAGTCCAGCAGCTCCGAGTGTGGCAGAAGCGTATGTTGCTGCAGTGCCCTTTCCTTTTGATCCAACGACGATGATGGTGGGAAGACGTGAAGGATCGTCACCAAGCGGAATACCCCAGGCATGAGCTAGGGATGCTGCACGCAAAAGGGTGCGACTGGGTGCATGGGCCTTCCGGGCAGCTCGATCCTGAAAAAATGGCTCATCGTCTGCCAAGCCAAATTCCTGCATCACACCTCCCTGATGCAAGTCGAAAGCCACATCACAAGACGTTCAGCATCTTCTGGATGCCTGTCTGGTTCCCGAAGATGACGGGCGATCTCAATCTCGAATGCATCTCCACCCTGCGACTGGATGAATGATGCAATTGTCGTGGATCTCGTGGCATCATACGGGCTATTGATTGACACTCGAAAGCCAGCTTTCTGTGCAGTCGCTGCAAAATGAAGTGCTGCTGTTCTTGCACGCATGCTTGGTGTCGGACCGAGAGCAATGCAGATATCACTGCCATGGGTATCTGACATGCCATGTACATCAATGACCATCGTGCCTGGTCGCCACAGCTCCCTGAGCTTGTCATGAAATGGTGTCGTAGGTAGGTCCCAGTTTGCATCAAAAAAATGTGCTGTAGTTGTTGCCAGAAAGCCAGCTCCAGTGCATTCACTGAGAAGCTCCACGAGACTTCCTGTGCGAAGATCTGCAGCCTTTCGCATTCCCTCACGCCGATGGACAGTTGCATGTGGTGCAGTGAGAAGAACTGGTTGCCTTCCTTGGTGGTAGCGAAGTCTCCCATCCGGAGTATGCTCTGCCCAATGCTTCCAGAGTCCTTGCTGAAGGTATTCCCACCGTGAGGCAAGGTTCCACAATCGCTCTGGCTGCAATGCATCCAGATCACCTGTCATCTCCGCCTCCTCGCGCACATCATTATTGTCCTGCTATCGTAGCGAAAGCTGGCATCCCTTCCTATCACTGCGGGATGGTGATGTACGTGACATTCGGTGACGGTTGTGCTGAGGGAGTGGATTGCTTCGCAGCGGATGCACTCGAATTCTGTTGAGAAGCATTGCCTGACGAAGCTTCCTGTGCTGACTGGATGCTTCCACTCGCATGCACGAGACCTTTGGGAAGGTTTGATGCTGCTGAGGAGTTCACTACACCATGTTGGGGCGGTTGTGTTGCATTGAGAAGGTCCTGCTGTATCCGTGAAGGAATGCCTGGTGTACCTCCAACTGCAACTTGCTGGGTATTTTCCACATTGATATATCCAAATGTCGGAGCTGTATATGATAGCTCAGTCTTCAATGAGACAAGATCTTCCATCTGCGAGGCGAGGGTGTGGAGAGCAATACTGGTGTCCATGTGTCCAAGCACTACACTGAATCCCGAAGAAGTCCAAATGACCAGCACGCCGTCTGCCTGCCATTCATAGGCAATAATATGGGTCCCCAGAATTGCCGGAAACATAGAACTTGCAGAGTCCATAAACGAGACGAGCTGATGGTCATTGAAGAGATCCTGGCCCGAGATGGTCCGTGCAGTGATGGATCGATCATCTATGACAACTGGCTTTGTCTGATATGCACTCCACGCCTGTGGAGATGCAGCTATGATCGCACCACTCTCACTCACAAGGTAATCCTTCCCGTTTCTGACCAAGCGAAGTGCAGTTGGCCATTCATGAACACGAATGGTGACTGCATTTGGCAGTGCTGTGGTGACAGTTGCTGACTCAATCCAGGGTGCATTGTTGAGCCGGTTCTGGATCGAGGAGGTGTCAATGGTGAAGATGCTTGAGGACGGCACATGGGCAACAGCAAGAATATCCTGCTTGGTGAGGTACTGAGTCCCTAAAACTGTCACCTTTCGGACATGAAATTGCGGCAGTGCAAGAAGCGTCACTACAGCAACAAGCTGGATGAGGATGAGGCCAACAGCTATCCGCCTGCGTCCAGTGCCAAGGATTTCTCCCCACCAAAGCTGAACAAGTTCCTTCCACCAACTCACATGTCGAACACGGGAGGATGCACGATGTACTCCGTCCTCCGGGACGACAAACCGCTGTACACGACGCGGAGCATCAACTATGACTGATGCCAGTGCACGACTTCGTGCACGACGTGCATCGATCTCACTGAGGGGTGGCTTCATGAAGCTCCTTGGTACTACGTTGGAGTGCTAGGTCGATAAGGAGTTCGCAGAGTGAGGGGAATGACACACCTGCTGCATTTGCAGCATCCGGCAAGAGGGACACTTGTGTCAAGCCTGGAATGGTATTTACTTCGAGAACATGTGGTATTCCTGAAGAGTCAACGATCATGTCTGTACGCGACAAGTCACGGCATCCAAGTGTTGTATGCACGAGAAGTGCTGCATCCCTGCAAGCTCCAAGGACATTCTCTGGCAAGCGGGCAGGTATGACATGTTCACTTGCACCAGGCGTGTATTTTGCATCGTAGTCATACACCGGATTGTGGGAAACAATCTCTATCGGAGGACAAACACATACTGGCTCATTTCCTACGATGGCTACAGTAATCTCCATCCCCTTGATGCATTCTTCGACAAGTACATCCCCAAGGGGATATGCTGCATTCCACGCTGATTCTGCCTCATCCGAGCCGTGAATGATGGACAGGCCAATGGTCGATCCTCCACGACGTGGCTTCACAACAAGTGGATACCCGTACGTTGCACCAGCCTCCTGTATTGCCTTCACTGGCTCTGCAGTACTCACTGGAATGCTGTGTCCCCGGGGTAGATGGAGATCTGTAGTACGCAAGAGTTGCTTTGTAAGGTACTTGTCAAAACACAATGCTGATGCCGCAACGTCACTCCCGATGTACGGAACATGAAGAAGTTCGAGAATTCCCTGGATAGTGCCATCCTCTCCATGTCTGCCGTGAGCTGCAATGAAAGCCACATCGACTTCACCACGAAAAAATGCAAAATCCAGATCTGGAGTGATCTCATGACGAGAGACAACATGTCCCAGTGCTGAGAGAGCACTGCTTACTTGGGACGCACTTTGTGCACTCACATCCCGTTCTGCACTCTCACCGCCCCACAGGACAGCAATCCGCAGCGATCTGTGCTCGGAAGTGGCTGCAGTTCCTCCTCCGACAGGCATATGTATCCCAGTGGCGGTTTCCTCTGTCATGGTGCATCCTCCTGTGTGCGGGACATGCCGAGCATGACGATCTCTGGCTCGAGGTCGACTCCTGTCTCATTAAACACTGCATCATGCATTTGCGTTACGAGATTGACAACATCGGCTGCTGTGGCATGTGCATCGTTGATGATGAAATTTGCATGTTTGTCTGAAACATGTGCACCTCCAATGCGCATTCCCTTGCAGTGTGACTGTTCAAGCAAGATGCCAGCCTTCATGCCCCGTGGATTCTTGAATGTACTCCCAAGCGACTTTTTGCCATACGGTTGGGAAGACTTTCGCTCTGCACTCAAGGAATCGATGTACTCCTTGAGTGCATGTGGCTCCCCAGGGGACACTGCAAAGACAGCCTGGAGGACAATTGCGCTTTTCAGCTCCTTCTTGAAGACACTGGTACGGTATGCAAACTGGCAAGTATCTCTTCCAAGCGTCTCCCGTTCACCTGTGGGAAGCATGATGTCGCACGACATGAGGACATCGCAAATCTCCCTCCCAAAAGCTCCTGCATTTCCAACTACACTCCCCCCAACAGTACCCGGAATGCCAATACCAAACTCAAGCCCGCTGCATCCACTCTTTGCTGCATCAAGAGCAAGACGGGGCATCATGACTCCAGCACGTGCTGAGATTGTCCCTCGCTCGCCATTTACCTCAATACGCTTGTCAATCACCTTCACTACAAGGCCCTGCAGTCCAGCATCACTCACGAGCGTATTGCTTCCTGCACCAAGCACTGTAAGTGACATTCCCTTCTCACGACACAATTGCACAGCATCGCCCATACGATCTACATCGTCACATTCCCAATACCACTGTGCATTTCCCCCAATGCCAAATTCCACATGTCGTGCAAGAGGTTCTTCCATGCGTATTCCAGGAAGACAGCTGTGGACAACAGATTCATTCGTCATTGGTGCACAGGAGGAAATGCTTGTCGCACATGTGCTGCAATGCGATCAGCAATTTTGTCAAAGCCAGAGAGAGAAAGAACAACAACAACATCACCTGGTCGAAGGATGGAGTTCACCTTTTTTTCAGCATCATCAGCATCAGTCACAAGGATTACTTCAGGTCCGTGAATGGCATCTCGCACCTCAGCATCTGACACGATTTGCTCACTTCCGCGTTCTCGTGCTGCATCAATTGGGCCCAGCACAATCATGTCTGCTGAACGACAACATGTGTCATACGCCCCAAGGAGTGCACGTGTCCTCGTGTACGTATGGGGAGTATGGATCCCAATGATGCGGTTCTGGGGAAACGCACGGCGAGCAGCTTCAAGAACAGCCTGCACCTCGCTTGGATGATGCGCATAGTCATCAATGACTGTAACACTGCAGTCAGTTGTAAGCAGTTCAAATCGCCTGCCTGGTCCCCGGAAGTGACGAACAGCCTTGGCAGCTGTTTCCATTGGTACTCGAAGCTCATGGGCAAGTATTGCAGCAAGGCTGATGTTTCCAGCATCATGTGTTCCAGGACGAGGGAGAGTGAAATGTGTAGATTCTCCATCACTTTCATGGACAAGATCCCACTGCTGCATCATGCCGGATGATGATGCACCTGCAATCCTCCACTCGACATACTCGCCCCTGCCAAACTGCTCGACACGGCATGGAGCAGCACTTCCCACAGCCACAGCAGCAGGATCATCGCCATTGACGACAAGAAATCCATCAACTGGCATTGCTGCAACCATGGCAAAAAACGGTTCAAGGTACGCATCGAAGCTTGGATAGATATCCGGATGATCCCACTCAAGATTGACTATGCCTGCTATTCGTGGATGGATATGTGCGAACTTTGGGCTCCTGTCCCATACTGCAGTTGTGTACTCATCCCCCTCGAACACAAACGGCCCACTTCCAAGCCTGGTTGCAGCATCGAAGTCACGAACAATTCCACCAATCCGAAAACCGGGATCCAGTCCTGCATGATCCAGCATGACTGCAAGTGCAGAGCTCGTTGTTGTTTTCCCGTGTGTGCCTACTACTGCAAGTCGTTCCCTGTCCTCGACTAGCTGCATGAAGAATTCAATCTCGCTCACAGTAGGAATGCCTGCCTGCTGGACTGCCTCCCACTCGACATTCCCTGGCCGTACATTGTTTCCCACCACCACTAGATCCGGGTGACCGAACATCTCAACATTCGAAGCTGCATATGCATTGACCCAGGGTATGCCTGCCTCAGTGATGACTGTTGAAATGGGAGGGTATGCAAAGGCATCAGATCCGCTTACTGTATAGCCCCGTTCCTTTGCAAGCAATGCTGCTCCATGTACTGCATAGCCACAGATGCCCAAAAAGTGAACGTGCTCTCCCATCAGACACCCTCTGGCATGCGTTCAGTCATTCGGCAACTCTTCTCTATGAGCGAGATCACTTCACGGGCTGCATCCGGCTTCCCAAGGCCAAAGCTCGCATCCATCATCGCTTTCCACCTGCCTACATCACCTATAATGCCCCCTGCCTCCTCCAGCATCCGATCTGGAGTACATTCTTCATCGGGAATCATGATTGCAGCACCACGATTGACATACATTGTCGTATTGAACAATTGATGACCTCCAGCATATGGATACGGGACAAGCACCATTGGGCGGCCAACAGTGGAGCACTCTGCAAGAGAAGATCCTCCAGCACGCATGACAACGAGATCCGAATCCTCGATCTCTTTTGCGATGTCATCAAAAAACGGTGCTACGTGATATCTCTTCTGGTATTCCGGTGAGAGCTCTTTCCAACGTGCAACGACTCGATCACTGTCTGCTACACCACACTGGTGTGTCACTGTGAGTGTTGGGTAACGATCAAGAAGGGAAGCAATGCTGCCAATAATCGCAGAGTTGATTCGGCGTGCACCCTGAGACCCCCCCATGACGAGGAGGCGATCACAGGAACTCCTTTCCGAAATTCCTCTCCGAGCCACGACCTCAGGCCGGACTGGATTACCGGTGTACACCACATACCGTGCATGGAGATGTTGGCGGGTTGTTGGGTATGACGTTGCAATTGCATTAACCCACCGGGCAAGTAGCCGTGTAGCTCTTCCAGGAAGTGCATTCTGCTCAAGAAGCACTGTAGGAATCTTTCTGGACTGTGCTGCAAGAATTACGGGCACACACACATATCCTGAAGTACCAACAACAACATCCGGTTTAACTTCGTCAAAAAGACGCTTCATTGCCCTGATGGCACGAGGAAGCTCAGCAGTGAATCGGGCAAGGGTTGCAGGATGCTGTACATCGACGCCTCCGATTTTCACTGTCGCAAGACGAAAAGCTGACTGCTCGACAAGACGCTCTGCAACCCCTCCATCTCGGCCAACGATGACGATCTCAGAGTCTGGAGAGCTCTCGTGAAGCGTCGCTGCGAGCGCGAGGCCCGGAGTCAAATGGCCTCCAGTTCCCCCACCAGCGATCACGATGCGCACGTTGCGTTACTCCTTTCCGTTGTCCTTGGGAAGCGACATTTAACAGTATCCCCATTGCAACCAGTGTCATGACGAGATCGCTTCCGCCGTACGATATGAAGGGCAAGGGAATGCCGATTGTTGGGCTCACTCCAGTGACTGATGCCATATTGACGAACGCATCGAATCCAACCCACGCAGTTATCCCAGCTGCAATCAGGGTTCCAAATAGATCTGGTGCACGACGTGCTGCCCGAAGACCCCTGATCATGAGAAAGGTAAATGCTGCAACTACAGCAACTGTTCCAAGAAGACCAAGCTCTTCACCAATGATTGCGAATATGTAGTCTGTCTGTGCTGAGGGTAACCAACCATACTTCTGAATGGAGTTTCCCAATCCAACGCCGAAGAGCCCACCTGATCCAAAACCTTCAAATGACTGTACACTCTGATACCCCGTCGTACGAGCAGCAGCAAAGGGATTTGTGAAGTTTGAAAGGCGTGCCCCCCGGTATGACTCCATCTTGATCATGAAAAATGTTGCAACACCAAGAAGTCCTACAACAAGGACAAGATGCCGTCCACGTGCTCCAGCGAAGTACAACAACGTGAGTCCCACTGCAGCAATAACCATTGTTGTTCCCATGTCCTTTTCGAGCAGGACAAGTCCGAGCAGAACACCAAAGAGAATGCAGTAATCACGAACGCCTGCAAAAGTCGTAATGACTGAGCGCTTCATGACGAGCCAGTGGCCAAACACAACGATAGCGCACAATGTTGCAATTGATGACGGTTGGATGAGCATCGGTCCGACCTTGAACCAACGTCGTGCCCCATACTCTTCAACTCCAATATGGGGAATGAGGACTGCAATGAGCATGATTGCACTGAACAGTGCCACTGGCTTTACGAAACGTTGGAGAAGGTGGTAGTCGATCCTGCTCACTGTAACCATGGCAACAAGACCAATCGCAAAATAGACGATTTGACGGTCAAAAAAGTAGTTTGCATTTCCATACCACAGATATCCCAGAGCATCAGATGCGCTGTATACCATCACAAGACCAAAGCAACTGAGTGCAGCAATGATCATGAACAGCCAAATGTCAGGTTTTAGCTTTCCATTTGCAGAGCTTCCCTGAAGGAAAGAAGAGAATGGGACTGCTCGTCCTATGAGCGTCAGTACGCTTTCGCCCTCTTCAAGGTGAGTTTTCACGAGACCATCCTTAAACCGTGTGCATGCAAGACGTAGAAAGAAGTGTCACAAAGTTCCCAAACAGAGTGTGGTCTGGCTTGTGATGTCACAGTACGCGACGATCATACCTCGTTGATCCGCATTCGTACAGCCCAAAATGCTCCAATGCAGCTGTCTACAGTGTGTTCTGGTCCAAGTACTCCAAAACAGGTGGCTGATCCGAGCAACAGCGCTAGACTTGTGGCAGGCCCTCACAACAATCCCCGACGACAATGAACCGAATTACCTTCACTGCATCCGTTGTTAAGCTTGCTTCCCGCTGGATACTCCAACTTCCTGATAATGCAAGCAAGGAGCTTCCCTCCCGTGGCCAAGTGGCAGTTCAGGCGACAGTGAACGGAATCCCGTTTCCTGCAATTGTTGAACTTGACGGCGATTTTGGCCACTGGATGAATCTCGAACAAGGTCTCTTCCAAAGAGAACCACTGTCCATCGGTTCGAGGGTCGAAGTCTCTCTGGAACCCCTTGCAGAATGGCCAGAGCCCGACATCCCTTCAGATCTCAATGCTGCGCTTGAGACTGCACCTGAGACGATACGGAACCTCTGGCGTGAGATAACTCCCATGGCACGGTGGGAGTGGGTCCGCTGGGTGAAGGCAACCCGGAATACTCACACGCGTGCACGAAGGGTAGAGGTGACAATATCAAAGCTGGAACACGGGAAGCGCCGTCCCTGCTGCTTCAATCTTGCTTCATGCACTGACCCAGCCCTGTCCCGAAGCGGAAAGCTGATTAAACCAACCAAACCCGACTCCAACGATAACCCAATCTCCTGAGTGGGGAAGGATAGTACCGGAGAACTCCTCTCCACCAAGTACGCACGGTTTTATGAGGCTAGGAATTTTTCTGCCACACCACGCCATTTCCGGGTACTTTTCTCTTCGATTCGCCTTCCAGTGGCATCTACCATGCACCAAGGCAGGAATACTGCCCACACCATGTCCCCCAGAAGTATTCCACCCTCATGTGAGAAGTTCGCCCCACCGTTGTGAGAAGCATGGGTAGCTCTTACTGTACAGAACATAGTCAGGTAAGCCGTTCCCTGTGACTATCGCTGAAAAGTAGCCGTGTCTTTGGCTATGGATGTACCTCTCACACTCCAGCACACCCGGACATCCCGAGGCTAGCGGTCAAGAGGTATCACGAGCGATCCGAGCTGGCAGGTAGTCAAACTGATTACCTGTGACACCTTGCACTAGAAGCCGTGCTCAGGCTGACTCCACAAGACGTCTGGCAGGCAGCCCCGCAGTCCTCTACTTGTGCGTGAGAGTCGTCATGGCCCCTCACACAGCAGTTCGCGTGGCGCACAGGTGAGCTGGTTGTTCACGATGGTTGTGTCCGCAGACCCTTGTCTTAGGCATCTGCGTCGTTCTCGGGATACTGGATTCACGAGCACAAAGTGGAATCTCCATCGAATTTGAACGTGAAATGTGAGATCACATCCTTACCGCAGTACTTGAGCAGCTGGATCTCGCAGTCTGGAACAGGAGCATCATTGTTGAACATGCTGCTCTGGAGTAGCAGATCCTATTAGGAGCTGCATCTTGCCTTCGTGATATTGTGTCAAAGTCGTACAGATGTGGATGACTGCAAGTTCCTGCTGAGATAGTGACCTGGTAGTGATCCAGCGTGATCGGCAAGGATTGTCTTGACAAACTGCACAACCTGAGGATCAATGAAGCGTATTCCGCCTTCCTGTTCTTCTGCACTGAATTCCGTGGTCGAAGAGTAGTACGCAGTGACCCGCAGCCGTTCTGGAACTTGTGGAAGTCGGGTGCGGCCAGAAACCATGATGATCTTCCCGTAATCCTGCTCTGCGAGGTCAAGGGGCAGATCATAGTCCAGGAGAATCTGTTTATGGGTGACACTGTCAATGATCGCGAAGGAATGCGCGATTGGATCGTGTGTGAGCATGCCAACGATGGCAATCTCAAATCCGCCTGGCGGATCAGGAATACGGCGCCTGGGAACGCTGTGCTCCACACCCACTGCACATTTCAGTGCTGCTGAGAGTTCGCCAGGAGTCACACCATGCTCATGGGATGTACTCATTACTCTTCTCCCAATTCCCGGAACCGGGGTACCTGAGCTGCCATGGTCAGTACGTTTGTACCTTGCCTAAGCGTACGAGCTTTTTTCTATGCAGCACAGATCGTCACCATTTCTCAACTGCGAGTCGTGCTAGACATGAAGCCCAAATCCCACAAGAAGCGTGACAACTGCACCACACAACCCCAGTGCACTGAATACGCCTACTATTGCTGGCTCACTCATCCCTCCAAGCTGAAAGTGATGGTGAAGTGGGCTCGAACGAATAATCCGTCGTTTGAACTTCACAACTGCAGTGACATTGATGATGACACTCAATGTCTCGATAACAAAGACAATTCCAACTACGGGAAGAAGGAGAAGAAGATGAAGTTCTCCCATCAATGCAACCACGAGAAATCCTATGGCGAGAGCCCCAGTATCCCCGAGAAAGATTCGTGCCGGATGCCAGTTGAAGAGCAAGAATGCAATGGTACTACCGAGTGCAAGGGCAGCTATTCGCTCCACTGCAGGTACATGGAGTGATGCTCCAAGAATGGCAAGAACAAGAAACACGAGTGCACTCACTGTTCCGCAGAGTCCATCAATACCATCAGTGAGGTTGACTGCATTGCTTGCAGCAAGAGCTGCAATGAGTGCAATCGGAATGATCCACCAGCCAAATGAAACCAAGCCAACTCCAGGTATCCACTGCGAATCATACCCACTCAGGAGTAGTCCAATCCCAATACAGACTCCAGGGACAACCTGTCCCACAAGCTTCTTGTTCCACGCCAATCCAAGTGAGCCAATGCCTTTGATATTTTCTACATCGTCAAGCATGCCAAGAGCCATACCAGCAGCAACTGCAAACACTGCAATTGCCACAGCACGGTTCCACGTGAATACAGCCCCTCCAATGATGATTGCGCAACAGACAACAACCCCACCCATGGTTGGTGTCCCAGCCTTGGTTCGATGTTCAGGAGTATATTCCTGAATCCTCTGACCCAGATGTCGCTTCGTCATCCATTTGACCCAGAGTGGGTATATAGCAGTGCAAGCAAGACAAAACAGTGCACCGAGGAAGAGCGGTGATCTCATGCTTTTTCCTGTGCAAGTGCAGTGACAACAGCTTCGAGATGTACTCCATGGCTCCCCTTTATGAGAAAGGTCACATCTGGTGCATCCCAAGCTTCGGCAATGGAGATTGCCTCTTTTGCATCAACAGCACATACAATGCAGCTTTCCTGCATTCCAGCAATCCGTGCACCTCGTGCAACGGTCTCACGATACTCCCCTACAGCAAGAAGCCGTGTTGCTGATGTAGCTACCTTCTTTCCCACAATCTCATGATCCTCTTCAGAAAAGGAACCCAGTTCCAACATGTCTCCAATGACAGCAATTCGCTCTGCTGATGGAGTTCCACTGAGTACTTCAAGTGCTGCAAGGACTGCAGGAGTACTGCTGTTGTAACTGTCATCAATGAGACTTCCTCCCTTACGGGTGCGAAGAATACCTCCCCGCTGATTTGGTGCCCTAAAGGAAGGAAACCGCTCTGCAAGTGCCACAAGCGGAATACCAAGCACTCGTCCGACTGCTACTGCAGCCAGTACGTTATGTGCAAAGTGGTGCCCAATCAATGTTGTATCGACAGTAGCCGTTGTGGAGCCATCTGCAATGGTCATTCGTAGTTGCTCGTGAGGAGCAGAAAGAATATCCCCACGAATGTCTGCAGCAGTTCCACACCCGAACCACAGCACTGGAGCCTTGCTCCTGTGAACTTCCCCTCGGGCAAGCGGGTCATCCGCATTGCACACTGCATGACCTGAGGCGGGAAGTGACTCGAATATCTCTCCCTTTGCATGGGCAATGTTCTCCTGGGATCCCAGAAGTCCTATATGTGCACGTCCAACGTTGAGAAGTACCCCAATGTCAGGTTTAACAACATCACAAATTTCATGAATTTCCCCGTGCTGTGACATTGCCACCTCAGCAACGAATACATCTACGGGAGGGCGAGTCATGAGGACAGATTTTGGCACACCTGTAATGGTATTGAGATTGGCGTGCGTCATTCCAACTGGATATGAACCGCGAAGAATGTGGGCAGTGAGTTCCTTTGTTGTTGTCTTGCCTGCACTGCCTGTTATACCCACGACAGTGGCGTCCAGTTCCTGGAGGTATACGTGTGCTGCATTGCGAAGTGCTTCGTTTGTATTCCTCACTCGAATATGGGGAACTTCCGGAATGCCGTTCTTTGAACAGTATTCATCTTCAATGACCAGAAGGGCTGCACCCCGGGAACATGCATCAGGAATAAATGCATGACCGTCCATGGTACTACCGTGAAGAGCCACAAAGACATCTCCTGGAGACACTTCACGAGAATCCCAGCACAGGTCGCGAAGTGTGCCCACGATCTTTCCTGTAAGTACTCCCCCCAGGAGTGCTGCAAAGTGCGTAGCAGGAAATGGGAGTCCTGCAGAAGCAGTCTCAGAGACTGTCAATCCGTTGTGCATACTGCTCCATACAACGTGATGACACCGCGTTCCGTAACGTTACGGAGTGAGATGCCACTGATTGATGATAACTTCTGCAAGCTGCTTCCAGACTGGTGCTGCAAGGAGGGAGCCATACGCCTCACTCGATGGAACATTTGGATAATTGAGGACGACGAGCATGGTGAATTTCGGGTTGTTCGAAGGGAGAAATCCCCCAAATGACACGATGACAAGTGAGTTGCTGTACGCACCGTTGACTGCCACGCTCGCAGTACCTGTCTTGCCTGCCTCATACCCGACCCAACCTGGGATACGTGCATCAAATCCTTCTCCATCACTGTTCGCAATTACTCCTGTCATCATTGTGCGAAGTGTTGCATCAGCCTGAGCAGAGATAACCCGGCGTGTGATAGGTACGAAGTTATGCTTTGCTCCAGTGTTCGGGTTGACGAATTGATCCACAACGTGTGGCTGAATCCATACTCCACCATTTGCAACTGCATTGAGTGCAGCCAGCATCTCGACAGGAGTTGCAACAACACTCTGACCGAATGTCGCCTCTGCATATCTCAGTGGGGACCAGGTGGACTGTGCTGGAAGCGGAGTATACACCTCATTAGCAAGATCTATTCCTGTTGGAGCACCAATTCCAAAGTTCGCAAGGTTGTCGTAAAACGCATTGTCCCCCATGAGTTCCCCGACCTTGATGGCACCATCATTTAGGGACATGTCAAGTACCTTCTGCATGGTGATCATCCCATGCGCCTTGTTGTCCCAGTCATGAATCGTCTGTCCTTCAATTGTCACAGGGCCTTCATTGAAGGTATAACCCGGTGTTATCGCATTTGTATTGAGACCACCAGCAAAGGTTACGATCTTCATGATGGATCCAGGTTCATACAGGTTAGAAATGGCGATGTCCTTGAAGTCCGCAACGGGAGTTGTCGCATACTGGGCTGCATTGTACGTTGGTTCCTCAGCCCACGCTTTGATTGAGCCCGAATGAGTATCCATGACGAGGACCATCCCCGACTGTGCATGGGCATACTGAATACCTTTCATGAGATCCACTTCAGCCCAGTACTGAATAGTTGAATCAAGACCAAGAATCAGATTTGTGCCGTTCTTGGGTGCAACATTCTTCACATTGCTCAGCATGATGGGATTTCCCTGGAGATCCGTGAATGCTGACTCCCGCCCTGGCTTTCCCTGAAGAATGGAGTTGTAGTACTGTTCAAGGCCGTACTGTCCCTGTCCGTTTGCATTCACAAATCCAAGAAGGTTCGCAGCAAACGTCATTCCCTTGATTGGTGAGTTTACGTACGTCTGCTCTTCCCGAGGAAGAACTCCAAGCCCGTCAATGTTGAGACTTTCCAATGCATCTTTTGTCTGTGAACTCACCCCTTTGTCAAGATAGGCAAACTGAAGGGGAAGTGCGAGCTGGTGTTCGACAGTTGAGGGAGAAATGCCAAGAACCTTCGCAATTTTCGCTGATATCGCAGCGCGCTCATGTGCAGGAACGAGCGCTGGGTCAGCAAAGACATCGTAGACAGTGGTATCTCCAACAAGGAGATTTCCCTGCGAATCATAGATCTGACCGCGCTGTGCGGGCACTACCACTGACGAAAGATGTTCGGCCTTGGCAAGTGCTGAAAGGTGCTTTGCCTGGACAACCTGAAGATCCACGAGGCGAGCTACAAGTACAACAGCACACAGCAGAAAAAAGGCTATGACCATCGAACTTCTCTTCCCGTGATCATGTTCTGACCGAAACCATCCACGAACGGGTGTGCGTGGCCGCGGGGGAAGTCCAGCTTCCTGGGAAAATCTGTTGCGAGAAGACTGCATCGTTGGCATGGTGATGGTTCCCGATCAGTGACTTGACGAAGATGGTGGAGCAGCTGAGGCTGCTGCCTGTTGTTGTGTTGATGCTGCAATGGAAGCAAGGGAAGAGCCAGGAAGTTGCACAGCAGTCCACTGCTGTGATGGCCGCATGCCAAGACTCTGAGCAAGAGCAATTATGCGCTCTGTTGACTTCAGTGTTTCAAGCTGGGAGCCGAGCGAATTGTCCTGATTCTGCAGGGTAGTGTTTGTTTGCGTGAGACCTGCAAGGACGTAACTATCCTGAGTTGCTGTAGCGTGCTCACCGACATATGCAACCCCAATTCCTGTCACGACAGCAAGGAGTGGGAGGAGAAACCACGGTGCAGAGCGGGACCGTCTCCGTTCACGAGAAGTGGCACGGATAGGTGCATCGAATGGGACAGTATCGTCCTTGCGACGTAGAGTTCGCTCGGGAGCGAGAGCAATGGCTCGTTGCATGGTGTTCTCCTTTGCGTACGGAAATGAAGGGAAAGACGTGAGAACTGGTAATGACTACTTGCGAATAGCAATGCGCAGTCGTGCAGAACGGGAGCGCGGATTTGCTGCTGCCTCCTCCGGTGTTGGCTTGATGGCCTTCCGTTCCGGAAGAAAAAGATGGACCCGGTGAGCGCAGGTGCAGAAAGTCTGTTGAGGTGGACAAACACAGGGTGTTGCTGAGACGTGGAGTAAGTTCTTTACAAGAGTGTCCTCGAGAGAGTGGAAGGAGATGACCCCAAGACGCCCACCGGGTCGGAGTATTCGTATAGCTGATTGCACACCGCGTTCAATGGTTCCAAGTTCATCATTTACTGCAATACGGAGTGCCTGGAAAGTCTTCGTTGCTGGATGAATATGTTGTGGCCAGGCTCGACGAGGAATCGCAGATTCCACACAGGCAACCAGGTCACCTGTTCGCTCAAGCGGATGACTTTCCCGCATTCGAATGATGGTTCGCGCAATGGCTGCAGCCCACCGTTCATCTCCGAGTTTCAGGAGGATGGTCGTGAGTGCTGCCTCATCATACGTATTGAGAATGTCTCGAGCAGTGTGTCCTTGCGTCGGGTCAAACCGCATATCAAGGGGACCATCACGCATGAAACTCATACCTCGAGACGGATCCTCTATTTGATTGGAGGAATACCCAAGATCCAGCAGGACAACATCCGCTCCATCAATTCCTGCCAAGTGAAGGATATCTTCCATGGCTGCATACGAACCGTGGATCACTTTCACTCGGTGATCTGAGACAAAGCGGACTGTGCCGTGACGAACAGCTTCTGGATCAAGGTCAATGCCGATAATTCTGCCATCTGGATCAAGACGTTCAAGAATGGCATTCGTCATTTCACCCTGTCCGAAGGTGCCGTCAACGACGACATCACTCCCTGACGGGTGCAATCGCTCTATAAGTTCGTGTAGAAGGACCGGCCGATGTGCTGATGGAGCTTCCGCTCCCTGCACAGCGGGCGTGGCTGGTGTTTGTTCCTTCATACCTGCCACGATCGGCATGAAGGAGAAATATGTCAAGTCTGTGGAGGCACAAACCCTCCATGCAGTGTTTCTCCATGGTGTTGGACAGTATCATTGAGCGAAGTGAACTGCTCCGGACCGAAGTCGCTCATCTCTCGTTCCCACGTTTCCTCACCAACGAGTTCAACGACATTTCCAAGTCCAACAAAGACTGCTCGATCCGTTATCGAAGCAAACTGTCTCTGTTCAGGTGTCAGTAGCAGGCGACCCTGAGCATCCAGTTCGAGCTCACGAGCATTGGCAAACAAGTATCTGATGAATCGGCGCTCATCCGGCGGAGTATCGGAAGTCAACCGGTACTGCTGCTGTATCTGTTCCCATTCAGCGAGTGGACGGATCACGAGTCTTCCCTCCGCTCCAATGGTGACAATACTTCCCTGGGTGAACTCGCGACGAAATGCTGCAGGAACGGCGATTCGCCCCTTGGCATCCACAGTATGTCGATAGAATCCCAGAAACATTGCTCTCCACTCAGTGTCATTGCGTTGTGCTTGTCCTTATATTACCCACTTTTCACCACTACGCTCCACCCTGTCCCACAACCTACCAATTTTCACCCCAAGAGTCAAGCTTTTCCCCCATACTCCCCACTTGTCCGTCCATCGTCACATCCTGAGAGCGAATCGGATACAAATGTCACAGACTGCTGACAGTCGCATCGCCAGATCGTCATTTCGTAATAATTGGAGATGGAGAAGAGGGGGTACTAACGGTGTATTACGCTGGACTGACACGACCAATGAAGCAGCAACCGTCAGATGAGGACGAAGATCAGGCTGCTACGAGTCCTGACTCTGCATTGACGCGTACAAACTTCTCACGTGCACATCAACTAGCGCAGACGTTCAATCTTGCTCAACAGCAGTCCTCACCATCCCCACCACTTGAAGGTACCGATGAAGTACAGGTGGAGCCCGAGAGTCCAGTGGAAGTAGTCCCTCCCCACCCAGCTTTCGACTGGAGCATCCTCAACTCTTCCCCGGATAGAACCAACACGGTTGGCATTCGGGCCCAGGATCTCCCACTCGAGGGAAACGTACCTGTTGATCCGCCTGGACAGTATTACTCACATGCTGCCCGATTTGATGGGAGTGGAAATAACAGGATCATCAATCGCGTCTTTGCTGTTGCAGCAGGTGTCATCATCGGAATCTTGGCTTTCATGTACATGCCTGCACACATCGAAGCAGCCCTGGCAGGAGCCCTACACGGAACTCCTCTTAGCCCCAGTTCACCTGCATCCTCCACAACCTCACACCACACTACCCGTCCTCCTGTCCACCACCGAGGTGCACCCGCCAAGACTTCACACTCCCCAGCAGCTACACCGCTTGCGACTGCCACTCCGGAAGCTGTCATACCAACCCTCACACCTGCACCAAGTGCTCCTGCAGCTACACCCGCTCCTGCAGCACCCCCAGCAAACACTGGTCCAGCTCCCGTCTCTGCACCGCTCCTGTGTGCAGGTGGATCGACATATGCCACTACCTGTGCCTGGTATATCCAGTTGTCACCCGTCTCTGGAACACTCATAACTGTTCAGCCGGGTACAAGCGTTACCTACACAGTCAGTATCCGGACTATAACAGGAGTGACCTTTGCATCAGGAAGCTCATCTGGTGGAGCAACAGTCTCACTGAAGCTCACTTCCCCACCACCAACATTCCTCGTCGTCGTGACCCCACAAGGTACGAACCCTGGTACGTTCCACCTTGGTATCACTCGTGACTGATTCACAGTTCACTGAATTGGTGGAATTTGAAAGTGTCACATTGGGTGTCCAACGTCCATTCCTCTGTGGCTCAATAGTTACACATGACCACGAACAATTTCCCTTCAGCGAACCACGACGAGTCCAACAACTTGCCTCCTTCGCTATCGGATGCTCCGCCACTCACTGGTCAAGTCCCCTATGAACGAGAGCAAGTGCCTCCTCTTCTTGAGTGGCCCTCGGACAAACTTGTTCCCCTCTCGTCACTTCCACCTGCAGAGCACGCAACACCACCTCTCGGAAAAGCCAACTACGGTCGTACTCGGCAACGAATGAAATCCGTCCGGAAAATCCGAACTGCTGCTGTGACATTCATTGCAGGTGCTGCAGTCCTCACTCTTCTTGTGCACATCAATCCCCTGAATGTACTCAGTCACCTTCCTACGAAAAAGACTCCAGTCCCCGTAGGAAGTGTCCATGGTGCACATACTGGCCAGCCCACCGTGGCACCAGTCACTGCAACCTTTACTCCTGCAACAACACTGAGTCCAAAGAAGCCTGCCATTGCAACTTCTCAAAGCATGCATGCAACTCAACCTGCAACCCCTTCACCAACACAGGATATCTGTGTTGGTGGATCATCGTTTTCGACAGAATGCGCATGGAGTGTCACGACTACGAGTGAACCGTACATCGTGCTGACTGTCTCCCCAACATCTCCCATCGCGTATACAGCGACAATCGAGATGGTTTCAGGGACGATTATGGATCACTATACAAGTATGCGCGATCCCATCCAGATCCGCATTGACAATCCACCAGCTGAGCTGTTTGTAATCATCACGCCAACTACTCCACCACCGCACGAATTCACTCTCTCTGCATCCTGATAACATTCTCTGAAGTACATCGAGGGCATGTTGCAAAGTAAAACGTACAGTGATGGGCAATCACTCGGGTTGATCCACACCACGCCTTCCATGTGTACTGCTGGGATCGTATGATGAATATGCAAGCTGGTCAGACGGCCGCAGGCTTCATGGTCTGAGGAAAGTCCGGGCTTCATTGAGCAGGGTGCTGGGTAACACCCAGTCGGGGAAACCCGAAGGATAGTGCCACAGAAAGGAAACAGCTTATTCCATGCGGATAAGTAACGGTGAAACGGCGAGGTAAGAGCTCACCGGCGGTCAGGTGACTGGCCGGCCAGGTAAACCCCACCCGAAGCAAGGTCAAAAGTGGGATGGAGCATTCTGCTCCACAGGCTGCTCGTCTGATCCCAGGGTAGACCGCTAGAGGTGACTGGTAACAGTCATCCAAGAGAGATGGCCGTCCCCGGTGCGAATCGGTGACAGAACCCGGCTTATCGACCAGCTTGCATTCTCTCTTGCTCCAGTAGACTGCTACCCTGTTGATGGCATACTCAACGCCATATCGAGGAAATCCATGAGCTCAACTGTCCTACTCGAACGTGACGACCATTGCGGCATCATCACAATCAACCGCCCCGAACAACGAAATGCTCTGAACACAACAGTTCTTCAGGATCTCGCTGAGGCATTTCGCACCTGCCTTTTGGACAATGCTGTCCATGTCATTATTCTCACTGGAGCTGGTGATCGTGCGTTTTGTGCAGGTGCAGACCTCAATCAGTTCGTTGAAGATATTCCTGTCGATATCCGGTCAGCCAACCTCCATGCATTTGTTGATCTCTTCTCAACGATGCACCATGCCACAAAACCAATCATTGGTGCAGTGCAAGGACATGCTCTTGCGGGGGGCTTTGGTCTCGCACTTTCGTGCGATATTGTCATCGCAGCAGAACACGCCACCTTTGGAACTCCAGAAATCGGCATAGGTCTCTGGCCAATGATGATTATGTCCATTATCAACAGACATGTCGGCCCTAAACGGGCCATGGAACTCTACCTCACTGGCAGAAGGCTCAGTGCAGAAGAGGCATGTTCCTGGGGACTTGTGAATAGAGTCGTTCCGGGAAGTACTGTTTTACAAGAAGCGCGTTCACTGGCTTCCACACTTGAAGGATGGAGTCCCTCCATCCTCAGCATGGGAAGAAGTGCATTTCAATACATCGATTCATTAGATTTTGATCGGTCTCTCGAGTACCTCCACGGAAAGCTCGTCCAACTCGCAACCAGCAGTGATGCACAGGAGGGTGCACGCGCATTCCTCGAAAAGCGCACACCAAAGTTCTCTTGATGCACCGTTCAGCATTTTCCTCCCTGAGCACACCCATTCTGTGCAAATGCCGAGATTTGGTACGTGACATTTACATACTGTTGAAGAACTCCAAGCGGCATCTGGATCGTATCGTGTGACACAACTACTACTTCACTTTTGTTGCTCGCAGACACAGTGCATGTATAGGTAGCGCTGGAAGGAAACTCGCTTTTCACCTGTGAACTATTGCAGCGAGTGTACACAGCACTGGGCAGTAGCTGAACCTTGCCGGTAGCAAGGAAGGTATTTATGTCCACTGCTGATGCTCCTGCAAGCGCAGCTGCATACGATGCACGTTCAATCTGTGCGTACTTCGCATCAACTATCGCCAGGTTAAAGACAAAACCTGCGAGGTAAAAGAGCAGTAGTGCAAAAATAACAGTAAAACTCATGAGCACTTGGCCAGATTCACTGCTCCTGCTCCTGTGCAGTCTCAATTCGTGCATGTATTGTTCCCTGTTGAGCACTGACGATAGCCTGTCGGAGTTGCAACAGCAGAGGCTGTGAACTTTGGGTGGTACAGGGCAAGTGCCCACCCCAGTGGCGAGTTGTTGTAGTCAATCGAGACAGTACCTGAGCATGTGACTGGAGCACTTGCGTTCGGTGCAGCTATCGCAAGATACCCATTCCCCAATCCTGGACCAGTCGATGTGCATGAAAAGGAATCTACGATTATTGCAGAATCGTATGGATCGTGCAGACTAGGCAGGGAGCATGAAGCTGATGGCCCCACAGGTCCAGAGAACATTGTTGATGTAAATGCTTCTGTGGCTGCCTCGCAAATTGCAGTCGGATCTCCAGGGGCCTGCCCAATTGCAGCATTTGCTGCGAGTCCTACTGCTGCATCGAGTCGTTCAATCTGGATGATTTCGTACATGATGCCAATGAATCCACTCACAAGAGCAAGAATAATGGGTAGCACCAAGGCCATTTCAAGCACGGCTTGTGCCCTCTTTGGGTTACGCCTTGTCGTCCTTCTTGCGTTCGTATGCACAGTGCTGTCCCTTACGTCTGAAAAGTCAGAAGATGGCTTTCGGCATATGTATAGATGGGTATTCCTCCCCCCCCAAATAGGCCAAATGGAACAAATCCGTTAGCAAAACCAAGTATTTTGACTGTCACAAGGGGTGCAGCTTCGCCCACGCACACAATGAGTTTTGGCTTTCCTCCATTAATTGCATCGAGAGCACTCGACCCACCTGTTGAAGAGATATTGCAGTTAGCTACTTCACCTGGACACAGTGAGACTGATCCAACGGTTTTGAGAGTGGGACCAGCAGTATTCACAAAGCAGATTGGTGTACCAAACATGGAAAGTTGAAGCTGGGGAATGACTTGCTGTGCCGAGTTCAATGCCGGTGTGTTGCTTTTGGTTCCCGTACCGAGTGCTGAGGATGCATCGAGAACACCTGATGCACCAGCACTGACAGCTGCAGACATCTCCACACCCCAAAGTGCAGCATCAATTACTGCAAAAATGCCAAGGAAAAGAATGACAACAACCATGGAAAACTCCACCATTGCCTGTCCACGGGAATGTGCCCTTGGGAGTAACATGAAGGAATTCCTTTGTAAGCAACCACTTCTCATACATTCATCTTCCCAGCGAGCAGAACCTGCAAGAGTAGTCGTCAAGAACTGTTACTGGCTTGCTACACCATGCTGCCATGAATTTCTATTACGTGCAAATCTAACACCATAACCATGTATTCTCCTCCAATCACGGAAGGCAGTACACTCGAATTATGAATGTTGTCCGTATAACCCCCCGTGGGTACTGTCACGGTGTCGTGGATGCAGTACGCATTGCAAAGCGAGTGGCCGAAGAACATCATGATGACAACGTTCCCATCTACATGCTTGGCTACCTTGTTCACAATGAACATGTCACTGCAGAGCTTGAGACCTATGGTGTGCAACTCATTGATGCTGCATCCCGTCTCAACGGTCTCGATGCCATAACAGAAGGAATTGTCATCTTCACTGCACATGGAGTCTCGCCTGCAGTCATTGAGAAGGCAAGACTAAAGGGACTTACAATCATTGATGCAACCTGCAGTGATGTTACACGTACCCATGACCTCATAGACCGTCTTTCTTCGGAGGGATACACAGTTATCTACATTGGGAAACGCGGCCATCCTGAGCCCGAAGGTTCCATCGGTCATGCAGTGGGACCGGCCTATCTCGTTGAAGATCGTGCAGACATAGAGGCACTTGACATCGATCCTGCAGCACGCATAGCTGTCACCTGTCAGACAACACTCAGTGTGTGGGACACCACAGAACTCATCGGTCTGCTGGAAAAGCGGTTCCCCAACATTGAGGTATTCAATGAGATTTGCCTTGCAACCCAGCAACGGCAGGAAGCAGCAGTTGCTGCTGCAGCTGCAGTGGAGAGTGTTGTCGTGGTAGGAAGTCCGCGAAGCAGCAACAGCCGTAGGCTCGTACAGGTCGTAGAGGAACGAGCTCATACACCTGCACATCTCGTCGATACTGTTGCCGATATTCGTCCTGAGTGGTTTACCGGAATGTCCACTGTTGGAGTCACTTCAGGTGCATCCACTCCGACTCACCTCACCCGTGAGGTCATAACCTTTCTTGAGGGACTCGAACCCCCACGATAGCAGTTCCAATGTGCACGTGCATTGTGCCCTTCACCATTCCACGGTATACTGCCTCACATCATGACTGAGAAAAAGTTCGGCCAGCCAATATCAATGCAACTCTTGGTTTCCCGCACGCTTTTTGGTATTGAAGCTGCAATCATGATGCTTGCAGGTGTTTTTGACATCATCATTGGACTTTCTCCAAACATTTCAACAAACTTCCTGCTCTTCCACCTCTCTGGTGGAGGAAGCATTGTATATGGCACTATTGTTGGGCTCATCGGACTTGCAGGACTTGTCCTGTCGTTCACTGTGCGAAAGCCAAGCCAGTCAAAGATCAATGCTGTGTATGGCATCATGGGAGCTTTTCTCCTCCTTATGATCCTTGAAGGAAGTTTTAGCTACTTTGTTGGCTTCCTCATCCTCTCCGGTTTTACTGCATATCTCCTGTGGAGAGAAGTAAACCATGCTGCACAGGCATCCGAGGAACCACCTTCTCCAGCCCCCCCACTAGCTCCTCCTGCTGCAGAACAGTCGGAACGTGTTCCAGATGCTCCAATTCCTGCTCCTGTAAACGAGAAGGAAGACGATTCTGGAAAGCTTCCTACAGAAACAACGTAGCTTGAACAGTCGTGGAACAAATTTCTTTTCTCCACGACCTTTCGCAAGGAAGCACAACACGAGAAATCTGAAAGTCTCCCTGAGACATGTCGTTTCCTAGTACTCGTACCATGTTTCGACTCAATGGGAAAACTCATTCGCCCACGTGTTAATTTGCATGTTGCTACGGGAGCGGCCACCCACCAAGGAAAATTTATCCTATGGAGAGGAGCTCAACATTGAATACGAGTGTGGCATTCGGCGGAATGGTCGAACCTGAACCACTTGCACCGTAGCCAAGGGCTGCAGGAATGACAAGACGCCGTACTGTCCCGATATGCATCCCCACCACACCTTCATCCCATCCAGGTATGACCTGCCCATTCCCTACAGTGAAGCTGAATGGCGTGCGTCCTGGAGACCTTGAGCTATCGAACTCGGTTCCGTTGGTGAGCCACCCAGTGTACTCGACTGTCACCTTGTCACCCTTCTTCACTGTTGCACCGCATCCTGCAACGATGTCGCCATACTGCAGTCCATCCGGAAGCGTTGTCAGCTTCACCTTGGTCGAAAATGAATCAGTGTAATTCTGCACTGCATGACATGACGATGCTGCTGTGGCACTTGTTGCAGGGGAGGGTGTTGGAGTAGTAGCTGCAATCGGAGCAGAACCACATGCTGCGCACAGTAGTGCTGTAGCTCCCACAAGGATGGAAATCCCGCGTATACCCCGAATCATTGGTATTCCTCCACTCAGAACAACTACTGCCACTTTTCGTATACATTCACGTGCACCTTTACTACTGTACCCCAGTCACACAAATACCTGCTTATCGCTGCCAACGCGAATTCACTGCAATATGTAATGATGGGGTCACAGTGCGCTCCCACAGGGTGGAGCCCTATCTCAAAGACATGCGAGCAATACTTGTCGATCCTGCGCAGATTACTCCACTGACACAAAAGTCACGTTCCGGATCGCGTGGTGCTAAAACCATCCTCAGCCCACTCGCAATCGAGGATATTCCCACTCCAGAACCTCCTGCACCTTCCTGGGTTCGTGTGCGTCCAGCACTCTCTGGCATGTGTGCAAAAGACATTGCATTTCTCAGTGGAGCAGATCTCAGCTCTCCCATAGGGGTTTACCATCCACGAAAGCCATTTGTCCTCGGACATGAAGTCGTAGGCATCGTTGAAGAGGCACGCAGGACCCGCACAGTCCGTGAGGGCGACAGAGTCATCATCGAACCATCGCTCTTCTGCTTCCACAAGGGCCTGCCTCCCTGCCGCCAATGCCAACATGGCAATGTACATCTATGTGAAAATCGTTTCCGTGAGGGCCCCCTCTGCTCAGGAAGCAGTATAGGTTTCAGCCCTGAATTGGGTGGTGGCTGGAGTGAAGGATTTCTCGCCCACGAGAGCATGCTCATACCTGTTCATGACATCCCTGACCAACGAGCTGTCATGGCAGAGCCACTCGCATCTGCACTCCATGCCATTTTGAAATGGACAGGGGAGGGAGAGACTGCCCTCGTTATCGGAAGTGGCACGATGAGTCGACTTTTCGTCCTGCTCCTCTCAACACTGTACCCCACTCTTGAAATTGGCCTTGTGTACGAACGACGCTCAGCTATCCGGGAACATCGTTCAAAGCATCAGCGTAATATTCCAGCACAATTCGCCCCTCCCCCTGATATCGATGTTGGTGCCATACGTGCACTCGGTGCAAAACACATTTGGCGAGCTCCGTCTGAGGAAATCATCAACGCCATTGCTGAGTGGGTAGGCGCCTGCCGCCTTCGTGCAACAAGTGACAGTCTCCCACTTCTTGACAGGGGAGTTGATGTCATTTTCGACTGTCGTACAACTTCAGAGACAACGGACATGGCAGTGCGTGTGCTTCGTCCTGGAGGAACGCTCGTTCTTGTAGGTCGTGGACTCCCATCCCAGACAACAGACTGGTCCTACGCTTGGCACAATGAGCTCCACATCGTGGGAAGTTCCTCATATGGCCGGGAGATAACAGGAGCAAGAACCTTTGCACGTGCAAAAGAACTCCTTGCAGAACCCACGCTACAACTTGACCAGTTTGTCACCCACCGCTACCCCCTGGAAATGTACGAGGAAGCACTCACCACTGCACAGACTGGCACTGGTGCGAGCGCTATCAAAGTAGTTCTTGAGGGACCATCTGCAGTCATGCGCGAGCGCGAACTTGCCCACGGTTCCTCAGCTTCACAGGAAGAAGAACTGGAACCTCCTGTCATTCTTGCTGCTGCTGCACAACGTGCACGACACCGGTCCGCAGAAGATGCGGATGAATGACGAATTCTATCGAAGTCCGAGTTCCTTGCCAACCTCAGCAAATGCTGTCAGTGCTGTATCAAGCTGCTCACGCGTGTGAGTGGCAGTCACGATAGTCCTGATCCGTGCCTTTCCCTCGGGCACAGTCGGATAACCGATACCCTGTGCAAACACTCCCCGTTTGAAAAGTAAATCGGAGAATTCCATTGCCTTCGATGCCTCCCCAATCATGACAGGAGTAATTGGGGTCTCACTTGTGCCAATGTCGAATCCAAGTTCACGCATTGCGTTCTTGAAATATGCTGTGTTTACCCAGAGCTGCTTCACAAGAGAGTCATCTCGCTCAAGAAGATCTATTGCTGCTTCACAGGATGCCACTACTGCAGGTGGGTGGGAGGATGAGAACAGAAATGGACGTGCTGTGTGGATGAGATAGTCACGAACAGTCTCGCTTGAAGCAACATACCCACCGACAACCCCAATTGCCTTGCTGAGTGTACCGATGTTCAATGCAACTCGTCCATGAAGACCAAAATGATCAACCGTTCCTCGACCATGTGACCCGAGAACTCCAGTTGCATGGGCATCATCAACCATGACACCGGCTCCATACGACTCTGCCCGCTCAACGAGTCCGGGCAGAGGAGCTATGTCTCCATCCATGCTGAACACACCATCAGTGACGAGGAGCACTCTCCGATACCCCTCCTTCTTTGCTACTGCAAGGGCTTGCTCTGCAGAGTCGAGATCTGCATGATCAAAAAGAATGCGATGTGCTTTTGTGAGTCGGATCCCGTCGATAATACTTGCATGGTTGAGTGCATCACTCACAACACAATCGGGCTCCTGCAGGACAGCACTCAACACACCAACATTGACTGTGTACCCACTCTGGAACGAAAGTGCAGCTTCTGTCTTCTTGAAACGGGCTATCTTCTTCTCCAGCTCCTCATGCAGGGTCTGAGTACCAGCAATCGTACGTACAGCACCAGTACCTGCTCCCCAGGTTTGTGCAGCCTGACAGGCTGCCTCAATGAGCTCTGGATGAGTATTGAGTCCAAGGTAGTTGTTGCTTGAGAGATTGACAAGCTCATGACCTGCAATTCTCACTTCTGGTCCCTGTGCTGACTCAAGCACTCTGAGAGTGCGATACAGACCACGCTTTCGCAGGCTGTCGAGATCTTCCTTCAATGAAGCATCAAATTGACGTAGACCATCCACCGTGGTGTTCTGTGCATCAGTCATGCTGTTCTCCTTCCCGAGTGAGAACGATCTTTCCACTCGTACCCTTCTTCAACTTTCGAACTGCCTCGTCAATTGCTGCTCCGGTAAACGGTAGGCGATCAGTAATGAGTGAATCCATACTGATCGCTCCGGTTCTGATAAGTCGTGTCGTTTCCTCCCACGTGGCAAAGAGTTCCCTGCCAACAATGCCATAGAGTGTCAGTCCCCGCATAACTACATCAGTTGAGAAATCCACTTCCACTGGGGAATCCCCCAAGCCAAGCATGGAAATCCATCCCCCTGGACGAACAAGATGTACAGCTGTTTGAATGGCTTCCACAGCACCGCTCATCTCAAGAACGCCATCGACCTCACGCTCTCCCAGAACTTGTGAAAGCTGTTTTTCCATGGATGTTCCAGCTTCAAGTGTGCAACCGACATCTGCACCCATTGTCTTGGCAAGGGATGCACGGAATGGAGATCTGTCGATAGCCACTATGAACGAAGCACCTTTTGCCCGTGCAATCGCACAGCAGGCACACCCAATGGGGCCTGCTCCCATCACGACAACAGTCGAACCCGACAGATCTGCAATGGATGTAGCATGAACAGCATTTCCCACTGGCTCCATTGCAGCCCCAACCGCAGGATCACAGCCATTCCACAAGGGCCACGTATTTACTGCTGGCACCACAATGTAATCTGCAAAACCTCCGTCCCGATCCACACCGAGAATGGAAGTGTTTCTGCACACATGGAATTCTCCCCGTAAGCACTCTGGACATGTTCTGCAGACAATGTGGGATTCCACTGCCACTCTCATGCCAATACTTCGGTCAGTCACCCCGCTTCCAATTGCATCGATAACGCCACAGATCTCATGACCCATGATGCGAGGAGGAACAACTCTCCCAGCAGCCCATGGATTCCAGTCATAAAGGTGGATGTCTGTACCGCAGATTGATGCTGCCTCGACACGTATGCGTACATCAGATGTTCCTGGCACCGGTATGGGAACATCCACTTCTGTGAAGCCTGGTCCTGGCGAACTCTTGATGACAGCTTTCATCTCTTCTTGATTATGGAACATCGGCATGTGGTCATCGTTCTGCTACACAGCTCACATACCGGAATGTGATAAGGTGTGCTGCTTTCAACCAGCATCTTGATCCAAATGGCTGGTACTCCCTCTGCACGCACGGCAGCACTGCACTGGAGCAAGTCATTGCAATTATCTATGCAAATAAATTCCCCGAAAGTTACTCGTGAAACTTTGCAGCAACGAGTACCATTGCCTCAGCTGGAGGAGGTGGAACCCATATTGCAACAATGGCCCACACTTACGAGCATGTTCATCCTTCGACGACTGGTGGAGCGAAAATGCAAAGAGTTGCCACTTGCACACTCCGGGAAAGTTGTACGTACTACACTATTACAAACAATCAGCCTCCAACTGCCCCGATAGCCTGCATAACATCTGCATTCACCCTCTCTGCTAGTGGTACTTGGTGGTCAAGCGAAACAGCTGGTAAACCTTGTGCAACAGATTGTCGGACTTGGAGGTAGTTCCTGAAATCCCTTTCATCAAGAACCAGCACCCTGCTTCCGCAGAGGAGAAGTCCTGACACGTTGTACAAGTGCAACAACATGAAGGGCAAACGTGGGAAGTATACAAGTGACTCCGAGCACAAGTGCAACCCAGTCAACTGGGCCACCTGCCAAACGAACAAAGTAGCAGACAACAAATGTTCCACCCACTAGAGCAGTGTTCCTGCGTCCCCACGTTGTATGCACAAGCTCCGGACGCTTGCCCATCACAAAGATGATTGGCGTGAGAAGAAGTGGTCCGCAATATCGCACAACAATAACGATACTCAGCCACAGCGGAATAATCTCACGATTCCAACATCCCAATGCTCCAATACTGAAGAACACAACATCAGATGCCGGATCCAGTGCCTTGCCCAATATCGTTGTTGGGCCCCATCGACGTGCCCAAAACCCATCCACTGCATCAAAAAGTCCTACTGTGAGTCCAAGCACTGCCCACCAGACAAGATCCTCACGGCCAGGGAAAGAAAGAAACCCTGCAAGTACAAGTGCATAGGTAAGCCATGCCCGGAGTGCAGTCAGTCCATTTGGTACACCAAGTGTATTCACGGGTGTGCCATCAGGTTTCCGCAACCACGGAAGTGCAGCAATGAATACGATATCCACAAACACCCACCAGACCACTGCAACACCCACAAGGAACAGAAGGGCTGGATGGTGTTGTGAACGTGAAATGAGAAGTGCGGACACGCCAGCGAGAATGACTGCTCCACTTCCAGCCCAGGACAGCACAGATCGGAGTTGTCTGCTCCGTACTGCAGGAGGGACCTGTATTGAATGATTCATGCTTGAAGCATCCTACATTGTCACTGTTCGTTGCTGCACATTCGTGCACACAATCTTATCTAGCCCAATGAATCTACTTCTCCTCATTCGCTTACTGCTACGTGCCACACGAAGATTTCGTGGGGGGCAAGGCAGAGCAAGAATGCCGCGAATTCCCCAAAAGGCAACGATAGTACAATTGCTCAAACGTCTTGGCGCATTCAGTTTGCTCATTGGTGCAAGTCTTGTTGGCATTACTGGAATACCACTTACGCTCATACCTCCCCACTGGCCAGGCTTCGGACTCCTTGGAGCAGCAGCCATCCTCATTACTGGTGCAATCATCCTCGGATTTCGACGACCCAATACACCAAACCGTACCCATTAGCTGAGATAGGGTGCCAGCTTCACGGAATGTTGAGCAGTATCCATGATGAGTTCACTCACTGTAGGATGCGCATGGATGATATCTCCCAGCTCTTCGCTGGTAAGGCCATCACTCATGGCAACTCCAATCTCGTGAATGACTTCCACTGCATGGACACCCATGACGGTGGCACCAAGAATGATTCCGCTTCCCTTCTCTGTAACGAGAGATGCAATACCGTCAGGTTCACCCTCAGCAAGAGCCTTGCCATTTCCACGGAACCGCGTCTGGGTCACCTGGACATCGAGGCCCTGCTGCTTTGCCACTTCTTCGGAGAGTCCAACTGCTGCAATCTCGGGATGGGTGTAAATGCACGATGGAACAACAGTGCGATCCATAGGGCGTACTTCAATGCCCAGAGCATTGTCGACAGCCCGTGCACCCTCAGCACTTGCAAGATGTGCAAGCTGGACTCCCCCAATACAGTCACCTGCAGCATATATTGCAGGATTTCCTGTCACAAGGAGTGGATCGACAACAACCCACCCCCTCTCATCAAGTTCAACTCCTGCCTCTTCAAGGCCAATACCCCTTGTCAGAGGTCCACGTCCAACAGCGATGAGAAGATACTCGCCCTCAACTTTCGTTCCATCCTCAAGAACAGTGGTTGTCATGTTGCCCTCTGTGGATACTGCACTCACTCCTGTTCCCGTCAGGAATGTCACTCTCTGGGATTCCATGAGTGTCTGGAACTGGCTCACGATACGAGCATCTATACCTGCCAAAATCCTTGGCATAGCCTCTATGACAGTCACCTTCGTGCCCAGGGTTGCGTAGAGACTTGCGAACTCGCATCCAATGACTCCACCGCCAATGATGGTGAGAGTCTTTGGAATGACATCAAGGTCCAGGATGTCATCTGAAGTGAGGATGCGCTCATGGGTCATGTCGACAAAAGGCAACCCTTTTGGAGCTGTACCCACGCACACAATGAGTGTGTCGAAGTCAATTTGCTCGTCATTGACTACCACCTTAGTTCCGTCGATGATTCCATGACCTTCTACAACCCTTACCTTCTTGCGTTCACATGCCCCTTCGACACCACTTCGCATCGTCCTCACAATGTCATTCTTTCTGGCAAGCATCGCTGGGATATTGATTTTGGGTCGAGCAACTTCTATCCCATATGCAGCAGCATGGTCAATCTTCCTGAACACATCAGCAGTTGCAAGGAGTGCCTTTGTAGGAATGCAGCCTCGATTGAGACATGTGCCACCGAGTTCCCGTTCTTCGACGAGAACTACATCTGCACCACGTTGTGCAGCATGAAGTGCAGCAACATCTCCTGCTGGTCCCCCTCCCAGCACGACACACCTGGTCATGCTTTTCCTCCTGTCTTGCGTAATGCCTGTTCGATGACAAGGTGCTGCTCGGCATGGTAGATACCCTCAGAACCCTCAGCTGCGCTTGCTCTGGGCGGACGTGAAATACAGTGCCAACTTCCGTCCCGTACTACTGCCTGCTGCGTAAGGTACCACCAAGCGCCCATGTTCTCTGGTTCTTCCTGAACCCAGATGACTTCCTTGGCCTTCGCATATCGCTCAAGGATCTGTACACACTCCTGGGCAGGAAAAGGATAGAGTTGCTCCAGACGAACGATGGCAGTGTCCGGAGAACGATGGTCTGCTGCGATGAGATCGTAGTACACATGTCCTGAACAGAACAGGACACGTCGAATGCGATTCGGTTCAATGGCATCTGGATCATCAATTACGCGCTGAAAATGTCCAGTGATGAGATCCTGCAAGCCTGCTGCAGCAGCCTTGTTACGAAGAAGGCTCTTGGGTGTTGCCACAACAAGTGGCAACGGAATTGGCTGGTGTGCCTGGTCCCGCAGAAGGTGGAAGTACTGGGCAGCAGTCGAACAATTCACGACACGCAAATTTGAATCTACTCCAAGCTGCAGGAATCGTTCGATTCTGCAACTACTGTGCTCTGGCCCCATTCCTTCATACCCATGCGGGAGAAGCAGCACGAGCCGGGCATGTTGACCCCATTTGATCCTGCCCGAAGCAATGAATTGATCAACGATCATCTGTGCATTGTTGATGAAGTCTCCGAACTGGGCTTCCCACAGTACAAGAGCTTTTTCGTACGCAGCTGCATACCCATATTCGAAGCCAATGCATGCGAGTTCACTGAGTGGACTGTTGACGATCGTGAAGGGAGTCGCAACACCAGGAAGGTGCTGGAGTGGAATCCATACTTCACCTTGTGAGTTGAGCACCCCTGCATGCCGATGACTGAACGTTCCTCGGAGAGTATCCTGTCCACTGAGTCGTATGGGCACTCCCTCATGAAGGAGAGAAGCAAACGCAAGTGCTTCAGCAGTGCCAAAGTCCACCTCATTTGCATCAAGTGACTCTGCACGACGTTCCATCTGCTTGACAAGCTTCGGATTGAGCGTGAACCGTTCAGGAAATGTCGTGATGTTTTCTAAGGATTTCCGGAGATCTTTCTCTGCAAGTGAAGCCACAGCTGGCGTGTGCTCGAGATCTGGGACAGCACCAGTGACAAAGATGTCGTGATTCCCGTCGCTCTTCACCATTTGATGATGGCTCTTGATTTCCGACTGGATTGCAGCAAGCCGTGTCTTCCTGTCCTGCTCAGACAGCATTCCCGCTACAGTGAGCTTCTCTCCATAGAGCTGATGTACTGGCGTGTGGGCCTTGATGATGTCGTACATCACAGGCTGGGTATACGATGGCTCATCGGTCTCGTTGTGCCCATAGCGACGGTAACCAATGATATCGATGACAACATCCCTGTGGAACTGCTCCCGAATGTCATATGCAAGAAGCATCGACCACAGGACACTCTCAACATCATCCGCATTGACGTGGATGACTGGTATACCAAAACCCTTTGCAACATCGGTTGCATATGCTGTGGAGCGACCTTCGTCGGGATTCGTCGTGAAGCCAAGCTGGTTATTCGCAATGATGTGCAATGTGCCACCTGTCGTATATCCAGCAAGCCCTGCAAGGTTCAGTGTCTCAGTCACACCTCCCTGGGCAATGAATGCAGCATCCCCATGTATAAGAATTGGACATGCACGACCAACATCCCACTGTTCTGCAGTACCTGTTTGCACTTGCAGTGCCCTGGTCCATCCCTCCACAACAGCATCGACAGCTTCCAGATGGCTCGGATTCGGCAGCAGATGCACTGCAATTGCTTTTCCCTCATCCGATGTGTACGTTCCACTCCCGCTCAAGTGATATTTCACATCACCCATGCTCCCTGCAGTATCTGCGGGTTGCTCAAAGGTACCGTATTCGTACGCACGAAGCACCTGATCATATGACTGGGTCACAACACGGGAAATGACTGCCTGACGACCACGATGGGCCATGCCGAGGACACAGTGTGCAGTGCCAGCAGCAATGAGTCGATCGAGGACAAGCTGGAGGGCTGGTACAAGAACTTCAATCCCCTCAAGAGAAAAAACCTTTTCGCCGAGGAATGTTTTCCTCAGATATTCTTCGAGTGTGTAAGCTCGGGAAAGTTCCTCAAAGACACGTTCCCTGTTCAGCGATGGGATTGTTCGCTCTGTGTGACTCTCTACCCTCTCCATGATCCATGCCCTGAGGACTGGATCGTCACAGTGCATGTACTCGAATCCAATGGTCTGACAATATGTTGATTCGAGCCAGTCAACAAGATCTCCAACAGTGTGAAGCGCCTTCGCTCCAACGGGAAGACTTTCCCGAATTGCTGACGGGATTCCCTCGCCACGCTGGAGATGGTATGTTCCGGGATCAAGTGGAGAGATACGTTTGACGGGTCGAAGATGGAGCGGGTCAAGGGTTGCCTTAAGATGTCCAACTTCACGGTATGCGACCAGGAGTCGATGGATTCCAAGGGCACGTTGGATCTCGAGCCCAGAGACCTGTTCTCCTTGTTGGTGTGCACCTTCCTTATCCGGCAGCGTCGGGATATTGTTCACGTAGGAACGAACATACGGTGGAAGTTGCACACCAAAATCCTGTGCAAGCTTCTCGTAAAATTCATCCTCACCCTGGAGCATCCCCTCAATATCCCGCAGGAATGCACCCGACTCAGCGCCCTGTATGATGCGGTGATCATATGTACTTGTCATGGTCATGACTTTCGAGATTCCGAGCTGATGCACCACCTCCTGCGGCACAGCAGTCCATTCTGCAGGATATGCAATGCTCCCAACTGCAACAATCGTTCCCTGGCCTGCCATGAGCCGTGGTACAGATGCAACAGTGCCAAGACCGCCAGGATTCGTAAGTGTCAGAGTGCCTCCCTGCATATCGTCTGGGGAAAGTGTCGACGTTCTGGCTGCGTGCACAAGTCGCTCGTACTCATCGACAAAGGCATGGAAGGAAAGCGTGTCAGCATTGCGAATCACTGGCACAAGTAGCATTCGGGAGCCATCAGGTTTTGTAAAGTCGACAGCAAGTCCCAGATGGACTCCTCCAAATACGCGTGAAGCCCCTTCCGGGGTATCTGTGAAGTATGAGGCCATGTGAGGCATCCGCGATGCTGCCTTGGCTATTGCGAACGCAATGATGTGCGTAAAGGAAAGCTTCACGGAAATCCCACGCTCAACAAGAAGATGATTGATCACCTTCCTGCGTTCCTCAAGCATATCCACTGCAAGTGTGCGGAATGAGGTCGCTGTAGGGATACTCCGACTCCGCTCCATGTGACCAACAAGTACCTTTTCAGCACCTTTCAGCACTTGCTGTGTACCTACGACAGGAAGCTGAAATCCTGTGTCATGACCATTTCCTGAGTGGACATCATCCTTGCGGATACTCCCGTTCGGACCCGTTCCAACAAGGGTGGATACATCCACACCAAGGACTGCAGCACGTCTTCGGGCAAGTGGGGATACATGGACATCTGTACGCTCCAACTGTGGCAGTTGGGGAGTCTTGGCGTGAGATGCAGGTGCTGGTTGCTTTGTGGCAGGACCAGACGGTTCACCCCCTGAAACAACGGCACCAGCTCCGGCTGCAACTGCTCCGAGTGTCCCCCCTACCGGTACAGTGACGCCCTCGTCTGCAGCGATGGCTGCAAGGGTTCCATTTGCTGGTGCAGGGACTTCCACATCGACCTTGTCAGTTGTTACTTCGACAACTGTTTCTCCTTCGGTCACAGGATCTCCGACTGCTTTCAGCCACCTTGCCACTGTTCCTTCAGTAACAGACTCTCCCATAGCTGGGAGAACGATTGCAACCGACTCAGCATCACTCATGACGATTCTTTCCTTCCAAGAGCAGTGACCCAGTGAACACGTCCTGATTCTACGCGTACGTGAGCTGGCTCCGCCGCAGCGAAGTTTGGCCCTGACATTTCAGCACGTTTCCCCAAGCATGGATATTGATCACATGGCACACAAACCACGATGTGAGGAGAGTGTACCGTCATGCGGATGGGCTGTGATGTCCGCGTTATGTCCGTGCATGACGCCTACGGTAGGTGTATCGATCACAGGAGTCAGTACACATGACATTGATCCAACAGGCAACAGGAAAACCCACACGACATTTCCCAGCCTTTGCATCCCTTCCCAGGAATGACGCACGACTTCGGAATGATCTTGCCACTCTGATCTCAGCGTGGAACGGATGTGCTACACCTGCAACACGTCGGACTCCTCCAACAACAGCTGAACTCTCCCGTTCACTCATTGCGTTTTCCAGCCATCAGGTTGCTGCAAAGACCGGGAGAATGCTCTATGAAGCCACGCTTCTCGGTTTGAACCGAATTGTTCGTGATGTTGCAAACCAACTTTCCGCTCCTCGTAGCGAGGTCGCAGCACAACCAATACAGGATGCCGTGATCCAGGCTGCATGGAATGCCTCTGAACATGCTGCACTAGCACCATCCCTTCCACTTGTCCATCATGCCCTTGCAGCAGAAATCCTCTTGGGAGCAGATCATCCACTCCACCCTGTTGTTGATCTCTACAGCATGGGACAACTCATCGCATGTGATGCCCGTTCAACTGTTCCGGACCACATTACCCTCCTTGCATCGCAACAGACTCATGAGATTAGTCTCGCTGCAACAATAACCAACCGTGGTCCCGGAAATACGGAAAACCGATACACTGAAGGAAACCGCTGCATATAGAGGGCGTCCGTTATTAACGCACACCCATGCAGTGGATGTGTGGAAGAATGGATGGCCCGAATATATATCCTTGACGACTCCCCGACTGTGTTGGCAAACATGGAGCGTGCCCTCACTTCAGCCGGGACTCATGAGCTGTCTGGATCATCTTCAAACCCACAGGAAGCTCTCCAACAGATCGAGAACCTGCATCCAGATGTCATCATCATTGACCTGGATCTCAAGGATGCAGATGCATCAAGTATCATCCGTGATGTACGGAAAGCGACATCGTGGATTGTCATTGTTGCAATGAGTGCGAATGACGATGATGCCACCCTTGCGCTTGCACGGAATGCAGGAGCGCAGGAATTCCTTCCCAAGCCATTTGCGAAGGATGAACTTTTTGGTGCAATCGAAAATGCACTTCAACATCAAGCTGCAATCACTCCAGCGGAATACGACAATGCACTCCAGGCC
>JBMFXB010000021.1:0-35588 GCA_049964715.1 Candidatus Dormibacteria bacterium
AGCCAAACCGATGTACAGGAAGCTCTTGTCGTGGACTGCTGCCTCCACCATGTTCAGCATGAAGGTCAAGAAATGAGAAGTCTGGAAGCGTTCCATATCGCAGCCTCACAAAGATGCTGTCCAAAGCATCTTCAAGAATTGGTCTCCCTCCGAGACCAAGCACGACAGTGAAAAGCTCACTGCCATCATTGAAGAGTGCACGTGCAATGTCATTCGTGAGGATACCTCCAGTTCCAGTAGCAAAGGCACGTTCCAGAACGATGATGTGCTTGCGTCCTGAAAGTGCTTCACGGATCGCTTCACTGGGAAACGGCCTGAATGTCGTACCGCCAAGGGCACCAACGTGCTCACCCCGTGCACGATGTCGATCTACAACATCCTTCATCGTGCCAAGTACTGATACCATCCCAACAATGACAGTCTCTGCATCATCCAGGCTGTAGGGAGTGACCAAACCACCTGCATCCCGTCCGAAGGTTCCACGAAATTCTCCTCTCACTCTCTCGATCGTCGTACGTGCCTCGAGCATTGCTTCATGCGCTTGTGCACGAACTTCAGTAAATGCTTCCGAGCCAACCATGGCACCAATAGTGATGGGATCCTTGACAGTAAGGAGCTGTCGCGGTGGTATGCGTGGGAGGAAAGCAGCAATGTCATCCACTGGTGGAACATCGATGCGTTCAACTGCATGCGTAAAAACAAATCCGTCCATGCATACCATGACAGGCAAGGAGCAGAATTCCGCAATTCGGAAAGCCTGAATGTGCAGATCCACAGCATCCTGATTTGATTCAGCGAAGAGTTGTATCCATCCTGCATCCCGAGCTGCCATGGCATCGCTCTGGTCATTCCAGATATTGATTGGTGCACCAACAGCCCTATTAGCGAGGGTCATGACAATGGGAAGTCCGAGTCCTCCAGCATTGTAGACAGCCTCCATCATGAAAAGGAACCCCTGACTTGCAGTAGCAGTATATGTCCGTGCTCCAGCAGCAGAAGCACCGATGAGAACAGAGAGTGCAGCAAACTCAGATTCAACATTGATGAATTCTGCATGAAGTGCTCCACTACGGACTGCCCGTCCCACACCCTCGACAATATGTGTTTGCGGAGTTATGGGATACGCACACACCACTTCGGGAGCTGCCCCGACAATAGCCTCGGCAACTGCCTGGGAACCTTCTACTTCAACGAGCATATTGGACAGTCCCATTCTGAACAGCTGCAGCTCCAGCCTTGACAGCATCACAATTCTTTTCCGCAATTGCAGGAGGGAAATGGTCCTGTATGGCAGTTTCGATGGCAGATACCGAGATGTCCCCACAGATCGCTGCATAGGCAGCAAGCAGAGGTACGTTTGGCACAGCTCGACCGATATGGTTGAGTGCAATTTCTGTTGCTGGAAGCGTCACAAGATGACCTGCAGGCAGTATGGGTAGACGCGGATCTTCCAGAAACTCAGCACTTGAACGCAACGTATTGATAAAACAGTATCCATCAGCTGGGAAGCCCGAGAGGATATCTCCTGTGTTGAGCAGGGTTGCATCCTGAATAATGAGAACATCTGGCGACTCTATCGGTGCATGCGTCCGGATCGGCGATGTGGAGAGCCTGCAGTAGGCAACAACAGGTGCGCCTATGCGCTCCGAACCAAAACTTGGAAATGCAAGTGAGTACAGTCCATCATGGAATGCTGCAACAGCAAGGAGCTCCGCAGCTGTAACGACACCCTGTCCCCCACGGCCATGAATGCGAATCGTTCTGTGATCGTGGTCCACCCCTGCTCCTTCAGTTGCATACAACTATACGTTTAGTCTCTCACTAGTTCTTTACATGGTTATATCCACCCTTCCACCCCCTCTTCCCTACCACTACACACTGTGCTGCACAATGAGTGCTGTTCATTGCGCAAGGACTGCGACATAGACACTTCCATTCACAGTAGACAAGGTTGTGGACAAGGTTTGTCCGTTTATTGTCTCCATGCGACCACTACGATACTCATAATGAACGTTCCAAACACACTAAACCAACCATCACACAATCCTGAAGAGCAGCCAAAGAAACCTGTGCGCTCCTGGAAACTCAAGCCTGTCCAGGCCCGGCTCATTCGTGTGGGTATTGCAGCAGCAGCCATCACTGGTGCAATCGCTCTTTCATCCCAAAGCTCACATCCAGCACACCCTGCAACACCTGGCTCTCCTGCAGTCACTTCAACTGTCCCTGCACACACATCCACCACACCCAAGCACAGCTCCCCCTCGCCAACAACGGATCCGTCAAAGTCGACTTCAGCCACAGGAACGACGAAGAAAAAGTCCGCTACCCAGACAATTACACTCAACAACTCAACTGTAACTATCCAGCCTTCATCGAGCGCATCATCACAGCTCATGGGGGAACTGTTCTTCTACGGTCTCATCATCGGTGTCGGGTATCTCTTCTTCCGTGCAATGAAGAAACGACAGACATCCCTCATCCCACAATCGCAGCACGGTCCACTGAGTACACGACCCAGTACCAGGTTCACCGATGTTGCTGGCCAGGATGAGGCAGTCAAGGACATCCAGGAAATTGTTGAGATGCTGAAGAATCCTGAACGATTTACACGCGTTGGGGCAAAGGTACCGAGAGGAGTTCTCCTCTATGGCCCTCCCGGTACAGGAAAGACGCTTCTTGCACGAGCTGTTGCCGGGGAGTCGGATGCCACCTTCTTCTCAATCTCTGCATCGTCATTTGAAGAAATGTTTGTTGGCGTTGGAGCTTCCCGTGTCCGTGCACTCTTTGCCAAAGCAAGGACCATGGCACCAGCCATCATCTTCATAGATGAAGTTGACTCGGTTGGACAACGTCGGTCTGGCCATGCAATGTCATCCAACACAGAGAACCAAACGCTCAACCAGTTTCTCGCAGAACTTGATGGCCTTGAAGGTCGGGACAATGTCATAGTTATTGCCTCGACCAACCGACCGGAAGTGCTCGATGAGGCCTTTCTTCGTCCAGGACGTTTCGACCGGAAGATTGCAGTCACCCTTCCCGATATTGAGGGACGTCGACAGATCCTCAAGATCCATGCACGCGAAAAGCCTCTGGCAGGTGATGTGGATCTGGAATCCGTGGCACGTCGTACGCCAGGAATGAGCGGTGCAGATCTAGAGAATATTCTCAACGAGGCTGCCCTTCTTGCTGGACGGGAAGGATCGACTTCCATATCGCAAACGCACATCGATGAAGCATACATGCGTGTTATTGCTGGAGCAGAACGCAAACTCGAAATGACACAGCAGGAACGGGAGACAATAGCCTACCATGAGGGCGGCCATGCTCTCGTTGCAAAACTGCAGGGAGATGGAAAGGTAGTTGAGAGTGTGACAATCATTCCCCGGGGACAAGCCCTTGGACTCACATCAATAGTTCCAGAACGGGACCAGGTACTTCTCTCTAAACAGCAACTTCTCAATGAACTTGCACACCTCTTTGGTGGACGTGCAGCAGAGGAAATGTTCTTAGGAGACGATGCCATAACGACCGGTGCATCAAACGATCTTGAACGCATGACACAGGTAGCAGAAAATATGGTGAGGCGCTATGCCATGACAAGACTTGCACCGCGTGCATACCCTGTTGGAGATGCCCGTAGTCCTGCCCTCGACAGTCCGGAAAAAGTTGCAACTCAAGTGGATCAACTCGTAAGTGAGGCTGCTGAAAAAGCAAGAAAACTCCTTACGGAAAATCGGGATGTCCTTGATGCCATTGCGAAGAATTTGATGGAAAAAGAAACCATCACTGGGGAAGAGCTTGCAGGGATTGTCGAACACATGGTTTCCAAGCGGCCAACACTACCCACACCTGTACCACCTCCTGCTGCACCAAAGGGAGCTGAACTCGACTAAGTTAATCAAGCCCTTCAGCAGCTGCCCGGTGGGGTGCTGTGTGCCTTCCAAGTTCAGTACGAAGTGTTGCAAGCGCATCCGCAAACGTGCTGACTGTATGTATGCGAGCTGTTCCCTGAATGAGAGCAGGCCTGTTTTCGTAGGCCCAAGTGTCACGTCCTGCCAGGTGGATGCACTGCAATCCTGCCTCTGCAGCTGGGGCTATGTCAGATGGAAGGCTATTCCCAATACTCCATGACTCCTCTGCATGTGCTCCATATGCATGGATAATTGCTTCGAAGGTGGCTTTTGACTTCTCGTTCCGAACAATATAGATACTGTCAAGGAGATCGCTCAGTTTAGTCTCCTGGAGTCGTTGCACCTGCACTGCAAGATCTCCTTTTGTGAGGAGCACGATTGTTGCAATCTTTCCAAGCTCTCGCAGTGCCCGGACTGTGGAAGGTGAAACACTAACGGGAGTGGTGAAGACTTTTCGAGCAGCCGCAAGTATTGCAGCTCGCACATGAGGGTCCGGGTGACGATGGAGATCCCTGCAGAGGCCATCGTAGGCCCGCACACATGACTCGGGAAACTGCCTGGAAGAAAGTCGCATTCGCCTTGTGAGTGCAACATTGATCGATTCCTGCGATGTGAGCCACGATGCACCGTCAAGTCCTGTGCTCTCAAGAAGGCGAAGTATGTCATCCTTTGCCGTACGGTAGAGATGTGCTGTCTCCCACAACGTGTCATCACCATCGACTATGACTAGTGGCTTGTACTGCAAGCTCTTTTCCCTTTCCATCTCGTGAGTGTACTATGCACTATCCCTGCACTGACAAGGACCCAAATCCTTCCGTACACTGGATGCACATGTTACATTCCCGTACTGCCTCACGGCCATCAACGATAGGACTCTGGGTCGCTCCTGATTCTGGTGTAACCTGCAAGGAGCAAATTGCCCTCCTCCTCAATCAACTGCCCTTTCCCCCACCAGACCTCATCCTCTTTCCCGAAGCATGGATGGACATCGCAGAACAGGACCTGCCACATGTTCGAAGTGTCCTCACGAAGCAATTTCCCGAACTTCCACAGCACAAGCTACGCTGCATCATGGGACTTTCAGTACGTGGAAGCGATGGCACTATCAATCGTCAGATTCTGGTTGATGCATGGGGAAGCTGGCAGCAGTACACAAAGCACACTACAGCACCCCATGTTGCATTTGAATCCCCACATTGGACACCAGAAGAGGCACTTCCTGTGCTGCCCGATGGCACAGGCATGACGATTTGCCATGACATGTATCCATCCCTGTTTGCCCATCATCTGCAGGGACGTGGGATGCGCCTCCTTCTCAACCCGTCCGAATGGCCTGTCCTCCGAGCGAAGTGGGAAACCGTCCTTCGTGCTCGCGCAATCGAGAACCATGTGCCAATTGGTTGTGCTGTGCACCATACACCTGACAAAGCCCATACCGGTTCAGCATGGCTGTTCGACGAGCATGGGGACCGTATCCAGCTCGTCGATGCAAAGAGTGGCATGCATGTACCTTATGGCACGTCACCATGCTCGCTATATATTGGGAGCATCGTATCTTCACCCCGTCTTCCTGTTGAAGAGCGAAATCCACGCCCCTCCCCGGATCCAGGAGCCATCCCCATTCGCATCCACCGCAATACACTCGAGATTCGTGAAGAACACGTACGCTTTGGCACAATTGGCAAGGCTGGTGGATTCACCATAGTTCCTATCGATGATGATTGTCTGCTCGATCCCTGCAGATGGATCGAACCAATGCTTGCTGCAAAGGGAAAGATCATGTTCTGGGTTCGTGTTGCTCCAGAGCGATTGCCGGAAGCGAAAGCCATTGCCTCTGCCCGAGCAATCGAACTGTGCGCACCCTCAGTCATTGACATTCAAGGCTCTGCTCCGCTCCTTGTGGAGCTTTACAACAAGTCGAAGGGTGTTCGTTGGATTACTCCGCCTGCAGTTTCACCCGCCTGGCAGTTTGGGTATACCTCGGCATTCAAGATGCTCCAGGGAACTGCATCTCCGCCTTCCCGATGGAAAGACCATCTTGCACGCTATGTCACTCTTCTCAGGCACGGGAAACAACCCCATAGCCTCACCCCCTAAAGAAGACCAACGCCATGACCAGCTGGCCCGTCAACGTCTTTACTGCTCATGTGCAGACATATGTTGCGCATCACTTCTCGTGTGGCAGAGGAAGCAAACGGAATCGATAAGTGTCCACGGTGTCCAGACAACCGTGCACATGATGCAGATGGCAGCAATGCTGCAAGCTCCTCCTGGGAAGCTGTACTTACAACACTGTCATTTTCTGAGATGACAACTGCAGTTGGAACCTTGATGTCCTCAATCCACGAAGTGGCATTAAATGCCTCAGCTGCCAGTTCTGCCTGGACAGCTGCTCGGAGGTTTGTCCGGAGAACTTCATGGAACCGGCCTATGATCCTCGATGGAATGTGTTTCGTGTTCGTATCTGAGGTGTGTTTGGTAGTGGGGACAGATCCTGCCATGCGTTCAAGAATTGGTGTTGAACGAAGCCGTGGAAACTGGAGTGCAGTAGAGCACAGAACAAGTCCATTCAATCGTTCTGGATGGGCCCGTGCAAATGTGAGAGCAGGAACACCTCCCAGTGAATAGCCCACCAGGGTGACCTGTGTCAACCCGCGGACATCTAGCAGCGCTACTGCATCCTCTACCACGGTATCAAATGAGAATGGCTCTGCACGAAATCCACGAGTTGGTCGAGCTCCGGTTCCATGACCTGGATAGTCTATGGCAATGAGATGGAATGTGTCTGAGAGACCTCTAGCAAGAGAAGTCCAGCTTCCCACAGTTCCGCCAGGAGAACCGTGAAAAAGGAGAACAGGAGGTCCATCAGGAGGCCCCTGTTCATAAACTGCAACTCGCTCTCTATTGCCAAGTGTGCTGTACGAAACACGCCACTCCCCAACACGGTACGTTTCATGAGTGCCCTGTGAAGGTCTCGCTGTCATTGGATCAGCTTCCGACATGTCGTGCAGGACCTCGCTCAATCAGCCAGTGTGGAACAACTGCTGGATGACGTGAATCGTATTCTGGTCTCCCAACAAACTGGTACACGATATCCTCTCCCGAGGGAGACAGTGTACCGACAACAAATCGCTCAACGGGAACTGCATTAGGAGCACAATCACGCACTGTTTGCCACTGCATCTGCCACCTGTCCGGTGTCGCAACCTCCCATCCAGTTGCAGTTCTCAGCACTGCCAGACGCACTCCGTTTCGAGGAGCTTTCCAGAATCGTGAATCGAGTTTCAGACTGCAGAGACCACTTTCAAGAACCTGCAGTGCTGAGTCCATGCACCACACAACAACTCCTTCAGGAATATCCGAAAGGAGCGTCATGCGTGGATGCAATCGCACTGTGGGCTCATTTGTCGTACGTGGTGTGGAGGTTCTTGCAAGTTCACGAGCCTTACGCACTGCAGTGTATGCAGCCTCCAGTATCTTGAATGCATCATCATTCCGTGTACGTTCCGGATGAAGATCAGGATGATATTTCCATGCAAGTCGACGAAATGCCTGCTTCACTTCATCATCCGAGGCAGTGGGTGAAATCGCCAACGTACGGTACGCAAGAGTCAGCTCTACTTCCATATATGTATCCTACGAAGCTCCCACGGACTCGTCATGGACAGTGGTGCAACTATTCGATGCCCTCAACCCCTCGCCCAGATACATACACGAAGCGGTATACATCTTTCCCTGCACGAAGAGCATGTCGAATGGTATTCGTAGTTCCACCACTGTTGTCGACATGAAATGCCAAGAGCTTCTCACTCAGTCTCACGACCTCTGCATTTCGGAATGAGAACGCCTCCTGACTAATCCTGGCAAATTCCGGATGCTCGATACAGCAGCCGAGTTTCTTTGCAGTGTGAAGGAGGGCAGAAAGGTGGGAAGCATCCGCGCGAGTAATGATGTCGTGGTATGCAAGCGCATGAACGTATTTCAAGAACATTGGAAAATCACACGGCAGCACTACCTTCAGATGTCTGCCTGTAGGATCAACGTGAAGAGATGCATCCATTGCGAGCATGTCCACCCCAGGAGCTCCACCTGTGACAATTCCAGTACCACGCTTAACAAGACGCACAACTTCACGTGTGACATCCCTGTCTACCTCAGGAAGTCGAATACCCAATGAACCACTTATCCCGATCCACGATGGCATCCGTCCAAGGCGATGAACTCGCCATGCGTGCTTTCCCGCAAGCTTGCCCTGCATCAAGTTACCCCCATCTATGACCAAGGGTCCGGAAGCAGAAAACTGCTTACCGAACCCTTTGGCACTCATGCAATTAGGCATGCGTCATAGAATATGACGCAAAAGTACTAGTAGCGGCGTCCGCCACCACCACCACCACCATAGTTTGAACGGCCACCGCCGCCACCACCGCCACCAACGTGTGGGCGATGTTCCTGAGGACGAGCCTCATTCACGGTAATAGTCCGACCACTCATTTCCGTTCCATTCAACTGCGAAACAGCGTTCTGAGCTTCTGACTCTGTCGCCATTTCGACGAAGCCGAAACCCTTTGACTGATTGGAATACTTGTCAACAATGACCTGCGCCGAAGCGACATTGCCTACTGCCTCGAAAAACTCCCGGAGTTGATCGCTTGTCACCGAATACGGTAACCCGCCAACAAAGAGTTTTGTCGCCATAATACTTGCCCTTTTCCTCTCGGGGAACTGGTTTTCCAGCTTGCTGCTCCCCGACTCGGTTGTTTCCTTGTTAATTCACGTCGCAGCGCCGTTTCGTTTGTTTACTATACCACATCCACTGTCGAAATCATTGATGCCTTCGAATACCTGCACTTCAGCTATCTCGATGACACCCTACAGGGTACGGTATTACGACGTCCTGTTCCTTGCCCAGATCGCTACGGAGGGTGCTTCTTCATGACCAGGCAGGTCGGAGACACCACGGATGACATCACATCTCAGGATCTCCAGAGGTGCAAATCCTTCCCGAAGGATCTCTTCTGTAAATAAGCGGTCTGGATCTGGAGGACCAGCCATCCCCAGTGAATCCCGATGGTGCCCAATTACGAAGAGATAGCCATCTAGTGCAACACAGTCAATTACATGATTGAAGAATGCTGCACGCTGATGTACTTCCGGATGAATGTTTGCTGCCACAACAAGACCTGCCTTCTCTCCAAGTGCAAAGTACTCCTTGAATCGGAGTGCCAGTGTTCGGATGGAGACCTGGGATTCCCCAGCACGTTCAGCTAGTCGTTGAAGGGCAATATCGGAAACATCTACAGCTGTGACATTCCAGCCCTGCTGCGCTAACCACAGGGCATTACGTCCCTCTCCAGCACCGAGATCTATTGCAGTCAATGGTTCAAGAGACTCTACACACTCCACGAGAAGCGGATCTGGCTCAGTTGACCAAATGTGGTGATGCTGCTCGTACCGTGCATTCCAGGCAGTGCGTTCGAAGCTTTCCTCCATACAGCAATCCTATCACTGTTGCAAATTGGAGCTGTAGAGTGGAAGAAACACTACTCACAAAGGACAAACCATGCAGCTCGATTTCCTCCTCCTCGCGGACAGGGCCGAAGTACTGAACGGAAAACTCTACATGTTGGGTGGTGGCTTCGACCACATTGGTGTTCCGCAACTCCCAGGGGTCCTCCCCTTTGACATCGCAATTGGCATCTTCGTCGATTATCTCGAGACGAGCGACACACATACGCTAACAGTCACCATCGAAGATGCAGACAATACCCCACATATCGGTCCCATCACAATCCCGTTTGCAACAGGCCGACCGCCTGGACTTCCCCCTGGGGACGGTATTCGGTTCATGGCAGTCCTCAGGGGGCCATTCCCCATTACAAAGGATGGATCGTACCAAGTTGTCGCTGCAGTCAACAAGCACCGCTTCCCCGGAACCCCCTTCCGTGTTATTGCTGCACCAACACCTCCCAAGCCGCACCCGGGCGAGTAACGAAGTACTGCACAACGGGTCCTGACCCACTGAGTCAGGACCCGTTTGAAACCTAGTGAAGCATCATCCTCACATCATGGTGTCCGGAGATACCTTCCGAAGATGAAGATATCCAAGGAATGTGAGCACGAGCATGCAGAATGCCCCAACGAATGCACCGATACTGGCCAAAAGTGCAATCTGCGCAATCTGCCAAAAAGCATACGCCTCAAGAAGAAGACCCCGTAGTGTTGTTCCCTTGAAAATTGTATTCACCTGACCGGCGAGTTTTGCATTCGATGGATCTGCCTCAGATTTGGCACTCAGCTGCGAATACGTCAGCCCACCACCAATCTCCTGAAGGTGAACTGCAATGAAATGATTTGCATAAGCCTCTGCTTGCGGACCAGTGAGCAGCTCCTGCCCTGCATATTGATTGAGATATGGTCCAATCTCAGGACTCGCAAGGGCTGGACTTCCCTTTGCTGGGAAGAATATCTTCTGCTGAGCAAGCTGATCATGGACGTTCTGGTCTGCAAAGTTGTACCCCCAAAGGAGCAGACTGCCAGCAACGATCAACATGATGGTAAGAATTCCACCAAAGCTTGTGAGAATCGCATCAAATGTTTTCCGTTTCATGAGTGTTTCCCTTCACGTGTAACTGGTTCTAATTGAGCATCCTGAAATTGAGTTTCATTGCACTCCGGGGGGAGCAATTCCGCGCCCAGCCTGCAGACACCAATCCACCCACGACGACCTTTCTTCCTGCCATTCTGTCATCTTCAGGCCTCCATATCTCACGTTCCGGAGAAGTATCCCTATATATAATATACCATACAACTTAACGTTCTAGTACATACTAAAGTATCGTATTCGTAAACACATCGCTTCTTTCTTGCGTAGCAGAGATAATGAAAACATGCGTTACATCATTTACGGACCTGGTGCAATCGGCGGACTCATGGCAGGACTACTCCACGAAACCGGTCACGATATCATCGCAGTTGCTCGTGGTTTGCACTATGAGCGACTACATCGGGATGGCATGCTTCTCATTGGACCAGATGGCAAACAAACCATTCCCATCAATGTAGTGCAGTCAGCTGACGATCTTTCCTGGACAAGCAATGATGCCATCATCTGTGCTGTGAAGTCCCAAGATACAGAAGGTGTTCTTGCTGCCTGTACTCCAACTGCACCACCAGACACTCCATTCATTTGTGCACAGAACGGTGTCGCCAACGAGCAACTCGCCTTGCGCTTCTTTCCCCATGTGTATGGCATGTGCGTGTTTCTTCCAGCAGAACATCTTGCGCCTGGAACAGTCACATACTATTCATCTCCCATTCCTGGTGTTCTCGACATTGGTCGTGCTGGGGGTGGCACTGACTCTACTTCCTACGAGATAGCAACAGACTTCAGTGCAGCTGGTTTCTCCTGCAGGACAACAGATAACGTCCTTTCCTGGAAATACGCAAAGCTCCTCAATAATCTTGGAAATGCTGTTGATGCCATTTCCGCTGAAGCAGTCCAGGATGGCACGGTATACCGTCGTGCCCGTGACGAAGCTCTCCAGGTGTACGCAGCATGCGGCATTGTTCCTGTCACTGAAGAAGAAGCACACGAACGACGGAGTATTCTCTCACCTCCTCGTGAGATTGCAGACGCACCTCGTGGGGGAAGCTCCACGTGGCAAAGTCTTGCTACACATGCTTCCCGCACGGAGGTCGACTACCTCAATGGAGAAATCGTCCTCCTCGGCCGTCAACATGGCATCTCCACACCAATAAATGCCACTCTGCAACGCTTGGTGTGGTCCATGGCACACACAAAAGGTATACCTGGCTCAATGTCCCTGGCTGAACTGAACAATGCAATTGACAATGCTGTTCTCAGGGATTCTCTTCATGTCCGTTGATTGTGATGCCATCACTGAGGCTCATGCTCGTATTCTCCCCTACATCGTCCATACCCCCCTCCTCCCTGGTGGTGCACTCGCAGAACAATGCCACACCCACCTCACATTCAAAGCTGAATACCGGCAACACACAGGCAGTTTCAAGCTTCGAGGTGCACTCAATGCTGCGCTTCAACACCCCACTGCACTTGGCTTTGTCGCAGTTTCATCAGGGAATCATGGGGCTGCAGTTGCATATGCGGCAAGACTCCTGAATCGACCAGCTGTTGTTGTGATGCCAGCTGACAGTAACCCTGAGAAGGTTGCACTGGTGGCATCGTTTGGTGCGCGCATCGTGAGTGATGGTGTAACCATTGCGAATCGAGAGGACATTGTTCTTGATGTGCAACAAGCAACTGGTTTCACACTCATACACCCGTTCAATGATGAAGCTGTAATTGCTGGGCAAGGAACACTCGGCATTGAAATACTCAGAGATGGCCCACCACCTGACGTAATCCTTGTTGCAGTCGGTGGTGGAGGACTCATCAGCGGTGTTGCAACAGCAGTGAAAGAACTTCACCCACAAACCCGCATCATAGGTGTTGAACCTTCTGTTGCCGATGATGCAACACGAAGCTTCGCACATCGTACTCTCGTCACACTTGCTGAACCTCCCTCAACAGTGGCAGATGCAGTACGGACAATGCATCTCGGTTCTCGTACATTCCCCATCCTTCTCGCAAAGGTAGATGACATGGTAACTGCAACCGAGGAAGAGATCCTGCATGCCCATGCTGTCCTCCTCACACATCTGGGTGAGACTGTTGAGCCCACAGCAGCACTCGCCTTTGCACCACTTCTCTCAGGAGCACTAAAGGTACCAAAATCAGCATGCGTCATCCTTTGTGGAGGAAACTGGTCTCCGCCAGGGAAGTAGTCTCACCTGTGGCATATGTGCATTCCACGCACATTCAACCGTGAAGAAACGCAGCTCTGTACTGACAAGAGTCCCTTGCTTTACTCCAGCGTTATTAGTACCAGACCTTCCGTTGAGTACTCGGTTGTGTGGCTCCCTGGTCTGTCCGTGGTGCATGCGGAATGTCTATGCGAGATGACTCCGATGCAACGCAGGCTGGACAAAGCTTTGCAATCTTGCCATCAAGAATCACACTTGCAAGACGATACACTGCAGTCTGTGTGCCACAGTTTTCGCACCTCTCATATACTGCCATGCTGTTCTCCTGCATACACTGCTATCCGGGAATACATCTCGGGGAGACAGGACTCGAACCTGCGACCACTGGTCCCCCAGACCAGTACTCTAACCACCTGAGCTACTCCCCGATGGAGTCTGCTAAGCCTCAGTGTATCGAATTCCTCTGAGCTCACCACTGGCAGTTCGTTGGAGAAGTGCCTCAAGAGCCTGGCCTGTAGGAACATGTGCAAAAAGCACATCATGCACAGCAAAAGTAATCGGAAGATCATCTCGAGAAAGTCCACTGTGCTCAACAAGGGCTCTCGTTGCCAAGACGCCTTCTGCAACCATCCCATGGAGCGATTCACGCGCATCATCAAGCGATTTTCCACTACCTACTGCTTCTCCCAGTCGACGGTTTCGGGAATGAGGACTCATACAGGTAACAAGGCAGTCTCCAAGTCCTGACAAACCGGCAAAGGTCAAAGGATCTTTTGCACGAGTCATGCCAAATCTAACCATTTCAGTAAGGCCTCTTGTAATAATTGCGGCTTTCCCGTTGTCCCCTATCTCTAGCCCATCACATATTCCTGCTGCAATGGCAATGATGTTTTTCACTGCACCACCAATCTCTACTCCTGCAGTGTCATCTGTGACGTATGTACGCAGTGTCGTTCCCTGAAACATCTTCTGAATATGGAGAACGGTCTTTGCATTGCCACCTGCAACTACTGCTGCAGCTGGAAGTCCTTCAGCACATTCACGAGCAATCGTAGGTCCACTCAATACCACTATCTGCCCAGACGACTGTGGACCAAGAACGTTTGCAATCACCTGAGACATTGTATTTAAAGTGGATGGTTCGAAACCCTTCACTGCACTTGAAATCACTGCATCTTCGCGAATGTACGGCTTGAGCATGTGTATTGAATGAGGAAGGTGTTCTGAAGGTACAGCTATAACGATACAGTCAGCACGTGGCACACACCATTCAACATCAGCTGTTGACAGAACTGTTGACGGAATGTGAATACCAGGAAGATACTTTGCATTCTCATGGGATTCATTGAGAATGGCAGCATCATGTGGTGTTCGACACAAAAGAGTCACTGAGGCATGTACCTTGCCAAGAATAATGGACAGTGCTGTCCCCCAGGATCCACTCCCAACGACCAGGATATTCATTACGTTTCATCCGCGTGTCGCTTTCGAACTGTGAAATGGATGCGAACTCCCGGAAATGCAAACACTGACCTGATGCGGTTTTCCAAATAACGTAGGTAGCTGAAATGTACGAGCTCAGGATCATTGACAAAGAGCACTACTGTGGGAGCATTCGCTTCAGCCTGCGTAGCATAGAGAATTTTAAGACGCCTTCCCCGCGATATCGTAGGTGGATGGGCAGCAACAGCATCCCTAATGAGATCATTCAGCATGTGTGTAGGCATGTGGGTACGACGGGATTCAGCCACATTACGTGCAGCCTCAAGAATCTTGAGAAGATTTCGTCCCTCAAGTGCACTTGCTGTCACAATCGGAGTTCCAGGAATGAACGAGAAATCATGCCGAAGAAGATTGAGAAATGCTGGATCCTCACGTGTTTCCTGCTCCAGGAGATCCCACTTGTTTGCAACAAGGACAACACCCTTTCCTGCATCAATTGCGTAGCCTGCAACGTGTCTATCCTGGGATACAACACCTTCATTTGCATCAATCACAAGAATGGCAACATCGCAATGCTGGAGTGCACGAAGAGCGCGAAGAACTGAGTACTGTTCCGCATTCGATGAGACAGCACCATGCTTGCGTATACCAGCAGTATCAACAAGACGGATTCGCTCGCCCCCAATCTCGATAATTGTGTCTATCGCATCCCGGGTTGTACCTGCAATTGGGGATACAAGAGCCCGCTCATCCCCAACAAGGGCATTGAGGATTGAGGACTTTCCCACATTCGGTCGTCCAATTATGGCAAATGCATATTCCACAGACGCAGCTTCCCCAGACTCGTTCTGCTCGGGGAGTCGGTCAATCACTTCATCCAGAAGATCCCCCGTTCCCTGTCCGTGAAGTGCACTTATGACAATGGGCTCGCCAAAACCGAGTCGGTAGCAGTCGGTGATGTCAGGTGCACGAGACTCTCCCTTGTTCGCAACGAGAATAAGTGGTTTGGCAAGCTTTCTGAGCAGTTCAGCAATCTCCTCATCCTCACGAGTGATACCATCGCGGACATCAATCATGAAACATATGACGTCTGCATCATCGAGCACTCGATGTGATTGAGACTGCATTGCACGAAGAAGAATATCCGGTTCGTGTTCATTAGTGACAAGACCAGCAGTATCCACAACAGTGAAAAGTGTTCCCTGCCAATCCGTAAGTCCGTATATCCGATCCCGTGTAAGTCCTGGTTGGTCATCAACAATGGAATGTCGTCGCCCAACTAGTCGATTGAACAGTGTTGATTTCCCCACGTTGGGTCGACCAACAAGGGCCACAATCGAACTGCCATGGTGCTCTGCCTCATCTGACCACATCCATGCTCCAGCACCACGTTGCATGCGTGCGACAGTTGATCTAGATCGTGAACGAGGCACTGCAGTGTCCCCCTCTATATCCGGAAGGGAAGGCCGTTACGACTTCTTCCCAGACTTCGCATCTTCCTCACCCTCGAGATGGAAACCTGCTCCGCGCTTCAACGCTTCAGGGAAGATAGCAATCACTTCTGTTGGACGGACAAACAGTGAGCCATCCATGCCTGGCAACTCAATGAAGCCAGTTGGTTGGGTAAGTACAGATAGAATCTCGAGCGCCTCGTTCACAGAGTACTTAATGGGAACATCGGCTCCAGATGTGAGGCGAATGATGGACATGAATAGTCTCCTTGTATGGGATCAGCCCTATCGTATCGTGTTTTCGTAGTGTCGGGGAGTGATGGCTACTGAACTACACCCGTGCAACAGGTGCACCCTTTCGGGCTGGAGAGCGGAATGCACTCCTGCCAAGAAATCGGGCTGTATCTCCAAGGTCATGCTCAATTCGGAGCAGTCGATTGTATTTCGCGACCCTCTCAGATCGTGAAGGGGCACCGGTTTTGATCTGTCCGCACCCAGTTGCTACAGCAAGATCTGCAATGGTTGTGTCTTCAGTCTCACCACTGCGGTGACTCACGACACAGCGGTACCCTGCCTCTCGAGCAATCCTCATTGCCTCAAGCGTCTCGGACAACGTCCCAATTTGATTGACCTTGATGAGCACTGCATTGGCACACGATTCACGTATACCTTTTTCTATGAGCTCAGGATTCGTCACGAATACATCATCTCCAACAAGTTGGACTGAATCCCCTATTTCTCTTGTAAGATGTGCCCACCCCTCCCAATCATCCTCAGCCATGCCATCTTCAAGTGAGATAATGGGATACGAGGAAGTCCACTTCTTCCACCGCTCAACGAGCGCTTCCGATGAAAGCCGTACTCCTTCCCCCTTGAGAACATACTCCCGTGATGCTCCATCCCACAGCTCAGATACAGCAGGGTCAAGGGCGAGAAAAACATCCTTCCCAGGTTGAAATCCTGCACCAGTGATTGCCTCTACAAGGAGATCCAGAGCAGCTTCATTGGTTGGCAGGTCTGGAGCAAATCCGCCTTCGTCTCCCTGGCCAGTTGCAAGGGATCTCTCATGGAGAAGTCGCTTGAGTGCATGAAAGCATTCAGCACCATACCTCAAGGCTTCTGCAAAGCTGTCTGCACCAACAGGAACAATCATGAACTCTTGGAAATCAATAGTATTCTCTGCATGCTTGCCCCCATTGATGACATTCATCATTGGCACTGGAAGGATCGTCGCATTGGATCCACCAATATATCTGTACAGCGGTAGCCCAGCCTCCTCTGCTGCAGCATGAGCACATGCAAGACTCACACCAAGAAGGGCATTGGCACCAAGGTGGTGCTTGTTCTCCGTGCCATCCACCTGACAGAGCACACCATCTATTCCAGCTTGGTCAGTTACGTCATGACCAACAAGGGATTCTGCAAGGATTGTCCCCACTGTTCGGACTACACTAGTTACTCCAAGTCCGCCATACCGTTTGGCATCACGATCTCTAAGTTCTACAGCTTCCTGCTCGCCAGTACTTGCACCGCTTGGAACCTTTGCAGTTCCAACAACACCTGACTCACACGCTACGCGAACTTCGAGTGTCGGATTGCCTCGGGAATCAAGAATCTCAAGTCCGTCTATTGCAACAATTGCTGTCATGGCTCACTCCTTTGCGATCGGGGAATTGCTGCGAATGCATGCATCATCCTGGCAATTACACGAACAGCCTGCATGAATGAAGTCTCGTGAAAATGCTCGTTTGGTGCATGGTAGTTTTCTTCCTGGATTCCAAATCCTACGAGGATGACCGGTATGCCAAGCACAGTCTGAAGGAGATCCGCAGGGGGAATCGAACCTCCTTCCCTGATGAAACTTGGACGTACTTGAAATACTTCTTCAAGCGCATCAGCTGATGCCTGCACATATGGACTGTCAAGCGGTGCAACGACGGGATTTCCACCGCTTCCTACAACTGCCTCAACGTGTACACCAGCTGGAGCGAGCGACTCACAGTAGTCTGCCACACGTTTGCCAATGGTCATTGGTTCCTGATTGGGAACAAGTCTGCAGGTAATCTTCGCGGATGCATCCTTTGGAATTATCGTCTTCGAACCCTCTCCCTGGTATCCAGAAGTCACCCCGTTTATTTCAAGTGTTGGCTGGGCCCAGAGCCGCTCGACAACCGAATACTGGGGATCCCCTACAAACGTTTCAACTCCTGCATGTAGTCGCATCCCCTCCTCATCGAACGGAACTTCTGCAAGTGTACGCCGGTCAAGATCCGTGAGTCGTTGAACATCATCGTAAAAACCTGGAACAAGGACATGACCAGTAACAGGATCCTTGAGGCCTGCGAGTATCCGTGCCAGTACCTCTGCAGGATTGGCGACAATGCCGCCAAACTCTCCTGAATGGAGATCGGCTGCTGGTCCACTGACATGACATTCAAGGGCAACGATCCCCCGGAGATGTGTACAGATCGCTGGATGCTGTGGATCAGTCATCGTTGTATCAGATATGACTGCAACATCACATTGCAGTTCATGCTTCTTTGCCTCTACAGCCTCATGAAAGTGTGGTGAACCAATCTCTTCTTCCCCCTCCAGAAGAAAGATGAGGTTCACAGGACAACCTCCAGTAGCCATGAGTGCTTCGAAGGCTGCAAGATGTGCCCAGACTTGACCTTTGTCATCCACTGCACCACGTGCGTACAGAGCTCCGTTCCTCGTTGTCGGCACAAAAGGCGGGGTTGTCCATTCATCGATTGGATCAACTGGCTGAACATCATAATGACCGTAGACGAGGACTGTGGATCGTGATTTATCATTTCCAAAGCGTGCATATACGACGGGATGTCCTGCAGTCTCGAGAAGTTCTCCATGATCACAGCCACGAGTACGAAGAGCATCAAGAGCGAACTGTGCACCCTTTCGTACATCGTCCTCGTGCGCATGTTGCGATGAGATAGTGGGGATTGCACACCAGTCAGCGAGTTCGCGAAACATTCTGCCATGGTGCACATCGACATACACATCAATCTCATGTCGCCATGAGTGCTCATTCAGCGTGTGGGGCTCCACCACGTCCTGTCCTTCAACTTCCTTCATGTGCTGGCCTTCATTTCGTGATCTGGCACTGTAGGTGAGCATATCCGTTTTCTGTTGCAATCTGCCTGAAGCATGCAATACTACACATAGTGTCAATCCGTCCCACCATGATTTACCGCTATGGACTGATACGAAGGAGTGTCCCAATGACTGCAACACACGCCCCAGTAGCTCCTCAGACTGCACTTCCTGAACTCAATCTCGTAGGACGTGCAGTTGCACCGGAACGCCGCTCACACGTCATATCGAACACACCTGCCCCAGCAGCAGTCCCGTTCTCTCTTGAACCACTTGTCCGTGCGCAGCAGGAAGAAATTGCGAATCTCTACCAGCTCATCGGATCCCTCAGACATGAGATCGCTCTCTTGGGAACGACTCTCCGTGAGTCACAGCACCAGTCACATGAGCGTGAGACGGACCTCATACGCATTCTCCACCGGTACGTCCTTCAAGAGCAGCGCTAGCAGTACGACAGTTTCTATTCGACTCACGCAGGAGTTGCTTGCCACACCAGCTGACTAGTCATGCGTGAGTAGTCTCCCCTGAAGATAGCCACATCAGTTGCACCTGGTTCGTGACCCCACTGGTAGGCTGGGGTCATGCAATTGCACTGCAGGCTCTGCAACCCACGCATGAAGCAGCAGAGACTGCATCCAGCAAAAACCAATTGTCTCCTTCTATCCCTATCACCCTTCGAGAGCCGCAAGGATCTCATTGCTGCCAGCTTCAGAGGATGAAGAGGTGGCGGAGCGAGAGGGATTCGAACCCTCGATACGAGTTGCCCCGTATACCGCATTTCCAGTGCGGCGCCCTCGACCAGACTAGGCGATCGCTCCGCAGTTGATTGTACCGTACGCATGCCGTGCACCTGCAGACACCACTGCCTCCTCACAGGTACGATGGGCTGCATGGCAATGCCCATTGCATTCATCACTCTTGCCGTGAAAGATCTCAAACGCTCCATCTCGTTCTATGTCAAGGAAGTTGGACTTGACGCATCCAACATTGTTGTAAAAACATTCCACGGTTCCAATTCAGGTGCAGCTGGAACTATTGGCTCTCTCACACCCCAAGGCTGTCCCACCATCGGTCTGTATGAGCGGCATCATCTTGCACGTGATGCAGATGTTCCAATGGGTACACAAAGCAGAACTGAATTCAGCCTCGGCATTGCCCTTCCTTCATGTGAAGCTGTAGATGACCTTCTGGCCCGAATTGCACTTGCTGGAAGTAGTGCGACACCGTCCTGCCAAGACAGGCCGTGAGGAGTGTACTCAGGCTACTTCACAGATCCAGATGGTCATCTTTGGAAAGATGTGTGGTCGCACTCTGACACGACGAATCCTGCAGCACGTTCATACCCCAGCCCTGCTTGGCAGTGATCCAGAATCTGGTAACGTGAAATGACGTACTGCGGAGAGGTGTCCGAGTGGTTGAAGGTGCCGCTCTCGAAAAGCGGTGTGGTGATGAGCCACCGTGGGTTCGAATCCCACCCTCTCCGCCATCAATCTTCCTCCTGCCTCTGTTTCATCCCGCCTGGGGAGTCATGCAGGATTGCAGATGGTGGACAGTATACAAGTCCAGTGCCCCCAGACAGTCTTGGGATCATGGGACCCCATGCTGTACCCTCTCCGTCACACGGGTGCGATTCTCTGTTACACATTCATGTACGAGATTGTCATGTGCATCACATACACTCAAATTGTCAGTTGAACATGAGCTTCTCACCAAGAGCTCCTCAGAACGTTCCTTCCTCCTGTGTGTCCTGACACAGGGCTTCGGCTCTGTGTCAGGAATTTTTGTATCTGGGGGGATGTCATTTGACAAGTTTTCTCCGTTCCCTGAAGAACTGCTGGAGAACCTCTTGTGACTCAGCACAAAGTACACCTTCCCGCACATTGGGGTGGTGGGTATTGGAGTCATGCTGGAGCACTTGCACCACAGAGCCATCTGCTCCCTTTTTTGGGTCTCTCGCACCATACACAATGCGATCCACACGGGCGAGCACAAGTGCTCCTGCACACATCGCACACGGCTCAAGAGTCACATATACTGTCACTCCGTCAAGACGCCACGAAGGTGCAATGACAGAACATTTTCTTAGTACTTCCATCTCTGCATGTGCAGTTGCATCATGTGAACGTTCCATACGGTTCCAGCCAGCAGCAATGATGCATCCGTTTCGCACAGCTAGAGCAGCTACTGGCACTTCCCCCTCATCTGCACCATGCAATGCAAGCATGAGTGCAACGGACATGTAGTGCTCGTCTGCATCGAGGGTGAACGTCACGTCGAGTGAAATGGACCTAGACTGCCATGAGTGGCAATGTCTTTGCAAGCTGCGGACGTTCGACAACACGCATCTTGTCGTCAATATACCGTACACGTTCAAACGTGATGCAGTTTACTGGGCAATGGTCTTCACATATTCTGCAGTTTGTGCAGCGATCATAGTTGATGAAGATTTCTCCCCCGACACCACCGCCGTCCGGCAGCCCTACCTCTGTCTCACAGACTTTGGTAGTTCCACCTGAGGAACGTTCCCGATCCTCACCGAATACAACAACATCAATCGCCTTCTCTGGACATACATCGTCGCATGCACCACAAAGCACGCAGACACTTTCGTCGTAGTAGTGAACAGTATCACATTGAAAGCACCGTATAGCCTGAACAACTGCTTCCTCATCACTCCAGGGAAGTTCGCACTCTGACATGTCGTACCGCTTTGCAGCCTCAAGAATGGCTGGCTCAGTACGCTCGAACACCTCGGACTTCCGATGATCATCCGTGCGTTCCACGATTGTCTGGTACAGCCGTCCATCCAGATCTTCCTGCCTTTCACCGAGGAATTCCCTGATGGATCGTGCTACCCGATGTCCCCACCCCATTGCATCAACAATGAACGATGGTCCCTGCACGCAGTCTCCACCAGCAAACAGCTTCGGTACACTCGTGTGACCACCACGATCCGCACTCACAAGTCCCCGGGGAGAAAGGGGTGTTGTCCCTCCAGGGGCATCCATCATCTGACCAGAGGCAAAGATGACATAGTCCGCATCAACTGTCCACCGCTCAGATCCCTCCTTTTCCTTCACAGAGGCGAATATGAGCTTGCCAGTCATCGAATCAAACTGCAACTCATCGAGAAGGGCAAACGATACACCCTTAACATTTCCTTCAGAGTCATGCAGGATTTCCTTCACAAGAATGCCGCACTGAATGTTGAGACCGATCTCCTTTGCCTCATGGAGTTCGTTGCCAAACGCAGGCAACTTGTCTTCAGGCTCAATTGCACACATCCAAACTTCTCCAGCCCCAAGCTTGATTGAAGACTGACATGCATCCGTTGCAACTGCACCTCCTCCAACGACAACAACACGTCCATCGATTGGAAAGTGCTCAGGAATTCTGTCGTACGAGATTGTACGAAGAAATGTCATTGCATCCGTAACCTGTGTTGCATTATGTCCTGGAACGGGAAGAACGCGTCCCTTCATGAGTCCAACACTGGTGTACACTGCATCGTACTCACGCAAAAGATCATCCAGATGAATTTCGCTTTCACCGTCTCCAACTGGCGTGTTCGTCTTGACAGTGATACCTGTTGCCAGGATCATGTCGATCTCCCACTTCAGCTGCTTGTGATCAAAGCGAAATGGGGGAATGCTCGTGCTGAGGCAGCCCCCCACCTTCCCTTCCCTCTCGAAGATAGTGACATCATAGCCTTGCACTCTCAGATCAAGGGCTGCAGTGAGTCCTGATGGACCACCACCGACAATTGCAACCTTCTTTCCCTTGTCCGGAGCAATCTTGTAATCGATCCACAGTCCCTGGAAATATGAGTAGTCTGTTGAAAAACGCTTGATGGAACGAATGGTGACTGGTTCCTCACCTGCATCCCACCCACGCTTGCAGTCCGTCTCACATGGATGATTGCACAGACGGCCAAGCATGCTCGGGAATGGATTTGTCTCGTGGATGACCATCCAGGAGTCGACGTACCGGCCTTGGCTTACATAGTCAATATATGTCGCAATTTCCTGATGGATTGGACAATTCCGCTGGCATGGCGTTATTGGCACATTGAATCCGAGATCCCGCTTTCCCGAAAGAATTTTCATCGGTGCCTTGTCCATGACATTCTTGCCAATACGCGCAAGAATCTGCACCGTACTTACAAAACCAACAGGAGCTACTGCACCACCAAATACAGCAGTCTTTTCCGTCACGACAACTGCTCGAGCCGTTGAATCTAGTAGTCGACGTGTTGCTTCTTCAATCGAAATTCCGCTGTCGAGGAGAATGACATCACTCATGACATCACGGACAGAACCAGCAACAAGTGACTGCTGCCCACCTGTCAGGAGTCCTGTTGCATCAATACACCCTTCAATGTTTGTTGGAGTACCTACAAACATTGGGAGTGGAGCATGCTCCCGTATTGCTGGAATAACATCCCTTAGCAGTGCATCAGGAGCAACTGTTCCCGTAAGGGGAAGCATGATTGTTCCAAGGTCCGCCATTACGACTCCTCCCCTTTCACAGCAGCTGCTGTAAATGCAACGACTTCCTTAGCTGTAATCATTCCCACAGGGAATTCATCCTCATGCATAACCAAAGCAACTGCACGGTGCTGCTGCTGAAGAGTAGCCACAACATCACCAAGAAGCTGCATCTCGTCTACAAGGAGTGCAGGTGAGCGGAGAAGGTCTGCTGCCATAACTTCAGTTGTTGGGGCACGTACAGCAAAATCACTCCCTGCAATCGAGATTTCATTTGCAGCAAGTCTCCGGAGAATGTCGTGACCTGTAACATAGCCAACGACCTGATGATCAATGATCATGGGGAGTTCATCGAGATCATTGTCTGCCAACAGTTTCGCCACAGCATCTATCGGTGTGCTCGGCAGGCAGTACACCACTTCATGCCGCATCACATCGTGAACACTTGGATTGGCTTTTGAGGGCGCAAGACGGTCTGGATCGAGACCAGTCAGTACGTCATCATGTGTTTTCTTCATTGAGGAATCCTTTCCAACTCGAGGGTACTGCACTTGTTGCCCACAGTATACTGTCCTGACACTGGCATCGTTCCAGACCTGCACTTGATCATTTGGAATCAGTTGAGTCTGAACCATCCTCACTTACAATGCCGTTTTCAACAGCGAACTGTTTGAGCATTGCTTGCCATCCACCACTTTCCTGCACGACTGCTGCTGAGCTGCGCGACTTTGTACCCCCTGCAACATGCATGATCCGCTCACGTGTTCTCGCAATCTCACGATCACGACGCTTGCTCTCAACTTGTTGTACTTCTGACTGGAGTCGTGTCACTTCCTGCTGCAACTCATGGAGTTCATCACGGGTATTTGCTTGTCGAAGATCCTGCTGGACCTTGCTGAACGCATCCTGGCCAACTCGGCCCTGGAGTGCCCGCACATCATCAGTGAGTCGCTTCCGAAGGGTGCTAATCGCCATTGTCTGACGGGCACTCTTCTCCTGCGTCTTCCGGAACGTGGATACCTGCTTGTACCCATCGTCGATGAGTTTTGCATACAGTCGTGCTTGACTGAATTTCCCTTCGCTGATCATCGAGACTACGCGATTCACCTGTCCAAGAAAAATCTCCTGTGCCTCTCCATCCAGGTGTCCTGCAATATCAGCAAGTATTGGAGCAGCCTGGGAATGGAGTCGCTTGGTCCACCCGGGAAGGTGCTTGTGGTCTGGAGAAGGTATCTGGGGAGTTCGATCAAGATGATCCAGGCCCCGTGGCCGTCGTATGGGTGGAAGATCAGGAACGGAAAAGACTATTGATTGGCGTCCTTTGCGCGATGTCCTTCGTCGAAGAGCTACAGTGCTCTCGTCCTCTTCCGTTTGTGCTGCCTGTGGTGTGTCCGTCTCTACAGGATTGTCCATCTCGCTCATCGCGGTTGGCTCAATCTCAGGATCGTCGTGATCACTCTGGGGCTGCAATGACGTCATTGAGTTCTTCCTTCACACATCTCCAAGCACACTACCAGTATACGAGGTTTCACACCTGAACACGCCTTCGACAGGGCATGCAGAACGATATGATGGTGTGTATTCCATTTCTTATCCTACCGGAGATAGGCAACTTCACGTTGGAACTCATGCAGCATGCCAGATACTGAACACAATCCCAACCCTGCGTCAGAACCCCTTGAAGTACCTCAGATTAAACTGTCCCCGGAAGATGCCAAGATTATTGAAGAAGCCCGAAAGTCATGGAGCAATGTTCCTCGTGCCCGCGTTGCTGGAACAGAACTCCTCGATCCAGATCTTGAAGTTAGTGAAACCCGCGGTTCCCAGCTCGGTGCAAAGTATGTCCGCATAGTCCGCTCGAAGGAGCAAGGATTCGAAAAGCGGGCACCTGGATGGCTCGAAGCTACAAGTGATGCAACAGGTCCAATTACACCATTTGCACGGTTCCGCAAGATCCTCCGGACAGTCCTGCTCGGTCCCCCACTTGCCACAAGACAGCTCATTCACGAGCGTCTTTCGAAGTTCAAGGCACTCGCAGTCCTTTCATCAGATGCACTTTCATCAGTAGCATATGGACCTGAACAGATTCTTGTCATCTTCCTCATCATTGGCAATGTTCCCAGTGCAGAGCATACCTACGCACTCCCCATTCTCGGAGTTATCCTCTGTCTCCTTGCAGCTGTGATCATGAGCTACCGACAAACGATCCGTTCGTACCCGAAAGGAGGCGGATCGTACATAGTTGCAAAGGACAATCTTGGCCCAACGTTTGGACTTGTTGCAGCTTCTGCACTCATGACAGACTACGTCCTCACGGTTGCTGTCTCGGTATCAAGCGGCATTGCACAAGTTGTTAGCGCATTTCCTGGCCTCACTGCACATATCGTTCCCATCTGCGTAGGTGTCATTCTCCTTATCGCAATAGCAAATCTCCGTGGAATCCGGGAGGCAGGAAACATCTTTGCCCTTCCGACGTACCTCTTTCTTGTTGGCTTGTTCGCAATGGTCATCCTTGTTCTCTTCCGGTATTTTTCTGGAGCATGTGCACATCACATGTGCATTACGGTCGCGACACAGAACACTCCATACCCGCTCGCTGTTGGTACTGTGGGTACTGTGAGCCTCTGGCTGCTTCTCCAGTCGTTTGCATCAGGCTCAAGTTCACTCACAGGAATTGAGGCTATCAGTGATGGTGTTCCAGCATTCAAGCCACCAGAGTGGAAAAATGCACGTACCACTATCACTGTCATGGGTGTTCTCCTTGGAGCCATGCTCATTGGAATCGGTATCTCTGCACACTTGATTGGTCTCGAAGCCTACAACTCTGCAAGCAGCAACTATCAGACTCTCATCTCCCAGCTTGCCCATATCGCATCATGGGACATTCCAGGCCATACTCCTGGGTTCTTCTACTTCTTCACAGTTGCTGTGACAACACTCATTCTTGTTCTTGCAGCAAACACCGCGTTTGCCGATTTCCCTAGACTACTCTTCTTTCTTGCCAGGGATGAATATGCTCCACACCAATTCAAACGTCTGGGGGACCGTCTTGCCTTCAGCAATGGTATTGTCGTTCTCTCATCGCTATCAATCATTCTCATCATTGTGTTCAAGGGCAACACGGATGCCCTGATACCGCTCTATGCCATTGGCGTCTTCCTTGCATTTACGCTTTCACAAGCTGGAATGGTTGTCCGCTGGTGGAAGCGTCGCGAGCGGGGTTGGAAGAGAAGCCTCCCGATAAGCACGCTCGGGATGGTTGCCACAGCATCAGTGTTCATAGTTGAAGCAGTAGTAAAATTCCGCAATGGCGCATGGGTAGTGCTTATCATCATCCCATCACTCTTCACCCTCTTCATGGCCATCCACCGGCACTACAAGCAGGTGAATGAGATTCTCGAGAACGAGCTTCCAACATCGCCGTCAGCAATCAAACCGATTTGCATTGTACCTATCGCAAGCTTCAATTCGATCAGTCTCCAGTCTCTCGCTCTTGCCCGAACGATAACTGACAACGTTGTTGCTGTCCATGTATGCGATGACGAAGAACACATTGCCAAACTCCGACTCGAATGGGAGACATGGGGCAATCATGTGCCACTTGAAATCATCGAGTCACCATACCGCAACATGCTTCGTCCACTTCTCGCCTATATTGATGCCATTGACCGCCAGCACAAGGATGACACAATTGTGGTTCTCCTGCCGGAACTCATTGCAACAAAATGGTGGCACCAAATCCTTCACAACCAGTCTGCGCTCAGACTTAAGGCACTACTCTTCTTCCGACCAGGTACTATCGTGATCGATGTTCCCTACCACATAGGAAAAAAAAGGATTCCTGGGGCAAAAACTCCCCCTAAAAGCCATATCGACCATGAGGCAATTTGAACTCGGAGGTACTGAAACAATGGGAATTCTGAGCAACATATTCCATGTGCTTCAGGATATGGAAGGCAGTGGGGTCCATGCACGGATCATTGTTCCAGAGAATCTCGAGACTTCCCCTGATGCACTCAAGATAACGGTACTTAATTAAGTCTCACGCAGGTAACCACACGATTTCCCATCTCACACTCACTGCTGTCAAGCATGAGATAGTTGCTCCGGACATGAGTGGTGCAAACTGGAGCCTCCTCGACAACAGCGCTGCTGCTCCAGTAGCCCATGAAGCACAAACCTCACTCGATGAGTCCTTTCCGGTAGCAGACCAGGAAGAACGTCGTGTGGACTTCACAATTCCATATGCAGAATTCTTTGATTTTGACCTCAAGCCGCCACTTGTGCCAGCAGTGAACATCTCTTCAGATCCTCAGTTTCTCAAGACCTTTCCCGGACGTCATGAACTGTCCTATGAGCTCGATCTCGGAGCAACCGTGGATGATATTGACAATGCACTTCATGCAACAAACAGGTTTACGGTATTTGCCTTTGCCAACAACAGCGACCACTAGGGCTGCTTCTTCACTCGCGCGTCAGTCTCGCCAGTTCTTGCACTAGGGCACACATCAGAAAGCACACAAACCTGACATTGTGGATGGCGTGCAATGCAGACTTTCCTCCCATGGAGAATTAGCCGGAGACTAAGCAATGTCCATTCTGAGGACGGGACTTCAGCACAAATTTCTTGTTCAATTTTCACTGGATCCGATGTATCAACAAGTCCGAGAAGGTTCGTGATACGGCTGACATGGGTATCGACTGGAAACCCCGGAATTCCGAAAGCAACACCCAGGACAACATTCGCAGTCTTCCGTCCCACACCAGGAAGCGTTGTGAGCTCCTCCATGGTCGAAGGGACATTGCCGCCACAGCTGGTCATCAATGCCTGCGCCATTCCTTTGATTGACCGTGCCTTTGCACGAAAAAAACCTGTGGATCGAATGCAATCCTCCACATCTTCCACTGGTGCAGATGCAAGGGATACAGGATCTGGATATTGCCGGAAGAGTGCAGGAGTAACCATATTTACTCGCTCATCTGTACATTGAGCTGATAGTATCGTTGCAACAAGAAGCTCAAATGCATTTGTATGCACAAGAGCACATTTTGCCTCCGGGTATGCTTTAGCAAGGCGATCGCATATTTCCCCGATTCGTGCATCATGCTTCATGAACTATTACCCCCATGCCACATACCTACCCTGAGCATGTAGTTACCCCTCCATAGTACGTAACGGAGGGAGCTGCCAGACGACTACAATCGAAGTGTATTCACCCCTATCTCTATCCGGCTCATTGAGGTTCTGATCATGAGAATGAAGATCACTGTCATTGGTGCAGGTAACGTTGGCGCAACAACAGCACTTCGCCTTGCTGAACGGAACTACGCAGATCTTGTCCTTGTCGATGTTGTTGATGGCATGCCCCAAGGCAAGGCTCTGGATCTTGCAGAGGCAGGACCAGTTGTCGGATTCGACTCGACACTTACTGGTGTCACAGTAAATGAAGATTCTGGATGGGAACCAACTGCAGACTCCGATATCATCGTTATCACGAGCGGAATGGCTCGCAAGCCTGGTATGTCCCGTGATGATCTTGTCCAGACGAATGCAAAGATCGTGGCCTCAGTTGCCCGAAATGCTGCCAAACACTCCCCAAATTCCATATTTGTTGTTGTGAGCAACCCCTTGGATGCAATGGCTCATGTTGCCATGGCTGCAAGTGGATTCCCTCGCGAGCGTGTTATTGGCATGGCAGGCATCCTGGATACAGCCCGCTTCCGCACCTTTATTGCAGATGAGCTCAACGTTTCTCGAAGCGATATCCAAGCATATGTCATTGGTGGTCATGGCGATACCATGGTTCCTCTCACTCGGCTTACCACTGTGGGTGGCGTTTGTGTGGAAGAACTCATTGGCAAGGACCGACTTGCCTCCCTAGTTCAGCGCACACGGGATGGTGGAGCTGAGATCGTTGGTCTCCTGAAGTCAGGAAGCGCCTACTATGCACCCAGTGCAGCTGTTACACAGATGGTTGATGCCATCGTTTTCGATAGCCACGCTGTACTTCCTGTGAGTGTGTACCTTGAAGGAGAATACGGAGTGCATGGTGTCTTTACAGGTGTACCGTGCCAAATCAGTGCACAGGGACTTGAGCGTGTTTTTCCAATTGAGCTCAATGCTGATGAAACTGCAGCACTCCACCGTTCAGCAGAAGCCGTTCGGGATCTCCTGAAGGTAGTTGATCAAAATGGACGTGAACTCGGACTCAGGGAGCTCACTCCTGCAGCACTCCTTGCTTAGGTCTGTGCGCCGACTTGCATAAGAAAGCGGGGAGGTCCTTTTGGGGACCTCCCCGCTTTTACTAGATGCAACTTCTTTTGTATTCGAATCGAGGAATCTTGCGTTCTACTCAGTCGCTTGTGCAGTCGTATTCGTCTGTTTTTTCTTCGTGAACATGCGTCGGATGGGATCCCAATGCCTGTCTGCAACTCGTTCCTTCATGGGAATAATGGCATTGTCTGTAATGTGGATATGTTCTGGACACACATCTGTGCAGCACTTTGTGATGTTGCAGAATCCAATGCCTCCGTGGGTCCGAATCTCCTCCATCCGATCTGCATCATCAATGGGATGCATTTCCAAGCCTGCCATTCGCACGAAATACCGAGGACCATAGTACTTCTCATGGAGATCATGGTTCCGAAGAATGTGACAGACATCCATGCAGAGAAAACATTCAATGCATTTGCGAAACTCATAGAGTCGCTCAATGTCATGCTGCTCAATCTTCCAGGGTGTGGGTTCATCCTTCCGTGGAGTAAATGGCGTGATTGCAGCATTTACTGCGTAGTTCCTTGAGACATCCGTCACAAGATCCTTGATAAGGGGGAACGTCTTCATCGGAGCTACAGTAATTGTCCCCTCAGGAAGATCATCAACCCTCGTTTTGCACATGAGGACAGGATGACCATTCACTTCTGCACTACACGAACCACATTTCGCAGCTTTGCAGTTCCAACGGCAAGCAAGATCCATGTCGAGGTTTTTCTGGATGTAATGTATTGCATCCAGTACAACCATACCTTCCACTTCCGGGACATCATAGGTAACATACGATGCATTCGCACCAGGTACTCCCCGGAACACGGAAAAGTGGACAGTTCTGCCAGTCCGTCCGTCCTGAGTATGACGAATGTCTGTTGTTGCCTCTGGAGTATCTGTCATGCCTTCTTCTCCTCATAGAACCGTGAATGTCGAAGAAGCTCCTCCTTCTCTTTGGGAAGTGGGTCATGTGGTACTGGCTTAACTGCCATCCTCTCTCCATCCTTGTATGTCACATAATTGACTTTAGCCTGCTCAGGATCTTTCTCAAGGTAGTCAAGTCGCCACTGTGAGCCACGGCTCTCACGACGCTCAATAGCACTTCTCACAATAGCCTCGGATACAGTGAGCATGGACTCCACGTCCCTGCACGTGTGCCACCCTGGGTTCAACGTCCTGCCACCAGGAACATGCATATGTGCTGCACGTTCCTTCAGCTCCTGGATAGCAGTGAGTGACCTATTAAGCGACTCCTCTGTCCGTGCAATACCCGCATCATCCTGCATTGCCCACTGGAGGGCTTCATGCAGAAGATATGGATTCTCCCCTTCTCCCTTCTCCGGAGGTGCAAGAGGTGTGAGAACGCGCTTCTGTTCTGCTTCCACTTCTCCGTCTGAAATGGATTGGACATCATGTGACTTGGCCCACTCTGCAGCTGCCTCACCAGCCCGCTTGCCGAAGACAAGAATGTCACCAAGTGAGTTTCCACCAAGTCTGTTTGCTCCATGAAGGCCACCTGCTGCTTCTCCTGCTGCATACAGGCCTGGAACTGTGGAAGCTGCTGTCTCAGGATCAACCCTGATCCCACCCATTGTGTAGTGGATGGTAGGGGCAACTTCCATTGGCTCCTTTGTAATGTCAACAGCTGCAAGTGCATGAAACTGTTCAAACATCGAAGGAAGTTTCTTTTTAATGTAGTCTGCACCCCGATGACGAATATCAAGATACGCACCACCGTGAGGTGTTCCCCGACCTGCCTTCACTTCCTTGTAGATGGAGCGGGCAACAACATCCCGGGAACTCAGCTCGAGCTTCTTTGGGTCGTACTCAAACATGAAGCGCTTGCCTTCGCTATTGTAGAGGTATCCCCCTTCGCCACGAACAGCCTCAGTGACAAGAATACCCCGTGCGCCAGGTGGCCAAATCATGCCAGTTGGATGGAACTGGATGAATTCCATGTCAAGGAGCTCTGCTCCAACCTCATACGCCATTGCAGCACCATCACCAGTACCCTCCCAGGAGTTTGAGGTGTACCGGTACATTTTCCCCCAGCCCCCGGTTGCAATGACTACTGACTTTGCATTGATGACGACAAATCCACCATCGCTCCGCTTGTAACCGATTGCTCCAACAATGCGATTCCCATCACTCACAAGTTTTGTCAGCGTGTACTCCATGCATACATCTGCCTTGCCTGATGCTGTAAGTCGATCCTGGCAGGTACGTATAAGCTCAAGACCCGTCCTGTCCCCAACATGACAAAGCCGCTTCCACGAATGGGCACCGAATGCTCGTTGCATGATCCCGCCAGATGGTGTTCGATCGAAGAGTCCGCCCCAGCTTTCAAGTTCACGGACCCTGTCTATGACCTCGTGTGCATACAGCTCAACCATGCGCCAGTTGTTGAGAAGCTGGCCGCCGAGCATGGTATCTGCGAAATGCACCTTCCAGTCATCGTCAGGATCTACATTGCCAAGAGCAGCTGCAATGCCTCCCTCTGCCATGACAGTATGTGCTTTTCCAAGGAGAGATTTGGTGACGACTATCGTCGAACATCCAGCATCTGTTGCTGCAATTGCAGCCCTCATTCCTGCGCCACCAGCACCGATGACGAGTACATCACACGTTCGAATTTCAGGTGTTTCCATCGTCATGTCCTAAAAATGTGGATCTGTGAAGATGCCAGTCATGACCAGCCGGATATAGACATCAGTAGCAACGACACTGAAAAGGCTGAGCCAAGCCCACATCGCATGACGTTCATTGAGCTTGGTGATGAACTTCCAACCTTCATATCGCTTAACCCCACCACGTACTTTCGAGTAGCAGTCGACACACCCCCCGATAAGATGTCTCACAGAGTGGCATCCAAAGGTATATGCCGAGAGGAATATGCAGTTGATGACCATAATTACAGTGCCTAGGCCAAGATAGAAGTGACCATTGAGATCAAAGGCTGCAATTGCATCGATCCAGAGAAATATGAGTACAACTACTGCCAGGTACATTGCATAGCGGTGAAGATTGCTGAGAAAGAGAGGAAATCTCGTCTCGCCCTTGTATGGCTTTTTCCGTACTTCCCCCACTGCACACGCTGGCGGATCCCAAAAGAATGACCGGTAGTATGCCTTCCGGTAGTAGTAGCACGTTGCCCTAAAAAGGAGGGGGAACGGTAATACCCACAAAGCAGGGGTAACTGGACCATTCCACCAGATTTGCGGCGAATAGAACGGCGATAGATACGGGGCAGAGTACACCTTTCCCCCGAAGAATGCTGTCCAAATCCCGTACACGATGAATGCTGAGAGAACAGTCACAACGGTAAGTGGCAAAAGCCACCACGGTGCACGTCGTCTCATACGATGGAAAGCACTTTCCTTGGCAAGACCAGTGTGCTCTGGTGGAGTCCACTTGGTCGTAGCATCTTGCGCCATCCGTTCCTCCCTGACAAGTCAGAAGACCTTGCAATACGACCTCAACATAGTAGCGCAGAGGATTGTCGGTGTGCCGCAACATGCACATCAGCATTGCCGTACTCTTAATCCCATGGGCAATTCTTTACTTCCATTTTTTGGCACTTCCCCCTGTATACCGTTCGCCCATCGTGGGGGAAATGAACTTACCCTTGAAAATACTGTCCCAGCTTTCCAGGAAGCCTATACTGCTGGCTTTCGATACTTCGAAACCGATCTTCATGCAACTCGTGACGGCATCGTTGTTGCATTCCATGATGACAAGCTGAACCGCATTGCAGCAGTGGATGGAACGATTGCAGATCGAACATACAGTGACCTCCGCTCCCTCGCAATTGTGGATCCTCACTGCCCAGAATCCAGGGCTCTTTCAAACAGAGATACATCGCAACTGTACATTCCAACACTGGAGGAACTTGTCACTACTTTTCCGGACTGCAAGTTCAACCTTGATCTCAAACACGATGCATGTGTCGTTCCTCTCATCCGTCTCATTCGCACCCATCATCTCGAAGATCGGATCTGTGTTGGTTCATTCAGTGATGCGAGGCTCACTCGATTCCGAAGACATACGCATGGGAGAATCGCCACATCCATGGGACCACGATCAGTACTTGAAACCCGAATCCGCTCATTTCTCTTCCACCGGGTAGTACGACACGATGCGGATTGTATCCAGGTTCCCCTACGGGCATCTGGCATACCGATTATCACTCGGTCATTTCTTGATGCTGCCCACGAGTGTGGGCTCCCAGTTCATGCCTGGACCATCAATGATGATGTAGTGATGCATCATCTCCTGGATCTTGGCATCGATGGCATCATGACAGACCGCCCCCTGCTTCTCAAGACAGTACTCATTGAGAGAGGACTCTGGAAAGACGCATAACGTGAGGTGTGAGGGCATGCATCACCCCCAGCAGGATGTCATAATAGGGTTCTGTGCGGTGGCCATAGCTCAGTTGGTTAGAGTGCCAGGTTGTGGCCCTGGAGGTCGAGGGTTCAAATCCCCCTGGCCACCCCACTAGCCCCCTTAGCTCAGTGGATTAGAGCAGCTGCCTTCTAAGCAGTTGGTCGGAGGTTCGAATCCTCCAGGGGGTACGTCCAGGGAGATCACTGAAGCGGTATCTGGATCAAGTTCTCCCAAGCCTTGACAGCAGTTCCTTGCCTTCGAGTGGCAATGGCATCCCCTCTGCTGCCTCTAGTTCCCCATCACAGCATGACGCGCAGCCCGCTTGATGTTATGAGGCCATCGATCCAGTTACAGCACCAGTGTTGGCATTGAAGGTAACTACTTCATAGTACGGTCCACTTGGCTGTCCCGAACTGCGAGGATTCGGAACTGTTATGCTGGCAGTTCCTGAAGGTATGACTACAGAAGACCCTCCAACGCCTGATACACCGTGGAATCCAGGCGGCGTTTCGTTTACAACCCAGGTCAACTGGCCTGAAGTCTGTGGCCCATGTATTCCATGCCAGTGCACCAGGACTACCTCCCTTGGAGAGATATGCATCTTACTCTCGATAAACTTTTCTATCTGTGACTTGCTGATCAGGGGATGATCATGGGGATCAGTCGTGAGCTCAACTCCAGCACTAATGAAAAAAGAGGCAGGAATCGTCCTGAAAACTGCAGGCTGCTGGCCAAGTTTCTGTTCATCCCTGGTTACACAAAAGGCATTCGCAGGGATAGGGCCCTTGCTTGGACAGATTTGATTTAAAGATGCACTGCTGGCACTCCCGTTTCCACACCCGGATAGCAGCAGCAGTGCAGTGCAGCTGAGGAACATACGTATCCACATCAAATTCTTCATCACAGCCAAGCAAGTCTCAATATCAGTGTTACGACAGGACGTTTCCAGCCCTGAAATTCCCAGAAGTGCTTATAAAATGAGTATAGCCTCGGCAATCCGACTTGTATAGCATGCACTGAAAACCATGATGCATCGCGCGTCAGGAAGATAGCACTTCAGAAGATGATCGAACTGCAGGTTCTCCCAGACAGGGAACTTCGGACAATTTGCACAGGTTTGTTCGCTGGTATGTCCTGGAGTGTACAGGTGATGCTAAAAGTGCGTGCACACTGAAAGGTTGCGCACTTCCCATGTACAAGCCAACTTCGAATTCACATTAGCCAAATGCTCACATATGTTGCAGTACAAGTGCATTGTGTACCAGTTATGTATATCCATTCAGTAACCTGGCAGTGTTCCTTTCAATGGAAGCCATTAACAACCAGGCAGCATATGGCAGTTCATACATGTACCCAGTTGGATGTACCGAGTTGACACTACTCCCTACTTACAGCTGACCCGTTGGTGATTATGCGATTTCTTATGCAATATATTGCCTACAAAGCCTGAACGAACTGCGTGGACGTGGTTTCACAGGATAGCTGAATTCGTTTAGTCCTAAACAGGCTGTGCCATGAACTGAACGAGCGAAGCAGAATTGCCAAAGATATGCAAATCTGGGCAGATAGGGCAACGGTTCCGACCAGGACAACCAAACCCCACATGAAGACCTTCTGTTATTTTTGGGACTCAACCTCCAGTCCTACGAAAAAAGATAAATAGCGGGGAAACTGGGCATGAACCTGTTCACCTATAGAGGTAATATTCTCACTTGCTCCTGAAATCGAGTAGCGCATATGGGAA
>JBMFXB010000022.1:0-31116 GCA_049964715.1 Candidatus Dormibacteria bacterium
GAACGGCTCTCGCAGGGGCTCCAGAACCGCATCCTTTCTTCCTTCTGGATGGAGAAGGAGGGGTACTTCGCCATGGCACTTGACCGACACCCAAAGACGAAGGCTGTACGCCAAGTAAAAACCCTCAGCTCAAATCCAGCAACCCTCCTCGATACAACCCTTTTCGACAATCTTCCCGTTGACTTGTATCGAAAGTATGTAGGCAGTATTGTCCAGCACATTATGCGAAAAGACTTTCTCACGCATGTCGGAGTCCGTTGTCGCTCCCTTCGGCATGCAAAGCTCACTGGATACGCTGACTATCAAGGAAGCCAGACTGTGTGGCCAAAGGAAACGTATGACATTGCAAAGGGATTGAGGAAGCAAGGCTTTCCACTTCTTGCACATTCGCTCGAGACACGGCTTCTCAATGGGATGAACTCCTCTGGTGCCCATGTCGAGTTTCTCTACGCTCCAACGTCCGGCACACCCATCACACGCCCGTACCCGACTGATGACAAGCATGCCTGTGCTGGTACTAACATTCCGGAAAACGCCCAGGCCTGGTCTGTATCAGCGACATATGCCATCAAGCGTCGCCACGGAAAGCATCGTGCAGATGAGCAAGCCCCAACTCCCTGGCATGGTGCACTAGAGCAGCATATCCTTCATGCCATTCCGGACGTCCAGCTCCACATCCATGCAAAGGATATAGAGACCGGGACCACTCCCCAGAAGCGTTCTGGCATCAACATTGCACGTGGAAAGTCGCTTGAAGCAGCTCTGCCACGAACTCGACGTCTCATCCAGCTTTCCCACCACCATGGGAATATCCAATCCGCACCACTTGGCAGGTAGCTAGAACGAGAGATCATCCGGAAGGGGAATCCAGAGTACTCCTGTCATGTCCCCCGCATACGGCATTGCTTCAGCAGTCCGGAGCAATGATTTCACTGCAAATAGCGAAAGTGCGGATACTTCAGCACGGTGTCCTTCTCGTAGCCACTCCCACTCCGATGCATGAACATCCGCTGGTGGTACTTCCGGAAGTTGAAGCGGAGCTCCTTCGTAGCATGGAAGCCGTAATGCGAGATCCTGGTTCGGCCGAAGCCCACAATCAATAACCATGGATTTTGTGCATGAAGGAAGTGCCCGCACTCTGCCAGGGAGGCTGCAGCCGTCTGGAGTTGCATCATGAAACACAAGGATCCTATTTGGAGAAAGTGCAGGATCAATACCTGCAAGGGAATCTTCCTTGCAGACTATGTAGTCCCCCTCAAGAAATTTCCTGTTTCCTGCGAGAAGGGCTGCAGTCTCGTCTGTGTCACAGACAATGATCCTGCAACCGTGGTGAAAGCCTGCTGGATGCCACGTTTCTGGATGGAGAAGATCTGCCTCATGACCTGGCAGATCTTCACTCCCTGCAAGAAAATCCTTCATGAATGCTTCAAACGAAGTAGCAAGAACACGGCCCTTTGGACGTCTCCGCTCAAGGATGCGACTTCGCATTCCGATGAGGAGTACGCAAGCACCTGCTGCTGCCACGCCTATCTGCCACAGTCTCCACGGCAGGAGCACTGCAATGACAAGAAGCATTGCACCAAGCCCGATCTGTCCTGCAGCTATTGATGCAGTCGGAGCTTCAACAGCAGCACATACTGCATAGTACAGATGTCGGGGTGTCGGAACAATTCCATGCTCATGGAATCGTGCACGCTGACGGTCGACAACCTCGTCAGTTATGGGAAAGAGCATGACATCTCCACTGTGCCGGACGGAAACCACTGGATATTGTCGCATGACAAACCACGACAGGTGACGGAGATGCTTCATGATAGAGATGTGGAGCAGTCATCTCACCCAGCACGTGTACCTGCATGGAAGGTCCCATTCGTCCCGCCATATCGGGAACCTGTACTCTTTGTCGTTGGGCTCCTTCTCCTTCTTGCAATTATCGAGTTCATCATTGCACCACTTTTCACCTCGAACTCACTGCCTGCATCAGCGCAAATATCTGGTACTGTGCCCTCTTCCCTCACGGCAGGAAATGGCTATCAGCTCTCCCTTGACTATGAAAACCTCGGAGAGGTTGGCATCAGTCCCATTTGTCTGGGAGTCAGTGCAGGACCTGAACTCAGTGTGAGCAATATTGTCATTGGCAACAGTGAGCCAGCAACGATTCACAACAGTGTCATCTGCGGTGGCTATCTTGGAGCAAGTGAACCTGTGAACTTCCGTTTCACAATCACCTTTGCTACACCTGGAAACTACGTTCTTACCCTCACACCGCTAGGTGGCACCAAGGTGGTTGGTCCGATCCGCCATGAGCATGTGACTGTACATTGAACGGGCTACACATCAACACCTCACGTCGTCCATTTCGCTCATTTCCTGTGAAGTACCTTGGAAAACCCTTTTCGCGAAAGCACATTCCTGCCAAAACAGACTCGGTTATCAATGCAACCCTTCTTCTCTCGGATTCTCTCACGACGCGACTTTCCTCCTCCTCGACCACTCCATACACACTGCTCAACGCATGGATCGAACGCGACATACAGGAACAGGCAACTCGTCTTGCTGCCCGACTTGCAGAACCTCCAATGGATCAGCTCATCCTCAAGTGGTCATGTACCTGGCCCGTAGTCGTTATCCACGTGCCAAAATCCGCTACTACTGTGGTGCTCGAACGACTCCGTGCCATGCCCGAGATTTGTCAGCCACACCTCCTTCCCGGAAGAGAACTCGGCATAGCCCTGTAGGGTCAGTAACAAACCCGTCAAGGGCATACGACTTCTGACAGGGTGTCGTATGGTTCGTGACGAACGGGTGACAACCTCGTATGCGAGCGATGATTGTCCCTCTCGTGTCCGTTTCCCGTATTTACGGTAAAAGCAATCATGAATGCTTCACTATTCGGATTCTTCCGTCATTTCACCCACTCGGCACCACGTGTCCATCAAGCAGATGTACACGATGTTGATATCCGTATACCTGAAGACCATGCCCGGGATGCACTTACAGCACTGTTGGCAACCTTTCCCACCCTGCCCCGCTACCACAGTCGTAATTCTGGTTTTGTTCTTCGGGATCTTTCTGATGCACTCACTCGCCTCGGAGAACATGTATACCGTGCCTACGGAGACCGGGAAATCAGAGTTGTTGATCTTTCCGGTTCACGGGACCATGACTACGCTGTCTTCCATGCACTGGGCGCGTTCATCCCTTCTGACTGTCGTGTTGTCTTCAGTACTGGATCCCATGATGAAGTATGGCAATTCTCCACCAGTGGTCTCACTGTTGCCTCGGTCGACCCGGTCACACGTATCACAGGAACATCAGCTGTGCATCACACACAGCAGAGTGTAGGAACAGGTACAGCCGAACAGTTCCTGTCCTAAGATGTGATCCATGCACGATGCTGGATTTACTGGTGGGGACAGTCTGAACTGGACAGAGGAGCGTGATCGCCTGATCACTCTTGCACTCAGTACAGGGTGGTGTGCTGCCGGAACAACAACGCCTGACCCCTTTCTTAATGCTGAAGAACACCTCCTCGATGCACTCAAGGAGGGAAGGCTGACCGGTATGCCGTGGATGCACGAACAGCGTGCCCATGCATCTACGCATCTTGCAGACCGCTTTCCGTGGGCACAGTCCATCATTGCTCTAGCGTGGCCATATTCCCCCCACTCCACATCCAATCCTACTGCCCCGGAGCGAACAGGAAGGATCGCAGCATATGCACTCCTCCAAGATGGGAATGAAGACCGTCCTGAGGACTACCACCCTCTCCTCGAGAGGAAGTGCCAGGAACTCGTCCGTGAGCTTCACCATAGCTTTCCCGATCTCCGGACAAAGATTTTTGTCGACCATGGCTGGGCTGTCGATCGTGCCATTGCAGAACGGGCAGGAATTGGATTCATTGGAAAGAATGCCTGTCTCATCACACAACATGGAGGGAGTTTCGTTCTTCTTGCTGCAATTGTCACTTCTCTCCCATTTCCGCCAACTCCTCCCTCCAGGAAATCCTGCGGCTCCTGCCGGACATGCATCGACTCCTGTCCTACAGGGGCAATCCTTTCCCCTGGAGTCATTGATGCACGAAAATGCATCTCATACTGGACTATTGAACATGCAGGTCCTGTACCTGAACACATCCGTCCCCTCATCGGGGAGTGGGTATTTGGTTGTGATCTCTGCCAAGATGTGTGCCCGATCAATGTTCGGAAGGCACTTCCACAGAATCGACATGCAGGAAGCAGTCCTGCACACCATGTGGATCTCATCGAACTCCTCTCCCTCGATGAGGAAAGCTTCACAACCCAGTTTGGAAAGACACCAATTGGACGGACTGGCCTTGAACGGTTCCTCAGGAATGTCATCATTGCCCTTGGCAATGTGGGAACACTTTCTGCTCTTCCCCATCTGGAAAAATATCGGGCACATGCGAGTGAGGACCATATGGAGCTCTGTACCTGGGCAGCACATACGATCCAGCAGCGGGCAACCGAAGCCCCCACCCTCCCGCTACACTGAAATTCATGCGGCAATACCATATCCAGCTCGAAGAGGGAGAAATCGGGGAATATGTCCTCATGCCCGGAGATCCTGGACGATGTGAGCGCATTGCCCAGCACTTCACTGATGCAGTGCATGTTCGAAGCAACCGTGAGTTCACCACGTACACGGGAACACTCGATGGCGTGAAGGTGAGTGCTGTCTCAACCGGAATCGGTGGACCCTCGACTGCAATTGCTGCAGAGGAACTTTTCACGATTGGAGCACGAACCATGATTCGTGTTGGAACATGTGGTGGACTCACTGACTCACTTCGACTTGGTGATGCAGTCCTCGTACAGGCAGCCATTCGAAATGAGGGGACATCGCACCAATACGTTCCAGCAGAATTTCCAGCTGTTGCTGACTTCGATGTGCTCCTTGCGCTTCAACATGCAGCACAGGAGCAAGGTCTCCCCCATGAACTCGGCATCGTGCAGTGCAACGATGCCATCTACAGTGAGATAGCTCCAGAGACTGTTCCTGTTGAGTCCATGATCCGGGCAAAGCTTGAAGCCTGGAAGCGGGCTGGCAGCATTGCAGCAGAGATGGAGTCCTCAACGCTGTTTGTCATTGGAGCTGTACGGGGATTCCGTACTGGAGCAGTCATGGCAGTCGTGAACACAGCTCAATCAGGAGATGGAACACTTCCTGGTGGCGTCGAACTCCCTATCGATGTGGCAATTCGTGTTGCTGTTGGTGGAGTCAAAACGCTCATTGCCCAAGATGCAGCAAGGCTTGCTGCCCGATAGGGCCGACCCTGGGCAGAAGAACGACTACCGTCCCTCTGTTCCCGTCGGCTCCTGACCAAGCATATCGATACCCGAAAGCACATCCTTGGGGTTATGAAGCCTGTATGTTGCTGCAAAGTTCGTTCTCCGCCCTTCCAGAGACCAGGCAGCATGCCATGTTGCAATGTTGGCAGCCTTGCCAGCACGGATGTCAACATCGCTGTCCCCAATGAAGATGGCTTGGGATGGGTGCACCTCAAGTAGTTCAATGGTCTTCAGGAGACCCTCCGGATCTGGCTTTGGAGCATGGACATCATCGAGTCCTATTACAGATTCAAAATACGGACGAAGACCACTCACCTTGAGTCCCCACTCGAGAAGATCCCGCTGACGGGATGAAACAACGCCCAGACGATATCCTTCCCTCCGAAGTGTCTGAATGACAGTGAGGATGCCCCGGAACCGCTGTGGATCAACATGGGCATTGAAGTACGGAAGGATATCATCCAACCGTCCTGGCCAGGCTCGCTCGATCCGTGTCCGAATCGGAAGTCCCTCCGTTGCCCAAAATTCCTGCACACCGGCTTGAGCTGCTGGTTCATCACTGAGCAGCCGTTCTACTGCTTCTTTGTCTGCATTACGTGTTGCGACAAGAGTGCCATCATAATCCCATATGACGGCGTCGACAAATCGATACTGTCTCACTATACTTCCGCTCCTTACGAGCAGCGCCGGCGGGGCAATGTCGCGCGAGGTACATTTGCTACCCCCAAGCGCTCGCTATATTATGTGCGGCGGGAGGCCCTCTCCCGTCTCTTCTCCTTTATCTATTGCCAACGAATCATAGCACGATTTGGTGCGGTTGGTGTATTCGTCGCTTTGTTGAAACAATCGTCATACTTTGGTGTATATTCAGTTCTTGAGAGCTCCGCTTTCACCATCTTGTCCACGTCGCACCACACTTGCACCATGAACTCTCGTACACAGCGTTTTGCCCTTGCTGTTGGCGCAACAGCGCTTGCAGCATATCCCACTGCAATGGTGGCCTCATCATGCATTGTGCATCCTGGCGACACACTCCGGGATATCGCACTTCGGCATGCTACAACAGTCCAGGCGCTTTCTGCAGTAAACAACATCTCGAGTAGTGCTGAACTGAAGATTGGGCAAATGCTCTCCATTCCTGATGCAACGCTCGCACTTCCACCCTATGCACTTGCAGGCAACGATCTCGATATCCACACTGCGTCTGGTGATGACAGTGTCGTACGGATCGCCCGTCTGTATGGTATCGATCCCACTGCACTTGCACGTGCAAATGGAATTGGCGTGAATGCACCACTTGCACATGGTGCTGTCATTGTAGTGCCAGGACGTCTGGGTCGAATGAATGCACTACTTACGACTGTGGCAACGGATATATCCCTCAACCCAACCCTTGTCCGGGCAGTTGCATGGATAGAAAGTGGCTGGGACCAAAACTTCATCTCCCCCACAGGCGCTGTTGGCATAATGCAGCTCGAACCTTCAGCTGGCGAATGGGTGAGTCATGTGATTGCACACCGTCCACTCGATCTCCATCGTGCTGATGACAATGTCACTGCAGGTGGACTCCTTCTCCAGCATCTTCTTGATCGGCACGACCATTCAGTTGAGTTTGCCCTTGCTGCGTACTACCAGGGTGAAAAAACCCTGCAGGATGTCGGCATGTATGCAGACACGAAACGGTACGTTGGCGATGTCTCGACACTCATGCAGGCAGAGACAGATGGCGATACTCCACTGTTCGCTCCTCAACATGACCTGTAGAAAAGAGCCTGACTGATACCGTTACTGGCTCATACCCGTATCGAGGGGAAGTGAGAGACACCGTACTGCCCCACCCGACTTGAGGAATTCTGACATCTCCATGGGAATATGATGCAGGCCGGCTTCCTTGAGTTCGTCAGCAATACCCTCGAGTGCAGAAGTAGCGACTATTGCATCCCCCACAACGAGTGCATTACACGAGAATGCATCACCCACTTCCTGGGGAACTGGAATTGCATGTGCAACATGCTTCCTAATTTCCTCAATCCCGTCCTTCGTGAACGCGCAAGGAAGGTACATTGCTGCATCAGGTCCAAGTGGAGAAAAGCATGTATCGAGATGGTAGAACCGTGGATCCACAAGCTCGAGGCTCACATGCTCCACACCAAGAATGTCTGCAATGGCAGTATGGGTCTCACGATCCGACCGTGGTCCATATCCTATGAACAACGTTGAGCCGACAAACAGTCCATCTCCAGCCCCTTCGAAGGGCTTTGTCCCGGGAGTGTCAAAGGTCTCCATGCCAAGGCCCTCAAATGCACGCCTCCAGTAGGGCTCCTCTCCTTGCCTCTCCTTGTGCTGAAATTTGCTGACTACAGCACGGTTATTCCATACAAGTCCAGCATTCGCAGTAAACACCATATCCGGAAGCCCCTCAATCTGGTCGACTAGGGTAACACTTGCACCGAACTTCTCGTAGGTTTCCTTCAGGGTCACCCACTGTTCCATTGCCACGGAATGCTGCACTTTCACTGATGTATGCATCCAAGGGTTGATCTCGTATTCGATATCAAAGTAGTCAGGGCGACACATCAGGATGTTCATGTGCACCATCTCCTCCAGTACTGGTTGTGATCCGGGGTCGTATGGCATCCAATCCAGTCAGCCACATCCCGAATGTCCACGTTCGATGATACTGAACTCGCCTGCCCTTTCATCACCCCTTGTATGTATCGGTGTACATTACTGCACCTGTTGAGGCATTCACGACCACGATGACATAGCCTTGTGCTTTTGGCGGTGTAACATCGACAAGCCATACCGCTGTCGACTTCACAGGAAGTCCATATGCATCATGAATCTCAGCAAATACTGCACTCCGGACTTTCGCTCCCGGAGCCATGTCACGGGTAATGGATGATACAGAGGCAATTGCAGCGTTCTCTGTGATCCGTGAGTGGTCATTGGGGCCAAGAGTGAGACTCACTCCCGCTTTCAGGAGGAGTGCATCAGGCACTGTGGGCACATGGACAACATGGTCATTCAGGGAAGCCTCCTGTGCAGTAAGACAGAAGTGCAATTTCGGACTCCCTCCTGCTGGACAGGTGGCATGTGGACCAGTGGATCCGCAGCCCGTAATGAGGAACAGCATTCCGGTGAGGACAATAGCTTTCCAATTCACAGACAGCATATCTCTCATTCATCTCATTCCTGCAACCAGTTCATATGGCACATACGTCATTGATCGTGCGTCACTTCCTAGAGCCCGTCAAGGCCCACCTCGGGTTTGTCACAGGCAAGTGCCTTCGATACAAGGATGCCCTTGGGCGAACAAACGGGGACAGTCTCTTCGAGTGACAGTCTTGTGACGGGATTTTCGCACCTGCCCGTTGCCCTCGAGAAGTATCGTACGCTCAGTAGGCAATGACTGACCTGATGGACCACACGAACACAATCCGTCCCAGGTGGCGACACTACACGACCAGCCGCGGGGATAGTCCAGTGCGGACGTTTCTTGACACCCTCTCCGCAGATGATGCTGCAAAGGTTGTCGTTGCAATGCGGCAGATTCGGGACAACGGCCTCCAGGGTGCACGACACTTGCGGGGTGACCTATACGAGGTACGTGTTCCCATCAGTGACCAGGGCATACGCGTCCTCTTTGCACCCCAGGGTAAACGGTCAACAGTATTCCTTGCACTCGTTGCATACAGCAAGAAGTCGCAACAGGCCCCTTCCCGCTTCATAGATCTTGCAGAGTCCCGTCTCAAGGAGTGGAACGGCAGGGGGGCTGCCCGTCCTGCACGACGTCCTGTATCCACATACCACGGAGCCACACTGTGACAACGCCCAGAAATGATGAGGACGAACTTGAACAGTATGTTCGTGAACGTTCTGAACGTGACCCTGCATTCCGCGAGTCTCTCCGCCGGGAAGAGCAACGTGAGCGGTTGCGTCAGGAAATCCGGAAGGATCATCCTGATGCACATGAAGACGGGGTCAAGGACGACTAGCCTATTCCTGCAACTCCGAACAGTCGTCCGATGAGGTTCGTCACCACTGCTGCACCCACACCAATCGCAGCCATCTCAAGACCTGCCCGAACAGGTCGTTCTCCTGAAAAGAGAGACTTCACCATCCCGATAACAAAGAGTGCTGCAACCGAGAGTATTCCTGCAGCAACAAGTGTGCCTGATCCAGTTGCAACGAGATGCGGGAGAAGTGGAATAAATGCCCCGACGCCAAAGCCAATACCAGTGACGATTCCTCCTGCCAGTGGAGTGAGTGCCTGAGCACTACTCTCATCACTACCACTCAGTGCAGCAAGCCACCTGTCCTCGTCAGCAGTTATCCGGGTCACAATCATGTCTGCCTCTTCACGTGCAAAACCCTGCTTCAGATACTGCTCCCGAAGCTGGTCCCGTGCGAACTCCGGAATAGTACGGATCTCCTCCTTCCGCATTCTCCGTGAACGATTGAGGATATCCTGGCCTGACTTCGTGCTGAGGTACTGGCCTGCAGCCATGGAGATCATGCCTGCAACAAGCCCTGCAAACCCCGCAAGTATGATGAATGAACCCTTGGGATTTGCACCACTCACACCTGCTATGAGACTGAAGTTGCTCAGCAGTCCGTCATTGAGTCCAAAGACGAAATCCCGAACGACTTCAGCAAGTCGGTGTACCCGGGTTCCTCCAGCCCCGCTTGCCACGTCGTCAGCACCCTGTGCCATTTCTGCAACCAGATCGAGATGATGCCGCTCCTGGGGGAGGATATCAAGCGCTGTTTGGCGGGCCTTTGGATTGTCTAGGTTGTGGGCCTGCTCCATGTACTCAACTATTCCTCTCGTCTCCTCTAATTCAATTGATGAGAGAACTGAAGGGAGTCCCAGTACTGCCACCATGAAGGGAACAAGCCGTTCGCGAATCCCCTTCCGGAAAGGCGGAACCCCCCCCCCAAGCTCCTCAAGCCGTTCCTTCCAGAACTGTGCATGCTCCCGTTCATGATCCCGCATCTCTTCGAAGTTCCCACGGATAACCGGATCCTTTTGCGTTCGTACGAGGGCATCGTAGAGTGCTGCAGCATGCATCTCATCACGCCAGTTTGCCAGCACTGTGTCCCGAACCATCTGTGGGGTTCCCTTGGTACTGGCATTCTCGGTTGCCATGCGCACCTACCTCTTTAATAGCTCACGTGTTGTTGTGTACAATATATATGTGGGTCAAAGCATTTTCGACGTTGGTACCGTAGCACATCCGTTGCTTCGGATTATGCACACTTCGGAAGTCACGTCCGCTCATCCTGCATCCGCCATACAGCAGCTGTGCGCGTGATGCAACACATTTCATTTTATCCCTACATGTGGAGCACCCAAGCCGACCATGCCAAAAGCGACTGAAGTAACCCAGAAATACGATGCGCAACAGATCCAGGTCCTTGAGGGACTGGAACCTGTCCGGAGACGACCGGGAATGTACATTGGGTCCACGGACACACGTGGACTCCACCACCTCGTCACTGAGATTGTCGACAACAGTATCGACGAGGCAGTAGCAGGGTACTGTACTGTCATCACAGTCACCATGCATGATGATGGATCCGTGTCTGTCCTCGACAATGGACGCGGTATTCCTGTTGACGAGCATCCCACTGAACACAGATCTGCCCTCGAGGTCGTTCTCACGAAGCTTCATGCTGGAGGAAAGTTCGGCGGTGGTGGCTACAAGGTTTCAGGTGGTCTCCATGGTGTTGGTGTATCGGTCGTCAACGCACTCAGCGAACGCCTGGATGCCCGAGTGTTCCGGGATGGCACTGAATACGTTCAGACATACACACGTGGCATTCCTGACAGTGATGTCTCAAAGGCAGGAAAAACGACGCAGAAAGGAACGCTGATTCGGTTCTGGCCTGATCCCGAAATCTTTCCCGAACGTGAGTTTTCCTGGGAAACCATTGCAAACAGACTTCGTGAACTTGCCTTCCTCAACAAGGGAATAGTGATCCAACTCGTGAACGAGCTCAACAGCTCCGAGTACACATTCTATTTCGAGGGCGGAATTCAGGCCTTCGTAAAGTATCTCAACAACAACCGTCATATTCTCAATGCAAAGCCGTTCTATGTAGAGCGTGATGTCGATGGAGTTGTTGTCGAGATATCGCTCCAGTATCAGAACACTGCATTCAGTGAACATGTCCTTGGGTTTGCAAACAACATCAACACGGAAGAGGGTGGCAGCCATGTCACCGGGTTCCGTACTGCCCTTACTTCGACCCTCAACAAGTATGCCAAGGCAGCAGGAATCCTCAAGGAGCAGGACTCCAACCTCACTGGAGATGACGTTCGTGAAGGTCTCACTGCAGTCATCAGTGTGAAACTGCAGGAACCGCAGTTCGAGGGCCAGACAAAGACAAAGCTTGGAAACAGTGAAGTTGCTGGAATTGTTTCCTCTGTTCTAAGCGAATCACTCATGTCCTACCTCAATGAGAATCCGCAGGAAGCTAAGCGGATGATCGAACACTCGCTCACTGCAGCCCGTGCCCGTATGGCAGCAGCTCGTGCCCGGGACCTTGTGCAACGAAAGTCTCTCCTCGAATCCGCAACGCTACCAGGAAAGCTTGCTGACTGCTCAGAACGGGATCCTTCAAAATGTGAGCTCTTCATTGTTGAGGGAGACAGCGCAGGTGGCTCTGCGAAGTCCGGTCGTGATCGCCGTAACCAGGCAATCCTTCCTCTTCGTGGCAAGATTCTCAATGTCGAAAAGGCACGGTCAGATCGCATTCTTGGCAGTGAGGAAATCAAGAACCTCATCACTGCACTGGGAGTGGGGTTTGGAGAAAACTTCAATGTCGAACGCCTCCGATACCACCGCATTGTCCTTATGGTCGATGCTGATGTTGATGGAAGTCACATTCGTACGCTGCTCCTCACTCTCTTTTGGCGCCATCTGAAAAATCTGATTGAGGGCGGATTTGTCTACCTTGCACAGCCTCCACTCTTCAAGGTCTCCCTGAAGAAGGGGAAGGCAGAGCCTCGCTATGCCTTCAGTGATGATGAGCGGGACCAGGCAATACGGGAGTTGGGAGGAAATACCAAGGTAGATGTCCAACGCTACAAAGGCCTTGGAGAAATGGATCCGGAGCAGCTATGGGAAACAACCATGTCCCCTGATTCACGTATCCTCCTCCAGGTGACAGCAACAGATGCCATGAAGGCAGATGACATCTTCGAACGACTCATGGGACCAGATGTGGAGCCGCGTAGGCGCTTCATCCAGACACATGCCAAGTCTGTGAAGAATCTTGATGTGTAGGACGCAATGACTGCCACTCTTCCCATTGTGCTCGATGCGTTCGGCGGTGATCATGCTCCTGAAGCGATCTACGAAGCCGTTCCACGTGCAATTGACGAACTCGATGTGGACCTCATTCTCGTAGGAGACAAGGATACCATTGCACCGCACATTCACCATAACCGGGTAGAGATCGTTCATGCGAGTGAGGTTATTGGCATGAATGAACATCCTGGAAGAGCTGTACGAACAAAGAAGGATTCTTCCATTGTTCGTGCCTGTGAACTTGTTGCACAAGGAACTGGGGGAGCAGTGGTCAGTGCAGGAAACAGTGGAGCAATCCTCGCTGCATCTCTTCTGATCATGAAACGCCTTCCTGGAGTCCACCGCCCTGCAATTGGTGCTGCCCTTCCCCGTGAAGATGGGGGATCCACTTTTCTTCTGGATGTAGGGGCAAACAGTGTGTGCAAGCCTGAGTGGCTCGCACAGTTCGCAACCATGGGTTCCTGCTATGCAACGACATTTCTTGGCTGTACAAGCCCCCGCATTGGCATCGTGAGCAATGGGGAGGAAGAGGAAAAAGGAACAGAGCTGGTTCAAACAACGAAATCGTTGCTGGAAGCCACATCCCTCAACCTGGTGGGAAATGTGGAAGGAAAGGATCTCTTCAGGAATGTCTGCGATGTTGCAGTATGTGATGGTTTCACAGGAAATGTCATCATCAAGACTGCAGAGGGTGTCGGCGAATTTCTCATGCATGCACTCAAGCATGCTGCCACTTCCTCAGTCCGGGGCATGCTTGGCGGAGCACTCATTAAGCCTGCCCTTAATCCTCTCCGCTCTGCCATGGACTACCGGCGCACAGGCGGAGCATTGCTATTGGGCATCAATGGTGAAGTCGTCATAGCGCATGGACGATCGGATGCCACTGCCATTTGGCATGCTATCCGTGTTGCCAAAGAGGCCATGCACCATGATGTCCACACTGCTCTTGCCACAGGAATAGCCAAAGAGGCTCTCCCATCCACTGCACCCACCACAGCACCAACTGAACCACTGGAGGCGCATTCATGACCAACTTTGAAACTGGCTCGATTCGGGAAGTTGATATCGAATCGGAGATGCGGTCCTCGTACCTTGACTATGCGATGAGTGTCATCGTCAGTCGGGCACTTCCTGACGTACGAGATGGTCTCAAACCTGTCCAGCGCCGCATTCTCTATGCCATGTACAACCAGGGAATCACTGCTGGATCGAAGACTGTGAAGTGCGCAACTATCGTTGGTGAAGTACTGGGAAAGTACCATCCCCACGGCGACTCGTCGGTCTATGATGCCCTTGTTCGTCTTGCCCAGGAATGGGTCGTTCGGTATCCCCTCGTCCATCCCCAGGGAAACTTTGGCAACATCGATGGAGATACTGCTGCAGCCTACCGCTATACCGAAGCGAAGATGTCCCAGATTGCCATGCAGCTCACAGAGGACATCGACAAGAATACAGTCGATTTTGGCGACAACTTCTCCAACACGGAAAAGGAACCGCTTGTCCTCCCTGCACTGCTCCCGAACATGATAGTCAATGGAGCGAGTGGCATTGCTGTTGGTATGGCCACAAACATTCCTCCCCACAATCTTGGTGAAGTTGCAGACGGAATTATCCACCTCATCGATGATCCCGAAATCACCACAGAGGATCTCTGCAAGTACATCAAGGGACCTGACTTTCCCACAGGCGGCATTATCTATGCCCAGGACATACCTGCAGTCTATGCAACAGGACACGGAAAACTCACAGTACGTGCCCAGGTAGACTTTGAAGAATCCGCCAGTGGACGGGAACAGATCATCATTCGGGAACTGCCATATCAGGTAAACAAAGCTCGCCTCATGGCAAACATTGCTGAACTTGTTAACGACAGAAAAATTGAGGGCATCAACGACCTTCGTGATGAGTCAGGACGTGAGGATACGGTACGAATCGTCATCGAGCTCAAGCAGACAGCACGTCCTCGTACTGTACTCAACAACCTCTACAAGCACACACAGCTGCAAACAACCTTCGGTGTCATCATGTTGGCACTTGTCGATGGCAGACCCCAGGTCCTGAGCCTCAAGGCAATACTCCATGAATATCTGACTCACCGTCGATCCATTGTCACACGGCGTACACAATATGAACTCGACAAGGCCAAGGACCGTGCCCATATTCTCGAGGGTCTGCAGATCTGTCTCAAGCACCTTGATGAAGTCATCGAGATCATTCGTCGAGCTCCTGATGAGCAGGCTGCCAAGTCTGGTCTGGAACAACGCTTTGGACTCAGTGAACGTCAGTCCCAGGCCATCGTGGATCTCCGTCTTGGTCGTCTTACACGACTTGAAGCAGACAAGGTGCAGCAGGAGTATGAGGAGCTTATCAAGAAGATTGCCTATTTCGAAGGTGTCCTTGCAGACCCAAAGAAAGTGGATGCCATCATTCGGGAGGAAGTGACTGAGCTCCGCAAGAAATTTGCGGATCCCAGGAAAACAGAGATACGTCTAGGTGAGTCCTCGCTCAATGATGAGGACCTCATCCCGAGAGAGGATGTCTTTGTCACACTCACTCACCGTGGCTACATCAAGCGCATGCCGGTAAACCAGATCAAGGCACAGCACCGTGGTGGAAAGGGAGTCGTTGGGGCAAAGCGCTCAAACGACGAGGACTATGTTGAACATTCCACAATAGCGAACACGCACAATGATCTCCTCTTCTTCACAAACAAGGGACGAGTATTCCGCCTTCGCACGCATGAAATCCCTGATGTGAAGCGACAGGCAAAGGGCCTTCCCATCATCAACCTCATCGATATTGATGCGAATGAGAAGATAACCTCTCTCATTGAGATGCAGTCCGATTCCCAGGAACAGTATCTTGCAATGGCAACCCGCCTTGGCATGATCAAGAAGACACCAGTCGGAGCGTTCTCTGCAGTCCGCAGGAATGGGCTCATTGCCATGAATCTGCAGGACAACGATGAACTCAACTGGGTTCGTCTCTCAAGTGGCAATGACGAATACATTCTCGTCACGAGAAGTGGCAAGAGTGCCAGGTTCAGCGAGAAACTTGTCCGGCCGATGGGCCGTGACACCATGGGGGTCTCTGCCATGCGACTCACTGCGGATGATGAGCTTGCAGGCTTTGACATTGTCATTCCCGATGGATATGTCTTCGTTGTGACAGAAAACGGCTACGGAAAGCTCACTCCAATGCCTGAGTACCCGTCAAAAGGCCGTAACATCCAGGGCGTCTACACCCTTGAGTACAAGGCAATTCCGAAGATTGGAAAGATTATAGGAATGAAGGTCCTTGCTTCAACTGAGGGTGAAGTACTCGTCATCAGTACGCTTGGACAGCTTATCCGTCTTCCTTTCTCACAGGTACGTATCACTGGACGTCAGACCAAGGGAGTCATCCTCATCCGTCTTGCTGACTGGGACAAGGTTGGCTCCATCGCTGAAGTGGGTGTGGACGAGGAAGACTAGGTCGTCACATTCTCGTGGTCCTGCATTCCCTTCATCCAGTTGTGGAGGGGTTCAGGACTGCGGAACACTGCCCATGCCTCGTGCATAGGTAGCCATCCTCTTTGCAAGCATTCCATCCCGTTCTGTCACTCCTCCCTCATCGTGAGAGAAGAGGACAATATCGACTTTGCTGTGTGCATTGGAACTGTTAGGTTTGTGATTCATATTCACAGCAGCAAGTGCACAGGAACTCACGGAGGCCAATGCTTCATGTCCTCCGATCGGGTACCCGCGAAACACCAGGTTTCCCTATGTACCCATCTTCATGGTTTTGCACCGCCTTACATGACACAAGCTCCTATCCATTCGTTGGGAATGAAAAATTGACAAGTAGTCTGTTTCTGTTCCGTGATTAATCTGTTACACAGTGAAGAGCATAATCTTTTAGAAAGGTTCAGTAGTGTGAATGCAGGAGATCGTTATGCTCCACAACATACATAATCGTGCTTCTGTAGTACTCCTCATTGGTTGTCTTGCCATCTTGCCTTTTCTGGGTACATCACCTCTGGCACCATCTAGGAATCCATCTTCTTCCATGGTTCTTACTGCAACGAATATCCAGGCAGGAACTGATATTCATCAACAGTGCCTTATAGAAGGATTGCATGCTACACAGACAGCATGTCCTGATTCCCAAGCCAGTCTCACTGAGTCGCCATATCCAGCTTCCGTAAACTACCCTGAAACCTTTGCTGTCACTGTTCCTGCTCAGGTGACGACAACACTTCCCGGCTATGATTCCTCAACTGGCGCATTTGACAGCCCTACCAATTCGGCACAGATAACATGGAAGGTTTCCCAAGTAGTTGTAAGCTTTTACACTGACAGTACAACTGCACCTGCGTGTGATATGACGACAGATCCAACGCTCAACATCACCTTCTCAAGTGCACCCAGTACAGCATCGGCCCAGCCATGTACGACCCTTCCCCTGTCTGGCAGTACAACAACATATTCCGTGACGACCACCCATCAATATGCCCAAGCTGCCCAGTACACCCCCGGAATAACGCTCACTTGGAGTGCCACGCTTAATTTTTCGCAGTATTACGCAGAGGAAAACAATGTAGATTACCAGACAGTCGGCCCCACTTCCTCAAACTACCAGTGGTATTCGACATCCACCTGGATTCCCCAGACAGCATCTGATGCCAACGTAACACTTCCCACTGCCATAGCTACGACACAGCAGACAATATATCAATCAATGTCGGTCCGCAGCGGAACAGCACAATGGACACCAAATACAACGATTTCAACCTCCGGTTCCGAGCCAAACTCAGATACTGATGAACTGGATGGTTCTTGCTCACAGTACGGTGGGGGATGGGGAAATGACAGTGGAGAGAGTGATCCGAACTGGCTCACATCGACCGATTCTGGAAGTGATGATGGTCATTCAACCATATGGGTGAACGGGACAAAATACTACGTTCAATCTGAGGGAAGCCAGGATACGGATCTTTATTCGGGATCCGGAGGTGATGATCCTAGTCCTGCATATGCAGCGGATAACAACTGCTATCTGGCAGGTGACACTGATGATGTTCAAGCAAATCCACTTCCAGCAGTTCGGCAATTCAACGTTGGCTCTGCTCAAACCTACTGGACATTTGCAAATTACTACATGCCCACTAACAATGTTGGCTACACAACATACACTGTGTACAATAATTCAAACTTTCAGTACGATAAGACAACGATATCAACTGACTACAGTACCTGCAGTGGATTGTGCACGACGTATTATGCAGGTGCAAACCAGATTGCAAATTACCCGTATATCGGCAACATCAATCATGTATTTACACCCCAATATTCGCTACATCAGGCATCAGCCCTTTCCGAGACATGCCCTGACCCATCCAATCTGAGTGATCCAGCAGATCACGTATCGAACAATCCATCAAACCCACTTATTCCTGCCTGTGTGCCAAACTACCAGCTGCCGCAAATGACGGTTTACTACGTGAATGGAAACAACAACTACCCGTTCTGTCTTTCCTACCAAGTCAATCCTTGCTCAGCACCTTCCTCAGGTGATGTACCATCTCCGGTAACCCCGACTACATACGCTTTTCCGTGGACAGGATCAGCAACTTCCTATGTTGAGACACAAGCAACAGACATGCTGAACCAGAATCCAAATGCAACGTATTCAGTTTCATACCAAGAAGCTACCGGCTACAGCTCTCAAACTGTGGGCGTCTATGCAGGAAGCAATACGTACTATGATCCTGGAAGCTGCCCTGGAACACCTGGCTACCAGACTGCCACTCCCTGTAAGTGGCAGCGCACACTGGACGCTGACGGAGGTGATGGTGATGCAGGTTCTGCCATCTGGAAAGACAGTCTGCAAACGACGAGCACTCACAAATGGTATACATCACAGACTGATTCTGTCTACACATCAGTCACAGCATCCTCATACCAGCAGTACGGGGCAAGTGATCCAGTTCCATACAATGTTGTTGGCTCCTCACCAACAGTCAACTGGCAGGTACCAACGATAGAGGCTGAATACTACAATCCCCTGTTGTCATATACCATGAATTTCCCTCTTGCAACCCAGACGTATCTTGATATCCTTGTGGATCCCCTGCCAGTGTTGCAGGTACAACCTACGGGAACCACCACTTCGTATGTTCCATCAGCCAGTGGACTGACAACAATTCCAATGGTCTACGCAGCGCACAATGAAAAGTCACGTATGTAGACCCGCACTTGCGGGGTCATTTCAGGACTTAACCATTCATCAGGCAATATGAAACGAATTACTCCACAATTCTTCACCAGTGGCTATCTTACAGCATGTCTCCTCTTCCTTGGCTGTATTGGCTTGTCAGCCTGCGGCTCACTGGAAGGATCTTCGACTCAAGCCCATACGGTTCAATCCGCCAAAGTGCTTGCAACTACACAGGCAACATTCCTGCATTGTGGCAGGGTACAACCGATAACGTATGGCATGTTTCCATCGCACAGTCCAGTTACTGCAAGTGATGCTGAACAGGTTGGTTTGTATTTCTTACGTGGTACACAGCACCTCTACGTTTCTGGACCAATTACATGTGATTCTCCAAAACTTGTTGACGCAAGTTCACTATCCCAATATCTTGAAGCCCCTCCCACCTTGGGTCAAAAGGTATGGGTCGTCATGTTCCAGGGTAACTTCGACCAGACTTCATCAGGACCGTCTGGCTCAAACAATCCACTGTCAACCGAGATGTTTCTTGTCCGCTCCTCCTCTCCAGGAATACTTCTTGGAGGCATGGCGTTTGAATCTGTCCTCCCGTCACCATTAAGTTCCCTGGCTGGAACCACACCCTGATTGCCCAATTACGCTCCATGTACCATCATTTCCTGTAACCAAGAACAAGTGCATCGTTACGACTGAGACATGTTCGAAATAAAATGTACTGATATTATGAAATAGACTCGGAACAAATGTAGGATTGAGGTTCGAGAATGAATATGTTTTCCAAAATGAACCTCTCCTTCCTTGGAATGTTTCCTCGTCCAAGGACATCCCTTGCAGCAAGGAATTCATCACGTGCACAAGTCGCCCCACTTTTTGCGCTGATGCTTCCCGTCATTGTGGCACTCATGGGACTTTCAGTAACTGGAGAGATTTACCTGAACGCGAAATCCTCCCTTGACCAAGCCACAATTACTGCCTCCTTGGCAGCCTCAGGGGATGCCTGCATGTCATCCACGTACTCGTATGAGCAGTTCAATTGTCAGGGTGCAACAGGAGCACTCAATTCTTCCTATCAGGCCGATGGGCTCTCTCCACTACCTTTCCCCCCAACACCTCCGCAAGTCTTGGCAGAACACCAGCTTGCACTGCAAACAGCCCAGCAATATGCAGCTTCTGTGTTGCAACGCGCCATTCCGCAATACACCCTTGATCCTACTCCATGTCCTGAGGGAGCTCTCCCGACAACATGTGAAGGAATGCTGACAACACAGCATATGGTCTACCAAGTCAATGTCAGCTACCAGTACTACTATGACTACGATGACATTCCTTCCAACCCATTCATCAACGGAAGTAACAGCGATGACGCAAATTCTTCCACGGGTGTACGGATTGCTTATAACGATGATATATCCAGTATCGTTCCAGAGTGTGCTGTATCCCAGGGTTGGACCCCTACATTTCCATGGGAACCAAATGCGTTTTATGCGTACATATGGAATTATGGATTTGGAAGATGCCTATATTACCAGTGGTATACCTTATATCCTGGACAGTTCATAATTCCCACTGGCCGGCCGACCTCCACCTGCTACTCAGCATCCTTTCCTCAGTCAGTTGGCCTCCCCGGGTATCCACCTTTCACCCCGGACTACAAATATCCAGGCCAGTTTTTCTATTACAATTGCACGTATCATAATTACGCTGTTGTAGGACCAGCTTCCTATGGAAACGGTACGCTTGTATGTCCTGCAACCAACTCTTTTGCCCGGGAGATCCAGGTCAAGGTATGGGTCATGGCCAATGAACCCTTCTCAGCGTTCATTGGCCAAAATGCAATGACCATGTTTTCCCAGCAGACATCATTTGGGTGCATTGGATGACTACACTACTTCGTTCCAACTCCACCCGCACGACCCAAAGGGCTCAGACACTTGTTGAGTTTACCTTCGTATTTCCTATTTTCATTGTCCTCATTTTTGGACTGGTGCTCATGTACCTCTGGCAAGTTGACATAGACAGCGCACAGTTTGCAGCACAGGAAGGTGCCCAGACAGTCGGCCTCGCCTCATACCCAACACAGCTCCTTGACAACGCGGGACTTCGTGCCTACTGTGCAGCAACCCGGGAGAGTTTCCTCACTGGAGTGGATCTTGTAGATTCACAGAGCTTGCCATATTCAACAGGCTATGCGACCACCTGTGCAGACGGAACTGCTGCATATTCAGAACCAAATCCCGCAGCAAGCTGCTCCTCTGGAACATCAACCACCCCAACCATACAGCAACAGCTCACATTGCTCAAACCCTCTGCTGTAAATTCATCCCTTAATTACCTTCTTATATGTCCAAACCTGACTACAGGCATAGGTTCAGGCAATGAACAACAAATCACCCTGACAGTCACAGTCGTTGGATACATGCAGACTCTTGTACCTGTACCATTCATTGGGGATCACATTCCCATTTACGGACAGGCAACGCAGACTGTCCAGGAGTTCCAGAATGCGTAGTCACCGGAGCCCCAAACCTTGCAACATCCAAACTTCCTTGAAGATGTCTATGTCGCGTGCCCAAGCAATGGTGGAGTTCGCCATAATACTTCCGATCATGCTTATCATTGCACTCGGTGCAACTGCTATTGACTCCTATATTCAGGCACAAAGCTTTCTCCAGGCTGCAGTTACACAGGGAAGTCTCGTCGGTGCACGTGATGCGTGTGATCCTTGCGTGCCCAATGACCCCTGCTCCTCTTCAACAAACGGCAACGGTTACAGTGATGTCATTATGGCATTCCGCCAGGCTCTCCTTGGACCGAATTCCCCATTTATATCTGGAGGTGGCAATGGAACTGTCTCAGGAGGACAGATCCTTCCTGGAATAAGCAATGTGACTCTTGACATTGAGTGCTCAAATGGTCCTCTTCAGACCCAAAATCTCTCCCAAACATATGTCACGAACCTCCCAAGCCAATGTGAGCCAGCATCGACTGGAATCCCGACTTGGGATGGAGGATGCTTCCATCTCTGGAATGGAGGAGTCATTTACCTTCATGCTGTTGCCGTCATAAAACTTGGCTGGATACCAATATGGACCCAGACAACAGTCGCTGCGTACTCAGCAAATGTTATTGAACCGTACCGTGCGCACAGCTGCACCCAAGTATTTGCAAGTGAATGCTGAATAATGACACAAATTGTCAGGACTTCGCAGGATCGTGGTGTACCCGATTTCCTTTCCTCAACAAGAGGAAAACTCCTACACCAGCCAGGATAAGTACGGCGATGCCGGCAGCAGCAAGTATTGCCCAATCCATGCCCTGTGGGTGTACGGTGTGCTCAGCTAAAACTGCAATCTGATCCTGTGGTCGTCCAATTGGAGATACGCTTCCAACAGCAAAATATGCTCCGTTAACTGTTCCCCCAAGCGATGCAAACGTGCCACTGGTATTGGGAAATGCATTGGGTACATCGAGAGCCGTCATGTGGCTACCACTGATTTCCATGAGAGCAGGTCTCGTGTATGAAAGCCCAATTGAAGTCACACTCACACCACCACCCACAATGCAGACAGGTGATTCCATGCTGCAGTACACTGTCCGGAAATCATTTCTTGCAAATTCCTGTGGCAAGTTCACCAGTTGATGCACCGAATCGCCGGACACCTGATACAATCGGGTTCCCTCGACATTCAGACCGGACTGGCCAGAAAATGTCACAACTATCAGGCACTGCTTGTCATTGCACGATACACTCTCGTCACGAACGGATTGTATTGCCTCATTCCAGATAATCCGACTTCCGCCATTTCCTTCCAGTCTCACAGCTAAGACTTTGGACGGTGCAGTTGTTGAAATACCTGTTGCAATGCATTCGTGCACTGCACAGGAAACGGAGAGAAGGCTTGCATTCATGCCAATATTTGCTTGCAGCGCAGATCCGTCCAGGATCCATTCCGCTCCCGTGAACCTCAGGACTAGTGGGTGTACGACTGCAGTGGAATCAACCCAGTTCCCCACAGCAAAGCACGACACAGGAGATGCACATGATATGGATGTGAGAACGCTTCTATTGGAATTCACCGTTGGCAAAGCTGGAATGCTCCAGTGCTTCGTGGCAACAGACAGGGTATCAATGAATGGTTCGATTGAAGTATTGCCTATAAACTGCTGCCCTACAATCATGCAAGTTGCAACATTCGGGCAGGAAGCTCCTGAAATGAGAACAGGATTTTTCACTTCAGGCGTTGCCAACTGTACCCAATGACTTCCGTTCCATAAGGCAAGCAGTAACTTGTCTGATCTGCTAAGGAGATTTCCTGCAGCAATACACTCCTCTCCTGTCGGGGAGCATCCAACTGCAGTCAATCGCGTTGTTTCATTGGCAACATTTGCGGACTGGTCTGTTCCTGCAATGAATGAGGAGTATCTCCAAGGCATTGCAGCAGCACTGACAGTCGATGCCTGGACCAGTAGTACCATACAGGTTGTTGCAGCTATCACTGCTGCCTGTGCAATCCTGTTGGAGAAAGTCACCCTTGAACCAGACAATACTGAACGCATGATCATGGGGTCTTCCTCAATACTCCATTCGGGACAAGCCAGTCAACGGAACGGAAGGCAGCGCTGGCTTGCCATGTGATAGTGCAAACGACATGGAGATCCAGCCAAAACCTGTTGCCGGAACAAGTCCTTCCACGCCTACCAACTGGGATTTACTGTTTATTTCGATAATGGCATCATATGGCTCTTTTGAACTGAACTGGGCATACTCTGAGGCATCACACATGGCCTGTATGGCAGTTTGATGCGGCATATTGAATGTAGCTGTATACGCCTGCGCAGGTACCACAGTCGCTGAATACGCTTCCACCATATCTCCAGCAGTCGACTTTCTGACGCCAAGAAAACGCGAAGTACTCAAGCCGTATCGTATTTCCTGAAAGAGACACGCAGGTTGCAGGTCAATAAGCTCTTGATAAAACAGGCTGTCACTTGGTTGTGCAGGTCCTTCCTTCGCAATGTATGTTCCCCGGAAATATTTCGATTGGGCATCATTAATAACTGGGAGTATCCAGCTCGTACCCGAAGGAGTCTTGAGTGCTCCAAGCGAATTCCCGTGGATCAACATCACTCCGTTTTCCACAACCACTGTATCCTTCGCAGTCAATGCATTACCCAACGTTCCAGTCGCTGTATATGTAAATACAGACGTACCATTTGCACCATCAAATCTTCCGTTCAGGCTCATTCCGACTGAGGAAGAAGGCATGTATGTCATTGGGAGCGAGCCCACACCATGTACGGAAAGATCCTGGGACTGGGCTGACTCCATTGCAGTAGTGACGTTGTAGTACGCCTGGACACTACTCATCTGCATGGGAACGCCTTGCGTACTGGAAGCACAGGCAGTTACCAGGCCTGCACAAAGCAGGATGAATGAACGGGGAAAAAATCGCGTGAACATCATTGAAGAACCTTGGGTATCGATCCCGAAACGTACGTGTACGTAAGTATGGACAAGGGAGCATGATTGGCAAGAAAAATTGCGATATGGTATATTGCCAAATGCGTCTTGCCCTGGGCTCCAATTGATATGACAAACTGGCCATTCGCTGTTTCTTCCCAAACCCTTGATCCCCCGGGATTCAGGTTGCCAAGATACTGTCTTACTTCGGAGATTTCAAGCAAATGCGGTGGCATACAGGTAACTCTTCCTTTAACCTCTATGCGCTGAACCTCATGCAAAAACTGCGCAACAACTTCCTGCACATGTTGGGCATTCACGGAGTTGAGCAGTTGTGATTCATGACCTGGATCTGCAGCATACACTGGCATTCCGCAATTTGTGGCAAGGCTGGCCCCGAGATATCCTTGTTCTGGAGTGACTGCAGGCGATCGTGACGCGTTCACGGACCCACATGCAGTCCCTGCCAGAAGAACGCACCCAAATACTGCCCATTGCAAAACACGTTTCAACACATTTTGTCCAGAAAAATAGCTCAACATGAAACTATGGTGCGTTCGGAACACTGGGTGGCCCACTCACAGCTGTGGTAAACAAAGACTGAAATTGTGCCTGGTCCAGACCTGTGTCAGGAATGACGTTGGGTGTTGCATTTGGTGAACTGTAGTCCGAAGGACTCCTTAGCACATATTGAAGAATAGTGGCACCACTTCCATTCTTGGAATCAAGCAGATACGACAGAAGCTCAGCTGTACTTCGGGGAACCACAACAATGAGATATGCCGAACTTGCTGGAGCTGAACCACTTGCGGAAGCTGATACTCCCGTACTCACAATGGTGATGTCTTCCGCAATGTATCTGACGCTCCCCTGCCCGTTTGTATCTCCAAGAATATCTATCTGGTCCCCTGCCTGGATATATGGTGCCAACCCCGAAGCATCCGAAGTTGGAATGGACATGGCAACGTATCCCTTGGGGATTGGAAACGGCGAAGGGTGACAATTATATCCAGCTCCTGCTGTCGTTGTCGCACTTGCAGTAGATGAGGGAAGGACAGCCTTTCCTGTAGCTTGGGGACTTGCAGAGGGAGAGGCGGAAACAATCGGAGATGGACTTGGTGCCTGTTGGGCACATACCTCCTGAATCGTTCCTGCTGCAGTTGGGCTCAACAACGACGACGTGACGATCTGCCGCGCGGAAATGGTGGTTATGGCATATTGACCAGTAGCAAGGGAAGAAACAGAAAGCGCTGCTGGTGGAACTACAGAGGCTGGGTATTGAACTACTTCAACATCGGCCTGTGTAACTTGTGATCCTGCAGGTATTGTCTGTGTTGCTACAAGAACTGGTACTTTTGGAACTGCGTTGAGCCCCCCAGTTGCACTGATGACAATGAACAACCCGTACGTTGCTCCAGCAGCAATGATCAAACCAACGATGACTGCTGTCAGCTTGTTGACCTTTATCCCACGTCCCATCAAGAGTTAACCTTGTATATATTCATCCTGCAGCTCACTTATTCAATCATTGAAGCTTCAATCAAAATTGCCATAATTCATCACTCACGATCGATGCTTATTTAAACAACACCTTAGCACAGGTTTTATGTGCTTGAACACTTGTATTAATGTCAAGAGACAGATACACTTCCTGATACTCATTCCCACATTCTGACGTTCAGGGAAGATACTTGAAGGAAACCCGGTCAACCATGATTTCCTGACGTCTGTCGTTGGCTGAATGGTGCACAGGTACGTATCACTGGACGTCAGATCAAAGGAGTCATCCTTATCCGTCTTGCTGACTGGGACAAGGTGGGCTCCATCGTTGAAGTGGGTGTGGATGCGGAAGACCAAGTTGTCACATTCTCGTAGTCCTGCATTCCTTTCATCCAGTGGTGGAGGGATTCAGGACTGCGGAGCACCGCCCATGCAACGTGCATAGGCAGCCATCCTCTTTGCAAGCATTCCATCCCGTTCTGTCACTCCTCCCTCATCGTGAGAGAAGAGGACAATATCGACAGTGCTGTATACATTGGACCAGTTCGGATGGTGATTCATCTTCTCTGCAACAAGTGCACATGCACTCATGAAGGAGAAAGCCTCGACAAATGAAGGAAAGTGGTACTCCACATGAAGTGCATGAGTGGTCGGGTCATATGACCAGCCCGTAAGCTCAGCAAGGAGTGTCCTTCGAACCTCATCTGACAGGAGTGCCATGACCGCATGCTACCACAGTTCCACTAGTCGTGTTACGCTCCCCGAATTGTACAGGATGCCCTTATATGAAACAGAAATGATGACGTGGTGGATGACGTCCACGTAAGTGGTGGACGAGTACATTCAGATGGCTCACGAAGACCACAACATCCTTCATGGATGGAAGCGTGAACTATTTTGGATACTTATGCGCCAATCTGCGTTCAATGAGTGCATGGGTTGTCAAGGAATTCTGAATACAGGCTGTTTATAGAGGTACTCACTCATGATGAAGTCACTCGCATCAATTTTTACTTCGTTATCCACGAAGGCAATAGTGGGTGGAGCCATAGCAGTAAGTGCAGTCGGCGGAGGTGCTGTTGCAACACATGCTCTCTTGACAGACAACCATGGTTCTTCTGTGCACCAGGCTGTAATCTCGTGCAAATCCCATGAAACCCAAGGTCAACATGGCATTGGCAAATGCGTTTCCAGTGTTGCAAAGACAAAAGGAGTTGCTGAGCGAAATCAGCATGCAGCCAAGGGTGCCGACAATACATCCCAGGGTGAAGCCCACGCAGCAAAAGGTAAAGCGCACGCGATTGCTAATACAGTGAGTGACAATCCTGCTCTCCCGTCGCATCCTGCATCTGCTCAGTAGGTTGTAGTTCTTTGCCTGAACAGACAGGCAGGTAAATAAATCCCTTCAAGCACGATTTGCAACATGAACGGATCACCTTGATTTGAAGTCATCAGCCTGAAAACAGGCCTTTTGTCACCCTTTCAGCATTTCTTGGACCTGCAATGACTAATCTATGGAAAGAAGAACCATTGTTGGATTACCACTTAGGCAACAAGGTCATATGCCAGTCTGTACCATGCAATTTTCGCTGTATCCGGCGGGAGCCCGTACGCATGAAAGAACGGTTCCTCGTATCCTGGACCAAGGTTCCATTCTACACTCCAACTCCCAATTGCAAGGTCCCACCATGGATCTCCCACTGCAACCCTCCCAAGATCGATAAGTCCTGACAGTTGCATTCCCTGTGGATCAAGCAAAATGTTCGGAAAGCAAAAGTCCCCATGCGTAAGCACTTTTCCTCCATCAGGAATATCTGAGGCAAGTATGTGCAGTGCTTCCTCGAAGCTAAGATGTGCATGCTCCACATGGAAATCCCTATCCCGATTAACCAGTCCATTCCCAACACGGTGTGAAGCACATTGAAGAAGATCCTGCGGAGATGCTGACCAGGGGCACGTACCTGTGGGGAGGGCATGGAAAGCACGAAGGGCAGCACCTGCACTGGCTGCAAGTATCCTGGGTGACACACTTTTCTTGAGAACATGCAGTGGCACACCTGGCACTTCCTCTGTGACAAGCCAGGTCACACTTCCGTATGCACCCTGTTCGACAACGCGGGGTGTGCCAAGTGCAAGTTGTTCACACCAGTGGAGTCTCTCTGCTTCATCAGCGAGATCAACAGGGATCGTCGTTTCCAAACGAGCAACTTTGCAGTACCGAATTTGTCCAACTGCATCCGTACACTGCCATGTCGTAATGTCCTCTGTGATCCCATACACGGGAACTGCACGGATTGAGCCATACCGCAATGCAAGTTCTTCAGGCAACAAAACAGGCGTGACATGTTGCCAGTGTGACTGTTCACTCATAGCAGATCACGCCTGCCCCTGAAAACAAAGGTTATGCGTCGCCTAGTTCCGTGAGTCAATTGCGACGTACGGTCGCTTTGCCTCACCGAGGAACAGCTGCTTTGGACGGTTGATCTTCTGTTCCTTGTCAAGAAGCATCTCTTCCCACTGTGCAAGCCATCCAACGGTTCGTCCCATAGCAAAGAGGACAGGGAACATCTCGGTTGGAATGCCGATTGCGTGGTAGATGAAACCTGAATAGAAGTCAACGTTCGGATACAACTTTCGTGAAACAAAGTAGTCATCCTCAAGGGCGATCTTTTCGACTTCCTGTGCTACATCGAGAAGCTCGTTCGAGCCTGTAACTGCGAGTACCTGATCAGCAAGCTTCTTGATGATCTTTGCTCGTGGATCGTAGTTCTTGTACACTCGGTGTCCAAAGCCCATGAGGCGCTCTTTCCCTTCCTTCACACCATCGATGAACGGCTTGACATTGGAAACTGTACCTATGCGGTTCAGCATCTTGATGACAGCTTCGTTCGCGCCTCCATGGAGTGGTCCATAGAGAGCTGCAATGGCTGCTGCAGTAGCAGAATACGGATCTGGATGTGAGGAACCAACGACACGCATTGCATTCGCAGAACAGTTCTGTTCGTGATCTGCATGGAGAATAAGAAGAATATCGAGTGCCTTCTCTATCTCTGGAACTGGCTGGTACTTGGGCTCAACCATACGGAACATCATGTTGAGGAAGTTCCCGGAGTATGAGAGTTCATCATCCGGATAGGTGTACGGAAGGCCCCGCGAATGCCGGTATGCATATGCAGCAAGCGTTGGCATCTTCGCAATGAGTCGGTAGATGGAGATACGTCGCTGCGAGGGATCGTCGATCTTTGTTGCATCGGGATAGAACGTCGAGAGTGCACCAACCGTGGAGAGCAGCATTCCCATTGGATGGGCATCGTGGTGAAAACCATCCATGAAGTGCTTGATGTTCTCATGCACCATCGTATGGTTTGTTATCTCCCGCTCCCATTCAGTGAACTGTGACACTGTTGGAAGTTCTCCGTGAATGAGGAGATATGCAGTCTCAAGATATGAACTTCTCTCGGCAAGCTCTTCAATCGGGTATCCCCGATATCGAAGGATTCCCTTGTCCCCATCGATGAAGGTAACCCGACTGATGCACGATGCTGTGTTGAAGAAACCCGGATCGTAGGAAACAAGTCCTTCTCCTGCCTCATCCTGTATCTGCTCGAGCGCTGTTGCCCGGATGGCTCCATGCTCTATGGGAATTTCGTAGGTCTTCCCGGTACGGTTGTCAGTGATGGTTAATGTGTTGGCCATCGTTGTCGTGCCCCGTGTTTCTTGGTGAACAGAAGTAGTTTCCATATATTGAGTTTGCCACACCACATATAGGCACTGCTTGTACCCGGAGCATTTGGGATCACGTACGCTTGAGTAGTGGAAACCTCACATCCGTATACCCTTAACGACGACCAAAAACGGGTAACCGGTCACGGCCCTGCAGTGGTGTTTCTCCATGCACTTCCACTCGATGCCTCGCAGTGGGACCATCAGGTTGCTGTCCTTGCAGGCTCCTGGAAGTGCATCAGATACTCCTTCACTAGTCCCTCGGAGCCAGCACACCTTCCCCCAACCCTTGCTGCATTTGCGAAGGCCATTCTCAAAGATCTTGAACAGGATGGAATACCTGATTTCGCAGTCATTGGGTCATCAATGGGTGGATACATTGCATGTGAGCTCGCATGTGACAATCCCCGACAGCTGAGACCCCTCATTCTCATTGGGTCTCACCCATTCTGCGACACTCCCGAGCAGCGTGCAGCACGTATTGAGCGCGTTGCAGCATTGGGCATAGAAGGATTTGATGAAATGCTGCGAACACTTGCTGCTTCACTTCTTGGTGCTGCGGCCCAAAGGGAGCCCCATGTCGTAGACCCGCTACTTGCACGAGGAAGGCGCTGGACCCCGGAGCAGTACATGAAAGCCCAGCTCCTCATTGCAAATAGAAGGGATCATGCTGCAACTCTTGATGCCCTTCCACACCCCCCGCACATCCTCATCGGTGAAGAGGATGTACTCGTGCCACAGAAGCGTATTCTTGATCACGCCACCCGTACGAGGGGATGGCGTGTGACACGCCTTGAACATCTCGGACACCTCCCAAACCTTGAAGCCCCACATGAATGCACAGCACTCCTCAGCTCAATCCTCGTGGAAGACGGATATGGCCATGACTGAGGAAGGACCTGCACTTCCCCTCGATATACTCCTTGAACGGGCCAGCATTGCATTCACGGCATCCCCACCAACTCCGCCCATCACTGCTGTCGTGAACGATTCACGGAAAGGGAATGCCACCTCTGTGTTCGTTGCCATTCCTGGATTTGAAATGGATGGACATGCATTTCTTCATGCAGCAGTCAAAGCAGGATGTCCAGCAGTCATCGTTGAGCGCATACCGGATGTACCACTTCCTGTGCCAACGATTGCAGTTGCCAATGCACGACAGGCTTTCGCCCTTCTCAATGCTGCTCTCTACGGCAATCCCTCGCAGGAAATGACTGTTGTTGGCATCACAGGAACGGACGGCAAGTCAACGGTGACGAACATGATCCGTACAATATGGGATGCCTGCAGCATTCCAGCAGCATCATTTACGACCATTGGACATACTGTACGTGGAGTATTCACACCGAACACTGGCCATGTAACAACCCAGGAGGCTGATATACTCCAGAGAGAGCTCCGTTCAGCAAGGGATGCAGGATGTACACACATCGCACTCGAGACATCCAGCCATGCGCTTGCCCTTGACCGTGTGTATGGCACAGCATACCGTGCAGCTGTCTTTACCCGTATCACGAGCGACCACCTTGAACTCCATGGCACGCGGGAAGAGTATCGCAAAGCAAAAGGCCTCCTTCTGGCGTCTGCC
>JBMFXB010000023.1:0-30628 GCA_049964715.1 Candidatus Dormibacteria bacterium
AAGGAAGGGTGTACTTCCAACTACACATGCAAGTCCCACAAGGATGCGAAAAATCCAACGTGCCATGTAACGCTCTCTGACAAATTCACTGTAACTATTGCTGCATCCTTAGTATGACGTATGCAGACAATGTCAAGTCGAGAGCCCGGTACACTCCATGGCGTTCTGCAGGTCCTCAGCTTGATTCAAATGCGACTGTTAGCACACCAAGGGAAAATGCACCTTGAAGGAATCAGGTATAGTCTATCCCTATGAATCATTTCCCTCTTCCAATCCGAACATCTCTGATTGTGGCTGCTGCATGTGGTGCCATGACCATATGTGCTTCGTGTGGTAGTGTCCCCTCCTCCAGTTCATCCACACATGGCATGCCGTCACCTTCACTAAACTCCCTGGCAACGCATTCATTACATCAAGGTTCTCCTCGTGTAGTGACCAACTACCGTGCAACCTATGCAGTCACAAGCAACAATACAGACGTGATGTTCACCTATGTTGTTCATTCCCCAACGAACTGGGAGGAGTTTGCAGGCGGAGCCAAGCCGATTGTCATCGTTGTGAATGGCACAACATACAATGATGTACCCTCCATTTCGGGCGGAACAGTCAGCTACTCATGGCAGAAGGCACAACCAGTTCCATACAAGACAACACCATATCCTTCGACTGTAGCTTCGATTGCAGAGTTGTCAGCAGAAACTGGTGTAAAAGTCATTGCAGCTGGTTCATGCAGGGAGGGGAACGCTTCTGGGACTGCATGGAAAACAGTGCCTGCATCCCCTGGTGCAGTGTCCCCCTCCATTGCGTATTGCACTGACACACATTCTGGAGTACTTCTCTGGTATGCATTTGGTATTGGAAAACTTGCCCAATTTGGCATCCTTCCCCAGAATGCTTCAACAACACTGCAGATTTCTGATATCGGGACAGTTCCTTCCATAGCTCTTCCAAACTGAAGTAGACATTGCTGAGGTTTCATGAGGCATGACCTGTATAGCCTCATGAAACCATTTCGCTTGAAGTTGGGGCTGCTCATGGATGTAAGAAGTGCGTACAGGTCTTCGCATTCACTTCAATCCCATCGCTGATAGTTCCATTTACGAGCTTCACATGGTTCTGGGAATCGACCAGACTTGATCTGGTAGTAGTGACTCAATACTGGAGAGAAGCGTTTTGGTGTGCAGATGACGTCAAAAACTACGTGACTGCCGTACTGTATGACCGAATCGAATTCAGAGTCGCCTCCCCTTGGTATATCAGTGTCATCGCTGATGCCATTCACCTGCTCAGGCTGTTGGCGGGGAGATATATCTGGTGTGATTGAGTCGACGTTTCCGTGAAACGATGTGGCTATCGGCCTTGATCTAGGTTGCCATTTCTCCAGATACTTGACTTGACATCAATGATCAGCAGATATAAACGAGTTCAATCGCAGATTCATGAAGTCATTCGTCCGAATCGGAATTGCAATACTGAGAGTGATACTTGTATCGGCATGGAGCCCAATAACAGTCGTACCGTCACCAAGTTTGGGGACATTTTCATCCAAAATATCCATGTCGGGTGCTCCTGCGAAACTTGATCTGCAGGGCCCCTAGCGGATTCCAGTACTGACCAGTCAGCAATACTACAACTTCTATCTCAGAATTTCAGGTTGAAGCGGTAGCGCATTAGTATGCCACTCAGGTCGCAGCCTCAACTGCACCCATAACAGTTGTCACAGCATCACTTGGCCAATACAAAGAGGACAACCTGTGGCACCACATCCTAATCACGATAGCGTGGTTCCTTCTGCTCCATTCAACATCTCTCATGCAGGACAAGAATGGTTCTTTCGTCTCTTCATGCGCCTACGGATGGCAGTGTGGTGGTCATTACCTTCTCCTTTCTGTTAATGCAACGACTGGTCACATCGTTCCTCCATTTATAGGAGGTGTCTTTGGCTAATCCCGGTCTGTGCTTTGCCTGCATACGAACTCTCATGACAACCGGAAGTGAAGTTACAGTTCTGAAGAGGAGCTTCCACAGTCATTCCAGAACTTGGGGCGGTTCCCTGTGGTACTACACCATATCCCAGTAGTTGGTGCGAAGCTTGGCACACAAGCACTAGTTATGTCAGTCGTCCTTTTCTGGAGCTCCTCTGGTTGAAGTATTGTATCCATGCTGGTGGGTGTTCGCCTTCCACCAGAAGTTTCAGGTAGGAGGCAGATTATACCTTGTCAAAACAATGTGTGAAGAATTGCTACTTCCTCCCACGGGATCCTGCAACGTCAAGGCCAATCCACACCAGAAGAATAATGTCAATCTCAACAGCAATCATTTCGGAAATGAAGTCTGCATAATTTGTCAGTGGCTTCCCTGTCTTAATAAGGACAGGATATGCATTTGTCTTCACGGACTGAAGACCGTAGGCAAGACAATATCCAGTGTCTGCACAGGAAAGGTCCGTGAAGGAGATGCCAGGAGTTGTATGTGGGCTAACAGTAACGACTTCACTTGCATATGGAGTAAAGACCAACATGCTGTTCAGCACATTTGCAGAGGGATACCCCCCGTAGTTCCATTGCAGCGTCCCCCAGCAGTATCCTTCTTGCACGCAAGAAAGTCCTGTCAGTGGTGCATTGATTCCCGTCATGAATTTGGGATGTGCCAGATCATGCCCAGTGAATTGCTCAATAAGTGGATGATATGTGGCAGGTGTATCAACGAATGTACCAGCGTGCATGTCGTGGTTTGCACTGCCAACACTTCCTCCTGCATAGCACATGCCTTTTGCAGGGCATGCTACGGCAGTAAACCCATCCGAGACTGGTGAAGGATTAACGTTTCCTACCTGTGTCCATACTTTTCCTGTGAGTTCCAGTGCATATCCCATTGATACGGAGCAACAAATATACTTGCTCGGATACTCCTCTCCTACAGCCAGGCATTGGAAGGCTGCATAGCAATCAATCCCGTTAAGCTGGGCCATTCCATAGGTTGTGGAGATAGGTGGTTTGGAAAATGTCCAGTTCACTCCATTCCAGACTGCTGCAAGAGGCAACTGGTTGCAGCCACCTTCGAAGCAACCGCCTGTAAAGCCGACTGCAGCGCACATTGACTTGCTGAAACAGGATATCTGCTGGATGGTGATCCCAAGTCCAACGGGAGCAGACTGCACTGGCACTGCAGTCCAGGTGCTACCTCGCCAGACACTTGCACTATTTCCCAGTGTGGTGCAGAAGGATTGCGATGCACAGCCTATTGCTGTTGGGGAGTTTGCTATTTGGGGAAGGTAGTATTCCTGCCAGAGCTGCCCATTCCACAGCTGCGTTGCAGTATGAGAAAGAACCATGCAGAAGGTGCTCGATACACAATCCATTTTGACTCCCGTGTTGTAGTAGGAAAAGCCACCAAGATGGGAATCAGCTGGAAAGTTCACTCTCTGCCACTGGGGCAATGCCGGGTACGCTTGGAAGAGAAGCACAGTTACGAGTGTTCCACTGAAGGAAGCAACAAGTATTATCGAGAGCTTTCCTCGAATCCCCACCCTCTTAAACTTCCTATGGGAGAACCAGAAGAGAAGATATCTCATGCCAACACTGACCAGGAACAGAACAACCATGATCATTGTGGAGATGAGGACAGCAATAGGGAGAGCAAGCTGTCTAGCTGCTGTGCCACTATTCTTGCCAAGGGTGCCATGATCGATATACAGGGGAAGGACACTCGTTGTGCTAAGCGGTCCAAGGTCAATACGTGCAATGCCCTGGTATCCAAGGAAACATGTTGTAGCTGACAGGCAGCCAATGGCTGTACCTGACCCACCACTTTCGGGTATACGGAATTGCTTGCTGACGTGAATGTATGCCCACGTAGTGCCATTCCATCGCCAGATATACCCACCACTGAGTGGGGGTGATGTGGGGGATTCCTGGTTCCCCTGTTCAAGAATTGAGGAACAGGCTCCAGAAGAACTGCAGAAAAGTTCGCCTGGGCTTAGCGAGAGTTGGGTGTCACTGAATGGAGAGGTGATCCAGGACAGGTCATTGCCATTCCAGCGCAGGGCTCGCGGTATGTTGACAGCTGTGAAAGGACTGTATCCCTGGCCTGTCATCATGCAGAAGTGTATTGAAACGCAGTCCAGATGAGTCAGTACCAGGTTGCCAATTTGATCTTCATTGAAGGGAGGTAACTGAATGAATTCCCATGTCTTTCCGTTCCATTTGAGTACATCAGATAGCGGAATGGTAGATGCACGACTTGACCCCAGAAGCATGCAAAATGACGTGGTGATGCAGGAGATGTTCCCGAGTTCATACTGCCTTGACAGTAATGTGCTCTTCATCATGATCCAGGACGTTCCATTCCATCGGTAGATTGCATTGACCATGATGTTGCTGCTCGTGGACTCAAGACAGAACTGCGGTGAGGTGCAGGACACATCAATAGTGCTGCTTGTAGCCGGATACGAGGTCATTCCTGAAATGGGCGATGGAATACCAGACCAGTACTTTCCGTTCCACACAAGCTGTAGGCTTCCAGCAGCCATGCAAAAACGTACAGAAGGGCAGCTTATTGAACGGATTGCACCGCTCACATTGACATGTGAAGGCTCTACATGCCGAAGGGACAATTGCCAGTCAGCACCATTCCACTGCAGGAGTACGTACTGAACTACCCCGAGTGTGCCACTGCTTCCAGGTTTATCCACATCACCAGCAGCCATGCAGAATGAGGAACCTTCGCATGTCAGTGCTGTAATCCACAGTGTATCGCCAGGTGGCAAGTCAAGTCCACGTACTGTTAGAGGAGTAAGTGCAACGATGTTTCCCTGAGGGGAGCTTGCTGCTGTCACTGTGCCAGGAAGCGCCTGAAATGCGGAAGTCAGTGCAACCGCAATCCACATCAAGGAGATTTTTGGCATTTTCCTGAACGATGCAGCGTGATGCACTGTTTGCGTAATGCAACCTAAAACGAGGTGGAAAAAACGCCAAAGATGAACTGGAAGACGCATGCAGGACGAACGGAGCATGCATCCATTATCGGGAAGTAGCAGTTGCTGTATCGCCGTGTGAGGTACTTTGTTACAGTGCAAAGCTCTTACACTCACGACTGGGTATCCAGCTTGTATATCGTGTTTTCTGCATTGCGGACACGAGTCACATGCAGGGGATGACAATCTGATGCAATCGAAACGTTGCTGGACAAGCATTGTTCAGGTTCTTGTGTCTATGCATATGCCTGATTGAAGTACATGTTGGCACGATCTAATAATTGGGCTGTCTTGGGATCACATGGCGGGAGCTTGCGTTTTGTGCGCAATGTTGCTCGTTACAGGACGGTACCGTACGATCTCCTAAATCTCCGTGATGATCGGAAGTATCATTGGGCGTCGGTGGGTCTGCTTTGATATGAACTGCGCAAGACTGTCTCGCACAGTGTTTGCAATGATATTCCTGTCCCCCTGATCGAGGACAGACGGAATGGTCTTTTCTAGATGATCACGTGCTCCATCGAGAATGTCCTTCCACGGTTCTTCAGGCATGAAGCCCTTTGCCACGAGGTCAATGTCGCTCACAAGGGTTCCTTGTTCAGAATCTACAGCCACGACAACAATGATGATTCCATCATTCGCAAGGTGATTCCTGTCACGAAGGATCGCCTCGGCTTCTGCTTCGACATTGACACCATCGACATACACAAAGCCAGCTTCAACGAACCTTCGATGCACAACTGTGTGTGTGGCATTGAGATCAACTGCAGTTCCATTTTCGATCACGAAGATGTGATCATCCGGAATGCCTAGACTGCGGGCAATGCCAGCATGGGCAACAAGATGGCGTGGCTCACCGTGCACAGGAATGAAATACTGGGGTTTCGTGAGAGTAAGCATGAGCTTGAGCTCCTCTTGGCTTGCATGTCCTGACGCATGGACAGCATGGGCAGGAGTAGTGGCTACTGTGACTCCTTTCCGTACAAGGTGATTGATTGTCCTGTAGACAAGCTGCTCATTGCCAGGAATGGGACTTGCACTGATGATCACAAGATCCTCAGGATCAGCGCTCACGATGGGATGCCGTTCGGATGCTATGCGTGAGAGGGCTGACATCGGCTCTCCCTGGGATCCTGTGCACAGGATGAGGAGTTCACCTGGTGGTATCCGGTCATATCCCTTGAGGGGAACGAACATTTCTTCTGGAGCAACGAGCATGTTGCGTTGCCGTGCAACAGCAATGTTGTTCAGCATGGAACGTCCAACGACAAGGCAGTACCGGCCATGTTCCCGGGCAATGTCGAGCGCCTGCTGGATTCGGGAAAGGTTTGATGCAAAGGTTGCAAGGAGAATGCGTCGGGGCGCAGTACTGTACAGCTGCTCAAGGGCAGGCCAAACACTGCGTTCACTTGCTGTGACTCCAGGCCGTTCTGCATTCGTGCTGTCGCTCAGGAGGCACAGGACTCCTGAGCGTCCAAGTTCTGCAAAGCGGGCGAGATCCGGGGGCATTCCATGAACGGGGGTAAAGTCAACCTTGAAGTCTCCAGTGTGGAGTATGCAGCCGTACGGTGTCTGGACAGCAATTGCTGATGAGTCAGGTATGGAGTGTGTTGTCCTGATGTACTCAACATCGAGAGCTCCAAGCTGGATGTGATCACCATGTCGAACTTCCACTGTTTGTACTGTGTCCGTGAGATGGTGTTCCTTGAGCTTGTTCGACAGTATGCCAAGGGTAAGTGAGGTTCCGTATATGGGCACATCAGTCATGCGGCGGATGATGAACGGCACAGCACCAATATGATCTTCATGTCCGTGTGTGAGGACTATCCCTCTCACCTGTGCATGATGTTCCACCACCCAATTGACATCCGGGAGGACAAGGTCCACTCCAAGCATGTCGTACTGGGGAAACATGAGACCTGCATCAATGAGGATGATGTCCTCATTGACCTGGATGACAGTGAGATTTCGCCCTACTTCTCCTACTCCACCCAGTGGAAGGATGCGTACATGATTGTAGGCAAGTCCGGGAATTGTCATGCATGCTCCTCCTTGTTCCATGTGAGGCTCAGTTGCTCAACTGGCAATGACCCTGTACGTGTGACATGCTCTTTTGGACTGGAGGATGCCCGTTCTTCAAGGACACTCTTCACTACTTCCATGTCATTCCGGAGTGTAGCGAGGAGGGAGCCATTGTAGAGTGCAGCTGCAGGATGGTACAGGGGAATGTACGTACGATCTCCTCTTGTGAGCACTGTACCGTGGGCAGTTGCAATGGATGGTGCATCAGGAATGAGCCTGTGAAGTGCATGACGACCGAGGAGAAGTATGACGTCAGGCTTGATGAGTGCAATCTGCCGGTCAAGGAATGAAGCACATGCAGCGACATCCTCATCGTGTGGATCACGATTCCCGGGTGGACGGCACTTCACAATGTTCGTGATGAATACTGTACTGCGCGACAGTCCAATTCCCCCAAGAAGCGAATTGAGGAGATTTCCTGCAGCACCGACAAATGGATGGCCAGTTTGATCCTCTGTCTTTCCTGGTGCTTCCCCGATTACCATGACAGAGGCATCGAGAGGTCCATCCCCTGGGACAGCATTCGTCCGGGTGGTACAGAGGGCACATGCTGTACAGGACGTGATTTCCTCGACAAGAGATGAAGACTCATGAGTCAACAACGCATCCACTTGGTGCATCGACGCTGCAGCCTCCTTCCAGAGGTCTTTCTGCTGGGGGATCAGGAAAGAATCCGGATCCCCCAGAGTCAAGATGTAATTCTAACGGTGTGAGGTGGGTTCCTCTTCCCGATCATGTTCGTGCTCATGATGATGGTCATGCTCATTGTGATCGTGGGAATCACCAGAGTGTGCATGTGAAAGGTCCCGAAGTGCATCCTTGCGGGAAAGGTTTACACGACCGCGATCATCAACCTCGATGACCTTCACCATGATCTCATCACCGACATTCACGACATCCTCGACACGTGCTACATGGTGCTCAGCAAGGTTCCCAATTCGCACAAGACCTTCCTTGCGGGGAAGGATTTCAACGAATGCACCGAAGTTCGTAAGGCGTGTGACATGTCCCTTGTAGATCCGTCCAATCTCGATGTCATCAGTGAGTTCACGGATGATCTCGATTGCACGGGACCGTGCATCAGGATTGTTCGATGAGATTGCTACTGATCCATCATCGCTGATGTCGATCTGACATCCAGTGGCATCAATAATGCCACGAATGGTCTTGCCACCAGAACCGATGACATCACGGATCTTGTCAGGGTTGATCTTGATTGTATCGATACGTGGTGCCCACTGATTGAGCTCCGGACGTGGAGCAGAAAGAGTCTCAAGCATGATGTTGAGAATGTGAAGTCTGCCAACACGTGCCTGGGCAAGTGCAGTCTCGAGAAGTTCCCACTTGAGTCCAGCAATCTTGATGTCCATCTGGAGTGCAGTGATGCCCTTCTCTGTTCCAGCAACCTTGAAGTCCATATCGCCAAGCGCATCTTCCATGCCCTGGATATCGCTGAGAATTGCAGCCTTGTCGGAGCCTTCTTCAGTTATGAGTCCCATTGCAATACCGGCTACTGGTGCAAGAAGAGGCACTCCAGCATCCATGAGTGATAGCGTGGAACCGCAAACGCTTGCCATGGAGGTGGATCCGTTGCTGCTGAGAATTTCTGTCACTACGCGGACAACATACGGAAATTCGTCGTCTGGTGGCATGACATTGTGGACTGCTCGCTCAGCAAGGGCTCCATGGCCAATTTCTCGACGCCCAGGTGACCTCGCTGCCTTGGCCTCTCCGACTGAGAATCCTGGGAAGTTGTAGTGGTGCATGTACCGCTTGAACTCCTGGAGTCCTAGTCCATCAAGCTTTTGTGCATCTGACTCACTTCCAAGAGTTGCAATGGTGAGAGCCTGTGTCTGGCCACGAGTGAAAATTGCACTTCCATGTGTTCGTGGGAGTACTCCTACCTTGCACCATATGGGACGGATTTCATCTGTTGCCCGTCCATCTGGACGAAGGCCCTTTTCAAGGATGGCTTTGCGGACAGTCTTCTTGAGTTCCTTCTCAAATGCTTTCCCAATGTCCCCTTTTGCTTCAGGGAATCGCTCTGCAAGTTGTTGCTCGACACTCTTCTGAAGCTCACTGAGTGCACGTTCACGGGCTGTCTTTTCCTTCGTATACGCTGCCTCGAACATCTTTCCTTCGACTGCTTCGTGCACTGCTGTCTGAAGCTCTTCGGGAACTGCCATGTGCGGATAGTCCATGAGAACCTTTGGTCCCATTTTCGTGCGCACATCGAGCTGGAAGGCAACGAGTTTCCTGATGTGTTCATGTGCAAGACGAAGCGCCTTGAGCATGATGTCCTCAGGAACCTGACGTGCACCAGCTTCAACCATTGTGATTGCATCATCAGTACCTGCAACAACGAGGTCAAGATCTGAATGCTCCAAGTCCATGAGGAGAGGATTCACGACGAGTTCCCCATCAATGAGCCCTATTCGGACACATCCGACTGGTCCGGAGTGGGGAATGTTGCTGATGAGGAGTGCCAGCGATGCACCGTTCACTGCTAGAGTTGCAGGATCATTTTCAAAGTCAACTGACAGGACAGTTGCTGTGATCTGTACATCATTGCGAAAGTCCTTCGGGAAAAGTGGCCGCATTGGGCGGTCAATCATGCGGCTTGCAAGAATTGCTGCCTCTGCAGGCCGACTTTCACGACGAATGAACGACCCGGGAATACGGCCTGTTGCGTATATCTTCTCCTCGTAGTCACATGTGAGCGGGAAAAAATCGATACCTTCACGTGGAGTTGCATTTGCAACAGCAGTGACAAGCACGACAGTCTCTCCCTGACGCATGAGGACAGCACCGTTTGCCTGTTCAGCAATATGGCCAGTCTCCACTACTAGTTGACGGCCGGCTAGGTCCATTTCATAGCGTTGGTATGCCATGGAATCTCCTTGTTGTTGTGGAAGAAGCCCGGGTGCGTGCCGTGGGAAGAGCAACTACTCTGGCGAGGTGTTGGGGGCTGGAGGTCGGCCATGTTCTGCACTGTGTGCGAACACTGCATATTTGCCGAGGTCCAGTCACCAACCACTCCCCTGCGCATTCCCTACGCACCATGATCCTGCTTCCGGATTGATGAATGATCTGACATGGTTGGCATCTGAAGAGGATAGGGGGTGAAACACATTCCTACCTGCGGAGTCCGAGGGATTCCACAATGGACCGGTACCGGGCAATATCTTCCCGGGTGAGGTATGCAAGGAGCCGTCGGCGCTGGCCAACGAGCGAGAGCAGTCCCCTCTTGGAAGACTGGTCATGTGGATGGGTACGTGCATGCTCAGTCAATGCGACAATGCGGTCAGTCAAGAGTGCGATCTGGACTTCTGGCGATCCCTTGTCGGTCTCATGACGCTGATACTGCGCAATAATCGGTTGCTTTTCTCGAACGACTGACACGCACACTCTCCTTCGCAACTGCGATCCTATGTTTTCTGTTCGTATTCATTATCAAGTGTATCAAATCTCTTCCTCAGCTGTCTGATCCGTGGGAATGTACATCTTGAGCGCCTGTGGAAGACAGGTAATGGTTGCAGGGACAGTACCAATCTGTTCACCCTCAATGTCAAAGAGGACATCCTCTTCCTGGGAGTCGGGAGCAGCAATTCGGACTGTGGATCCCGTTGTCGTGAGGACACCTTTCTGGTGAAGGTGACTTCCGTTGTAGATGTTTGCAAGGCCCCTGATGGCATCGATGCGGGAATCTGGTGCAAGGACGAGAATATCGAACGTTCCGTCATCGAGACGTGCATTGGGAGCAACTTTCATGCCACCACCAAAGTACTGGCCATTGGCAACAACGACATTGCTCACAGGACCTGTGTAGAAGAGGGAACCATCTACTTCAACTGTCACTTCAGGGTCGGGGTACGTGAGGAGTGTCTGCAGGGAAATGCCAAGAAACACTGCAGTGCCCCGGAATCCTCCTGCCTTGAGAGGTGAGCTGTTGACCCGGCGTGCTATTGCACCACCAACCCCACAGTCTGCAATGTTCACAAAATAGCGGGTGGAAGGTGTTGGCAAATCAAAGGCAACTTTTCCCACATCAATACTCTGGACATTTCCTGCAGCAAGTACTGCGATACACCCCTCAATATCGAGAGGAATCCTGAGTGTCCGTCGGAAGTCACACCCTGTCCCGCGCGGAAAAATGGCAAGCGTTGCATCGGGATTGATGGGAGTCCCATCCTCACTGAAGAATCCGTTTACAACCTCGTTGATCGTGCCGTCTCCACCCACTGCAATGATCGTGTGGTGGCCTTCCCGGAGGAGTTGCCTTGTGGCTCCAATGGCATCATTCCGACCGGACGTTGCGTGGGTCACGTGCATGAGGCCTGCCTTGTCGAGCATGGAACTCCAGGCATCCCAGGTCTTGCCAGTTGCACCTCCAGCACTCGCTGGGTTAACGATGCACGCAATATTGGCAACTACTGATCGACTCATGGTGCAAGCATATCAATGGACGTGGGGATCTGGACACTTCTTGTACATGTGCAGGAATCAGGAGTGGTGCGCGAATCGTGCAACAGGCAGAGGAACAAGGCCTCCCCTCAGTCCAGGTTCTCGATCGAGTCTTCTCGTACTCTCCTCAGTGTCCTGGTCCATTGCATGGATGAGTGCTTCGACCTTGTCATATCGTTGTTGGGACCGGAGCCGGGCAACAAAGGCAATAGTCATCTTCTGGTCATACAGCATGCCTTCGTAGTCATGAATATGGGTTTCAATGACACGGGATGTGCCATTGAAGGTTGGGCGTACGCCAATACTCGTTGTGGACTGTTTCCACCTTCCATCGATCCATGCCCATGTTGCATACACGCCATCATCAGGAAGACACTTGTCAGGATGGACATCGAGGTTTGCCGTAGGGAAACCGAGAGACTGTCCAACTTCCTCGCCATGGATGACTGTTCCAGTAACACAGTACGGATATCCAAGAAGGAGATTTGCCTCTTCAACCTCTCCCTTGAGGAGGCTGTTCCGGATCTGTGTGGAGGAGACAGCAATGCCCTCTATCCGCTGCTCAGGGATGACTGTGAAAACGATGTCATGGGAGGAACAGTAGTCTGAGAGAAAGCTCAACGTTCCGTGGGCCTTGTACCCCATTTTGAAATCATGACCCACTACGAGGTGCCGTATTGCCCCATATGCTGCAAGTTCCTCAAGAAATGCCTCAGCACGAAGGTGGGCAATCTCCTGGGTGAATTGGAGATCGAGAACCTCCTCGACATGAAGTTGCTCGAAGAGAGCGTATTTCTCGGAGGGAAGCGTGAGGGTCTTTGGTGGTGCTACGGATGGATTGACGATTGCCTGCGGGTGGGGATGAAAGGTTACGACAAGGGTATGCGTACGATCCTGCGTTGCCTGGTTGATGAGAGCATGGATGACACGCTGATGGGCCCGGTGCACGCCGTCATAGGTGCCAATGGTGACACTCAAATGTCGTTCTGCCAGTTCAGGCTGTGCAGGGGTGGGAAGGAAGGAAATATGCATCGTGTCCCAGATTATCGTGCAGAAGCACCTGCACTGAACACCTTTGTAGGAGTGAAATGTGTTGACTGCAAAAGTCCCAATGCTATGAGTTCACCTCGTGGTCCATGCACACGACACTCACCCTCAGGAATATCTGCAATGCCTGTTACCCACACATCATGTCCCTGGAGTGCACGAAGTGCAATGTCGCTAGGAACATCCAGACGGGGAAGAAATGATATTGCAATATCGGGGGGGAGCAGGAGGTCCAATGGATTCGGAGCATCCATGAGCTCCTCGAGAGTGAAGCAGGATGAGAGATGTACTGGACCATATGATGTGCGGGTCAGTGCAGAGAGGTATGCTCCTGTTCCCAAGAGAGTGCCAAGATCGCGGGCAAGGACGCGCATGTAGGTTCCTTTTCCGCAGGTGACTGTGCACTGTATGGTTGCGTGTACTCCTGGAGTAAATGAGGTGAGAGCAATGCCATGGATAACGACATCCCGTGGTGTTCGTTCGACAGTAATGCCCTTTCGTGCGAGATCATACAGTCGTTGCCCATCATGGCGAAGTGCGGAGTACATCGGAGGAAGCTGCTGAATTGTTCCGAGAAATGTCGGGAGAGCAACCTTGACAGCCTCTTCTGCAATGGTGCTGCTGTCGTGCTCATCGAGCAACTCCCCTTCCCCATCGTCAGTGGTACTTGTCCATCCCAGTGTTATCGTACAGTCATATGTTTTTGGCTGCATGTGCCAGTAGTCCGTAAGCCGGGTTGCACTGCCCACTGCGAGGGGAAGAACACCAGTTGCTTGCGGATCGAGAGTCCCTGCATGTCCAATCTTCTTGATGTTAAGAGCCTTCCGTGCACGGGACACAGCCTGGAAGGAGGTCATGTCCTTTGGCTTGTTGAGGGGAAGTATGCCAGAAGAACGCGAAATGTGCTGCATGGTGCACTCCTACTCTGTCAGAGCCTTAGCCATGAGTTGCTTAGCTGCTGCAAGAAACGCTTCCCTCGCATCCGAAAGGGACAATGGAATTTCAGCTCCGGCTGCTCGTCGATGTCCCCCACCACCAAAGCCTCCACAGAGAACTGCTGCATCGTGGGGGTGTCGGGAGCGAACGCTCACCCGTGTGAGGTTCGGCGAAACCTCCTTGAAGAGGACTGCGAGTTCCATTGTGTCAATACTTTGCAGCTCATCAATGATCCCCTCAGCATCTTGGAGGTCTGCATGGAGATCGTCCATCATTGTGGAGGTAACAGATGACCAGAACAGTGTTCCTCGTTCATCATGTTGCAGACCATCGAGCACACGGGCTGTGAGGAGAACCTGGGAAAGTGTTCGTGACTTGTAGCTTTTCAGTGCAATGAGAGGAGCATTGGCTCCCAGCCCAACCAATTCTGCACCAAGTGCGAGTGCATCATACGTTGTGTTCTCATGGCGGAACCCGCCCGTATCAGTGAAGAGGGCTGCATAGAGGTTGTCAGCTATCTCGGGTGTGATGGGATAGCCCAATCCCTGAAGGAGGGCTGCAGCTATCTGGCCAGTTGCACTTGCAGTTACTTCAACAACATGGAGTTTGCCAAAGTTGTCATTGCTTACATGGTGGTCAAAGACAATGCTCATGGGTGCTGATGCAACAATGTCCTGCTTGTCCCCAAAGCGTGCAAGTGTGGGGCAGTCGAATGTGAGCACAAGATCATAGTGGTGCTGTTCAACATCTTTCCTCGCCACGAGGACTGTATCGATTCCAGGGAGGTGAGCAAGACCACGAGGCATTGGCTCCGGAACGATTGCATCAACACGCTTCCCTGCATTTCGCAGAGCAAGTGTCACTGCAAGAGCAGATCCAAGACTGTCTGCATCTGCATCCTTGTGGGAAATACAGGCAATATGTGAAGCACCTTCAATTGCAGTACGGATGTCTGGCAGATGTTCTGCGAGCGTTGGCCATTCAGCTCGTCTGGTCATATGACCCATTCTCCTCAGTGTGTTGGGTAGTCTCATCAGGTATGTGAAGCTCGTCAAGTGCTTTCGACATCGCAATACTGTATTCAATGGAAAGATCTGGTTCGAACCGGAGATGTGGAATGGTTTTGAGGTTTTCGAGACGTTGTCCAAGTTGCATGCGAAGATACCCCTCAGCTCGTCGGAGAGCCCTGAAGACAGTGTGCCTGACTGCACTGTCACCAGTGACACTCACCTTGAGTGTCGCATGCTTGAGGTCAGGTGACAGGTCAACATCTGTGATTGCAGCCATTGCGAGTGCTGGATCGTTCATTTCCCGCCGCATCAGTTCTGACACTTCACGACGGAGCTGCTGGGCAATACGATCCTTCCGTGCTCCACCTCGCTGATATGCCTTTGGGAGAGTCGGGAGAGCAATTTCCTGCCCCCGCTTGCGGGATGTCACTCCTCCTGCTCCCTGACATATGCCACTAGCACATCGCCTTCCTCAAACTGATCGAACGAGTCAAGCGAAACACCACAGTCATAGCCCTTTGCGACTTCCCGGACATCATCCTTGAACCGCTTGAGCTGTTTGATTGATGATCGGGCAATTTCATGTTCCTTGCGGAGGACAGCAATGGTTGACTGGCGCGTGATCTTTCCATCCTGGACATTGGCTCCTGCAATGGAATTTTTCCCATCGTAGACATAAATCTTGCGCACTTCAGCACGTCCAATTTCAACATCGTGAAAGACTGGCTCGCGGAGGCCCTTGATTGCCTTCTCAAGGTCTTCAGTGACCCGGTACACGACATTGTACAGTCGTACATCAACTCCCTCTTCATCAGCGAGCTGTTTCACACGGTCGTCATAGTGGACATTGAAACCAATGATGATTGCCTGGCTTGCAGCAGCAAGATTGACATCAGACTCAGTGATTGCTCCAACACCCTCAGCAACAAACTTGATATTCACTTCATCGTTCTGGAGTTTCTGGATCTGACCCTTGACTGCCTCAATAGTGCCCTGTGCATCAGCTTTCAGGATGAGAGTAAAGGTCTTTGGTTCACCCTCTTTTGCACGTGCTGCAAGTTCTTCAAGGGTGAGACGACGGGATGGATACGACAATCGTTCTGCCCGCTGTCGGGAGAAGTCCTCAGCAATGCTCCGTGCTTCACGCTCAGTTGCAACGACCTGTGCAAAAGCACCTGCCTCAACGACATCAGACAGACCAGTGACAACGACTGGCATGCTGGGAACAGCTTCTTTCACCTTCTTCCCCATGTCATCGATGAGAGCCCGCACCTTGCCAAACGTTCCCCCGACAACAAGATTGTCTCCAACATGGAGCGTTCCATTCTGGACGAGGAGAGTGGCAATAGGACCACGTCCACGTTCAAGGTGGGAGTCAATAACTGTGCCAACAGCAAGTCTGTTGGGATTTGCACGTGGTTCCTGGATGTCACTCACAAGAAGAATCATTTCAAGGAGTTCAGCAATCCCCTCTCCACTCTTTGCACTTGTACGAACCATTGTGGTGTTGCCACCGTACTGGTCACTGAGGAGTTCATATTCAGCAAGTTGTGCCAGCACCTTGTCAACATTTGCTCCTGGCTTGTCAATCTTGTTGATTGCCACGAGAATTGGTACACCTGCACTGCGTGCATGCTGGATTGCTTCTTCAGTCTGGGGCATGACACCGTCATCTGCTGCCACGACAAGCACTACTACGTCAGTCACAATGGCACCACGGGCTCGCATTGCAGTGAAGGCCTCATGACCTGGAGTATCAATGAAGGTGATGAGGCGGTGGTTTTTTTCCACCTGATACGCACCAATGCGCTGGGTAATTCCACCAGCCTCTGAATCCGCAACCTTCGTTGCACGAATGGCATCGAGCAGCGAGGTCTTGCCGTGGTCAACATGTCCCATGACAACAACGACAGGTGGGCGTGGTACAAGAGATGCTGGATCCTCCCTTGAGAGATCCAGAAGCGGATGGCGCTGTGAACCAGCCTCAAGAGCAGCTTCCTCACTTACTGCATCGACATTGAAATGGTCGGAAGCTAGTGCAGCTGTCTCGTAGTCAATCGTCTGGGTCACTGTCGCCATGACACCGTTCTGCAGCAGAAACTTGATGATTGATGCAGCGGAGACATCGAGCAAGCGAGAAAGGTCCCCTATGGTGAGTGACGATGGAATCGTAACCGTTCTTCGATTTGCAGTGACGATGATCTACTCCTCCTTTGAACGTGCCCGGGAAAGTGCAGAAAGCACATTCTCAAGCGGTATACCTCTTTCCATCATACGCAAACCTCGTGCGAGAGATCGGCTTCGATGTGCACGTGCAGCACAATCTTCAGGATGGTCATTGCAAAGATACACGCTTCGTCCAGAAAGAGTGTGGCTTTCATCGACTGCAATTCCCTCAGGTATGTCATTGCAGAGTCGAAGGCGAATGAGTTCTTTCGTGGGACGTCGGGCTTTACAGCCCACACACATCCGTATGATCGTCATTCCTGTGGTACTTCAGCAGACGCATCTTCGACCAAATCAGTATCCTCTGGTCGTATGTCGATCTTCCAGCTAGTGAGTTTTGCCACAAGGCGAGCATTCTCTCCGCCCTTCCCTATTGCAAGGGATAGCTGCCCAGAAGGAACGAGCACTGTTGCAACGTGTTCATCCTCATCAAGACGAACCTTTCGCACAGTTGCAGGAGCAAGGGCATTTGCAATGTATGTAGCTGTATCAGCACTCCATGTGACGATATGGACGTGTTCTCCACCAAGGAGATTGACTACGGAGCGGTGACGAACTCCCTTTGGTCCAATGCAAGCACCCTGTGCATCAATTGCTGTATCAAGTGCATGGACAGCAACCTTTGAGCGTCTTCCTGCTTCACGGGAGACTGCATCAATGACAATCTGACCGTGGGAAATTTCAGGGATTTCCTGCTCAAGGATGCGGCGGACAAGCATGGGGTGCGTTCGGGAGACAATGGCAACAATGCTGCCAGCATACTTACGTGCACCGAGGACTACTACTTTCGTATGGGTATGGGACTGGAGCATTTCTCCGGGGATTTGTTCATGTGGCGGAAGAAGTGCGAGAAAGTCATCCCCTTTAAGGAGCCATGTGTCATCTTCGCTTCCCTCGAGAATTGCATCAATCATGAATCCCTTCTTCTCAATAATGGCTCCGGAAATGAGGTGGGACTCTTTCATGAGTTTCTGTTCTTCAAGCCCCATCCGGATAAAGCGGACTGCTTGTCTGATGACACTGTCATTCAGTTGGAGAAGTGTCTCATCGACACCCTGGTGGGTCGAGTGCATCGTGTATGAACCATCATCCCCAAGACGAGCCCGGATCTCTGTGTCATCACTTACCTGCTGGCGATACGCAGCAACAAGGGCACGTTCTACGATATCAGTGATTTCACGCCGCGACAGCGTGCCACTGTCTGCCAGGTCTGCGAGTGCAGCGCGAAGAATATTCGGTTTGTCCGCAGCATCAGACTGCTGTGAGTGTGTATGGAGTGGACGGGAACGCTGAGCCACAGTCAGATGTCCACCATGATTTTTCCTGAGTGAATGGAGGCAGTGAGTATAACAAGTGGCTTCCGCTGCTGCTTTTTGCGGATTTCCACTGTTGTGAGTTCTGCACTGTAGGCAAGGAGATGCCCCTCGACAGTCGTTGGGGTGGATCCTTCTTCTCCGTAGACAATACGTACTTTCCTTCCTATGGCCTGAAGCCAAGCATCAGGTGTTCGGAGGGGCCGTTCAGCACCAGGAGAACTCACCTGGAGATCATATGGCTTCTGGGAAATCTCGTAGACATCGAGAACATCAGTGAGAATATTTGAGACATGCTCGCAGTCATCAAGGGTCACTCCAGCTTCGCTGTCGATCATGATCTGGAGAATTGTGCGACGGTGTTCATGGAGCCAGCGTACCCCGTGTAGTGTTACTGCACACTGAGCAAGTGCAGGAGCAATGATCTCACTGATGCTCTCGGGAGCTGCTACACCGTGGGGTTGCGGTGTCGAGTGGGGGTGACTTGGGGACTGCGGCTGACTCATGACAATACGCAACTCATTGTACAGAAATCATTGGCAGTGTCTGTAATATTGCGTTTTGTGACTACAGTTGTATCGTGCAAATCATGAAGTCCGTGCAAGTGCGCGGGCACTTCTGCGTCCACGGGTGGGAAGCGGTGGATGAAGAATTCTGTCAGCTGCATTCCATGCAACAAGGAGTGTGCTTGCATTGAAGATTGAGCTGTAGGTTCCTGTCACGATTCCAATGAGGAGTGCAAGTACAAACCCCTGAATGGAAGTACCGCCATAGAGGATGAGGGCAAGAAGGACAAAAACGACAGTGAGTGCTGTGTTGATTGACCGTGTCATCGTTTGCAGAGTAGAGAGATTGACGATTTGCTCAAAGGTGAACTTAGGACCAACACGGAGATTCTCACGTATTCGGTCAAAGACAACGATCGTGTCATGTATCGAGAATGCAATCGAAGTCAGGACTGCAGTTATGAAGAGGCTGTTGACATCACCAAGGACAGTAAAGTGTCCAAGGATGGCCCATATGCCAAGGAGAACAAACACATCATGAAGGAGCTTGAAAAGCGTTGTCACGCTGAAACGCCATGGTGACATGAAACGTTGACCACGAAATACGAGGGCAAGATACAGTGCAATGCAGCAGGCTGCAACAGCAACGAGCAGTACTGAATTCTGCACAGTGGAAGTTGCAATGCTGGGACCCACTGTGGAGACCTGTACATCCGGTTGTTCCTTCGTTTCTGTGAAACCGTATGTGTTCTTCAGCGTGCTTTCGACATTGAGGATGGTCGAGACTGGAGCTGGAAGTGTCTGCACAACGTATGTGTTTGTGCCCTGTTGTTCGACTGCTGGCTGGAGAGTCGGGTACTTCTTCGTAAGTGTATGGGCAACTTCCTGCTGTGTTGTCCTCGTTGCAAGCGTTGCAGTGATCTGGTTGCCGCCTGCAAAATCCAGTCCAAGCCGGAAACCCCATCCAGCCATTGCAATGATTCCAGGCACGATGATGAGCACTGAGATGAGGAAAAAGATATTGCGGGATGTGACAATATCGAATTTGCCTCGTCGTGGCAATGCATCAATTTGTGGATCAAGTCGTGCATAGCGCTCTGGCTTCTTGCCAAACGGAAGGCTGAGAGCAATGCGGAAGAGTATCTGCACTATGACAACAGCTGTGAAGAACGACACCATGACGCCGAGTCCCAGTGTAAGTGCAAATCCCTTGACGACATCATTCCCGAAAACCCACAGTACAAGGCATGCAATGATTGTTGAGAAGTTGCTGTCTCGGATTGCAGGGAATGCTCGCCGGAAACCTGACTCGACAGCAAGTACGAGACGACGACCATGACGCAGTTCATCACGAATGCGTTCGAAAATAAGCACGTTCGCATCAACAGCCATGCCTACGCTGAGAACAAATCCTGCAAGTCCAGCAAGCGAGAGCGTGACTGGAATGAGCTTGTAGAGTGCAAGGACAATGCCGGCATAAATGAGGAGTGCAATGCTTGCAAGAAGCCCTGCAAACCGGTAGTACCCAATCATGAAGACAATGACGATGATGAGGCCAAGGAGACCAGCAATGAGGCTTTCTGTGACAGTTGCCTTCCCGAGGGTAGCACTCACGGATGTGGACTGGACTATTGCTATCTGTGCAGGAAGTGCTCCAGCATTGATCTGCTCAGACAAGTTCGTTGCTTGCTGGAGAGTGAAGTTCCCAGTGATCTCAGTGTTGTAGTACTGTCCTCCTTGCTGGACATATGGTGCAGTAATGACTTGATTGTCAAGGAAGATTGCGATATGGGATCTGGGATCATTTGGTCCGTACTGGATGTAGTTGTTGTATGCAGCCTGTGTGATGTTGTGCCATTCATTGGAACCCTGGCTATTGAAGGTAATGCTTACTCCAGGGGATGCTGATCCTTGAGGGTAACTGACACTTGAGGACACAACATCCGTTGCAGGAAGCTTCGTGTCTATTTTCCAGTGGTAGCCAGGAAAGTAGAACTGTCCATTTGTGAACTGGGCAGTATCATACAATCCGTGCTGGTCTGCAATGAATGCAGGATCCTTTGGATTGGCTGTCCCAACAACAGGTGTTGCAAAGTAAAGCCGTGAAGTCTTTCCGACAACGCTTTCCGCTTCCTGAAGATTGACACCAGGAATTATGACTTCAACCTGATCTGTACCAACTGCCTGGACAGTAGACTCAGTCACACCCAGGCTGTTGACCCGCTTTCGAAGTATCGTGACTGTCTGCTGCTGTACATTTGCAAGATTTGATTTTCCCCCTGGCACTCCCTCAGTACATGCACTGCCAGTTCCTTGTGGATCATTCTTCCCAAGGCAGATCGCAATTGTGAGGTCAGTACCACCCTGGAGATCGATGCCCTTGTGAATGTACAAGGGCGAGCCAAAAAGGTGTGGATTTGAAGTAAGCGGGTGTGGGAGTGGTTCGTGGACAATAAGGTACCGGTACGTCAGGCTATACGTGTCGATGAACAGCGCCCCAAGGACGATGAGACCGACCAGCAAATACCACCATTTCGTGAGACGTACCACAATACCGCAGTGTACCGGAGCAGACCATCCTCCTGCTCTGGGATCTCATGCTATCCGGGATAGCAGAGTGTTTTTATCGTGGACTGGAGAATCACAACGACAATGCAGATGCAGATGGAGAGGAGAAAGACAATCCATGAAAATGCACCCCGTGCGCGTCGAATGACGAGGATGGAGAGTGCAGCAAGTACAGTGCCTCCATATACTGCCATGAGTGTGAAATGGCTCGGAACTCCTGGAGGACAGGTGAGCTTCGCATCAGTCGAACTTCGTGCAGTGAGTATGCTGTAAACCTGACCCCAGAAAAATGCTGCGAGGATTATGAGGACAAGGGGTGGCCAGGCAGCTGGAGTCTTCTCCTCTGGCTTGAGGATCTTTTGACGATACTGTCCAGGTTCCTCACGTGTCCACTGAGGATCTGCTTCAGGACCGTATTCTTCAGGCATGGGATGCTTCCTCTATCTTCGCAGTAATGCTGTCATTGAGCATGGCAAGGCGCTCTACATGAAAGGCATCGAATCGATGTTCACCAATGGCTGCTCGTACATCCTTCATGAGACAGGCAAGATGTGTAAGGTTGTGAAGACTCACTAGTCGATGCGCAAGGATATCCTGAACATTGAAAAGGTGTCGGAGATATGAACGACTGAATGTCATGCATGCAGGACATGGGCATCCCTCGACGAGAGGAGCATGATCCTCTCGGTACTGTGCCTTTTTGAGAGTGAGCGGCCCGTAGGGTGTATATGCAACACCGTGACGTGCAAGTCGTGTTGGAGCAACACAGTCGAACATGTCAACTCCCTGTGCGATAAGGGCAAGGAGTTCCCTGTCACTGCCAAGTCCCATGAAGTACCTGACAGTGTGGGAAGGGATCGTGTCTGTCACTTCCCGTGTGAGTTCAATCATGAGTTCATGTGGTTCTCCAACGGAGAGTCCACCAATAGCAAGCCCATCAAAGGGCAGAGATGCAAGTGTTTGTGCAGACAGTCTCCGTGTGGAAACTTCATATCCACCCTGGACTATGCCAAACAACAGGCCGGAACCCGTGGTGTGTGCAGCAATGCTTCGCTCAGCCCAGGCATGGGTTCGATGCATGGTCTCAAGGATTGTGGCATCAGGAGATCCAAACAGTGCTGGATGGTCAAGACACATGATGATGTCACTCCCATACCGTTCCTGTAGGTGGACTGCATCCTCAGGTGAGAGATACAGTTGGGAACCATCATATGGAGACACGAAGACGATTCCTTCATCCGAGATCCTCGAGAGGTGGGAAAGGCTGAGTGCCTGGTATCCCCCACTATCTGTGAGGATGGGTCCATTCCACTGCATGAATTCATGCAGTCCCCCAACCTCTTCAATGTGCTCGACACCTGGTCTGCAGGCTATATGGTACGTATTGGCAAGGACAATATCCACTCCTGTTGCCTTCACCTCGGAGGGCAGGCATGCCCGCACTGCACCATGCGTTCCGACTGCCATGAACGTTGGTGTAGGAACGCTCCCATGAGCAGTCATGAGAGCGCCCAGTCGAGCTGCTCCATCAGTCGTTGTGAGCGTATAGGGATTTGGATGCATTGTCATGGCTAGTGAGATGTGGTGCCTTTCTGTGGGAGCCAACACAGCATGGCATCCCCGTAGGAGAGAAACTGGTACTGGTGATCCAGTGCCCACTTGTATGCATCCCGCCACGACTTGTATCCGAGAAGTGTCGCAACGAGAACGACAAGTGAGGACCCTGGCTGGTGAAAGTTTGTAATGAGACCATCAAGACTCCGGAATACATGCCCGGGACGAATATACAGCCTCGTTGATCCTGTTGCACTGTGCACGAAACCATCCTCATCAACAACACTCTCGAGAACACGGACAACTGTTGTTCCAACAGCTATGATCCGTCCTCCAGTTCTCCTTGTTTCATTGATACGGGAAGCAACCTCAGGCGAAATGGTGAACCGTTCCTCGTGCATGGTGTGGTCAGTTATGCGTTCCGTACGAATTGGAAGGAATGTTCCCATTCCGACAGTAAGGTCAATGGTCACATGTCCAATGCCCTGCAAATCAAGTGAGGAAAGAAGCTCACGTGTGAAGTGAAGTCCTGCTGTGGGTGCTGCGACAGAGCTTGGGTCTCCTTGTGCGTACACAGTCTGGTAATACGATGTGTCGTGATCCCTGTCGTGGATATACGGTGGCAGTGGCATCTCGCCGTATTTCTCGATGAGGTCCGAAAGGGACATGTCCTCCGGAACAATCCACTCCACAATGCGTGCTCCTGGATGGTGTGGTGCATGTGCAGCAATGTGTGCCTGCAGTGTTCCATCGACAGTTACCACACTTCCCTCATGGAGATGCTTTCCTGGACGAACTAGACATATACTCGAGCATCCGTCAGGGAGTAGTTCAACGACAAAGAGTTCCACAGTGCGACCATCGCTATCGAGTCCATGGAGTCGTGCACGCCGAACCCGGGTTTCATTGAGTACGAGAAGATCCCCAGCTCGAAGCAAGAGCAGGAGATCATGAAAGATACGATCTTCACAGTGTCCATCGGGGTGCACAACGAGAAGTTTCGCTTCATCACGATGCTCTCGGGGTTGCTGAGCAATGCGATCCTCTGGAAGTTCGTAGCAGTATGCATCGAGGAGTGTTGGATGCAACTCATCTGTATTTGTGATGTTTGTTTCACCACTGTCAGGCATCTGATTCCTCCGTATCGTCGAATGCAAGAAGCCTTTGGCTCTCGACTGTTGCATCTGCAGGTTCTGCAAATCCCATATACGAGAATCCTTTGCTCGTTGCAATCCGACCACGTGGTGTACGAGCCAGAAATCCACGTCTGATGAGGAATGGTTCGATGACATCCTCAACAGTGTCAGACTCTTCCTGTACTCCCACTGCAAGTGCATGGAGCCCCACAGGTCTTCCTTTCATGACATCACAGAGGTATGTAAGTACACGTCGATCCATCTCATCAAGCCCAAGAGCATCGATATTGAGGAGCGTAAGAGTTGATTGCACAACGTCACTGGTGATGGTGCCGTCGGAACGGACCTGGGCAAAGTCCCGTGCACGACGAAGAAGGCGATTTGCAATGCGAGGCGTTCCACGGGAGCGTTCAGCAAGCATCATTGCTGCATCTTCCGTGATGGCACAGTCAAGGAGGCCTGCTGAACGTTCAACGATCCGTGCAAGTTCCTCTGGCTCGTAAAAATCGAGACGGAGAACAATACCGAAGCGGTCCCGTAATGGTCCACCGAGCGCACCGACACGGGTCGTTGCACCAATGACAGTGAAGTGGGAAAGGTCCAGACGAAGTGCCTGGGCTCCTGCTCCCTTCCCTGCTACCCAATCGAAGGCAAAGTCTTCCATTGCAGGATACAGTGCTTCCTCAACAGGTCGTGGAAGGCGGTGAATCTCATCAACGAACAACACTTCCTGGTGTTCAAGTCCAGTGAGAATTGATGCAAGCATGCCCTGGTGTTCAATTGCTGGACCACTCGTTGTTCTCACGCCGACATTGAGCTCATGGGCAATGATCTGTGCAAGAGTCGTCTTTCCAAGGCCAGGAGGGCCGTAGAGGAGGACATGGTCGACTGCATCATTGCGTTGGCGAGCAGCCTCAATGAGGAGCCCAATCTGCTCGCGAATGGTTTGTTGACCGACAAAATCTGCAAGGGTTGTTGGGCGGAGTCGTGTTTCCGTGACACGGTCATCGTCCCGTTCCTGCGGCATGAGGGCACTGTTCAGTTCAGTCATGATGAGCTACTCCTGCTCCGAGTCTGCGGAGTGCATTGCTGACAAGATCATTGACTGCCTGATGCTTGCCATCTGTCTCCTTGAGTACGGCTTCAATTGCTGCATGCGCTTCCCGTTCATTAAACCCAAGACTTGTGAGAGCGACAATGGCCTGCGATGACACATCTCCTGGGAGAACTGTTTGCTGTATTGTCCCATTCTGGGACACAGCAAATGCTGCCAGCTTGTCACGGAGATCGAGGATGATACGTTCAGCTGTTTTCTTCCCTATTCCTGGTGTGAGTGCGAGAGCAGCACTATTGCCAGAACGTATCGCTGTTGCAAGCTCCTCCCATGAGCCAGTCCCGAGCATTGCCAGTGCAGCCTTTGGTCCAACCCTGTCCACAGTGATGAGCAGTTCGAAAAGTTCCTCTTCACTGGGATGGAGAAAACCATACAGGCGCAGGGCATCAGTCGAGACCTGGAGTGAGGTATGGAGCGTGATGTCTTGCCCAATCAGGGCAAGGGAGCTCTGGAGCGTATGGAGAGGTGCAAGGACCCGGTAGCCAATCCCATGGACTTCGACAATGAGAGCCTCATCGGTAACGCTGCGGAGTGTTCCAGTGAGGAGTGCAATCATGGGCGAGCTGTCCTTCCGGGAAGGGGTTTTGTCTTGCCAATAGCTGCCATTCGCGCAAGGGGTGCTCGATGGAGGTGGGTCAGGGCAATGGCACATGCATCGAGCGCATCATCCGGTCCAGGAATGGGACTGGATGTGCGATGAAGCATGTGCTGAACCATCTGGGCAACCTGGTGCTTTGGTGCATCCCCATATCCTGCAACTGCAAGTTTTACTTCAGGAGGGCTGTACTCCTCAACAGGAATGCCATGTTCAGCACAGGCAAGGAGCAGTACACCCCTTGCCTCACTTACATGCATTGCAGTCGTGCGGTTGGTGGCAAAAAAAAGTTTCTCCATTGCAGCTACCTGTGGCACATAGGAATCGAGTACTGCATGGAACTGTCGTGAGAGGTCATGAAGTCGGTCCGGGAAGGATGCCTGTGCAGAAGTCTCAATGCAGCATGCATCAACAAGTGATACATGTCCAATCGTTCCATCAATCACTGCTACGCCGAGCCGTCCGAAACCCGGATCGATGCCAATAATGCGCACGATCAGCCAACCGATTCCAGAACATCATCCGGGATCTCGGCATTTGCATAGACTTGCTGTACATCATCAAGATCGTCGAGTGCCTCGAGGAACTTGATAACAGTGGGTGCCTGTTTTGCATCAACTGGCAAAGTCGTGGTTGGCACCATGGTTACCTCTGCCTCTTCCACAAGAAACCGCTTCTCTTCAAGCTGCTTTCTTGCATCGTCCCATTGCTGGGGATCGAGAGTTATGACAACTGAACCATCTTCAACCGAGATATCACCTTCTTCACCTACATTGATCTCATCGAGAAGCTCAAGGGCCCGTTCTTCGGCTATGCCATCTCCTGCAACACGAATAATGCCACTCTGACGAAACATCCAGGCGACGCTGTTAGTTTCTCCGAGTGAACCACCAGCTTTCGTGAATATGCTCCGAATTTGTGCAACAGTACGGTTTCGGTTGTCAGTCATGACATCGATGAGGACTGCAACACCGTGTGGCCCATATCCTTCATACCGGTGTTCCTCGAGATTTGCTCCGTCCTTGCCACCTGTTCCTCGTTGTATTGCCCGATCAATGTTGTCTGCAGGCATATTCACTTCACGTGCCTTCTGGACTGCGAGGCGAAGGCGGAAGTTGGCGTTCGGATCTCCCCCGCCATTTCGTGCTGCAATAGTGATTTCTCGTGCAACCTTCGTGAACATCTGTCCACGTTTGGCATCCACGAGAGCCTTTTTGTGCTTGATCCCAGCCCACTTGCTATGTCCTGACATGCGAATTCCTTTCTTGTGTGGGGTTGCGCCTCAATTGTAACGATTTCCACATGATGAGAACAGTCATTGAACTAGGCAGTGATATCCCGTCCACGAAGAAGAAGCACAATCGCGATGACAAATCCTGCGGAATATACACCTGCCCAAAGAAGTGCAACTCCGTACTGCATGGAAGTGGTTCCCCCTTGCAGTACCACCGTGAGAAGTTGCCCAATGAGCCACTTCCCGATGTCAGGTAGGAGTAGTGTGACCAGACCCTCAACGACGAGAAGGTATGCAAGTGCAATGCCGACTGCAGCTGCTGCAGAACGAAGGAGTATGCCAACAGCTGCACCAAAGAGTGACCACCCAACCAAACACAGTGCAAGGTTCCCAATGAAGGTTACAAGTGCACTCCAGCCAGCTGAACTTGTCCACGATGAGGTGGTAATCCCGTTACCCGGGCCAAGCCACCAGGCTATGACTCCACCTAGCACAATTGCCAAGGCTGAAGAACATGCAAGGTATACAAGAAGTGCGACATATTTTCCAGCAAACACCCTGAACCTGTTTGGATTCACAGATAGCAAATTGCGGATCGTGCCATGGGACCATTCCTCTCCCATTGAGGCTGCCATCACAATCAGGGAAATAACGAGAAGGAGTGTTGCTGCGTGCTGCAGGAGGAAGACTAGACCATCTGGCTGGCTCAGTCGGAATATTTCGATGAGTGCATCAGGTCTGCTATGAATTCGTGTCATTCCAAAGTACGCTGCAAGGATACTGAAACCAACCATTGCTATTCCACCCGAGAGAATGGAGAGTCGCCGAATCTTGAAGTATTCAGCACGAAATGCACGAATCATTGGTGGATATCCTCCTGCATCATTGCAAGGACTGCGCCCTCAAGGGATTCACGGCTCATCCGGAGTTCTGTAAGAACGGCTCCCGCCTTCATCGACTCTATGTTGAGAGTCCGTCCGTACGATGCAGGGGCATCGACGGTAAGGGTTCGTCCATCTGCTGTGAATGCATGACCATCTTTCGTGAGAAGTTCTCTCAGGATGGCGACTTCATCATCGGTATCCACACGCACGACAAGCTGTTCTGTACCTCGTCCTGGGAGAGTGTCAGTGGAGCCACAGTACTGTTCATGTCCATTTCGAATACTGACGAGCCAGTCTGCAACGTGCTCCACCTCCCCAAGGAGGTGGGAACTCACAATGATGGTAACCCCTTCTTCCTGCAATGATCGCATGAGTGTCCTCATCTCGATAATCCCTGGAGGATCGAGACCATTGAGTGGCTCATCAAGGATGAGAAGCTGGGGATTCCGCATGAGAGTGCTCGCAATGCCAAGACGTTGCTTCATTCCGAGGGAATATCGCTTCACGGGGTCAGACTTCCTGTTAAGGAGCCCAACTGTATCCAGTGCTTCATGTACACGGTCAGTTGGCAAGCCTGCAAGTGTTGCGAGGACGCGAAGATTCCCCTCTCCGCTGAGATTTGGATAGAAAGCTGGGCCCTCAATCATTGCTCCGACTTTCGCGAGATATGCAGATGGATTATGAACCGAAGAGCCAAGAACTTCTGCTTCTCCTGAGCTTGGGGTAACGAGCCCAAGAAGCATGCGGATGCATGTCGTCTTCCCTGCACCATTGGGTCCAACAAATCCTGTGATAGTACCCTTGGGTATGGTGAAACTGAGGTCGTTGACAGCTGTGAGGGAACCATACTGCTTGGTGAGATGCTCAACACGTACTGCAGCAGGGGAAGAATCCATTACTTGATTCTAGGAGTAATCTACATATCGCTGTATGTATGAAGGCACTGGTGTCATTGTCATGTACATACTGTTGACGTTGTGACGCGATTGCACAAAATGGCATGATTGACAAATGACTACATCAACTTCTTCCACAGGCCTTGGAGCAAGAGTTCGTTCAGTGTACCGACGAATGGTGCTTCCCTTCTACGTCCATCCACAAGCTGGAGAGCTTGCTGGAGGGGCTGTCTTTGTTGCTGCTGCAGATGCTGCAATACGGATGCCAGCTTCCTGGATCGGAGCACAGGTCGCAGTGGCTGCAGGCGGAGCTGCGTATGCTGCAGTACAGCGACGACGGCAAGCCCGCAAAGGTAAATCTCTCGACTGATACTTTCCAGTACCATTGCCAGCTAAAACTCTGCAATGTCATGTTCAGGCGGCAGACATTGGTGTCGAATACTGGATATCCAACGAATGACTGCATGTTCAATTCTCAATTGGTCAACCGGATCGTCCTCCTACTGCTTGTGGGCATCACGTTGGTTGGTTGCAGTTCAGTAAACAGAACTACGCCAGTGATCTGTCCAGGGGCCCATCAGCCAGCACCTGTCACTGCGTTCTGCCTTACTCCACAGGAAATAGCAATGGGACAGATCGTTGCACATGTGCCAGAAATACCTGATTCGGACTTCCTGAAGCAGAATGTGAGTCTAACTCTCAATCCAAAAGAGAACAGCGTCGTTTCTGGTGCCCAAGCCTCACGGATAGGGCTCCAGTTTGCTGACCAAAACTACGCAGGTTCCTCAGTTATTGGGGCAGTACTTGTCGAGACCCACGATGCATGCGGTACTGATGCAGTTGGAAGACCAGACTGGATAATCTCCCTCAGACCTCCAGCCGCTGCCTTGACGATTGGGACGCCTGAACAGCGTGTCAAGTACTTGTACGCTGGTGTTGATCCTCGGACAAGCAAGTTTCTCGGTCTAAGCGTTGATTCTGTACCGACCAGCTCTTCAAGCCCCAATCCTGCTGCTATCTGCTGAGTGAAAGTCAATTCACGTGCGTAGTTGATGCAGTTGCAAACTTGGAATAGAGACATTGTTGGGCATGTGCCTGATGTCTATAACCGAAAGCACAGTAAAGTTAATAGACTGTTGAGATATTTGGTGCCCTGCAGTACAGTTGACTGCTGAGTGGCAGCGCCACAAGATCGTCCGTTATCCAGTCGATGACAAAGTATTACTCCACGGTCAAGAACCGACAGAGAAGAGTAATCTTCATTGCCCTATGACTTCCTGCAACTCTGTCCCGGAACGTGCATCAATGAGGACATAGACATACGTTTTCGCTGGAGCAGAGTCCGGTGTACTTACTGGGGAACTAGATCTTTTGCCAATAGGCCCACCATGCCAACTACCGATCATTTGCTGATCATCTGGTGTGATGTCAACGAGCCATGCGAGGGTCCCTGATGCCGGATTGCCATTGATGTCGTGAATGTCAACGAGAATGTAACGTTAGCGTCCAGAGACGTGGTGTATGAGTTCTGAAGAGTCGGCAATGGAGCCGAGCAGTGTCCCAGAAAAAGGGACGGCCATTCCAGCTCGGTGTGGAAGGCGTACACGGCGATACCCGGGTGGTCGAGATACGCGTCGAATATCTCTGGCTGCCTGTCCGGATCGCACCAGGCGAGCCCGAGGTGATCGCAGAGACGATCCATGTCCTCGGGAAGCGGTGCCTCGATTGCGGAATGCACGGCAAAACGAGCGAGGATTGCACTGTTATCCGAGCAGACTTTGCACGGCAAAACGAGCGGGGTTTGCACAGGAATCCGAGCGGATTGCACAGGAGTGCGAGTACATCAAACGCACCAATCTTTTGTGACTCTGAGTGCATGGAACCATGCACGCGGCAAACGGGGACTTCGCACATGCGTGTAGCATTAGTTTCCACAGGAGTTCTCCTTGCTGAGTGTTTTTATCTACAAACAGCGTACGGAAACTCCTGTACCTGTAACTTTATCTCCAGACCCCACTCATCTGCGAAGTCCCGTGAATCGCTGGAGTGGGAATCGCAGATATGGGTTGTAGCGGACCCAGACTAGTT
>JBMFXB010000024.1:0-30602 GCA_049964715.1 Candidatus Dormibacteria bacterium
GAACCCACCTTGAGAGTGTTTGTCGAGGCATATGCCTGATTGACGAGAACTTCATCCTTGGGTGAAGAGGTGAACCATGTCCCGGATACGAGCTGGTTCGAGGTGATTACTCCCTGGTTTCGTACAGCAGGATTGACTCCAGCCACGGTGTAGCTTCTTGTATTGAGATTTGTCTGGGGAGGATTGATGATTTTCTGCACAGTCTGGATTGGAGTGACGACTTGCTGCTGATACTTGAGATATGACGCTGGAAGGCACTCTGCAAGGACTTTGTTGAAGTCACTGAATTTCCTGGGTTGGAAGGCTCCCTGAGAACTGGGGGTTGAACCTGGGCTGGAAGCAGGGGAAGAGTTTTGTTCCTGTAGTTGTTGAAAGAGGCAGGAACGGACTGCTGCCTGCTGTGCAGCAGTAAGGGGTGGTGGGGTGGATGTGACGGTTTGGCTTTGACCTCCAGTCGTGAAGGTTGCAACAATCTTGGGAACAGTTCCTGTGTCATGAACCCCCTGCAGACTCAGTTCCCCAACAGCACTTGCAACACCCGGAATGGACGCAATGTCCGTAACAGCCTGGGAAGGAAAGGTAATGAGGGTTCCAGGAACAAAGAAATCGTGTGTGAACTGGGTCCCAGGAGGTCCCAGCTTGGAAAGATCCGTAAGTACACTTTCATTGCTCTGAAGGAGAGCTGACTGGTCTGCAGCATTGAGAGAGCTTATTGCACTTCCGCTTCCACCAAAAAAACCTCTCTGGCGAGGACGGGCACTTCCGGGAGAAGTACCTGCAGATGGGGATGGGGAGGATGTTGATGTAGTTGCACCGACAGTCCGTGTGACGATGATATCGGTACCAACTGTTGAGAGTGGGGAAAGAAGCCTGTCCTGTGCAGTAGCGAGTCCTGATGCAACACCCATGATGCTGACAACAAGGCTTACGCCAGCTGCAAACCCCAATGCTGTGGTTATTGTTCTTCCGAGACGGCGGAAGAGCTCACTCCTGATGTATTGAAACGAGGACATGGGTTGTGCTCCAGTGCTGTGTGTGTGATCAAGGCATAGTGTTGCGTAGTCTACCTTGCTGAAGGATTACGCAACTCCGGAAATTCCCTCTACACAAACGTCTTCCATATTGATATCCTGTCCTCGAGCGATCTGACCCGCTCGTCGATTTTCTCTACGTCCTCGTTATGTACGAGTACCGGATACGTTCTGGAGGTGACCGAAATGGCCACATATGTACGCCGTCGTGTCTTCCGCAATGTTGCATGGGAGGCAGAAGATGACAGCAAGCGTGAAGCACGTCGTGACACGCTTTGTGAATTTGATGGTCTTCTTGCACATCTTGAGGAGATCAATCTTCGTGGAGGCAAGGTGCCACCATTCGTTCTGGGGAAACTCCGCGAATATGGCATTACCTGCACGCCGGATACCCCTCTCACGGATCTAATCGAAGCAGTCTTCGTGGTCCAGGAGCGATTCATGCGTCAGCCAATTGAGCTTCCTGGCAGGCGGACTCGTCGCAGGAAGTCACGTCCAACACAGGAAGAACTTAATGTCTACTTTCAGGGGCGTGTACCAGCCAAGTCCTGAGTACCCTTCTTCGCATAGCAGGCACAGGTGACAGCATTGGTGAAAGTCAATCTTGTAGTGGGCACTGTCATCAGTAGTGGAACGATTGCAAGCATCGTTGGTATGCTGATTCTTGCTGCACTCCTTGTAGCGAGTTATCTTTCACGCCGGCGTCCAGGAGGAAGAGACACGTGAACTACCTTATCCGTACCCGGGCAACAGGACAGCTGCTTGCACTGGTGTTCGTCCTTACTGCTGGAGTGTTTTGGGCAGCCGGATTTACTACGGGGAATGATGGTCATTTTGGTGGGAGTGTCCTCGGAAGAACTTTCATTGGGAGTACGCTCCTCACGGATCTTGTACTTACAGCAGCGGCTGTACTCTTCTGGTGGGTGTCGTGCAAGGCATCCCCGAAGGCAGCACAAATCACGCTTTCAGTGCTTGGCGTTGTCTTCGCACTTCTCGCACTCCTTGGGGTGGTTTCGAAGGAATCGGGAGGAATACACAGTGCACTGGGCATGCATTTTCCCACCTTCCTCACGATCATCTATGCAGTAAGTGCGTATCTGGCAATTGCTGGTGGTGCGCATCTCACAGTACAGGGGAAGGTAGTACTCCCTGAAGAGAATCTGCAAGAGCGAGCCCCGCACTAGTTTGGTGTGATGCGAAGACGTTCGACTGGATTTCCCTGCACGATGTGCTCTTCGACAATCTCGTCAAGGTCATCGACCGTGACATGTCCGTACCACACACCTTCTGGATACACAATGATGATTGGCCCCTGATGGTGCTGCTCATTGCAGCCCATGCGGGTTGTGCGTACCATGCCCAGTCCGCGATCCTCGACGATATCACGAAGTCGACGGAGGAGCCGTTCGCCACCGAGGTCTGCACATCGGTGCCTTCCCACAGTTGTGCAGACGAACACATGCAGTTCCCGGGGTGGCATATCAGGTTCATTCTTCATGCAGATTACAACTCCTATGCAGCCGTGACATTGTAGCCGAGCATGGATAGCTGATGGTATGCAAGACCTGTTCCCACAATGCAGGCAACGATGAGAAGCACATAGGTGGCTATGACAAGGTACTGTGACGACCGGTCTGCAATATGAAATGCTGCTTGTTTGCCAGTCGATCTCAGTGAGAAAATGCCGGCAATGAGGATGATGAACACGATGGGGTTCGGTGCTGATCCGACAAGGTACATCCCGGCAATTACTGCAACGAAGATGACAAGTCCAGCAATGGCGAATTTGCGGGAGATGACTTCAGCAACCCGTCCACCATCGAGTGGGGAGAAGGGGATGAGATTGAGAAGGGTAATGGTAAAGCCGATGCTTGCAGTTGCAGCAAGTATGCCAGTAAATGAACCATTAGGGTTTGCAGTCGATGCTCCAAGTGCAAGAGCAGCAATGAGAAATCCAGCCACAGGACCAGCGATGGCGATAACTGCTGCTTGGACTGGTGTCCCAACCCTCGACCGCATGGTTACTGCTCCAAATGGTCCGAGAAACACGGGAAGCTTGGCAGGAATGCCGTACATCCAAGATGCAACATAATGGCCGAGTTCATGAATGGCGATGAGGACAATGACTCCAATGCCAAGACCCCACCCGAATATTCCTACCATGATTGCAAAGGAAATAAGGAATGCCCACAGGGGGAGTGCTGCCTTGAGGATGATTGCCCCAAACTTGAGAATGGCTAATAGAGCAGCTCCGATTGCTCCTCCAATACCCGATTTCCTGCGTTGGGGAGCAGCTGGGCCCGGAGGAACTGGAGAATACCCGCCAAATGTCATTGGAGGGGGAGTTGCACCAGGAGTGCCATTATTCATTGGAGGAGGGGAATTCCAGCCAGGTGGGTTCGTCATGTATTTCATTGTAGGGGTTATGGAAGATTCAGGCCTGGAAGCTCCCGTGTGTAACATGATGCATAGACAAAACGTTCAATCAGAAGTGGCAGTAGTCCAGCAGGTACGTCCATGACACGTAAGTCAAATGCACGGATTGCAATGGTCCTTGCAATACAGCGGAAGCGGAGCATCCTCCATGCTCGGGAACACCGTCATCGACGGAGTGGACGGCTTCTCCTCTTCTTTGGCATGTTTATGATGCTCATTTCCTCTGGGGGGATAGGTGCTGTCGAATATGTTGCGTACACAGTGGAAGCACATATTCCGCAAGCTCGAGTCTTCCCTGCGGATTCTTTTGTGTACTCGAGAAATGGCACGCTGCTTGCTGAGCTTCATGATCCTGGGGCAACTCGTATACCCATACCCCTATCACAGATAGCGCCCGTACTCATTAATGCAACCCTAGCTGTTGAGGACAAGAACTTCTGGCATGAAGGGACAATTGACTACCAACGAGTGATTTCAGCTGCGTATTATGACATTCGGTATGGAAGTACAAGTCAGGGTGCGAGCACCATTCCGATGCAATTGGCAAAACTCTTGTACCTACAGGACACGAAATCCCTTGTATACAAGACACGTGAAGTCCTGTATGCCGAGTATCTTTCTTCTCACGAGTCCAAGCAGCAGATCCTCGATGCTTACCTTAATGACATCTTTTATGGGAATACTGCACAGGGAATTGAAGCAGCTGCACGGGAGTACTTCGGTATAGATGCATCGAAGCTCGATCTTGCCCAGGCATCAATGCTTGCAGGCCTCCCAAATGACCCTTCAGTACTCGATCCTCTCATCAACCCTGCTGCTGCAAAGGTGCGACAGAGAATTGTCCTCGATTCAATGCGCCAGATCGGGTACATTACACAGGCCCAGGAGAATGCAGCCATTGCTGAACATCTCACCTATGCAAACGGGAGCATGGATAACTTCGATGTTGCTCCATTCTTTGTCAGGCAGGTGGCGAAAAGGGTTGCACAGTCAACGCATCTCAATCCGGACACTGCAGGGCTCACCATAGTATCGACACTCAATGAGGCCATGCAGCAGCGTGCCCAGGCCGATACCAACGGGACAGTCATAGGTTTGCATGGCTATAACCTGACAGATGCAGCGCTTGTGTCAATTGATCCAAACACGGGAGATGTTCTTGCATATGTCGGTAATGCAGGAAACAATGTTCCTGGTTCAGCTTTCGATATGGCTTCAACACCACGTCAGGTTGGATCCACTTTCAAGCTCTTTACGTACAGTACTGCAATACAGGACAAGGTCATAAGCATGGTCAGCCCGGTGCTTGACGGGCCAATTTCCGTACCGGTAGGAAATGCGCAGTACTATCAGCCAGTTGACTATAGTCGAACCTGGCATGGTGTAGTACCACTGGAAGTTGCACTCGGGAATTCGTTCAATATACCTGCAGTTCGGGTGGAACTTTTGACTGGTATTGCCCGCATCATTGCCCAGGCGAGGAGAATGGGTGTGACGACACTCAATGCACCGCTCAGTTCATATGGTCCGAGTGCAACACTTGGTTCATATCCTGTACCTCTGTGGGAAATGGCACAGGGAGCAAGTGTTATCGCTGACGGTGGGACGTACCATCCTGCCCAGTTCATTCTTTCCATTACGAACGCAAATGGTGAAGAGTTGTACCATGCTCCACAGGCAACTCCTGATGTCCTCACTCCGCAAACTGCATATGTCATGAATACGACGCTCAGCAACAACCAGAACCGTGAACTTGAGTTTGGGTATTCGAATCTGCTGGAGATACCAGGACATGTGGTAGCAGCAAAGACCGGAACGAGTGACAACTTCAAGGACAACTGGACAATTGGGTGGACACCAAATCTGCTCACTGCTGTCTGGGCAGGAAACACGAATGACTCTCCGATGAGGGGTGCAATCGGTATTACTGGTGCAGGACCAATCTGGAACCTGTTCATGTCGCAGGAACTCAATGGAAAACCAGATGGATGGCCAGCTGCACCCCCACCTGGTGTGCAACTTGTCCGCAGTTACTGGTATGGTCCATCAGCATATGTCATTGATGGAACGTCCTATCTCACAAATGAGCAGGCCCTTCTGGGCGGCTACACATGTTCCGATTTCTACAACCATTCGTACTGCTTTAGCGGGTAGGCATTGCTGTGGTAAAGCAGGGTGATATTCGATGTTAATGCTGCGGATGTTGCATTGTGTCACAACAGGGTGACTTTGGAATAAGCATGAGTTTTTTTGATGCTACCATCCTGTCATGGGAAGTGATCCTTACAGTGTATCTCTCAGTCTTTTGGCAACCAAAGTTGCACAGCTCAATCAGGCAACGCAGCAGTTAGCTTCGATGAGCAATTCAGCTTCTAATGAGTTTGGCAATACAGCTGGAGAGATGAAAGCCAGTGAAGTACATGACGCAATACTGACCTTTTCTGACAGCTGGATGCCAATGTTACAGAAACTTGCAGATTCATGCGAGGCAATTGCCAAAGCACTTGGAAACTCAGTCGAGATGTACTCAAAGGCAGAATCCAATGCAGAAAATGATTTCGGATCGGGGAAATAGTTCATAGCTGGGGATGGTTTTATGGGTGACTTGCTGATACAGCCTATCAATCAACCAGCAGTAGAAGGGTACCAAGCATGGGGTCCAGTTTCGCTTCCATACCTTTTGTCAGATACGTTTTCTGGCTATGAACAGCAGATTTCCCAGTTCAGGAATGACCTAGAATCCCTGATGCAGCTGAGTTCTACCCTGTCAAGTACAGGAAGTGGGCTCGCAGATGCATATTCATTGATAACTTCAGTCGGAAGTGAAGAGAGTGGATGGACTGGCAGTGCTTCCCGTCTGTTTCAGGCATTCATGAGGGGGTATGCAGACAACCTCAGTAAAAGTGCAACTGCCTTCAATGATGCAGGTGCATACATATCGAGATCAGTTGGAACGTTCCAAGGCATGTGCGATGAGATACAGAACATTCTCAACTACGATAACCCCACAATGGCAGAAGGCTTGCAGCTATGCCGGAGCCTGTCTGACTATCAGCCTCCAGCAGCAATACCAGCCCTTACCCTTGGTGTCCAGCCACCTCTCACTCCGGCAGAGGAGCAACACCAGCAGGAATTTCAGCGCTACAGCGAAATTTGTGGCCAGCTCAATGGTGATGCAGCAAGAATCAATGATTTTGTCGAGCAAATTGCCCAGGAAGGGCATCAACTAGCTGCTCAGCTAAACGATGCTGCGCTCCTCTCCCCCCACTACAAGCAATATCATGCGCCAGGTTTCTGGGATGACGTTGCTGGTGCATTTACCTCAGCATGGCATGGGGTAGTGGCAGTGGACCATTTTACAGAACATATTGAAGAAGATGCCGCACATGGAATGGTGCAGTTTGCTGACGGGTTTGCAAGTGCGTTTGTGGGAATAGCCAAGCTCGCCGAAACGCTGTCGGTTGGTACTCTTGGTGGACTGTATCAAGGGATTGGAGAACTTTTTGGAGCCAACTTGGGGGTTCCTGGTTGGGTGGAAAATGCTGAAGCAAGGGCAAGTGCGCTGGGTAATTTTGCTGAAACACTCGTTGGGATGCACGGTTTCGGAGCCTCGCTCCATGCTTTGGAAACACTTGGAACATCCTTCATAGATTTGAAGGATATTGAGTCGGGTAATATTGGTCGATGGCTTGGGAACATGACGGGCACAGTTTGTCTTGCATTCATAACAATGAATGCGGGTGCACTTGTGTCAGCAGTCCGTGGTGGTGCTGAAGCAGGCATGGTTGCAGCGGATGGTGCTGCTGTGGTTGCAGATGATGCAACGTCTGCAGCTGCTGATACAGCAACTGAATTGGAAGTGACTCCTGCAGAGGAAGTACCTTCTCTCTCTTCCAGGCTGAGCGCGAAGTTTTCTGAAGTCGCAGGAAAGACTGTAGAGTGGGGTGGACAAACTGGTAAAAGCTTTCTCAAGGAAGTGGCATCAAAAGCGCGTGAAGAGATATTAAAGCCAGTGGACGGGCTGGACCAATATTTCAAGGAGTCCGCAGCTGGCCTGAAGGAAATCGAGAAGATGCAACCGTCTGAAGTTTGGAGTGAAGTAAAGCAAACAGTTCCGAAATTGGTATTGAAGGATCTTGGCAGTCCAAACCATCTCATCAAGAAGAGTATGGAGACAGGTATGGAATCAAGTCAGGGTAACGCAATTCATGGTTAGGGGTTTTCAGGATGAGCAAAATAGCTGAACAGGCGCGAAGTCGTATATCCCTGCTGTTTCCAGAACATGAATCATCAGGATTGCCGCGGTATTCAGAGATTGCTGAAGCACAGTTCTACCTTGAACACTTGGAGCCTGCTGACCAGTACGATGCAATTGCCATTGCTGATGCTGTTGAGACACTTCTGTATCTGAAGCAAAGAATTGAGAAACGCGCATGACGCATTCTGTCGTACAGTCACTTGGTGAAGAGGCAGTTCGGTACGTAGAAGGGATTCTGCAGAAACCATCTGGGGTGCGAAAAATTGATGTCTCATCCCGACTGTCTTCCCGGTTCCGGTCGCCAAGCTTCGGAGCCTGGACATATTTTGATCCTGGAAAGCAGCGCCTGTATGTGAATGAAAGTGTTGTGGGAACACCGATCGAACACCTATTGAGTTCCCAAGTTGGGAGTGGGGACAATGCAGTTTCACGTGCAAGTGCAAAATCTGCATTGTCCTTTGTCTTGCGCGGGGTATTCCAGTCAATACCTTCAGATTCCACCACCGATTCAGGGGAGTACCTCGCTGCACAGACGTTTGTCCATAAGGGTCTTTCCCTCGTTGGGGCTTACCTTACCATGGAAGGCTTCATAGGCCATTCCGGATTGGAACAGACGTATCCGGGTTTGTCTACTCATGAGTACTCACCATGTGAAGGTTCTGGTGTTGAGTTTGAGACCATGCTGGCTCTTGTCAATTCACTTGCTAAAGCAAACAAGGTACCTGCACTGAATGTTTTGAAGGATCTGTATCAGGATGGTTCTGATCGGGCATTTGACAGACTGGTACATGACATTGAATGCTACGGGGATATATCCCTCTCCCGTGGTGAGGTGAATGGAAATTCAGTTGCGCAATACCTTGATAAACAATTTGCTGCAGCTGAGCGGGCAAAAGCCCAATGCCCCTACACAGAACGGGAGCGGACACTGGGAAGGATTGTTGGTGACAGGATAGCCAAAACATTCAAGCTTCCAATTGTTGAAGGTATACCTCAAACCGCACTATCCATTACTTCAACTCCTGCCCCCTCAGTATCCTCGCACGTGGATATACCGAAAAGCGTTGTCGAGCTAACGCAGATAACTCCACGGATTGCAGCGAGACTTCTGGGGGGAACGTCATACGTGGAGAAGACATACATGGGTATTCCCAAATCAATGCAGCGGGAAGGTGTACAAATTGATGGAGTCTTTGTCTATCATCCGGAAATGGAAATGGGAGCAATAAGTCTTAATCCATCAGTGGCAAAGACACTATCAGCAGCACTGCGCAATCCAGACTCGTGGCAGCATGTTTCAGCAGACAGCCCTGCAGGTGCTGCTGCATTGTTAACCCTGAAGAGTGCTGCAGCTGTGCTCCTGCATGAAAACATTCACGCACTTGGGTCATCGAACCGACAGGAAATGGCCAAGGAGTTTGTGAGCAAGTCAAGCGGATATGTTTTTTTCGCCGAAGGCATAACTGAACTTGCTACCAGAATGAATCTCGATGCATACCTTGCAGAATCAGGCCTTGATCGAGCAATACCAGGACTTGCAGATGTTCCATATCCAATGGAACGGTATGTATCTCAGCAGGAAGCACTCCAGGTTCTTGTGCAGAGTGCACATGAGGTATCTGGGCTAAGCGAGAACCAGGTTGTTTCACGGGTTGCATCTGCAGGTGGTGGGCAAAAATCACTTTCAGTTCTTGCATCACTTCTCCTGCACTCACATTCTGAGAAGCAAGTTGATGCAACTGTACATATCCTCGAGGATGCAATGAATAGGGGAGCGAAGGAAAGTTCAATCACCCTGTCTGATGGTGCATCAAGATCTTTGGGCCAGGAAATTGGCAGGAACTGCCAGCGGCAGATAGCGCTACTGGATACAGAACTCCATGCAAAGGGCTCCAATGCACCTCGTATGGCGACTCCAACTGGATATGGCTCTGCGCTTTCTTGAGAAGAACTGGCTTTGCTGTACCTGTATCCAATGCATTTTCAGGACACAGAGTCTCGATGGGATCCCTTTGTCACTAGATCAGCTGCCTGGGTTGACGCCTGCTGCAGGTTATTGTAAAAGCCAAGGTATGCAGCACGTCTACTACGAGAAGGCCATACCCTTAAATGTGCATTGACCTGAAGTCCAGCAGGGAAAGGCATTTCGCATCTGGTACCATCCTTGGTCCGGGCATGCGGACATTTTGCCTTAACAGTGACACGATGACCTCTATTGTCCGTTTTGTGTCCAAAGAGCCGTGTTACAGTGATGTCACTGTTTGAGAAAACAGAGGGGGAAAACCAAGGCGGCGGCCATCTTCGCGGACAACGAAGGGGGATACACCTGTTGGCAACAGCGGGTGCGTTGTACACGCTTGAGGAGCCATGACGCATGTCATGTGCTGTGCCAGCCGCCTTTGGTTTTATGTTCAGGTTCTGGTATTGGATGTACTGGATGTTCACTCCTCAGGTACTGAGGGAGTAAGGAATGTTCCTTCCTGGAGAAAAGGCGGGAGGGGTTTCCCTGGCGTGAGAAGGCGCCTGTATGGTATCCACAGGATTCGTGCAAGTATTGTGAGCACGAAGAGTGTTCCGCCTGCAACTGCGAATGGATATTTTGGTCCAATACTCCAAAGGATTCCTGCAATAACTGCTCCAACTGCTGAAGCAATGTTGGTTGCTGTTGCGAGAACACCCTGGAGTGTCCCGATCCGATTTCGTGGAACGACACCTGTGACGATGGATTGTAGTGACGGCGTCATCAATACTTCAGTGACAGCTTCAATTGGCGCAAAGAAGAGGAGAAGTTCATACGTTCCAAGATATGGGTACAGGATGCTGAGCAATCCGCCAAGGCAGGCAGTGATGAGGATTATTGTCCGCTGATCCCTATGATCTGCAAGCCAGCCCCCAAGCCATGCAAAAGCACCAAACGGGATCGCAAACAGTGTCCACGACATGCTTATTGCGAAAGCACCTGCATGGCGAAGCTGCATGAGGAGTGTCCAGTTCGTGTCGTAGTTGCCGATGAGGATTCCCCAGCCAATATTGACTGCAATTGCACCAAGAACGACACGCCTGATGACCCGATCCGGATGTGGGACTGTATCGACATCATGTGTTGCTGGATCCTCATGCATGAGTGATGCTGGAATGCGAAGTCCGAAAATCGCAAGCATGAGTGCAGCAGCACTTGCACATGTTGCTGTAATGAAAACAGCAGATGCTCCTGCAATAGTGTACAAAGCGCCAATTACTGGACCAATCGCAATGCCAATGGAAACAGCTGCAGTCACCCTGCTGTATGCTTGACCCCGTCGTTCGGGTGGTGTGAGGAGTGCAATGGCTGCAAGTGAAGCGACTTCTGCAGAACTTGCACTGAGTCCCTGCAGGAGCCTCCAGGCAATATACAGTTGTGGTGGAAGGGGAAGGAGGAATGCAGCATTGGCTGCAAGATAAACGACAAGTGCACCGATGATGATTGTGCGGTGTCCCATTCTGTCGGAGAGGCGTCCTATGGGAAACGGAGCAATAATGCTTCCGACATAGTACGCACCGATGATAAGACCAAGGAGGGTGTATGAAGCATGTTTCTCATGGATGATGATTGGGAGAAAGGGAAGGACAGTGGATGCACCCATCCACATGATTCCCGTAATGATGGCAATGAGGATGACTGGACGTGAAATGCGGTAGCGTTGTGATACTGTCATGACATCGTCCGGATGATGTCCGTTCGTTCTTCGTAGACTACGGACACGTCGTCATCTGGATGGGTGGGTGACGACGTATTTCTTTCTCTCTGCATCATCATTTCTACGTACCAACACTTCGTTCACGCATCGTTTTACCTGCGATAAGCGTACCGAGTCCTATTATGATGCACATCGAGAAGAGGCCTCCTGCAAAGATGCCTCCCCTGTATGGAGTCCCATACAACGTATACATGGAAAGGTTCGCAATCCAGTCTGGCCAACGGAAGATTGGGGAGAGATCGTACAGGAAGTAGGAGATGACTGTGAGTGCAGCGAGGATGATGACTGTGAGTCTGGGAATGCTTCCCACCAGTGCAGCACCAATGGAGGCAAATGTCATTGCAAACGGCCAGAGTATGACTGCAGACAGATAGTACGGTCCAGGCACAATGTGAACACCCACGAGATTTGCATCCAGGAATGCAATAGTTAGTGAAATGAGCGATATGATCCCTACCATGGCGAGGAGCTGGGTGAGTCGCTCCATGACAATTGCACGACGGTGTCGAGGCTGGGAGAGAGCTAATTCAAGAAAACCGTTCTGATCCTCGATTGACCATTCTGAAACCTGTGTGATGACGAAGATGGAGAGGAGGAGTTGCATGAAACCGAAACCTGTGACTTCCACGAGCCCTGCAGCAGGACTACCTCCATATCCTCGGAGATACGCCTGAAGGGCAGCATTCGTTGCGAAGATCGCAGCGGATCCGCGTGCAATGTCAACAAGGAGAATGAGAGTGCATGAAATGGCTGCTGTCCAGATGGAGATGAGGAGTCGGTGAGTCCACACGCCCCGGAGGGTTGGGATACGGAGAATACGGGAGGCAACGAGATGAAGGGGACGTTCAGGCCCATTCGCGTGGATACGACGAATTGTTGCTGCACCATCATCCCTGTAGCGATATAGCACTGCAGCACCAGCTGTTGCAGCACATCCAACAATCAGGAGAGCAAGTACGGAGGGAATATCGAAAACTCCCCCTGGGGCAAGTGCACGTGTCCTGTAATACCACCCAAAAGGAGAAAAATAGTTGAGCCACGAGGCTGTGCTGCTCGACCTGCCATAGCTAGACAGGAGGAAAAACAGGATGAGGACGATGCCAGCAACACCGGAAGCAACGCGGGAAATGGAGAACTCCTGCGCTATGACAATAGTGAGTGCAAAACACGTCCAAGTAAGTGCAAAGAGGGCTATTGAAGCTCCCACCACACCACCTGGATGGAGTGGTGTCCCTGTTGTAAATGACGATATCCATGTGACAAGGCCAACGCAGAAGATTGAGACAAACGAGATCACTGCAAAGCCAAGTGCACGTTTGAGAAGGTATTCTGTCCGGGAGACGCCTGAAGTGAGGAGCTGGGCAATAATGCCACGTTCCTCATCACCACGAACTATCCCTGCACCAGCCATTACAGCCCAGAACGGGTACGCAAGGCAGAGAAAATCGTATGCCTTCCACAGGAGAAATCCCCCAAGCGTACTTGGTGAAGTGGGGACGGGTATGAGCCAGGACAGCGATTGTGCAGATATTTCAATACTCTTCCCGAATGCTTCCCGGGATGCAGCAGTATGCCCAGCAATGATCGGAAAGGAGATGGTACTTAGCACAGTGGTTATAAGCGCTACTGCTGTTGTGGCAGAGAAGCCAACACGGTGCAGGCGGAGAATCCAGCGTTGCATGTGTGGTTATCGTGTCCCATACAGGGAGAGGAAGATCTCTTCGAGAGTTGGTTCGTGGCTTTTGAAATCACGTACATGAGTGCCGTGGAGTGTATCGATGAGTGGTCCGAATGGCCCGCTCATGGTGAAGGTTGCAGAGGTGTCAGTGGTAACAAGATCGTTCACTCCACTGAGTGCTGTGAGTTGTTGCTGTGGAACAGCGTGTTCGAATGTGATGGTGACAGTCTTTCGTTGCATGGATCGTAGTGTGTCAAGTTCTGTTACCTGCACAAGGGAGCCATTGCGGATGATACCAATGTTGTCACATGTTTCCTCAACTTCCGCAAGGATATGGGAAGAAAGGAATATGGTTGCACCCTGTGCAATCACTTCATGTACAAGTCTGCGAAATTCTATCTGGTTGAGAGGATCAAGTCCCCCTGTTGGCTCATCAAGAATGAGGAGCCGTGGATGGTGCATGAATGCAAGGACTATTGCCAGCTTCTGTTTGTTGCCCCGGGAGTACTCCCTATATCGCATTCTGAGATCGAGTTCGAATCGCTCAGCAAGATTCGTTGCGTAGGCAAGATCTGCATCCCTGCGCATACCTGCAACGAAGCTGACAATTTCATGTCCACGCATACCACCGAAGGCAGGGAGATCCCCAGGAATATAGCCAACAAGATGCTTGAGTGCTACAGCGTCTGTCCAGCAGTCATGTCCAAAGAGGGTGGCTGTGCCATGTGTGGGACGAATGAGCCCCATTAGAAGGCGGATAGTAGTTGTCTTTCCAGCACCATTTGGTCCAAGAAATCCAAAAATCTCACCCTCTGTAACTGTGAGGCTGAGTTCACTGAGCCCACGTCCTTGGCCATAGTCCTTGCTGAGTTGTGAAGTGATGATGGCCGTACCCATGACGATATCGTACCTGCTGGAGTGTCATACGGGCGATCGGGAATAGATGGGGAACGAACGGAATGGGTAACTCTGATACGCTCGAAGTGTTATCCCCTCAGGTGAGTGATGATCCGACGTGCAGTCCCACTATTTCTTCTTGCAGTTGCCCTACTCCTTGGTTCTTATGTCGAACGAGTGGGGTCAGGTGTTTATGCCCTAGCTCATGCCCTGCCTTCAGTTCAACTGAAAACCCCGGCTGTTCCTCAACATGTTGTCCCAGTACCTGTAGGAAGTCACCCAACAGGAGACCAACCATGGTTTCTCGTCGTTGGGGACTCGATTTCTGCTGGCATTTCACCTGAAGATATTGGGCATGCACGGAACATGTCGTATGTCGCTGGAGTGTATGCAACACTTGCACGAAGCGGATATGCATGGACTCCGGATGACATCTCCTGTCCTACAGTTACGACACAGACGTACTATTCCGGATGTCATCTTGCCTTCACCAATCCGCTTCTTGGAGGACATTCACAAAGTACTGTTGCAATGAGGGACATTGCAGCACATCTTCCTTCGCTGAAGTTCATTCTCGTTGAGCTTGGATCCAATGATCTGTTTGCATTGCAGCGCGATCCAACGAAGAAAATGGACGCACAACTCCTTGAGGTGACTGTACGTCTTGGGAAAATTGTGCAGCAGCTGATGTCTGCTGCTCCCCATGTACCTGTGTTCATTGCAAACTTCTATGATCCGTATGCAGCTGAAAGTCCATCGTACGTTGAAGAGGTAACGTATCTGAATGGTGCTGTTGCAGAACTTGCAGCTTCAACAGGTGCAACAGTTGTTGATTTCGCAGCAGCAATGGGTACAGATAGGCCAATAACCAGTGCACGATTGTGTGCACTCATTGCATGCACATCACACGACATCCATCCTACTGTGGCCGGGGAAACACGGCTTGCACAGGCTGTGCTCATGAGTCTCAAGAGTGCTGGGCTCGTACGTTCAGATGTGGGGAACGTGCTGCCTGCAAATGAGTGGAAGGACTGAGTAATGGGGAAGTACCTTGCAAGAGGCAAAGTCCAAGGAGAAGCAAAACGTACCCGTTTCGCTGCGTGGTATTGGACACTTGTGGGTTGTCTTTGTATTCTTGTCAGTCTCCTGGCGTATGCAGCGTATATTGCTCATGAGATTGTCACTCCAGTTGCATACAGTGATATTTCCCTTCCAGCTGGAAGGGCCAATGATTTGCTGCAGGGGATTGCGACCCGTAGTACAGAACAATTGGCTGTGGAATTTGAGCATGGGTCATACGGTGTTCTTCTTCTTACTCCCGCAGAACTCACTGTTCTTGCTCGTGCGGAGAATCCAGCTCCCTCAAAATTCTGGAATGTGGTCGTCGAGCCGGGTGATGGTGTACTTGTCCTCCATGCAAGGACACACATTGGATCGTATACAACAACCATATCCTTCACCATGTCCATAGGAGTCACAATCCAGCCATTCCCAACAGTCAAGGTTGGAATCACACGCATTTTGGTTGGTACATATGACGTTCCAAAGCAGGTTTATAATGAGGCACTGCCTGCAACAAGCTACACGCTTGCAATGGAGAATTTTCTCCATTCAACACAGGAACTTACCCTGCTTCGCAATTCCCTTTCGTGCTTTCGTGTGTCCCGGAAGGGGCTGTACATAGGATTTCACACACCAAATTCGCCAAAAGTAAGTGATATCTGTACTATGCCAGCGTATGGTGGTTGAATGGTGAATGTATTGCGAATTCCTGATACTGTGCATGACAGTATGTCTTCGCAGCAAAGCCTGCCATGGTCGCAAAAAAGAAGGAGACAACTCGGATGGCACCATTTGGGGAATACAGTGCAGGAGCATCTCGAAGAGAAGGGGATCGCTCTTTTCTACTTGCATTCACTTCAGGAAGCGACTTGCTTCCTGAACTTGCTGCATGGGCACAGCGAGAAGGAATAGTTGCTGCATCACTGTCAGGTATTGGGACTGTATCAGTGATTAAGTTTGGAATGTGGAATCCCGATACAAAATCCTATGATGCCTCTGAATATACGGGAATGCTGGAGCTTGCACACTGTACGGGCAATGCAGGAATTGACCGGTCAAGTCACGAACGGGCACTTCATCTCCATGCATCGGTATCACTTGCAGATGGCACAATGCGTGGAGGACATGTTCTCTCTGCAATTGTCGGTGCAACAGTCGAGATCGTGGTTGAGGAACTTGGCACATTCCCATTGCATCGTGATGTCAGTCCACATGATGGCCTGCGCGCGCTTGTGATCCGGGATGGGGCAGAAGGGGAAGGTGCTGCCCAAGATCAGGCGTAGCGAGTTTTTGGCAGACGCAGTGGAATGTGTGCATCCTTCGGAGCGGATGGTGCAATGGTTGATGCGTCCACGTGAGAGAGAAGGATGTACCCTTGCTCATCACGACCAATCCGCAGTGGCGTCAGGAGACTCTGGTGATCTGCGTAGACTGCTTCAGGATCAATCCAGAGCTGTCCCTTTTTGTCGACTATGAGTGCCTTCATGCTACACCACCCATTACTTCCCGATACGAGATGTTGAAGGGTACTGCTGAGGTACCCTTTTGGCATCACCTTTGATGCAGGTCGTCGCAAGCGATCGTACTCCTGAAGTGCTTGTATGGCAATAGGTACGTTTGAAATATATTCCTTGTGATCGAATACTGCATCAACGATTGATCCTCTTGGAATCGTAGTGATGCACCATGTCACGCCATATACATTGGCAAGAACTAGAGAGACTGCGTATCCTGATGAGCCGTGATAGACGAGTACAGGAGTATTGGGGCCCATGTGCTGTGCAACTGGAGAGGAGGTGTTGATATGTACGAATGTATCTGCATCGATGGCAAGCGCTTCCTTGGGGCACCAGGCTGTGTTCCCGTGTGGGATGGTAGCAATTCGCGTATATGCTGTTGCTGATGTTCCAGGGGTGGATGGCCCCTGTGTGCGGAATGCAATGCGTTCTACAGGAGTTATGGGGGCAAGAGGGTTTTCCAGGAGTGCATGATACTGTTCCTGGAGGGCAGTGAAGTTGAGGGATGTACTGTCTTGCGTTGTACCAGTGTCTGGATGAACACGACGTACAAGGTAGCGATACGCACGCTTGATATCGTGCTCACTCGCACCAGGCTCCAGTCCGAATGCCTGGTAATCCTGGAGTGTCGCCCTTCGTGCCATGCGCACCTCTCCTTCAGTCAGGTTTGCGTCATTGCAGACTGCATGTCCTTGCAGAATGGGACATTTTGACTGTACTGTTTTCCTCTCTTCTTCCGTTATACGAAATAGGACAAGGTATGTGGGAGATGGAGGTTCTGATGTTCGCACTGTTGAGAAGGGGACGAAGCAAGGCCGAGAATGCAGGGAAGGGAGAATCGGGACTGGACAAGCCAGCTTCCGATACCAAAGAGCAAGTGCAGGAACGGTTTGGTGCTGCAGTCCAGAGTGCGAACACGGAATATTGGCATCGTCCTGAACCGGAACGTACACTTGCTGGCTGCCTACGTGCAGCAAAGATCTATTCTCCCTTTCTGTCACAAGAACTCGATGAGCAGGTGAAAAGTCATGCAGCAGCATTGCAGGGTATCCTCCTGCATGAAGCGTATGTGCTTGCCAAGCGTGCAGGAGCCCAGGATCTCGCACATCGATATCTCAATCGGGCATGTGACGCTCTGGAACATGGCAAAGATACTGTTGATCCTGCAGCGAAAGGGTGGGCAATCTACATACTGTGTTGGACATATCTCCAGCGGGGAGAACCTGACCATGCAGAGAGCCTTCTTGCGGATGTCATGATGGCAGCAGAATCATGGGATGTTCCTCCTGAACGACTGGGTCGACTTGCAGGTCGTATTGCAAAAGCTCTTGCAGAACGCAATGATACTGCCAAGCATGTTGAACTCAAGGATGTGAGTCTTGCGTGAGTGAAAGATGTCCTTGTTAACGCACGAGTGGCCCTCAAATTACTCTGGGGGCCACCGTGTGCAGCGAGCAAATTGCAATAAGGATATTTGGGTGAGCTACTGGACTCGTATGGTGCCTTCCATGTAGCCTTTCATGACCATTGCACCGCTCCAGCCATATTCGCCAGTGCCACAGGGATCATTGCACCGCCAAGAATAGACACCAGGTGCACCGGTGTTGAAGCTGAAGGTCACTCGTGATGTACCCGGGACCGGGACATTAAGGCCAAGTTGAGCAATGGTGAATGTGTGTCCCACGACATTGGGATCCACCGTGGAATACGTCTTTGTCACACCATTACTTCCATTGGGATTATTGACATCAATTGGAGTGACTGCGATTTGGTTGTTTGTGACACCAGTGACTTTGTCGTAGATTACAGAAGCACCTGTCAGTGGGGTTGCAGTATCTAGGTCCGTAATCGTGACGATGACATGGGAGTGTGCTGGAAGCGTAAACGAAGAAGGGAGATATGAAGGACCATTCTTGCTGCCGTCCATTTCTCCCGGCACAATGGTGAGGAATTCGTGCACAGTAGGGGTGGCAGTCGCAACTGCCGATGCAGCTGAAGAGGTTGCCCGGATAATCGTTGCAATCACTATTCCGATTGCAATCACAACGACAAGAGCTATCGCCAGTGCTCGCGACCGCACTGGCTGTATTGTGTGAGTCGAAGTTGATGTTGACATTGTTGGGAGTCTCCTCAGCTGCACATTGTTGAGTTCTCTAGTAGAAGTATAGCAAATAAGTAAACCTATTTCGCAACAGTACCTCAAAATGTTACGGACGCAGACTCTATGCACATGGTCAGTGTAGGAGAGAAGATGAAGTGCAGTATCGTGTTGGATTCACTCATATATCTATTTGCTCAGAGGGCCGTGTGGTGTTCGTACTCGTTTCATCAACTTATGCGCAATGTATATACTCGCAATATGAAAAACAAGTCTTTTTTAAAGTTGTGTCGTTCCTTATACAGCACAAGCTTTGTAGTTGGAATCTTCTTGGTGCTTACTGCATGTGGGTCAGGTGGAGTTCAACATTCGAGCGGATCATCCACGCATAAAACAAAGAGTTCTCCAACAGCCACTCCCAGTGTGGCTATCCCAATACATGTGGTAGGAAACATTCTTGTTGGAGCAAATGGGCATCCGCTATATCTTCTCACTGCAGATACTGCAACCACTCCTGCCTGTTCGGGAACTTGTCTGGCGAAATGGCCTCCAGTACTTGTCACAACTGCACCTTCTTCAATTCCAGGTCTTCAGGGATCCTTTGCAGTGATCAGTAGACCCAACGGTACACATCAGTTGGTGTTTGCCGGTCATCCGCTGTATTACTTCTCGGGTGATGTGTCGGTAGGAATGGAAAATGGAGAAGGCCTGCCGTTTCCTGCCACTGGACCAGTTCAGGGGCACTGGGAGTTGGTGAGTCCTGATGGTGTTCCAGTCACACTTCCTCCATCCACCACTGTGCAAACGTCCTCATCTTCGCCGACACCGTCAGGCAGTAAAGGCTGGTAGGAAGTTACCAGTGATGCAACCAAAAGTTGTGCATTTACCCGTACGTTCGGGTTTGCAAGTGTGGTTTCATTCAGGCGTGTTGCAGATCCTTGAGGAATGTCAATGTCACCTGTGGATACGGTCCAGTACAACGTGGACAGCTCGGTCCTCCTGCAGGATCATTGAGCCAGTACCCATTGACAATTGACTTGGTGGCGTTGACTGCAGCAACGAGTTGTGGGGCAGAAGCTCGGTTGCCACTGTGATTGGTACTTATGCCAGCCAGAACAATGACATTTGGGTTGACAGACCTGGCTTGAGCCGCAGCTGCTCGAACAAAGGATACGTATGCAGGTAGATTCTGTTCGAGTCCCTGAGCCTGGATGTCTATGATGTCCGCGCACTGAGCTGCATCCCGTGCAATGCCAAGACTCAGGTACGCTTGCACTCTTGTTTCACCATGGGGATGCGAAAGTACAGAAGTCAGATCGACTGCAGGAGTGGCAATAAATAGGAGGTGATGTGCATGTGCAGCCTGGCATGCAAGGTGTTCATAGGTAGCTGGGGACTGTTGTTCGACTTCAGGAGTCAATGGCCAGGCCTCATCATCAAAGAGCACTGCTTTAGTGGATGGTGGGAAAGTGCCAATGGCGGCAATAAGCTGTTGAGCATTGGTGAATGATGCTGTATCGAGTGCATGCAACTGCAGTGGAACCTTTTTTGCCCGTACGACAAAGGTATGTTGAGGATTGAAGAATGAATTGACTATCGACGCACCGCCTATCCTGTCAAGATTGACGATGGTCGAACTTCCGACAAGCCACCACAGATGGCTTGTCGCACTGGTGGGAGAACTGACGGGTGAAGCAACGGGAGGAACGACTTTTGTGCAGCTTGCAAGAGTGCTGATGAGGAGTATCAGGTATAGCAGATGGCGTACAGTCTTGCTGGCATGATCGTACGGTCGTGCTAGTCGCTCAAGGGCGTCGACAAGCTGGTGATATGGCCGGGAGATATGGACTTGGCAATCAGCAACGTACGCGTGTTGTCGAATCATTCCATTCCGCAGTTGGTTGCTGTGGCACAGCAAGGCAAAGTGGGTGACTGCATGCATTCATACTACTGAATGGCAATACACGTATCGTGTACAGTGCTATTAGCTACTGATAATGCATATTATCATGAGTTATAGAGATCAATAAGTCCTGCACTCCCGCCTGTCACTGACATCCCTTCCACCCGGAGCAGTACATGCAGGAGCGCGTGTCAGTCCAGGTGATGCTGTTCCGGTTTTACTGCCAGCTGGTATGCGGATCGTACTATCTGTTTTGACCTGACAATGCCAAGCTCATCATTGTATGCATATGGCGTCGATGGACGCGGCATGGCTATTGGAGTACGTGTGTACGGTTCAGTCGTGTACTGCGATTGCACTGCCTCCTTGAGTGCATCGTGCCGATCTTCCGCAAGCAGGAGTATTGGCAGCTTTTCAGTTGTGGGAGCCATTGTTGCGACAGCGTCCAGTATTGAGGACAGGACCTTGGCCTGCAGTTCAGGAGAATTGGCGAGTGATTCGTATATTGGCTGCAGGAGCAATACAGGATTGTTCTCTGCATCCGTTCCTATGCTGATGAGTGCATTTGCAATGCGTTTCGAGGGTCCCTTGAGAACCTCTATCACCTTGTAGTCTGCTGAGAGCACACCTACCAGTCCAAGACGTTGGGATCCCTGCCCATAATGCAGGCAGTTGGTTATTGGTGTAGCTCCAATGGTGAATGACGCTCCAAGATCATGTGTCAGTCGCACAGTGTACTCCTTGGCACCATGGGTGAAGGAATGGGTGTTGGTACTGAACCACGACTTCAAGAATGATTCAGAAAGCTTCGGAAGGTTGTCAGCATGGTTCTGCTTCCACTCCTCCATGGTGCTGCCTGAAGCGTATGCAGTGAGAAAGGAGCGCAACTCTTCTGTTACATCTGAACTGTGGCGTGACTGGCGAGTCCACATGGCAACTTGCACAGGATCAATATGTTCAGACTGCAATCGGTCAAGGAGTGGATACTGTAGTCGGAATGGCAGTCCAAGTGCTGTCATTGCATTTGTCCATGCAGTAGTGATTGCCTGACTGGGACTTCCTGGAATGACGGGAAATGTATCCGCAATGAGTGTTGCTACTTCAAGCACCCGTATCTCATCCTCCTGCTGTTTTGGAATAAAGAGATCGTGAAGTGTATCCAGGAGTTCTGTATGGTGCTTTACACCTTCATACAGTGCATATGGGTAGTTAAGTTGTCCAAAAAGTGCCCCAGTATTTTCAGTTGGTTTGGAAGCTCTTCGTACAGCATATGCAGCTACTTTGGGCATGACACGTTCGGGTGATGTCGTGTCTGGAGTTTCTAGGCGCAAGCCGAGGAGTTGCCGGATCTCCTTGCTGAGGTGCGTTTCGGAGGCAAACATAAGTTCAGCATCAGCTGGTGACTGGACAATTCTGTTGGCAAGCTTCTCCTTCTGTTCCGATTCTAGGAAGGGCCACAGGTTGGCACTGAGCACGCTCGCATCGTGTGGTGTCAGGGATTCCGCTGCCCAGGAGCACACGGAAGTGATCGTGTCTTCAGCAAGTAATGCCCAGATAACAGGCAGATGCTGAACGACTTCCTTCAGATGGAAGTATTCCTCCCTTTCCAGAAGATCCTGGATAGCAGTTTCGAGTGAGGCAACAGCATAGCGAGCAGGTCCAATGCGGGTGATGAGGGGTTCCCACTGCACAGGTTCAGAAATCCTTGTGCATAGCCACACCCGCTCGTCAGGATCGAGAATGTGTATGAGGTTCCACAGGCTGTTTGCTGTCTCATACACATGGGGCGTCTCGAATTGCAGCACGTGGACAAGATACTCGAGGAGCTCCTTACGGGTGCACATATCCCTGTCGGAGTAGGTATTGGTGGCGAGGATATTCGAGAATTCCTGAACGGGATTCTCTGCATGAAGTAGGGCATCCTTGATGAGTGACTTTGCATCTACACCTTCTGGAATTCGTGACTGCCAGAATGATGCTGTTTCCAGTAGCGTACTAGCGGATTGAAGGTCCAAGAGAAGGCGCATTGTCGCATCATTGGTGTCAAGTGCCAGCCATGTGAGTTCACCTTGCAGTCTGAGTTGTGCAAACAACTTGAAATATGAGGCTGCCCAGGTCTTCCCGAGAATCTGTTTATCTTCGTCAGAAAGTTCAGTATCTTCCCCGATCATCCATATTGCTGCCTCGGGAAGTTCTGCCATACTCACGAATACATTGGGGTGCTGCAGTTTTTTTGCAAGATCACTCCAGTCTCCATGCATTGCAGGGTCCTGAAGCAGTTCTGCTTCCTTCCTGAGTCTCTCCTCTTTCGTATGTGATCCGTGCTCAATCTCATCACGGAACAGTGCTACCATCCGTCGCACTTCAGGTACGGATGAATTGATGTGTGCAAGTTCATCCAGTGCCTGTGGACTGTCGATGATGCCATCGTGATGCAACTCCGTAACGATTCGCAGGATGACCCATTCACTGCCTTTCATCCTGGATGAGGAAGTACTTCCTTCTTCACGCAGCATTGCGAGATAGCCATTGACGCCAGGTGGGTAATGTGGGGAAGTCCCGTATGTACGCAGTAGTGAAGAAACCAGGGAAGACATGCCAGCCTTGGTTAACTCCATCAAGGCGGTATCGATTTGCTCCCCCGAAATAATGTGAAGGGTGAGAAGCTCCTCCAAAAATTCAAATGAATGAGGCGTTGATCCATGCCAGAATTCACGCTTCGGAAGCGACCGGAGTGCGAATTTCCGTAGTTCCTGCATGGAAAAATTCCTGGACTTCACAAGACCATGCAATTGGTCTAGTGTGAGATTTCCCGCATTTCCAAGCTCTCGTGCTGTGGCGACAAGCAGGTCAATCTGTTGGGGGGTAAAAAGGTCATCTGTTGTTCCCAAGAATTCTATTACCATTGTGGGATAAAACCAGGTTGCACGATCCACGATGTGCTGTGCTTCTTTTGGGGTGACAAACTGCCTGAGTACTTCTGGATCTGCAAAGAACACCCGTGGCCAGAGGAGAAGGAGGTCATGGACGTAGCGGCTGAATTCCCTGTCAGAACCATGTAATGCCTTTTCTACCTCATCACGTGGAGTAAGGCGACAACGCTCCAGCAAGGCTTCTTCCAGTTCAGAGGGAGTGTCAGGAAGGTCTACTTCCCCCTGCCCTGCAGCAAGGAGGAGTTTGAGCATTTTGAGGCGGTGGAAAAGGATGTCTGCAGGTGGCATATATGCATGGTGACATTGGCATGTGGACAGGAAACACCCAATGTTCCATATGTATAGCCAATAGTTCAAAATGATGTCGTATAAGCGCAATTTGTGGACCTGTGCTCTACCCCATCCGTCAACCAAAGGTATTCACCTCGAGGTTGATATCATGGACAACATACCGGTGTATTGATCCCGGTAGCATTCGGGTTCTGGAGGAAGGTCATGCGGCTTCGACTAACGCATGTCATTGCGCTTGGCGCACTTATCGGTTGCTGCAGTCTGACCCAGATCTCGACAGTCAGGGCGTATCCAGTAGGGCCATCTGCTACAGCAGCATCTGTCAGTCTCACAGCACGGACTGTGCTTCGTGGAACATCTCCAGCTGGTCCGCTTCTTCATGCAAGCCATGTGAGGCTCCTGGCAGGTTTCACTCCAGTAAGTTTTGATGTTGAACTCCAGATTCCCGATGATGCAGCACTCAGGGCATATATTGCAGGACTCTCGAACCGCACAGCTGCCAATTACCATGCATATCTCACCCCTGCATCATTTGCAGCCCTCTTTGGACCGTCCCAGGCCACCATATCTACAGTTGAGAGCACCCTCCATGGCGAGGGGTTCTCCCAAGTGAGCCTTCTTCCAGGCCATTTGGGACTCGTTGTCCATGCGAGTGTTGCGACAGTCAATGCAGCCTTCCATGCTGCGATGTCCGAGTACGTTCTTCCAACTGGGACAATCGTGACATCGAATGCCAATCCGCTTGAACTCCCGTCCGGTATCGCACATGATGTTGCAGGCATTGTTGGACTCACAGCAACACCTCCAGCACAGCCACTGCTCGTGCCCGGAACTTCCTCACCTTCCCGGAATTTATCCACGTCACAGCCACTCACTGCAGGACCGCAGCCGTGCAGTGGAGCTGCCACCTCAGGGTATCTCACAGCAAATGACATTGCTTCCGCGTACGGGTTTGATCCCCTGTACAGTCTTGGAGATCTTGGGAGTGGAACATCAGTTGGTGTTCTTGAGCCCCAGGTTGATCCAAATGTGCAATCCGATGTCAATACATACCTTTCGTGTTATGGGATCTCCACGAAGGTGAACTATATCAATGTTTCTGGCACACCACCGACAGCCTCCAGTCCTGGTGAGGAAACGCTCGACATAGAGACCATTGCAGGTTTGGCCCCATCGACAACAATAAATGTGTATCAAGGTCCAAACACCTCAAATGCCCTCTTTCAGGAAATCCAGGATGTCATCACGAATGACACAGACAAGATCATCTCGAACTCGTGGAGCAATGAGTGTCAGCTTGATACGTACTCCAATAACTCAACTCTCATGGCAAATGAACAGTCACTTTTCCAGGAAGCTGCTGCCCAGGGACAGACATTTCTCTCTGGTTCAGGCGACACAGGGTCGCTCGGATGCTGGCCTGACACGGGATCACCGTACCAGTCAAATATCGATACCACAGATCCCGCTTCCCAACCATATGTCGTTGCTGTTGGTGGTACGTATCTTGCGAATCCTGGAACGTCCCAGCAGTCAGAGAGCGTGTGGAATGATGCCAATGGTGCGAGTGGCGGTGGAGTTGCAGGTGATGTCAATACCTCGAACACCTACTACTGGCCCATGCCTTCATACCAGTCTGGAGCAACCGTCCCAGGCATCATCTCAGCAAACTCCCTTAAGTGTGGAGGATCATCGATATACTGTCGGGAAGTTCCTGATGTTGCAGCAGATGCCAGTGACGGCTCAGCAGTTGCAGTGTACCTGGGCAAGTGGACTGGACTTGCGGGCACGAGCCTTGCAACGCCAATTTGGGCAGCAGCAGCAGCACTCATTGATTCCTCACCGTACTGTTCATTCTATGGAGCTGGCTCTCCAGGAACCCTTCCACAGGATCTTTATGCAGTGGCTTCCAATAGCACACTCTATGGGAACAGCTTCCATGATGTGACAAGTGGCAATAATGACTGGAGTTCCTCTGGCTATACAACAGGTGGACTGTATCCTGCCACTACCGGGTATGACATGGCAACTGGTCTTGGTACTCCTGTGCTTTCCCATCCATCGTATGGGACACCCGGTCTTGCAGCAACCCTCTGCTATCACGCTGCTACAACGAATACAACTCCATCCATCACGGGTGCCTCACTATCTCCAAGCTCCCAAGGAACGACTGCAATCTATACACTTGCAGGTTCTGGCTTCATGACCATTGCTGGAGCAGATGTTGTCCAGGTAAATGGTGTAGGTGCATACCCTGCATCATGCAGTACCACCACGACCTGCACTGTCAACCTTCCAGCTAATGTTGCTGGCGGATCCACCTCTCTTACGATGTCCGTGAACGGACTTGCAACATCACAGCCATTTACCCTCTCCCCCTCCGGGAGTGCTGGTGTTGCACTCACTGCTTCTCCCTCAGGCGGTATATCCTCATTTCCTGTGACACTCACTGCAACAGTATCCGGAAATACCGGAACGCCAACTGGCATGGTTCGGTTCTATGAGGACGGATACCTCCTCGGATCCATCCCCCTCTCCTCTTCTGGCACTGCACAGCTTGAAGTTGGACTTCTGCCCTCCCAGTACAGTTCCACGTCATTGTTCGCCCAGTATGGGGGAAACCTCACATATCAGGGAGCAAACTCACCAACAATCACTGTTCCTGTGAATGTTGTTGGTGGTACTACAACGAGTGCTACTGAAAGCTTCGTGAGTTCCCTCTTCGTAAGCCTTCTTGGCAGGCAGCCTTCCCAGAGTGAGGAATCGTACTGGACGAATGTTGTTGCCTCTGGAACATCACGGACTGCAGTAGCAGCAGCATTTGCTACATCGTACGAATATGACATGGATCTTGTGAACGTATATTACATGTCCTACCTTGGCAGGCCAGCAGCACTTTCGGAACGGGAGGCATGGGCAAATGCCATGCTTGCAAATACCCTCACTCCAGAGCAGGTACAGGCTTCAACACTTGCCTCCCAGGAGTTCTTCAACGATGCTGGCGATGACAATGCAGTCTTTGTCTCCAGACTCTTTCAGGATGTCCTGGGACGGTATCCTGCTTCGAGTGAACTGCAGTACTGGCTTTCCGTACTTGCTGGTGGATCCTCGCGATATCAGGTTGCATACAGTTTTGTCCGAAGTCAGGAGTATGACAACGATCTTGTGACTAGCTGGTTTGGCCAGTATTTGCACCGTGCACCGTCTGCATCAGAATTGCAGTACTTTGCAGGGTATCTGCAAGCAGGCACACCCGATGCAACAGTACTTGCTTCCCTCATTGGCTCAGTGGAGTTCTACGGGGATGCTGCTTCTGGCCAGCAGTATGTGAATTTTGCGAACTACATGACGTCTTTGTACAGGAGTGTTCTTTCGAGGTCACCTGCAGCATCTGAAGTACAGTACTGGACAAATGTCCTCATGTCAGGAACATCCATGAGTGCTGTAGACATGTCGTTCCTGACAAGCACGGAATACGAGAATGACTTCGTCAATGCAACATATAAGGAGCTTCTTGGAAGAAATGCAGCTCCATCAGAGCAGCAGGCGTGGCAGCAGCAGATGCAGCTCGGTGCCACGTACCAGTTCATTGCAGCAGCAGTCGCTTCCTCGCAGGAGTTCTACCAGGATAGTGGTAGTACGAATGCAGGATTTGTGAACAGGCTTTTTGCAACAGTACTCAACCGTGCACCAAGTTCAAGCGAACTTTCCTACTGGACTGGAGTGGTAGATGGAGGTGCAAGCCGTCTTGCAGTGGCGTATCAGTTCACTACCTCCTATGAGGCAAACCGGGATTTCGTGATGGGTCTGTACGGGACATACCTGCACAGGACACCCTCTTCGACTGAGGTGGACACATGGACAAACGCTATCACCAGTGGCCTATCTGAACGGAGTGCCCAGGTGGATTTCCTCACTTCAGCAGAGTTTATCTACTGGTCTGAGGTGCAGGACGAGGGATGACGAACTTGCACAGTGGATTAAGTGGACAGCTTGTAGGATGCAGTATTGTTGCACGGAACTACCTTCCCCAAGTGAGGGTGCTTGCCAAGAGCTGGGAAGAACACCACGGTAAGGACTCTTTCTTTGTCGTTATCGTTGATGATCTCAAACGACAAGTTGAGGAAGAAGACGAACCGTTCCTCATCCTCGATACCGATGCTCTTGGTCTATCCCATCTTGAATATCAGCACATGGCAATGATGTATGACGTAGTTGAGCTCTCGACAGCACTGAAGCCATTTGCACTCATGTCACTCCGGAAGCGTTTTGGTGGCGTAGTTGCATACATCGATCCAGATATTCAGATCTTTGCTCCTCTTACGTATCTTCTTGAGAGCGGAAAGCACCACCCTGTTGCACTTGTCCCCCATCTTCTTGAGCCAATGCCGACTGAAGACCACTCGCCTCGTGAACAGGACATTCTTGCAGCAGGGGTGTACAACCTTGGTTTTATCTCCACTGCACCAGGAAGTGAACCATTTCTTGAGTGGTGGGGAGAACATCTCAGGACAGAGGCCATCATCGATCCAAAGAACAATCTCTTCACTGACCAGAGGTGGGCAGACTTTGCTCCATGCTTTACTGAGGCGGACATCATCCGTGACCGGGGGTGGGATATTGCGTACTGGAACCTTGGCACACGACAGGTGACTGTGCGGGATGGAAGCTGGTACATCGACAACGATCCCCTCACCTTCTTCCATTTCAGTGGATACAGTCCGGCAGCACGACATCTCCTTACCACGCATTTCGAGCGGAGTCCACGGATCTTGCTCAGTGAGCGTGAGGAACTCATTCCCCTCACTGAGCAGTACCGGGAGAAGCTGCTGCAGTGTGGCTGGAGTGCGGACAGGGCACAGTACGGCTATGCACGACTCCCAAACGGACTTGAACTCACCCGCACTATCCGCAGGATTGTCAGGGATGCACTGGTTGACCCGAAGGCGGATCATCCATTTTCTGGAGTTGACTTTTTCACGAAGGAGGGTGCAGATCTCGTTGTCACGTACCTTAACGAGCCAGCTGAGGACTCGTGGTCGGATGAACCCCCCTCCCGGTACTACATTGCTCATTACAAAGACAGGACAGATCTCCAGGTTGCCTTTCCACATGCACTCGGGACAGACGCACCTGCATTTAGGAAATGGATCCATGACTACGGCCAGTATGAGTTTCCTGTGCCAAAGCTCCTCATGCCAGACAGGATCGTGACACCGAAGAACTATGACTGGGCTCCTCCATCGAAGCTGAAGCCTGGCATTGCGGTCGGCGGGTACTTCAATGCAGAGTTCGGTGTCGCGGAAGCAGGACGGTCCATGCTTTCCGCTGTCGAGGCATCGGGCTTACGGCACACTGCTGTGCTCTTTGAGCGGACGAAATCAAGGAAAGAACATCCGTACGGGGAAAAAGAGCTTCTCACTGACTGTGACACGAACATCATTGCTGTCAACGCTGATCAGCTGTCACTCTTTGCGAATCATGTAGGAACCGACTTCTTCAAGGGCCGGTACAACATTGGTTTCTGGTTCTGGGAGATTGAGGACTTTCCTGGTGACTGGAATCCCATTGCTACGACCTTCCTGCAGGAGATCTGGACTGCATCGAACTTTGTTGCGGAGGCCATCCGGAAGACTGTTCCCCTACCTGTGAAGGTCTTTCCCATGCCTGTTGCAAAGCCTGTCGTGGATCCAGAGATCACACGATCCCGGTTTGGTATTCCTGAAGAGGCATTTGTCTTCATGTTCATGTTCGACTACTTCAGCGTCTTTGAGCGGAAAAATCCCATTGGGACAATCCAGGCGTACTGTGATGCCTTTGCGGAGTCTGACGGGTGCTGTCTTGTGATAAAGACTGTCAATGGTGAGAGTCATCGTGTGGAGCGTGAACTGCTACGGTATCATGCACGTTCACGAAAGGACATGATCATTCTCGAGGACTACCTCTCCCCTGTCGAGAAAAGCTCACTGCTCAATCTTGCTGACTGCTATGTTTCCCTCCACAGGTCGGAAGGATTCGGGCTCACGATAGCGGAGGCAATGCTCCTTGAAAAACCTGTCATTGTGACGAACTACTCAGGGAATGTGGACTTCACTACCGAGGAAAACAGCTATCTTGTGCCCTATGAGAGGGTTCCTATTCCAATGGGATGTCGTCCATATCCAGAGACAAGTTTTTGGGCTGATCCTGATTTGGAAACTGCCTGCCAGCACATGCAACAGGTACGGTCATCCATGGGAAATACTCTTGACAATAAAATTGAAAAAGCACGAAATACATTTCAACAGAAATATTCAGCTAACTATGCATCTCAATACATTACTGATTTACTAAAAAAGTCTGCAGCATATCGTTCTCGACAAATACTAAAATTGCCCAAGCAATATATGAGACAAATTGTAGACAAAATTCCCAGCAAATAGATCATAGACATCTTTAGAAATTCTTAGAATTACATAATCTGTGAAACAAATGATATATTGCATATTAAAATGCGATATTACCATAAGATAAAAAATCTTATATTGAATCAATAATGTATTATTTTTCAATAAGTTTTGAGTTAGTATAACTCACTAAATAATACATTTATTGGGTATGAAACAATGATGTATATGTTTAATATTTGTTAAGAATCCAAGCGGTATAGGAAGATGACGTCCACTTACGTGGTGTACGAGCAGCCAACGTGAGGCTCTCGTACGTAAATAGATTACACAGCAATGGGTGTGGTAGTGTCCTCCTGTGGGGTAGTTTGTGAC
>JBMFXB010000025.1:0-25698 GCA_049964715.1 Candidatus Dormibacteria bacterium
ACGTACGGGAGCTTCACAATGGCTGCTCGTACACCACTTCCGTGGACGTGATCATCCTCTTAGATGAGATAGATAACCCATTCAAGTAAGTAAACCTCTCAACTGGCACATATTTATACTGTATAGTAGGTATAAATAAGATTAGCCACTTATGCTTGCAGGCAATATGAGAATCGGGGTTATAGGTTCGGGTGTAGCTGGACTGGTGGCTGCATACAAACTTGGACAAATCCACAATGTTGTCCTGTTTGAACGTGAGCCAAGGCCAGGAGGTCATACCAATACTGTGGACGTTACCGTCGATGGTGAAGTGTATCCAGTGGATACGGGGTTCATTGTGCACAACTCAACTACGTATCCAGGTTTCATCAAGCTGCTTGAGGAACTTAAGATCCCGGTAAGAGAAACCACCATGAGCTTTAGTGTTGTAGATGAGAATTCAGGCATAGAGTGGCGGGGCAGCTCGGTTGCAACACTTTTTGCGAAGCGGAGCAACCTCATGCACCCCGAATTTCTCAGGATGCTTTGGGACATTGTCCGTTTCAATCGGGAAGCAAGCAGGGCATTGTCGAGTTCTGTCAACAAGGATATGACCCTTCGTGAATTTTGCCTTGAAAACAGATATTCGAAAGCATTTGCACGACTATACCTTGTCCCCTTGACTGCAGCCATTTGGTCAGCGAATCCTGCATTTGTCCTCGATGCTCCAGCAAGTCACACCCTGGGATTCCTTGAGAATCATGGTCTCCTGCAACTCCGAACGCCACGTACCTGGAGAACCATACAAGGAGGAGCTCGAACCTATGTCAATGCACTGCTTGAACGCTTCCGCGGGGTGTTGAAACTTGGAGAGTGTGTGACTGCCGTACACCGTCATGCATCTGGTGTAGATGTGGTAACGGAGAAGGGAGTGTTTCCATTTGATCAAGTTGTGATTGCCTGCCACAGTGATGAAGCTCTCGCCCTCCTTGACTCCCCTTCTGACAAAGAACAGGAAGTACTTGGAACCATGCACTACCTTGAAAATCATGCAGTACTGCATACCGATGCCTCGATTCTCCCAACCATTCAAAAGGTTCGTGCCAGCTGGAATGTACGTACAGGACAGGACGGTAATTGTTCCTTTACATACAGTTCAAACCGTCTTCAAGGTTTTCGGACTTCCAGTGAGATCTGTGTGACTCTCAATGCAGAAGATAGGATTGCACCCAAACATGTCATTAAAAAATTCACCTACTCCCACCCCATTATTGACCGTGCATCAGTGAAGGCACAGTCACGGTGGCATGAAATCAACGGAGTACTTCGCACGTGGTTTTGCGGCGCATACTGGGGATATGGGTTCCATGAGGATGGCTTCCAAAGTGCATGCAGGGTGGTAAAGGCCCTAGGAGGTCAAGGGTGAGGAGTTGCCTCTACGAAGGTATAGTCGTGCACAAGCGTATGGTACCCACAGAACATCAATTCCAATATCGGGTTGCCTACCCATTTCTGGATCTTGATGAGATCGCAGATATTGCATCACTTCACCCACTGTGGTCCTCAGAACGTTTCAACGTCATCTCGTTCAGGAGAAGAGATTTTTTGGACGGAAAAACCACTGATCTTGGTGAAAGCATACGAAAAGCTGTCAAGGAGAGCATTGGGAAAGCTCCTGCAGGAAGAATAATGATGCTGGCCCAGCTGAGAAGCCTTGGATGGCTTTTTAATCCGCTCGTAGTGTACTACTGTTGGAATGGAACGAATACCAGTATTGAGGCCATTGTTCTTGAGGTGATGAATACTCCCTGGCATGAACGACACTTATACGTGCTCCCAGGAACTGGATCTCATACGATTCCAAAAGAATTTCATGTGTCCCCGTTTTTCTCCATGAACCAGACATACAAGATAAAGGCTTCTGCTCCATCCTCCCATCTTGTCCTCCGACTTGACAGCTTTGAGAATAAGCGCAGGGTATTTTCTGCTGCAATCGCACTTCATCAACGAGAGTTGACGTACGCCAATATGACCCAATTCACCCTGCGACATGCTTGCCAACCGCTTAAGGTATCGCTCGGAATCTATGCTGAGGCATTTCGCCTGTACCGCAAACACATTCCGTTCATTCCTCACCCTACAAAGCAAAGGAGTACGGCATGACACTTATCAGTCATGTACCACATGACCCACCCAGAGACTCTTTCCCTGGGTCTCTTGTGGATCGGTTCTTTCGTCGCATCGCTCTTGCTGCAGCGAAGCACCTATCTGGAGGAAGGATTGAACTGCATGACAACGGCGAAAAATGGAATTTCGGCTCCGGAAAGCTTCATGCCAAAGTATCAATCAATGACATTCGAACGTACAGCGCAGTCCTGCGAAACGGATCAAATGGTTTTGCACTTGGGTACATCAACGGTTGGTGGGACTGTGATGATCTCACATCTCTAGTGAGAATCCTTCTGCGCTCACAGGAACCATTAACCCGCATCCGGGATGCAGCGCATAGAAATATGGCATGGCCCATCGATCTTTTCACCAAGCACTTGCAGCGTTCCAGAGAGCAACGCCGCGAGGATGTACATGCTCATTATGATCTGGGGAATGTTTTTTTTGAGGCAATGCTTGATCCGACAATGAGTTACTCCTGCGCCCTGTTTACACGTCCGGAGATGACTCTCGAGGAAGCATCGCTTGAGAAGCTGAGAACACTTTGTGAGAAGCTTGAACTGCATAAAGAAGACCACCTTATTGAAATAGGCTCAGGCTGGGGTGGACTTGCAGAATATGCAGCACGAACATATGGGTGCAGGGTAACAACGACGACTATATCGGAAGAGCAGTTTGCCTATACAAAAGCACGCATTCTCAAGGCAGGACTCTCAAATCTTGTAACAGTTCTCAATGAAGACTTCAAAGAGCTTAAGGGAACATATGACAAACTTGTTTCCGTAGAGATGATCGAGGCACTGGACTGGCAACAGTTCCCCGCTTTTTTCGCCAAATGCGGGGAACTTCTCTCACCACAGGGACTAGCCTTGATCCAAGCAATAACAATAGAGGATAGAAGTTACGACCGTGCCCGCCACAGCAAGGATTTCATTAAAAGGTATATCTTCCCTGGCGGTTGCCTGCCTTCCGTTGGTGCGCTTCTCTCTGCCGTAGCCGAAACCACAGACATGCACCTTGTCCAACTTACCGACATCGGTATGAACTACGCTGAAACACTTCGTTCTTGGCAGGCAAATGTGGATCGCCATCAATCCCTGCTCCAGGCAATCGGCCTAGATGACAATTTTTTTCGTATGTGGCGGTGCTATCTATCGTACTGTGAGGGAGCATTTCTTGAACGGCATGTAAGTGATGTGCAGGTACTACTCGCAAAACCACATGCCTTAAACCCAGCCAGTGGCAGGGCAGCGTTCTCACCTATTCATGCCGCACAACTTCAGAACTTCAACCTGTAATTAGCTGCATGAAGAAGAGTGTGAGTGCCTTCCCTGGTCAATGTTTATCACCAGCCAAATTGATTTCTTGATCGCGTTCCACACTGACTTCACTTTGCTGTGAATAGATGCACTGAAACTGAAGTGCAATATTCCATCATTTCGAGTGTGCCGAGGGACAGGATCGAACTGTCGACACCAGGTTTTTCAGACCTGTGCTCTACCAACTGAGCTACCTCGGCGCAACAGTTGTTAGTGTATCGAAATTTCAAAGGGACAATACACTGACGCTGGTCAGCTTCTCTACATCTCATTCTGCACCGGTTCCTGGCCTGGCTCAGCTGCGTTCTCACTTCCTTCTTCGTTCTCCGCGCTCTCCTCAGCTGGCAGTTCACTCGGCTGCGTCACCTCATCATCGCTATGCACATCGTTCAGCGACTCAGAAGCCTGGTCATCTGGATTTCCATTCTCACCTGGCACATACATTTCAACCCTGTTGCGACCATTTTCCTTTGCCTCATAGAGAGCCTTATCTGCATGCGACACAAGTACCTCTGGTGTTGGAATTCCTGCTGCATACATGGCTACCCCAAACGATGCTGTCACTTCAAGGTTCCTCTCCAGAAATGACTTGGCAACCTGCTCCCGAATACGGTCACAGGCTGCATGTGCCTGCTCAAGAGTCGCCTTCCTCAGGATGACACCAAACTCCTCACCCCCATAGCGGTATACATGATCCGAGCCACGGAATCCTTCCCTGAGTATTTCAGCAAAGTGGGCCAGGACTTCATCACCGGTCTGGTGCCCATACGTATCATTGAAATGCTTGAAATGATCGATGTCACACATGGCAAAACAGAGTGGGACTCCACTCTTGTCAGCATTGTCCATGGCATTGGGAAGATCGCGTTCAAGGCACCGTCTATTGCTCACCTGGGTTAGTGCATCAGTTAAACTGTCACGCTCAGACTCGATCTGCAGACGTGCCACTTCTGCTGCCACATCTTCCTTGCTCTCATTCGCTTCTGCTAGACGTTGGTTAAGCTGGCGAACTGTCGCAAGCTCCCGAATGATCCCGCCAATTGCCTGATACAACTCGAGAAGTTCCTGAATTGTGGTCGGTTCTGTGGAAACTCCTTTCGCATTGGATGTCAACTCGACCTTCCTTAGTGCACTTGAGAGCTTCCGAATGGGAACGACAACCTCATCCCTCATTCTCCGTGCACGTATGATTGCCCAAGCAATGGCAACGCCCCAAATGATACAGACTCCTGCAATAACCACCACTGCGTAGCCACGTATCTGTGACTGCACAACGCTTAGCGCAGAAAGTGAGCCTGCAAGGAGGACAAAAATTGCAAGAACAGCAATGATGCTTAGCCCAACAAGAGGAACAAAAGTAGCTCGTTGCAGGTGGTCATCAAGGTGGTCGGGGGTCGTGTGCTTCTGTGCCATTTCACCTGCATGCTACCGCACATTGGCTATGGTGTCGATGCATGTTGTCAACTGCACCATGTTCAAACGGAAGTGTTACTCCTGACGCTGTGACATGACTTCGCTGTAAATCGCTTCAAGCATGTAATGATAGAATACCTCTCTCTCTCTTGCATCAATCTCCGGATCAATCTCCTCATGCCGTTCACGGTGCATGATCCAAGGCGGAATTTCACTGTAGACGCTTTGCTGCCCTACCCTCACTACCACAAGAGTCGGCTCAGTCTCATTCACCTCGACACTCACTTTCATGACTGGTCCCGTATGGTCATAGAGCTGCCATGTTGTTTCCCATCGAATCTTGCCATCCACCTTTCGAATGGGATGGACAGCTATTCTTGAATACCGTTCATGCTTGAGCCTCAATGACTCCAGAAGGAGATGCACTGACTCATCTATATGAAGGCCAATCCAGCGAACAAGTGTTGGTACCCGGTTTGTGACATCCGGAAGTCCAAAACCCTGCTCTGTCGCTGGGCCAACAGCATCCAGTGTATTCGCGTGCCGTCGGCAGTAACACAGCCCATTCACAACTGCTTGATGGTCTGGACACCATGCTGTGGGACAGGCATGTCCACGTCGATCCTTGTACGAGCATGGAGCACCGTTTGTTGCAAAGCATCCGATTTCACTGCACGGACGATCGCCCTCAATCACAAGAACCTGGGTTTCTTCCTCAGATTCTTGTGATTGAGACTGTATATCCTTGTTCTTCCTGAACCATGCCATGCCCTAATGCTAATGCATAACTGTGTATGCATCCCGTTACAGACGCCTATCTTCCCGTATGGAAAGGTACATGAACTCGAGGACGGCATTCTGCCTTCGCCATTCCATCTTCCCGAATGGCATACTCCGCACCTGCAATAGTGGAAACTGCTGCCACATCGCCAGATCTTGAGCATGCAACAATACTCATAGTCAGGTTGTCAATAACTGGATTGGCAAGGGGTGCAAGATCCAGAATGGCCTCACTGCATGCATCGAGTACATCCATTCTATCGTGCATATTTCGTACCACCGAGTACGCTGTGACTCCCCTGATGGACAGTTCACCAAAACCTGTGCATGCAGCTGCACCATATCTTCCATCAGCATAATTCCCTGCCCCAATCACTGGGGTATCCCCCAAACGGCCTGGATATTTCCATGGCCATCCACTCGTACTCACTGCTGAGGCAATATTCCCCTTCCCATCAACTGCAATGACATTCACTGTCCCTGCAGCATGGGCATATGTGAGAAGGGCATTCGTTGCAGCAATAGTGTTCGCAGAATTTGGATGCATGACGCCCATGTCCTGAAAACGTGCTTCCCACTGTTGCCGTGATTCTGTCGTGTCAAGATCCCTTGCTTCTGCTCCGATTTCCTGTGCAAAAGCATCAGCGCCCCCACCTACGAGCATTACATGGGGAAGGGTAGACATCAGTACCCGAGCAACAGAGATTGGATGAGCATAGCCGTGAAGAGCTCCAACAGCACCTGTGGACCGTGTTGTCCCATCCATGATCGATGCATCAAGCTCAACTTCACCAAGAACATTCGCCAGTCCAGAAAATCCAACGGTATGGTCATGAGGATTGTCCTCAATGATACGAACTGCTGTTTCGACTGCATCGAGAGCAGAATCCCCTCCCGCCAGTCTCGCCCACCCTGCATCCAGTCCTGGAAGAGCGTTCGCACTACCGAAGATAACCATACCCACTCCTTGCTCGTAAACAGTGCGACTTGTGATCCCTACGTGCTACGGTAGCATCTAATCATGACATCATTCCTTGACGAGAATGCTCCTCGACTGGAGGAGTCTGCCCGAAGTGTCATGAACATGCAGTGGAATGATGTGTACCACTTCACTGCTCCGAACTCAACTGTATATCCCTGGCAGTGGCTCTGGGATTCCGGCTTCCACTCCCTCATCTGGGAATCTCTCGAAGATCCGCGGAGTGTGATTGAACTGGAAACACTCCTCAGTACTCAACTCAACTCAGGTGCCATACCTCACATGACGTACTGGGGAGAACCTGATGCAGCAGTAGAAGAATGGGGAATAGCAGGCCACTCTACCATTACCCAGCCCCCACTGTATGGGTTCGCACTTGCCACTCTCATTCGAAACAACCATCCAATCCCTCTCGATATGAAACGGGCTGTACTCAGTGCATTCGCATACCTGTTTAGAACTCGAATGACTCCTACTGGACTTCTTGCATCTGTGCATCCGTGGGAAACCGGGTGTGATGACTCTCTTCGCTGGGAGGCCTGGGAGCCAACTCCCTATGTCAAAGATGAGTGGAATGCACGAAAGCATGAATTAGTGAAGGCACTCAGACTAACAAATGATTTCGCTGTCTCATCCACGAAATTCTCTGTGTGCTCCATAGGATTCAATGCGCTTGTTGCCTGGAATGCCATGCATGCAGCACTCACCCTACATGATTCACACCTCCTCACGCAGGCAAATGCCCTTGCTGCACGTATTGATCTTCAATATGACGAGAAGCTCCGCACGTGGATTGACTGCTCACCTCATGGAGAGCCTGGAAGCAATATTCGTACTATCGACAGTCTCCTGCCCGTTCTCATTTGCGGTAATGATGACCGGATCGACTCTGTCTTCCATGATGTCCTCGACCCCTCAGGTTACGGTACTCCTTTCGGTCCTGCAGGAGCCCACCTTGGTGAGGAACACTTTGACCCGGATCAGTATTGGCGTGGACCTGCCTGGCCACAACTCACATTTCTCCTCATCTGTGCTGCTATTGAACATGGTCGTGAAGAGCAGGCAGTTCAACTCACAGAACTCCTCTGTCGCGGAGCTCTCCACAGTCATTTTGCTGAATACTGGAACCCCATCACTGGTGCTGGCCATGGAGCCACACCCCAGTCTTGGACTGCACTTGCTCAAGTTGCCTTTCGCATGATTTCCACCCCACAGCACACCCCATAGACAGGAGTACTGCAGCAATGCGCGCAGTCATTCAACGAGTAAAACATGCATCTGTAAGCGTTGAAAACAAGACAATAGGCACCATTGATGCTGGTCTCCTTATTCTCCTGGGTATCGGACATGACGATACTTCAGAGACTGCATCCCATCTTGCCTCTCGGATAGTAACACTCCGCATCTTCCCGGATGATGAAGGAAAAATGAACCGCTCCCTCCTTGACTGTGGAAGAGAAGCATTGGTTATTAGCCAATTCACTCTCTTTGCAGATACGCACAAAGGACATCGCCCATCCTTTCTCCATGCTGCCCGGCCAGAGCACAGTATCCCTCTCTACGAAGAATTTGTCAGAGCTCTTTCAGCCCGTGGGGTCCACACAGCAACAGGAAGCTTTGGAGCACATATGGAGGTTTCCCTCATCAATGACGGTCCTGTAACCATCGTCCTCTCACACAATGAGAGACCGTGGGATGCAGATGCAGGGTAGCGAAATCAGGCTGCCTGCGAAAGAGTGAGCCCAAAGTACAATATGAGTGACTCGATACAGAGAGCAACGAGGTTCACTGCAATAATTTGCCCTCGTTCTTGCTTCTTGTCCCACTTTGGCAAGGTGAGTGCTGCAATACCCGTCATTGTGAATAGGAAACTCAGCGGGTACCCGATTCTCGCTCCAACTATCGTCAGTGCAGTACTTGCAATTGCGATGAAGGACACGATCACACTGAGCTGATACCAGCGTCGGTCCTTTTTATTTTCTGGCAATGGCCCGCCCTCCAGACATTCAATTGTTTTACCGATTTACCCTTCCTTATCATGGACCTGAGAAGGGAAATTGTGAAGCACTTCACCAGTGATGTTGCATCTTTGCAACTTCGGAGGATGTGCTATGACGATGCTGCAGTGAGTACTTCCAGCTCCTCTGAACTGAGGTGCAGTTCCGTCATGGGAAGAAGTTCCTCCAATTGTTCCACCGTTCTCGCACTTGCAATGGGAGCAGTAACACCAGGCATGGCTGCAAGCCATGCCAATGCAACCTGGGCAACCGTTGCGTCTCGCCCTTGTGCAACACGATCCAATGCACCAAGGATTCGTTCCCCACGGCCATCAAGGTACTTCCATGCAGTCTGGGCTCGTGTGCTGTCCACAGACGCACCCTTTCGATACTTTCCAGTGAGAAATCCGCTTGCAAGACCATAGTACGGAAACACTGCTATATCATTTCTCACAACATAGTCCTGCAGTTTGCCTTCATACTCCGTACGATGCACAAGATTGTAGTGTGGCTGTATGACCCGGAACTCATGAAGTCCCTCACTCTGTGCCAAGGTAAGTGCTTGGTCCAGACGTTCAACGGTAAAGTTTGACGCCCCAAGTTCAACAACCTTACCCTCACGAACGAGTGCATCAAATGCTCTCACAACATCAACGAGTGGCACACTCTTGTCATCAGTGTGTGCATAGTACAGATCAATGCGATCCACCCGCAGTCTCCTGAGTGATCCTTCAACGGAAAGTCGGATGTTCTCCGGAGAGAGTCCGCCTTGAAAACCTACTTTTGTCGCTATGACAATGTCATCACGGTTGTGACGTGCTGACATCCATCTTCCGATGATCTCTTCAGACTTCCCATCTGCATATATATCTGCAGTATCAATACAGTTGCCACCAGCTTCCACAAATCGGTCGAGTATCTTCCAAGAAGCGTCCTCATCAGTTCGTCCCTCCCTGCCGAACACATTGCCACCAAGGCAGAGCGGATACACTTCAAAGCCAGTCTTTCCCATACGACGACGCTTCTCACCAGCTGAAGTTCTATCCATGAATTCTCCTCGCAATCTCGTCCCAGGATGCATTACATCTACGATACCACTGCCTGAAATTCAACTCAGAAAAAACTTTGGACAGCACCACTCACTCATCAAACAGCAAACTTAGATTGCCCTCACCGTCAACGATGCAGTCTGCTCTTTCCCTGGGATGTGTGTCAGCTATGTATGCATCTTCTTTTTTCTGCCACCCCTCCCAAACAGAACGCACCTGTTCCAGTGGCAATTGTTCACGCTCAAAAGCTCGAGCAAGACATACTTCCCGCGACGTTTCAACCCAAATGCAGGCATCCCACGCAACAGGCATGGTAAATGTGAAACATCGTTCAACAACAACACCCCGTTCAACAGCGAGAAATTGCTCTTGCTCATACTCATGTCTCTCATAACTGTATGGTCGGAGAAGCAGTGATTCTCCGTGCTGTATACGATCAAGAACATCCTGCCTGAATCTTTCATCATTGAATTCGCCCCAGATCACAAATCCCGAGGATGTCAACGATTTCGTCTCGTCCGGGATCGGTTCGAAGTAGCCATCTCCAGCAATGATTGACCACCCGTTCAGGTGTTTCTGCATGGCTGCAGCCAGAGTCGACTTTCCTGATCCTCCTCGTCCATCGATTGCCACAGTATGGTACTGCCCATTAAGTGGCTGTCGGAAGCAGAGGTCACGAAGCACTTTCGCGATTGACATCATGCACGCTCTCCATGCTGCATTCCCACATACTGCTGTCATATATGGGTGGTGGGCGGACAAGGATTCGAACCTTGGACCTTCTCGGTGTAAGCGAGACGCTCTAACCAACTGAGCTATCCGCCCATCCCATACATTATGGACAATCCCACTCGCGAGTCACACCGTTCACTGCGGAAACAACAACATGTGGGTGCAGATTCACGAACAGTCCAGTACCAACAACACCTGCAATTGATACCAGGATGCGATCGAGCCGTTCCGGATCTTCAATTCGGGGAATTGGGACATCAAGGATGTAATTCCCGTTGTCAGTAACAAAAGGTTCACCACCCCTCTCCCTCAGTGTGCTTTCAACCTGTACACATTCCTCGATGCGCCCTTTTGTATGCTGCATCCCGTAGGGAAGCAGCTCCACTGGTACTGTCCCTCCGAGGGGATCAACGAGTTTCGTCTCATCAACAATGAGTATCCACTTGCGGGCTGCCTGTGCAAGAATTTTCTCCCGAACCAGAGCCCCACCAAGTCCCTTGAGAACATGACCATCATTGTCTATAACATCTGCCCCATCTATGACAAGATCGAGCATCGATTTCCCCAACTCTTCAAGTGGAATTCCTGCATTCCGACATGCGTCTGCACTTTCACAGGAGGCAGGAACACACCTGACGCCAAGAATCGTCTTTCCTAGTTCCTCTATGAGTGCATGAACTGTACTTCCACTTCCAATACCCAAAAGCATCCCCGGTGTGACATGGGCAACTGCTGCACGTGCAGCTGCATGCTTGGCTGCTGTCATGTCATTCATGGGAAGTTGTCTCCGTATATTCGATGTTTGACCGTAGAGTCCTGAAGCCGTATGGGTAGTCGTGTGCATAGAATAGTATGAACAGCATCTACATCAACGACTACGAACAAGGTACGGATCCATCAGACATGACTGCTGCCCTGACGCAATCGAAGCGGAACATCAACTTGATACTCGAGCTCTCGATCACCCAGTTCAAGCTCAAGTATGCAGGATCAATCCTTGGTTACCTGTGGTCACTCATCAAACCGCTCATGATCTTCGCAACGATGTATATCATCTTCGCAAAGCTGTTCCACATTGGGAAAGGTACGCCTGACTTCCCATTCCAGCTTCTTGTAGCGATCGTGATCTGGAACTTCTTTGGGGACACGACTGGACAAACGATGAATGCCATTGTTGCCAACGGAAGTCTTGTGCAGAAGACGTACTTCCCGCGTTGGATTCTTGTAATAGCAACGACCATTAGTTCTCTCATGACATTCGTCATCAACATGATTCTTGTCCTCATCGTTGGACTTTTTCTCCACACGATTCATCCTGTGTGGCAGAGCTTTCTTGTACCGTTCTTCTGCTTTGAGCTCTACCTTTTTGCAATTGGACTCTCGCTCTTTCTCTCTGCACTCTATGTACAGTTCCGTGATGTTGGCCATGTATGGGAGTGGTTCTCGCAGCTCCTGTTCTACGGATCAGCAGTCGTCTATCCAATAACCTACATCCCAAACCATGTGGTGCAAACGATCATTGCCATCAATCCCATAACCCAAGTCATTGAGGATGTCCGGTACAGCATAGTCACCCAGTCCATCGAGCCACTCAATCACCTGCTCGGAAATCTGTATATTATGCCGTATATCTTCGTAGCAATATCCATTCTGGTGGGGTCATTTGTCTTCTCCAGGCTCAGTTCCCATTTTGCAGAGAATCTATGACGGACCCAGTCATCCATCTCGACCACGTTTCAAAACGTTTTCGCATTCCACTTGATCGATCGAATTCGCTCAAGTACCGTCTCACTCACCCCAGAACTACGTCAAGGTATAGGACACTCTCTGCTGTGGATGATGTTTCGTTCGATGTTGAGCGAGGGGAGTTCATTGGCATAATTGGCCACAATGGTTCAGGTAAAAGTACCCTTCTCAAGATCCTTGCCCGTATCTATTTCGTAAGCGAAGGATCCATGCGCGTGAATGGATTGGTTTCCCCCTTTCTCGAACTTGGTGTGGGATTCAATCCTGAGCTCACTGCACGGGAAAATGTCTTTCTTGGGGGTGCTGTACTTGGTCTCACAAGACGGTTTCTTACACGGAAATTCGATGAAATTATTGAATTTGCTGAACTTGAGCAATTTGCAGACCAGAAGATCAAGAATTTCTCCTCAGGAATGCAGGTGCGACTTGCCTTCTCCCTCGCAATCCAGTCGTATGCAGACATACTTCTCATGGATGAAGTCCTGGCAGTCGGGGATGCACGATTCCAGTCAAAATGCTTTGATGTGTTTGCACGATACAAGCGGGAAGGAAAGACGATCATTCTCGTCACCCACGATCTTGGTGCAGTATCGCAATACTGCGACCGTGTCATTCTCATGGACCATGGAAAACTCATTGCTGATGGAGAGCCACAGAACGTAATCACAGAATACAAGCGCCGAATCGGTGAACTAGGCAATATCGATAATGGGAGTCCCCTTGGTGCAGAAGAGCATCTCGAAAGCACGTCTGCAACGTACTCCATCCAACATGTCCTCCTCACAACCGAGGACAACGTACGCCCCAATATGACGTTCTTCACTGACGCTCCGTTCGAGGTACATGTCCATGTCGGAAACAATGGAGCCACCAGTACAGATACTGCATGCAGACTTTCCGTTTCACGCCTTGATGGAACGCTTCTTGCAACATCAGACTTCGATGGTCGTGCCCATACATTTACTGCTCCAGAACAAGGAGGGTCAGTTCACCTTGTATATGCACTCTCTCACCTTCCGTTGCTTGAGGGTTCATATGCCTTGACTGTTGAACTCTTTGACCCTCTCACGAGTGATGTTTATGACACACTCACTGATACTGCGACCTTCCACGTTCTTGATGAACACCAACGAACTGGATTGATGAGCTTCCCTGGTACTTGGTCCATCCGCAGCCTTTCACACAATCCTCCCACACAGCCAACCCACGTGTAGGGAGACCCCATGGCTCCTTCACTTCGATTTGTCCTTCCACGGTACGGATCCACCATCCTCGGCGGTGCAGAAACGTTGGTGCGTAACCTTGCTGTGGAGCTTGCGACTCGGGATTGGAACATACAGATATGGACCACACCTGCAGAAGATGAATCAACCTGGAGCGGTTCAAATTCAGAAGGCTCTAATATCCCCAACCTTACAATCACACGTTTCCCTGTCGAACAATTCCGTCATCCACAGCGATTTGCAATGGAATCACGTCTCTTCTTCAGGTTACCTCGTGCACTCAGGTGGGAATCCCTGTGGTTCTGCCATGAGGGCCCCTATACTCCTCGCCTCGTCGAAGCACTGCGTACAGCTGAACCACTTCCCACAGTGTTTGTTCCATACCTCTTCTGGACTACTGTAGCCGGTTTTGCTGCATATCCTGGACCTCGGCTTCTCCTTCCCTGTGCACATGATGAGCTGCCGTTCCATCTGAAAAAAACCGCGATACTTTTCGAGAATGCGGATGGACTCCTGTTCAACACAGATGAAGAACGAGCTGTTGTCCATGCAACATATCCACTTACTGCATACACGCCGTCCCTTACAGGTACAACAGGAGTCGATACCACTCGTTGCCCTAATCCTGATCGATTTCGCGCACGGCATCACATTGATGGACAATATCTTCTCTACGGTGGTCGGACGACTCCCGGCAAAGGTATTGGACTCATGATGGATGGCATGGAGAAGTTGCGTTCACAGCATGTTGACGTTTCCCTCGTTCTCATTGGTGACAGCAGCCACGTGCCTATCTCGCTTGGGATCACACCACTTGGCTACCTGCCCGAAGAAGAGAGAATTGATGCACTGGCAGGTGCTACAGCAGTAATCATTCCAGGAGCCCATGAGTCCCTTTCGCTTATGGCCCTCGATGCATGGTCTCTTGGTCGCCCCATTCTTGCCAACAGTACCTCAACTGTCCTTTCAGGACATATCGAACGATCACATGGCGGTATCCGCTTTTCAACTCCTGAAGAATTTGCCAATGGAGCTCGCCACCTTCTCAACGACCCTGCCGGAGCAACCCAGCTTGGGCTAAGCGGCAAACAGTACGTTGCTTCACAATATGCATGGGACAGTGTAGTGGCAAACCTCACTACACTCCTGACTGAGGTTGATCATGCAGCCAATCGTCCTTGATGGAAGGCCACTTCAGGGGGGTTCTCGGTTTCGTGGAATAGGTACATATGCACGAGAACTGCTCAGGGGTCTAGGCGAATCTTCGTACAGAAACGATATCCGACTTCTCGTCGGAGCCAGGAATGGAGCGCTATCAACAGAAGATGCTTCCCTGGCACCTCCTCTCAATGTACGTATTCCCACCATGAAAGCTCGACTTCAGCCTCTGGCAGACCCCCTCCTAATGACACGAATTCTCAGGAAGGTGCAGCCATCGCTCTACCACAGCCTTGAATACGCGCAACCATTGGCAGCTTCCTGTCCAGTTGTTGTTACTGTGTACGATCTCATACCCTTCCTCTACCCTGCATGGTATCCATGGCTCCGTAGGGAGCGACTTCTCGCACTCCAGCTTCTCAAGCGTGCTGACGCCCTCATTTCCATAAGTGAAGCTACTGCATCTGATCTCCGCAAACATGCTGGAGTTGATCCTGCCAAAATTCATGTCATCCCCCTTGGTGTGTCTCCACGGTTCATGCCACTTCCACAGGTTGATGCACATCGTATGCTTGAACACCTTCATCTTGATCGTCCATTTCTTCTTGCTGTTGGAACGTTTGATCCACGAAAACGGATAGATCTTTTGTGCCAAGTAACGAATGCAGTACGGAAAGAGTTTGACTGTGATCTTGTCATTGTGGGACAACAGGGAAACTTCCACAGGAAAGTTGTTGAAACGGTCCACCAAGCAGGACTAGATGGTCATACACATCTTCTTGGGCATGTATCAGACGAAATACTGTGTGCCCTGTACAGTGCAACTGCATGCGTGGTGTTTCCCTCCGAGTACGAAGGGTTTGGTCTCCCCGTACTTGAAGCACTCGCAAGTGGAAGTCCTGTTGCTGTCTTTGCGACCTCCTCACTCCCTGAGATTGCAGGTCCAGTGGCAATCATGGCTGAACAGTATGACACCCGTGGAATGGCACGATCCATCCTGGAGCTGCTGAGCTCACCTGCCCTCCGTTCAGAACGAGTGACTGCAGGCATTGCCCATGCTGGAACTTTCACATGGGAACGCACCATATCTCAGACCATTGCTGTATACCGCTCATTGCTCTAAGTACCCCCATGGGTATTTGTGCTTACCTACACCTAACTCCGTATGATGGAGTAGAACACCGAATATGGTAATGCACCAATTCCCTATGCACAATGGAGCGAAGGAGATACTTATGGGAAAACGAGCACTAATTACCGGCATCACTGGTCAAGATGGTATCTACCTCGCTGAACTGCTTACAGAAAAGGGATATACCGTTTACGGCCTCATCCGTGGACAGAACAATCCTCGTCGCTCAATTGTCGAAAAGATCTGCCCAACGATCCAGTTCGTCGAGGGAGACCTTGCAGACCAGTCCTCACTCATCAATGCACTCGAAGCAACAACGCCAGATGAAGTTTACAACCTTGGTGCCATATCGTTTGTTGGTCTCTCATTCAAGCAGGCACTCCTAACAGGTGAGATCACAGGCCTGGGACCACTTCGTGTTCTTGAAGCAATACGGATGGTTAACAAGAACATCCGCTACTATCAGGCATCCAGCAGCGAAATGTTTGGCAAGGTAAGAGAAACACCACAGACTGAACTCACGCCGTTCCATCCCCGATCTCCGTATGGTGTTGCCAAGGTCTACGGCCATTACATCACTGTGAACTACCGTGAAAGCTATGGCATCTTTGCTGCAAGCGGAATCCTCTTCAACCATGAGTCTCCCCGTCGCGGGCTCGAATTCGTCACGAGGAAGATCACGAATACTGTTGCCAAGATCAAGCTTGGAGTGGCTGACTCCCTTTCCCTTGGCAATCTTGATGCACAGCGTGACTGGGGATATGCAAAGGACTATGTAGATGCAATGTACCGCATGCTCCAGTGTGAAGAGCCAGATGATTTTGTCATTGCAACAGGCGAAACACACAGTGTTCGCGAGTTCCTTGAGGCAGCTTTCTCATATGTCGACCTTGACTGGCAACAGTATGTGAAGACAGACCCACAATTTCTCCGTCCTGCTGAAGTGGATACTCTTATTGGAGATTCGACAAAGGCCCGGACAACCCTAGACTGGAAGCCCAGTATCTCATTCACAGAACTTGTCCACATGATGGTAAACAACGATCTCGAGCTTGTGAAGCAAGATATTTCAATTGGTCAGAGTCAGACTGCCTCAGTTTCCTAGGAAGACCAGCAACCCACACTGCACGCCAGGTGCAGTGTGGGTGCGTTGAGGACATGAATGTCCCCAATCCAGTGCGTTGCTTTCTCTCATGCTACGATGGGCTGACATGAAAACCAATACGTCTTTCCCGCAATGAACGACTCCCCCCACGAAGGTACACACAGCTCCCCTTCATACGCATCGAGCCTTGCACGCTCGCAGGCACTCGCGAAGGATCTTACCGTACATCCGGAGCACTATCGCATTCTCACTGGGGACAGGCCAACTGGTCGGCTTCATATCGGTCACTACTTTGGCACGCTTGAAAACCGTGTTGTGCTGCAGAACAGGGGAGTACCACTCTTCGTACTCATTGCAGACTATCAGGCTCTTACGGACCGTGATGCATCCTCTACCCTTCCCAATGATGTTCTCGAGATTCTTGCTGACTACCTTGCATGTGGCATCAATCCAGAGCAGGCAACAATCTTCTGCCACTCCCATGTCCCTGCACTCAATCAGCTCATGCTCCCCTTTCTCAGCCTTGTCACTGTATCCGAGATTTCCCGAAATCCCACAGTGAAAGATGAGATACAGTCCTCTGGCCGTGACTATGTCACAGGCATGATGTTCACGTATCCTGTTCATCAGGCAGCAGACATCCTCTCCATGCATGGCACAGTTGTACCGGTTGGGAAAGATCAACTTCCCCACCTCGAAATAACCCGCACGATTGCCCGCCGGTTCAATGAACGGTATTCCCCTGATGCCCCTTACTTCATTGAACCAACTGGTCTGCTTGGAAATGCTCCCCTCCTGCTTGGCGTTGATGGCGAGAAAATGAGCAAGAGCAGACACAATGCAATTCAGATTGCATCCACAGCAGACGAGACTGCACGACTTATCAAGGGTGCAAAAACAGATCCGGACCGTCACATCACATACGATCCAAAACATCGAAAGGAAGTATCCAACCTCATACTCCTTGCCTCTCTTTGTCTTGGTACGACTCCAGAACATGTAGCTTCCCAGGTCGGTGATGGTGGGTCAAGTTCCCTGAAGGCACTCGTGACTGATGCGGTCAACACGTACTTCCAGCCAATTCGGGAGCATCGTGCAACACTTCTAGCGGATCCCTCACACCTCATCTCCATACTCCGAGAGGGAAATGAACGTGCATGTGATGTTGCGGACGCAACACTTCGTGATGTTCAGCGTCTCATGTTCACAAAGTATTACTAAGGTCCTCTTTCCACCACGAAGTGCAGTTAGAACTACTCCTTCTCCGTGACAGTGTATTCCAAGTATGACCCGAACATAAGGCGTGTCTGTGCTTCAAGTGCAGGAATGACGCTGAGGGCAATACCAACAATTGGGTACAGAAAGAGTTGAAGATCAGACATGAGTCTTCGGAACGCATTCCATTCCTGGGGTTTGGGACATATCTTCCTGTCAAACCGGATGAGTACCACTGTATTGAAGAGAGTGACTGTAAGAATGCCACTTGTAACCCAGCCAATGATTGCAGCAGTTGTCGTCAGGCTGTAATCAAGATCAATCATTGCAGGAAGTGCTCCTCCAAGAAACAGCAACACAGGAAGTGTAGCCCATGCAAGGTGATTGAAGATGAGGTATCGGAAACGACGAAATCGTAGAGCTGCAGGTATCTCAGTATGCTCGACAGTCCGGATTGCGACGTACGGAATGTCAGTTGCTCCCCATGCCCAACGTTTGATCTGGTTGTACTGAGAGAGATGCGTTGCACTGTACGATCCTGCACGAGGAGCATCCCCATATACAGGAAGGTACGCTCCCCTCACATGAAGCTTCTCTCCAAAGTGAAAGAAGCTCTTCCAGAAAAATCGTGAATCCTCCGGGATAACATCATCATCCCAATACCCTACTTCATCTGCAAAGGAGAACGACATCGTATATGAGGAGAACATGACCAGCCTCTTTGGGTGCTCATGGAGAAAAAGTTGCCACTGTGTGGCTGCAGAAGCCATGACCCTCACTGCAGCAGGCACTTTCCACATGTTGTTGAGAAAGACTGGTACTGGTTGCCAAATGGAAGTCCAGCGATCTTCAGCACCACAGAACTGGGCAGTTACATATGCACAGTACTGGGGGTGCAAGCGAAAGTCCGAATCGCAGTCAGTGAGCATCGTCTTTTTGAGATCCAGTCCCATGGCAAGGCATTCATCGCGAAGCACGGGTCCTGCATACGCCATTGCTGCAGATTTGCCAACGACGATACCCGGGAGAAGCGGATCCTTCACATGGATGAACGCACGAAACTCACCCTCATATTCTTCACGAAGTCGTGCAACGTTTTTCCACCCTTCTGTATCCGTAACGCGCGTAATAATAGCCACTACCTTGAGATGTGCTGGATAATTCTGCTTTGCTATTGCATCTACAGTTTGTTTGAGCACTTCGTACTTTTCTGTATATGTAGGAATGAGGATACAGTGAGTCACTTCATCAGGACGAGGTGCTCCACTCGGTAAATCCAGTTCCGTACACTGCTTCCACCAATCTATTGCTTCTGTCTCGCGTATCGTGTTGAGAGCTTTTCGCACACTGAATATCATCTGCAGGGTCCGGATGAACCAATACAGATCCAGTACTATCGCTGCAACACCAAGAATCCAGAGCTTAGTAAGGTCAATAATCCGAATGGCAAGGGCTGCAATGAGTGGAACGAGAAGGACACTCCACGTGAGAAGTCCAGGAACAATCTCGAGCAGCCGCTGTTTTTGTCGCTTGGAGAGTTTCCTCCCGACAAAGTCGATTCCTGTCATGTACTCCTCTTTCCTCTGATATCAGTTCCTGTATCAATCTACCGCATCGGCTGGTGGTGTGAATTCGTACAATAGATTCATGTCCCCTAAGAAAACAAAAGAACAAAAACCAGTCGAAGACGACACTGCTGACACGGAAGAGATCGAGGATGATTCAGACGAAGATGTCATCGACGATGTCATCATCGACGAACTAGAGGTCATCGACGAAGATGACGAAGTCCTGGACGATGATATAGAGGAAGTTGAAGAAGATGAGGTAGTAGAGGCTGAAGCTGAAGACGAAGGTGAAGAAGAACAACCCCGACGTCGGGTCCCTGTCCAGCGATCTCCCATGGGAAAGGATGAACCTCCTCCACCATTCGCTATCGGAGAACGTGTCATTCTTACCCAGAACACTCGTCCCAGGACTGGCACACCCATTGGGCCGTATCCAGTTGGATCACAGGGTACTGTCGAAGCTGTCCTTAGCCTTACTGCAATAGTCCGGTTCGATGAGCCTCCCCAATCAAAAGAGGTTGTAGCCTTCACCTGCCTCAAGAGTGCCGAGAAGAGTGAATCTGGCTCGAAAAAGAAGGACTAGAACACATTTATTCCGTCTGGACTGCCACCTTATCAGTTCTTTGAATGAGTAAGCAATCAATGACATTTATTCGTCTCCTGAGACGGTTTCTTGCTCCATATGCAGTGTCAGTCTGGCTTGTCGTTGGACTGTTGCTGTTTCAGTCCATAGGCAACCTGTTTCTCCCCAACCTCAATGCGGATCTCATCAATAATGGGGTTGCAGTAGGCAACATCAATTACATCTGGCGCACTGGGCTCATCATGCTTGCCATCACGGCTGCACTTGGAGTGATTTCCATAGCTGCAGTGTATCTTGCCTCCCGCATTTCAATGGGCGTAGGTAGAGACATCCGTACATCTGTCTTTTCCGCTGTGCAGACCTTTTCTCAAGTTGAAATGAACCGCTTTGGCCCTGCATCGCTCATCACACGAAATACTAACGATGTACAGCAGCTCCAAATCTTCCTCCAGATGGCACTTACGATGATGGTTGTGGCGCCCATCATGGCTGTGGGCGGCATTTTCATGGCAATCCATGAAAATGTCACCCTCTCCTCACTCCTCATTGTCGTAATCCCACTAATGGCTGCTGTCATACTCATTGTCTTCTCACGTGCAGTTCCCCTGTTCCAGACAATGCAGAAGCGCATAGACAGGATCAACCTCATCCTCCGTGAACAGATCATGGGCATCCGTGTCATTCGTGCATTTGTGCAGACACACCATGAGCAAGAACGGTTCAGGGCTGCAAACCTCGATCTCACCCAAACCGCCCTCACTGTCAACAGGATTTTCGTCCTCGCCTTTCCAGCAATGATGGGTATCTTGTACCTCACAAATGTTGCAGTCATCTGGTTTGGTGGTCATCTCGTTGACAGTGGTTCAATGCCGATTGGCAATATATTCGCCTTTCTCAACTACATCCTTCAGATCCTCATGTCTGTCCTCATGGCAACGATGATGGTCATCCTTGTTCCGCGAGCAGTTGCTAGTGGAGATCGGCTCATGGAAGTCATCTCGACATCACCCAGTATTGTCACGCCCAAAGATACTGTCACCCCCACCACCAAGACGGGTGAAGTCACCTTCGAACACGTAGATTTCGGATACCAGGGTGGTGAGGAACTCGTACTTCGAAATATTTCATTCACCTGCAAGGCCGGAACAACTACTGGGATCATTGGTGGCACTGGCAGCGGAAAGTCAACGATCCTGTCCCTCATCCCACGACTTTTTGATGTGACAAACGGTACGCTCCATGTCGATGGAGTCGATGTGCGGAGGCGTAATCTCGAGGAGATGTGGCAAGAGATCGGTTTTGTTCCACAATTTGCCTATCTCTTTCGGGGCTCTGTTGCTGACAACCTTCGTGTCGGAAATCCGCATGCCACAGAACAGGAGATGTGGCATGCTCTCGAAGTTGCGCAAGCTCGGGATTTCATCGAAGCAATGCCAGGAAAGCTTGAAGGTGCAATAGATCAGGGTGGCACCAATGTGTCTGGTGGACAACGGCAACGTCTCGCAATTGCAAGGGCAATCATCCGCAATCCGAAACTGTATCTCTTCGATGACTGTTTCTCAGCTCTTGATGCCTCGACTGATGCACGTCTGCGCTCTGCTCTCAATGAAACAACATCAAACGCAACAGTCATTATTGTTTCCCAGCGTGTAAGCACCATCATGCATGCCAGCTCCATCATCGTTCTCGATGAAGGTGCAATCGTTGGCATTGGTTCCCATGAAGAACTTCTTCGTACCTGTCAGCCATATGAGGAAATTGTTGTATCCCAGCTCGGGAAGGAGCATGTCGCATGATGGGTCATGGACCTGCTCGTGGAGGCGCATTCAGGGGAGGTTTTGGCGGAGTTGCACCTGGAGGCAAGAGCAAGGACTTTGCTCGTGCCCTGAAGCGACTTCTTGGAAGGATGCAGCCAGAAAAATGGAACCTCATTTCCGCTGCTGTTCTTGGCTCCATAAGCGTGTTTCTCACGGTCATTGGACCCCGTATTCTAGGGAATGCAACTGATGTACTGTTCAGTGGCCTCATTGGGAAAAAACTTCCCAAAGGGGTCCCCCTCCAGACAATCCTCCAGGGACTCCGTGCACACGGTCAGGGCCAGTTAGCAGAACTCATTTCGGGACAGCATGTCACTCCTGGAGTGGGTGTCGACTGGACACACTTTGGATTCATCATCCTCACTGCAGTAGGTGTATATCTCCTTGGTGCAGTTTTCATGTGGGCACAAGGTTACCTAATGGCTGGAGTTGCACAGCGCACAATGTACCTCCTAAGACAGGACATTGAGGACAAACTGGCTCTCCTGCCACTGGGATACTTTGATAGTCATCCACATGGTGACATCCTGAGTCGGGTTACCAATGATCTTGACAACCTTTCAACAACACTGCAGCAAGGCCTGAGTCAACTCATGACTTCAGTGCTCACAATTGTTGGTGTCCTCATCATGATGGTGTGGATTTCTGCACTCCTTGCTGTAGTCGCACTAGTCACTATTCCACTTTCCATACTTGCCACCATTTTCATTGCCCGTCGATCACAAACACATTTCACTAAACAGTGGTTCCATACTGGTGAACTCAATGGCATTGTCGAGGAGTCCCATACTGGCCACACACTTGTCCTGATCTACGGACGGACTACTGCTACGAAAGCAACATTTGATGGGGAAAACACCACACTGTACGATGCAAGCTTCAGGGCACAGTTCCTTTCAGGAATCATTCAACCAACGATGCAGCTCATATCCAATCTCAACTACGTCATCATTGCTGTCTTTGGAGGGTACAGAGTTGCATCAGGGGCACTGACTCTCGGTGATATCCAGGCATTCATACAGTATTCACGACAGTTCACGATGCCCATCACTCAACTTGCTGGACAACTCAATCTTCTCCAGTCCGGCATGGCATCTGCTGAGCGGATCTTTGAATTCCTTGACGAGAAGGATCTTGTCCCAGAAACTACAACACCACTCTCCCTGACGAATCATGATGGGAGTGTCGAACTCCAGGAAGTTGCCTTCAGCTACACTCCCGATACACGGCTCATTGAAGACTTCAACCTTACTGCCGAACCGGGAAAGACAGTTGCCATTGTCGGTCCAACAGGAGCAGGTAAAACAACAATTGTGAATCTCCTTATGAGGTTCTATGAGATTGACTCAGGAAAGATCATTCTCAATGGCATGAATATGCAGGATCTTCTGCGGGATGACATACGGCGAGAGTTTGGCATGGTTCTCCAGGATACTTGGCTCTTCTCCGGATCGCTTCGCGACAATATTGCATATGGAAAGCCCAATGCCACGGAAGATGAAATCATTGCTGCGGCTACTGAAGCGCACGTGGATCACTTCATACGAACACTCCCGTCAGGATATGACACGATCATTGATGACAATGCAAGCACGCTCTCTGCAGGACAGCGTCAGCTCATCACTATTGCCCGAGCTTTCCTGTCAGACCCAAGTATTCTCATCCTTGATGAAGCAACAAGCAATGTTGATACACGAACTGAAATTCTTATCCAGAATGCCATGGCAGCACTGCGAAAGGGCAGAACAAGTTTTGTCATTGCGCACAGGCTCTCGACCATACGACATGCAGATGTCATCCTTGTCATGGAACACGGACACATTGTTGAACAAGGCAATCATGAAACGCTAATGGAACGCAAGGGTCCGTACTACAAGCTCTATACGAGCCAGTTCACATCCGCAGTGACCACGAATTCATGACCCAAAAAAGTTCCTGCTGCTTTTCGGGTTTCTTCAACTACACCACGATTTGCAGTTGTACTTACCGGATTTGGCCATGCTGGTCGCATATTTCACGCACCAATCATTTGAAGCATTCCTGGATTTGCCCTTGAAGCTATCGTCACAGCCATTCCTGAACGCATGCGACGTGTGTAGACAGTACGTACCTGAAGCCACTGTGTATTCAACTGTGGAAAGGCTTCTCGACTCAAGGAAGAGTCCATTCCGGGTGCACCCATCAAGCCTCATGCAACACGAGACAGCATTTGATGATTGAATCTATGCGCCAAGCAGGTACTGTTCACTGCACATACTGCGCACAGACCGCAGTTCGAAGCTTTTTGCAATACGGATACGTACGTCCATAACATTCTCATCCAGAAACTGTCTTCTCATTTCCCTGTTTCCTTAGAGACTGAATTGGAGGGCAATTCAGATTATGCAAACGCATACATTGAGAAATGCAGTGCCCCCAGCAGGAATCGAACCTGCCTCAACTGATTAAAAGTCAGCTGCTCTACCGATGAGCTATAGGGGCGCACAACCCATGATACCGGGCTTTTGGAGCCCCTTGCGGACAACATGGGCAGTTTGCAAGAAGCACTAAGAAGCCCGAGGGAGGAAATTCGAAGAGCCACCCATGCGTTGGATCCATAGAGTTGGATCTGCTATTTCCTTGGGACTCGGAAGAGCAGCAGGTCCTTCCCAGACACGATTGAGGAGTGCATCACCACCTGCTGCGAACACTGCATTGCAGAATGCATTTCCAGCATGATACTGGGAAAGCTTTCCCTCCATTCCAAAAAGTCGTTTGACAACTTCCTGAACGAATGCATGCTGTCCAGGATGTTCACGACGCTCATCCAACATTGCAGCCAGCTGCTTGATTCGCAGAGGAGCAAATCGTGCAGCCATGAAATCTGCATATCCCTCTATTAGTGACATCTCTGCCTGCATTCTCTGCACTGACTTAAGAACTTCCTCACGTATCCCAATGGCTTCCGTTCCTGGAACTCTTGCACGTTCAGTAAGCTTGATGACACTACTCAACTGATATTTGAAATGCGCATTGAGCCATGGGTGTGCAGTGAATTGCCAAAGGTGAGTTGCTTCATGATTGACCACGAACTCACCCAAGAGTGCAGGAGGAATACCCATTTGGTGGGCCTTTTCCTCAATGGCAGATTTCACTACAAACAGTCCTGCATGACGGGGTGACTGCCATGATGGAACATACAAGCCAAGCACATTGCGGGACATAGCCTTGCCGATGATCTTCCCAACCTGCTTGACAATGAAGCGATGTTTCGTTGGTTGACCGCTGATACTCTTCAGATTCTCAGTGATGCTCGTGAACACTTGCACCATCTCCTGCTGATCCACAACAAGTGAGCGAGGAAGTATTAGAGGTGCAGTACCTGTAGCAACTGTCAGCTTCTTGATCTGATCATTGATGAGCTGAATGACTGTAAGGTTGTAATCCTGTGGCAGTGCTGGGTGAACAGGTGCAACTGCATCACGTCTCCAAGGTGGTGTCCACGATAGACCCAAGGACAAACTCTGACTGCTCATGCTTCCCCCTCCTGCACCAGGGCCTGCATACATATCGCATGCTGACTCTGTCATGTATCAGAGTATACCTAAGACATGAGTATTCCTACTTGGCTGATAGGATGGAACACTCAGCAGATTGGTACATAACAACATCCGTGCCATGCGGAATGAATCCTCTGTACGGTTAGCGTCCAGAGACGTGGTGTATGAGTTCTGAAGAGTCGGCAATGGAGCCGA
>JBMFXB010000026.1:0-24707 GCA_049964715.1 Candidatus Dormibacteria bacterium
ACCCAAGGAAAGCTCCGTGGACTCTCATATGTCTACTGAAAGGGGATCCTTCCAAATATCCCTTGTAAATCTCCGTCAAATCCAGCTGTGTGTCGATAACCTCTGAAATGTACCGTGCAACATGATTCCTCGGCAGCCACTCATCCAGACTGGGCGGGAGAAGCATGAGCTGTTCTTGGTCATATGGTTGGAAATTACGAGGACGCTGTTGGGTTTTGCTGGAGTGTGTCATGCTTCCAGTATCCCAGATACCTCACTTCCAAACTACCCCTGGGTGTTTAGAATTGTGACCCACGCACCTAGCCAGACGACTGAGATCGGCGGTGTGCAAGCGACCATATCAAATTACTCGCCGTACACAAATGACTACTACGATGGGAACAACGAGTTCAGTTACGACTGGGTCATGCCTACGAATAATGAACTAGGTTACGAACGTCTTTGACAACACGTCGATGCATACTGCTGAAAAGAAAGTGGGAGTCAAACATGGCTGCCGAATTGCTGGAACTTGCTCTTAAAGGCAAGCATCTAATTAACAATATCTGCTGGATTTTCAGAAGGAAATTCAATGCACAACTACTGTGCGTTCGTGCAGCTTGCCACCCATATCTTCTTCATGTTGTTCCTCCAGTATTTGATTGCACATCAGGCTTACAATCTGGGCATGGTGCGTGTTCTTGTCGGACAATCCAGAAACATGTTCTTCATCTACTGACTTTATACTTGTGTCTGCCGCCATGTGACCGAGTACCTGTGTGAGCAGTTGAAATCCCGTATTTAATACGTATTCCATTCCTCTTTGTCTTATCTGCTTTCTACAAAGTATGGGGCTGTATCGAAAATTTCTTGGAATAACCTTCCAGCTCCACTTCAGCGCCGTTCAATAAAGCTGGACCGTGGAATAGATATACTCATGGCACAATGCATTCGAGAAACTTGTCTGGTGCATGAAATGTCGCAAGCACGTTTCCGAATTTTATTCCAATTTGCCAGCGCGATCATTGTGCTCAGCCGTTTGATGTCGGAAAGTTGGCACCGATATCGGAGAGATGCCTGACAAGTTGCATGCTTTTTCGAACCCCATTCTTGCAAGCTCCAATCTGGATGTGTGAATCACACTTTGGACCACTGATGAGCAAACTTAGCAGCTATTGCAGTATCTGGAGCCCCGTACTGCATTGCACTTGTTGGCTATTTGGAGCCTATGATACGATCGCTGCATTGTCTGCAAAGCAGACTTGCTGTGTCGTAGTCTGGAGGTGGGGATGAAATTTGAGCTACAAGCAAGCAGAGATAATGTCATTCGATATATGAAAGAGTTTGCTGAACTTCCGGAAGATTCTGCTGAGTCTGTGGTTAATGATGACTTCGACATTTTTGGATTTTTGCTCCCAACACCAGTCATTGTGGAATTGGGGGATGGAAAATTTGAGATTATCGAACCGTATGGTGGTCCGATCTATGAACTGGTGACCTTTCTGAGCGTTACATCGAGACCGGGCGGAAGTGAAGTGGAAATGGATGTCGCTGTACGAACACCAAGTGGTCGCCTATCTCGTCCACCGTATGTCCAACAGTTGGCTCGTGACAGTGATCATACAATGCGGGATTGGTTCATCAAGCTCGACGCGTACATCGCACAACAGGTTCAGCGCAGCGGCATCGGACTGGAGTAACACTCTTATGAACTGGATGTAGTGAACTTTGATCTGCATATACATCAGATGAATTCACAGATGCAATGTCTGCAATTTTAATGTAATGGCTCAATCAGTATGAAGTATTGATGTGCTAAGACAGAAATCCGGAGTACTGACTGCGATCTGCCTGAATCCATGCATATCCTCTATCGCCGCATCGAGGTGACAAAGCAGTTTATCCCGTGCAGGTGTGAACGTGTCCATGATGAAAATCCTCTCTTCCCGTCAACATGAAAAAATTGCACATCGATATGTCGAAGGCTCTTGGCATGCCGGTGTTGGCAGATCCTGCCCCAGTCGCGGTACGCTCTCCGCATGATTTCCCTTCGTGAGAAGATCTGTACACCTGAGGATGTCGTTGCTGTTGGTCGTGATCATGCTGAGGTCAGCATTGAGGAGAATGTTCGTTCCTCAATGGAACCTTCCAGATCACTAGTGGAGCACCTTGCTACCACTCACGCACGGGTATATGGCGTGACTACGGGATTTGGTGCACTTGCTACAACAGTGATACCCGAGGAGGAGCGTCTAGAGCTGCAGAGATCCATCATCCGTAGCCATGCTGCAGGAGTGGGAAAACCAGTCCCAAGTGAGATTGTTCGCAGCATGATGTTCCTTCGGGCACGAAGTCTTGCAGCAGGGTTTTCTGGAGTCCGATATGACGTCGTCGAGATGTATGTCAGGGCACTCCTGGAGGATCTCGTTCCTTGGGTGCCTGAGCATGGATCCCTTGGTGCATCTGGAGACCTTGCACCGCTTGCCCATATAGCTCTCGCCATGGCAGGTGAGGGAGTGTTCCTCGGGAAAGGCGGGGAGCAGCGCCAGGCGCAGGAGGTCCTTCAGGAGAAAGGCATTGCACCTCTTACAGTGGATCTCAAGGAGGGACTTGCCCTCATCAACGGAACTGACGGCATGACAGCACTCATGTCATTTGTAATTGTTGACCTTGAAAATCTCCTGGACTTTGCTGATGCTGTTGCTGCACTCAGTGTCGAGGCACTTCTTGGCACGGATTCCACGTATCGTGAATGTGTAGTTGGGCTCAGACCGTCCAAAGGTCAGGGTAAGAGTGCAGCAATCATACGGTCGATGCTTGACGGAAGCACCATTGTTGCTTCCCACCGCAACTCGGATCATGTTGTACAGGATCCCTACTCCCTCCGCTGTATACCGCAAATACATGGTGCAGCACGGGATGTCACAGCTGCTGCTCGGGGGTTTGTCGAGCGGGAACTTGCAAGCATTGTTGACAATCCAGTGGTCTTTCCGGAGGGAGGTGAGCTTGCGAACACAGGAAACTTCCACGGACAGGGTCTTGCCTATGCAGCTGACATGTGTGCCATGGTCCTTGCTGATGTCGCAGCACTCGCAGAGCGGCGGGTAAACCGCATGCTCGACCCAGTACGATCGAACGGACTTCCTGCATTCCTTACTCCCCATCCCGGGACGAACAGCGGTTTGATGATTGCCCAGTACACTGCAGCTGCATGTGTCTCAGCACTTCGGGCAGGAGCATCCCCGCTTTCTGTTCACAGTCTCGATACGAGTGCAGAGCAGGAGGACCATGTTTCGATGGGGTGGGAGGCAGCGCTTCGCACATACCGATCGATTGCATCCCTTCAGCAGGTTCTTGCCATCGAGGCACTCTGTGCAGCACAGGCTGTCCGTCTCAGGCAACCGCTTGCTCCAGGAAGAGGCACAGGAATGCTTCTTCAGGAGCTCACTGCAGCAGTTCCACACATGACAAAAGACCGGTTTCTTGCTCCTGACATCGATCGGATTACAGAATACATAGCCTCAGGATCCTGGCATGCACTCATTCCTGCACTTCAAGGAGATGATCAATGACATCCACTGCCCTTCACCGTGGTATTCGTGCTTCACGTGGCAACACACTCACTGCTCGTTCCTGGCAAACAGAGGGACCACTCCGATGCCTCATGAACAACCTGGATCCTGATGTGGCAGAGGACCCTGACCGACTCATTGTCTACGGTGGCCAGGGCCAGGCAGCACGGAACTGGGAGGCGTATGACGCCATTGTCAGATCCCTTACTTCCCTCAAGGAGGATGAGACCCTTCTCATTCAGTCAGGAAAGCCAGTTGGCATTCTTCAGACCCACGAATTTGCACCACGTGTGCTCATTGCGAACTCTCTACTGGTTCCCCAGTGGGCAACGTGGGAACACTTCTGGGAGTACCAGTCCATGGGACTCACCATGTTTGGGCAGATGACAGCAGGTTCATGGATCTACATAGGAACGCAGGGAATTCTCCAGGGAACCTACCAGACCTTTTCGGCCCTGGCAGAGAAGTGCTACAGCGGAAGCCTCAAGGGCAAGCTTGTTCTCACAGCAGGGCTTGGAGGAATGGGAGGGGCTCAGCCACTTGCCATCACAATGAATGAAGGTGTTGCACTGTGTGTTGAAATCGATCCGCATCGAATCGAACGTAGGGTGGAAACACGGTATCTCGATGAGGCAGCGGATTCACTTGATGATGCAATTGACCGTTGTATCAGGGCAAAGAAAGAAGGAAGAGCACTCTCAGTGGGTGTTGTAGGCAATGCTGCTGAAGTCTTTCCGGATCTTGTGCAGCGGGGTGTTGCAATTGATGTTGTGACAGACCAGACAAGTGCTCATGATCCACTCAATGGATATGTTCCTCTTGGGGTTGCACTTGAGGAAGCAGCAGCACTCCGTGAACGTGATCCCCATGGGTACATAGAGCGGGCACGGGAGTCCATGGCAAGGCACTGCGAGGCAATGGTTGCATTCCAGAAACGGGGTGCTGAAGTATTCGATTACGGCAACTCGCTCAGGGAAGAGGCAAAGAATGGAGGATTTGCTGAGGCATACTCCTTCCCAGGCTTTGTTCCTGCATATATCCGCCCGCTTTTCTGTGAAGGGAAGGGGCCATTCCGCTGGGTCGCACTCAGTGGGGATCCGAAGGACATCACAACGACAGACAGGGCAGTCGCTGAATTGTTCCCTGACAACGATGATGTGCAGCGTTGGCTGCGTCTTGCTGAAGAGCGTGTAGCGTTTCAGGGACTTCCTGCCCGAATTTGTTGGCTCGGAGCCGGGGAGAGACATCTTGCAGGCATGAGATTCAATGATCTCGTGGCGTCTGGTGAAGTCTCTGCACCAATAGTTATTGGACGGGATCACCTTGACAGTGGAAGTGTAGCCTCACCACTGAGGGAGACTGAATCCATGCGGGACGGCAGCGATGCAATTGCTGACTGGCCAATTCTCAATGCACTCGTCAATACTGCAAGCGGAGCCTCATGGGTTGCAGTACATCATGGTGGTGGAGTGGGAATAGGCCGGGCAATCCATGCAGGAGCACAGGTTGTTGTCGATGGCACAGAGATGGCACGGAAACGAGCAGAACGGGTGCTTATGAATGATCCTGCACTCGGAGTTTTGCGGCATGCAGATGCAGGTTACCCTGAAGCTGTTGCAACAGCACACACAAAGGGGATTGTCATTCCCATGGAGCAGGATCAGTGAACTGCAAGGAGTGGCTTGAAGCAGGTTCATCTGCAGAAGCTGAACTGACTGTCCGTGGAGTACCTGTGGGAAGAATGTCGCGCAGTCCCTCACAGGCCTGGACAACACCAGCTGCCTTCAGGAATGCCCTTGCACGATTCCCCACATGGGATGCACGGCATTGCCACCGACTTGATGAACTCCATGTATTTGATGCAGGAGATGGACCAAGTGATGAGGTGGAAGATACTGTTCGTGCACACGAGGCAATTGCATCGTATGTTCACGGGAAGCACAGGGATGGTGACCTGCATGCCTTCATTGGAGGGGACAACTCCATTACGTTTCCAACCCTTGCAGCTCTCATGGAGCAAGAGGCAGATGCGACATGGGGCATCATTACCCTGGATGCCCATCACGATACACGTCCACTTACAGACGGTTCCAGCAACGGCACTCCCATCCGTGAGCTCATCATGGCTGGGCTTCCTGGAACACGGGTTGTGCAGATCGGGATTGCACCCTTCGGAAATGGTGAGGACTATGCAACCTGGACTCGTGATCAGGGAGTCGTCATCCATGACATTGATGCAGTGAGACGTGCTGGACCAACCCACATCATCCAGGACAGTGTCAACTATCTCCTCACACAAGGCATGACACACTGCTATGTGGACTGTGATATCGATGTTGTTGATCGTGCGTTTGCACCTGCCTGTCCAGGAAGCATGCCTGGAGGTCTGCAACCTGACGAGCTTCTTGCCATGATGTATGAACTGGGAACAGTACCCAATGTCCATGGGGTGGACCTTGTCGAGGTTGATGCAACCCAGGATGTAGCAGGCATCACTGTCCGACTCATGGCTGCAGCGTTTGTTTCCTTTGCAAGCGGCATGATTGCACGAACCGGAAACCATCATGGAGCATGAGGAGACGCTTGTTGTCCATTCCATTGGGCAGCTCGTAACTCTCGATGAGTCACGTGGAGACATGCTTGGCATTGTTCCCAATGCAACACTCATTGCACGGGGTGGAGTCATTACAGACATTCTCAGTGAGGATGACAGTATTGACTGGGAGTCACTTCCACACGATGTGACAGAGATAGACGCGAACGGAGCAGCAGTTGTCCCTGGATTTGTTGACTGCCATACACACCTCGCATGGCTTGGCAACAGGCGGGAGGAATATGTGCAGCGTGCGAATGGTGTCTCGTATGAGGAGATTGCTGCACGGGGTGGAGGAATTCGTTCGACAATCGAGTACACAAACAAGGGCTCATCGGAAAAGATAGCCCATGCCATGTCAGCACGACTTGCTGCCATGCTTGCAAGTGGTACTACCACTGTAGAGGTGAAGAGTGGCTACGGCGGAACACTAGATGGGGAAGAGAAGCAGCTGCAAGCAATTCGGCTCGTGATGGAGGAAAAGGATCGTCTCCAGCCTGAATGCATTGCAACATTTCTTCCTCTGCATGGAGGAATTCCTGATCCGCACGAAAGGGAACAGTGGATTGATGATGTCATCACAAACGGTCTGGAACGGATGCGGAAGTATGCGACCTTCATCGATGTCTTCTGCGAGACAGGAGCATACACACCTGAAGAGTGCATGAACGTTCTCGAAAAGGCACATGAACATGGATATCAGTGCAAGGTGCATGCAGAGCAGCGATCCCATAGCGGTGGCAGCATGGTTGCTGCATTCTGCCATGCTGCAAGTGCAGATCATCTTGACTGGGCAACAGACCGTGATGCTGAGGCACTTAGAGCAGCAGTGGTTGTCGGAGTTCTCCTTCCAGGAGCCTCACTTGTTCTTGATGGACCACCACCACCAGGACGGATGCTTATGGAGCATGGAGTTGAACTTGCATTGGCGACTGACTGTAATCCTGGTACGTGTTATGCAGAATCGATGCCCCTCATGATGTCACTGGCTGTGGCATACGCAGGCCTGACTCCTGAAGTCGCACTCAGGGCAGCAACGCTCGGAGGTGCTCATGCACTTCGCCTTCATGATCGGGGGATGGTGGCTCCAGGCATGCGTGCAGATCTCCTTGTTCTCAGTACACCGTCATGGATCGATCTCAGTTATCATATGGGCGCATCACTTGTGCAACTCATCGTGCAGAGCGGTCGCATCATTCCGCGAGGTCTCACCCATGTCATCTGACACGACCCTCATTGTCACGGATTTTCCTTCACTTGGTCCGGATGGAGTGTATGACATCCTTGCACTCCGATCAGATGTGTTTGTTGTCGAGCAGGAGTGTCCGTACCTTGATATGGATAATGTTGACAGGGAATCTGGGACACTCCACTACCGGGCTCTGCAGGGTCGGATTCTTGTCTCGTATCTTCGTACCTTCCCGCAGCCTGGGGATCCAGCTTCACTGCATATTGGCAGGGTGTGTACGCACAGGGAACATCGACATGAGAAGCTCGCATCCATGCTCATGAATACAGTGCTTGATCGAAATCCAAGGAGAACGATGCACCTCAATGCACAGGCATACCTTGAAGAGTGGTACGGGAGCTTCGGATTTGTGCGGAGTGGAGAGCCCTTTGATGAAATAGGGATACTCCATGTTCCAATGGTTCGCAAGATCCCTAAAACGAGCTGAAATCACTGCTTTTTTTCATTTTCGTCGTCGGGAACGGGTTCCTTGATGCACTTTTTTTGCAGGTGTGTGTGCTGGTTTTTTGATTCTCGTTCTGTACCAGAGAATTCCTGACAATACAGCAACACCAGCACCTACTCCAGTGATTGCAATTGGAGAGTGTGACGAGGAGATGAGTTCAAAGAGGCGTATGGCAATGACAGCGACATCAGCCACAAGAATAATGACAGCTGTACGTACGAGAAGTGGATCATTCCGAAGGGTAGACCATGGGCCACCATATACACCAGGTTGAAGATTACGCTTGATGATCCACACGCCAAGGACAGGTATCCAGACTCCCAGAACAAGACCCAATGCGGAAAGTACGCCAATGGGAAGTGAAAAATATTGCAACCGGCGTGTGGTGAGTAGGTATTCGTGCTGGCGAAGAACTACTACTGCAGTGCATCCTGCTGCACCATCGAGGTAGACAAGGGCAGAAGAGAAGGCGAGAAGTTCCTGCATGGTGGAATTATCGTGACATGGATTGGCATGAAGTGACGTATTTCGTATTGAAGGATGCAGACATGCTCTTCAGGAGGGGTGTGCCTGATGGTACTCTCGTACCAAAGCATCCCCTAAAGACCACGCAGGAGGGTCGAGTACATGACCTTGGCTTCGAATACCCGCACCATCACCAAGCAATCTACAGACAATGCCCGGAAACGGTCGCACAAGTGGGTGTGGCTCTTCGAAGAGGGTGGAGCAGACATGCGAGACCTTCTTGGTGGGAAGGGGGCTGGTGTGGCTGAGATGACACGGGCCGGGCTTCCAGTACCTCCAGGATTCACGATTACTACTGAAGCCTGCAATGCCTTCTACGAGTCAGGCAAGACATTCCCTGATGGGTTGTGGGATCAGGTGCTGTCCGCTCTGGAGCATGTGGAAAAGAAGACAGGCAAGCATTTTGGTGATGCACGAAATCCTCTTCTTGTGAGTGTTCGCAGTGGTGCAAAATTTTCGATGCCAGGCATGATGGACACAGTCCTCAATCTTGGTCTCAATGCCACGACACTCAAAGGTCTTACGGATCTTACAGGGGACGAGCGGTTTGCACTCGATGCCTACCGACGATTCATCCAGCTTTTCGGGAAAATTGTTCTTGGCATTGATGGGGATCTCTTTGAGAGTGAACTCGATGCTGTAAAGAAGAGGACAAAGGCAGTCTCTGATGCTGCACTCACACCAAAAGCTCTCCTTGAGGTAATAGACCGGTACAAGAAGATCGTGGAGCAGGAAGGAAATGCTCCGTTCCCGGAAGATCCCATCGACCAGCTTCGTGCTGCAATTGGAGCAGTATTCGACTCCTGGAACAATAAGCGGGCAATTGACTATCGCAACTTCAACAAGATTCCCCATGATCTTGGGACAGCAGTCAATATCCAGACCATGGTCTTTGGGAATATGGGCAATGACTCGGGTACTGGCGTCGCATTTACCCGGGATCCGAACACTGGGGAGAAGGTTCTCTTTGGGGAATACCTCGTGAATGCCCAGGGCGAGGATGTTGTTGCAGGTATTCGTACTCCGCAGGAAATCGTCCAGATGGAGACAGAACTTCCTGAAGTGTATCGGCAGTTCGAGAAGATTGCAAAGAAACTTGAGCGTCACTATCGCGATGTCCAGGACATGGAATTCACGATTGAAAAGGGAAAGCTGTTCATGCTCCAGACACGGACTGGAAAGAGGACTGCACAGGCTGCAGTCCAAATTGCAGTTGATATGGTCCATGAACGACTTATCTCCCGTAAAGAGGCAGTCCTTCGCATTGAGCCACAGCAGGTCAACCAGCTGCTCCACCGTCAGATTGATCCAAAAGCAGCAGTGTCACTCATAACCACAGGTCTTGCTGCTTCTCCAGGAGCAGCCTCAGGAAAGGCTGTCTTTGATGCAGACCGTGCTGAGGAAATGGCTTCAGCAGGAAACAAGGTTCTTCTCGTGAGAATTGAAACAAATCCTGATGATGTCCATGGCATGTTCGCTGCTGAGGGTGTCCTCACTGCACGAGGTGGTCGGACATCCCATGCAGCAGTTGTTGCCCGTGGGATGGGAAAGCCGTGTGTTGCTGGAGCAGAGAAGCTTGAAGTTGATCTCAAGCAACGAGAATTCTCGTGTGGTGGCATCACTGTGAAGGAAGGCGACACCATCACGATTGATGGCACGACAGGCAGGGTCATTCTTGGAGAGGTACCGCTTGTTGATCCAACCATGAGTGGGGCTCTTGAAGAGCTCCTTTCCTGGGCAGACAAATACCGTCGTCTCCAGGTTTGGGCGAATGCTGACTATCCTCGTGATGCAGAACGTGCTGTCTCCTTTGGTGCAGAGGGAATTGGACTGTGCCGGACAGAACACATGTTCATGGAACAGGAGCGGCTGCCAATAGTTCAACGCATGATTCTTGCTCCAACAACAGAGGGACGACAAAAGGAACTTGATCTCCTTCTCCCGATACAGCGCAGTGACTTTGAGGGAATTTTCACTGCCATGGCAGGAAAACCAGTCATTATTCGACTCATCGATCCTCCACTGCATGAGTTTCTTCCTTCTCATGAGACCCTTCTTGTTGAGGTGACCAAGCTTGAAATTGAAGGGGGGCATGCGAAGGAGCTTGAGGAAAAGCGACGACTTCTCAATGCAGTTGAATCCTTCCGTGAGCAGAATCCCATGCTTGGGTTACGGGGATGTCGTCTTGGACTGCTGTTCCCGGAAATCATCACGATGCAGGCCAGGGCAATCCTTGAGGCTGCAGTTCGTGTCATGAAAAAAGGCATCGAGGTGCATCCCGAGATCATGGTTCCCCTTGTGGGGCACCGTACAGAGCTCCAGCGGACAATGGCAGTCATTCGACATGTTGCCGATGAGGTCTTTGCTGAGGCACGGATAGAAGTGCCATATCTCATAGGCACAATGATTGAGCTTCCCCGAGCTGCTCTCACAGCCGGACAGATAGCTGAGGATGCAGAATTTTTCTCGTTTGGAACGAACGATCTCACGCAGACAACCCTTGGAGTGTCCAGGGACGATGCGGAAGGAAAGTTTCTCCAGTTTTACCTCAATGAGAAGATCCTCAGCCAGAATCCATTTGAGTCCATAGATCGGCAGGGAGTCGGACGCCTCATGACCATTGCTGTTGAGGAAGGCCGGAGAACACGGCCAGGCATGAGTGTAGGCATATGTGGAGAGCATGGAGGTGATCCTGACTCCATAGCATTTTGCGAGTCTCTTGGCATGAACTACGTTTCCTGTTCCCCATATCGCGTACCAATTGCACGACTTGCAGCTGCACATGCGCGGTTGCAGGAGTCGGAGCGGGACCGGTAGTGGATTGGTTGCCATTTGTCCGCCCAAGACGATTGCTATGAACCCGACATCTGCCGTATCGTTAACTACCAGAGCATGGTGAGAGGGGAGAGGGATTATGAGCAAGCGACAGTATACTGCAGCGCCGACCGTGGATAGCGAATATGTGCAGATAGAGACGGTCGCGGAAACGCTTGGTATTCCTGTATCCCTTATCAAGAGGCGTGTGGAGGTTGGCGATGTACCATCTCACAAGATTCGTGAGAATGGAACCGTTGCCTACTACGTCCGTTGGGAAGATCTCGGCATTGTCCCTCCTGCATCTGAAGCAGATTCACCTCTCCCTGGAAAGGTGAATCTTGAGGATTTTGTCGAGCAGGATCCATGGGGAGGACTCTCTGGTAGCACGAGTTGTGTTGAGGAGTTGAGCACTACCCCAGACGAAGCCTCCGAAGTGCACAATGGTACCTATCCTGGAATCTCGGACGACACGAAAGATCCATGGGGTGAGTCTTCACCTTCCAGTGAATCTGAATACGTTTCACCTGAAGCAGACGCTTCGTCAACAGTCGACACAGAGCCTGACTATCCCGTCTCTGAGGCAGAAGTACCCCAAACCGTGGCAGAAGATGACCAGGATGTATTTACGGTGCAGCTCACTGGAGTGTCTCAGCCACTGCCGGATGTGGAATCCCATGTGGTGCAGTTTGGGAGCGACACAACATCCACCCCACTGGTGCAAGAATCTCCTGCCGGTTTCAGGCAGGAAGTGTCATCGATGCAACTTGATGCACGGGAAATTGTGAGTGGACTCCTTGATAGATGGGAACACACCCTTGAACAACGAATTTATGCAGAGCATCGTCAGCGGTTTGAGACAGAGCTTCTTTCACGACAGAGTACAGTAAAGAACCTCCAGATGGAGATTCAGACCTCCCGTGCACAACATGCAGCAGACCTTGCCCAGAAGGACAGGCTCATTGCAGAGCGGGAGAGGCACATTGCGGAGTGCGAGCGGGAAATCCGTGATCTTCGATCTCAGCTCTCCAAGAAACGCAGGTGGCCATTCACGAGCTGACACACTCCGTTGTACGCTCCAATGAGCGGAAATTCCAGAGGAGCGGTTGAATCGTGCAGCAGGATGCGAAGGAAGAGATCAAGCAGAGACTGAACATCGTTGATGTCATTGGTCGCTACGTGCGTCTCCAGAAGGGAGGTCGGGAGCTCAAGGGACTCTGTCCCTTCCACGATGAGAAAAGTCCCTCATTCACAGTGAGTCCAGACCGGCAAGTATGGTACTGCTTTGGCTGCAGTGAAGGAGGGGACATGTTTTCCTTCATTGAGCGGATTGAGCACACGGATTTTCGTGGAGCACTGGAAATTCTTGCCTCCCAGGCTGGGGTCACGCTCGAGGAACATCCTGCTGTCACACAGCAATCCCAGGAGCGGAAGCGATTGCAGGAACTCCATGCCACTGCCCAGCAGTATTACGCACATGTTCTCTGGAAGACTCCAGTCGGAGAAGCAGGACGTACTGTGCTTCGGGATCGTGGAGTGGAGACAGAAGTTGCAGAGCTCTTTGGCATTGGATTTGCTCCAGGTGGCGGGGAGGATGGGGATGCACTGCTTCGCTATCTCGTATCCAAGGCACGTGCAACAGAACAGGAACTCATCCAGTGTGGACTAGCCCAGCAGTCTCCCGGGAGAAAATCGAGGGACAAGTTTCGCAACCGTCTTGTATTTCCCATTCGTGATGAGCGTGGCAAGGTCATTGCATTTGGTGGCCGTGCAATGGGGGATGGTATCCCGAAATATCTCAACTCCCCCGAGACACTCCTGTATCACAAGTCAAGTACCCTTTTCGGTCTCGATGTGGCACGTGATGCTGTCCGGACACTCAATGCAGTTGTCCTTGTTGAGGGATATTTTGATGTGATTGCGCTCCACAGGGCTGGTGTGACAAATGTGGTCGCAAGTAGTGGTACAGCACTCACTGAACAGCATGTCCGCATTCTCAAGCGCTACACAGATCGTGTCATTCTCTGTTTTGATCACGATACTGCTGGCCAGCAGGCTGCACGCCGTGCTGCACTTCTGTGTGCAGCACAGGAGGTACGTGCACGGATAGTTGAGTTGCCTCAGGGTGTCAAGGATCCGGATGAACTTGTGCGGCAGGACCCAGAAACACTCAGAGCAGTTGTAGAGCATGCCCGGCCAGAATGGGAAGTACTGCTGGACTGGGCTGTGGGACCTCGCGATGCCACGGATGTGGAAGTTCGACGAGAAGCTCTCGAACGTGCTCTTCAGCTTCTCCATGCCATTCCGGAGGTGAGTGTACGTGAGTTGTATGCGCAGCAACTTGCAGAGCGGCTTAATCTCCATCCCGATGCAGTACTTGCAGATTTGTCACGTTTGGGACGGAAGGAAGCTTCTGTGAGGGTGTCAGTCAGGACAGGTGAGCCAACAGGCAACACAGGACAGGTTCCAGGAAGTTCCTCCAAACACGTACCTGTGGAACATGAATCAGCGGGGTCACCGACAGATGCGTATCTTGGTGCACTTCTTGCACAGGAACCCCGTACAATTGCAGATCTCCTTGCTTTGGAAGGTTTGCAGCCTGGTGAAATTGTGATGCCAGTAGTGGCACGGATGTACGAGGTTGCTCGGACAGTAGGGAAGGGAGAGCCATTTCCTTTGGATGCACTGCCTGAAGCGGACAGATCCCTTGTTGCACGGTTTGCACTGAGGGATCTCCCTGGTGTGCACGGGAGTGATTCGGCTACACAGCGAAAAATCGTCCTTGATTGTATTGCAAGCCTTCGCAGGACGCATTTCCAGCATGAAACATCCCGAATTCGTACTGCACTGCGGGAAGCTTCAGACAGTGGGGACACGGAAGCAGTGGAAGCACTATCCCGTGAGTTGCAGGAGCTCCTTGCAGGGTGGAGGATGCACGGACACTACTCCCCGGAAGGCAAGTCCTGAAGGGTATGATGATACGTACGTGTATGCGGCTGTTGGTTAATGCATGCAAATTTTGGGTATATACGTACAGTGGCCGAGTAGCAGTAGGAAAGGGGTTGTATGGCGTTGAGTGGAGGCGGAGTGGCTGAGAAGCAGAAACATACTGATGTAAAGCGGGATGATGTTGCACCTGATCCGCTCATCGCAGCCGCCGAAGCACTGATCGTCCGGGGGAAGGAACATCTCTTCCTCACACCTGATGAAATTCTTGAAGCGTTTCCCATGCTCGATGCAGAGCCGGACGATCTCGAGAGAATCTTTCAGGCGTTCCGTGACATTGGCATAGATGTTACAGACGGTGAGCGTGACTTCGAAGTCATCGAGGATATCGATGATGATTTTCTCGCAGAAGCGGAAGCGATGGAGTCTGTTGCACTGGATGATCCTGTACGAATGTACCTCAAGGAGATCGGAAGAGTTGCACTCCTCAAGGCAGAGCAGGAAGTTCACTATGCGAAGCTTATAGAGCAGGGTGATGACGATGCCAAGAATAAGCTCACAGAGGCAAACCTCAGGCTCGTTGTTTCGATAGCAAAGAAGTACATCGGACGTGGCATGTCCTTTCTTGATCTTATCCAAGAAGGGAACATGGGCCTCATCAGGGCAGTCGAAAAGTTCGACTACCACAAGGGCTACAAATTCTCAACCTATGCCACGTGGTGGATTCGCCAGGCAATTACACGAGCCATCGCTGACCAGGCACGAACGATCCGCATCCCGGTACACATGGTTGAAACCATCAACAAGCTTGTACGTGTTTCCCGTCGTCTCCTTCAGGAGCTGGGTCGTGAACCCCAGGATGAGGAAATTGCAGAAGAGATGGGACTCACGCCAGACAAGGTGCGTGAGATTGGAAAGGTATCGCAGGATCCTGTGTCGCTGGAAACTCCTATCGGTGAGGAGGAGGACTCCCATCTTGGAGATTTCGTCGAGGACAAGGATGCAACAGCTCCCTCTGATGCAGCATCCCTCACCATGTTGAGAAACGAGGTTGAGGATATCCTTGACACGCTCACTCCACGTGAGCGACGTGTACTCCAGCTGCGGTTTGGACTTGTTGATGGGCACCAGAGGACACTTGAGGAAGTTGGCAAGCGATTTGGCGTGACACGGGAACGTATCCGTCAGATTGAGGCAAAGGCACTCAGGAAGCTTCGTCATCCATCACGAAGCAAGAGACTTCGGGATTATCTCGATTCATAAGCGAGCGTTTGACTACATCTCTGACGACCCCATGCACAGTAGGGTATAGTCATAGTCGAAGTGATCCGGGTTAGCTCAGCGGTAGAGCAGGCGGCTGTTAACCGCAAGGTCACTGGTTCGAATCCAGTACCCGGAGCCAGCAGTGAGCACAATCTCTGAGGCAGCAAATAGAACGATGACATCGGACAACACCATGCCAAGGAGCAGTACTGGAGAGGTGATGGGAGAGACTGCCTTCACTGCCCAATCCAGGGAAGTAATGGAAACGGAGGAAACCATGACTGATTACGTTGCACCCACATCAACCGTATCCAACGATGATGCACTCATGCCCCCTGCAGCCCACCGTGGTGCAGGAACAGGTACAGCTGCCGTAGAGGACGGGAATGTCAGAAATTATCCAGCACCGCTTGATCCCTCCCGCTACGACACGCTCAGGAGCACCATGACAGCTCCTGCACCTGTCATGGATATCCAGGGAACTCCAGTAGTGAATGCTCAATCAGGTTCATCAGAGGAATCTTCTCAGGAGCAGTCTTCTGAACAGGGACCATCGTGGACATTCGATCCAAAGGAAGCACTGTCATCCAAAACGGAAACAACAGGCACGACTGAAGTCACTGAGACACCTGACATGACATCACCACTATCTGCCACAACTCAGGGTACTGCACGAGATACGAGTGAAGAAGATGTAACAGCCGTGAGTGCCACTGAACTACCACACCGTGAGCCAGAGAGTGTTTCTCTTCCAGCACTTGGACCAGTTGGCAAGAACCGCATGCCTGCGACTGTTGTGTTCCTGTCCATTGTCACTCTTGGTATCTATGCACTCATGTGGCATCACAAAGTGAACCGGGAAATGGGGGATTTCGATCCTCAGATGCATGTCGTTCCTGCCCGATCCACTTGGGGCATTGCCATTCCCTGGCTCGTTGGTGTGGCAGCATGGGCACTCCTTGGCACACGACTTGCCCTTGGATACAGTCATGCATCGCTCAATTTCAATCCTGGCATCTCTCTTCGATACGCATGGATTGGGGTTGCTGCAGTGGCAGTTTCTATCCAGTACCTTGCACTTGTCCTGCCATTCAGCCTCATTTCTGTGGTCATGACAGCAGAACGCGTTCGCATTGTGCAGGAACGCGGTGGTGCAACGAGCGATGTCCAGTGCAAGCCAGTTCGCATGGTATGTCTGCTTCTCATTCCGTTTGTTGGAGGACTGGCACTCATGGCATATGAGCAGAGTCGACTCAACCGCGTGTGGGAGCTTGTTGCACCACCGTATTCACGGCGTCGCAGGGGATAACAGTACTCTACCGTCTCGTGTCCGTCACGAACTGGTCACGCCCGGAAAGGAGCACGACAGGAGCTGACACAATGGAAGAGGACCACTCTCCGCAGGGGCAAGGAACCACGCATGACAGCTGGATACCTGTCATCCTGCTCAGCGTGATACTCCTTCTCCTGTTTATTCTCCTCATGCGGATTTCATCGTGACAAAGTTGGCAAACAAGCGAATCATTGGTAGTGTTGCCTCTGCTCTTGGTGCAACGTTTGCTGGCGTGTGTGCTGCTATCTACATGCGAAGCTTCGGCAGTGGATTCCAGGAGGAAGACCGGCAGCGACTTGCAACTCCAGGGGACTTTGGAGTGAAGTATGAGCAACTCCATGCTGCCACATCTGATGGTGTCCCGATCCTTGCCTGGTATCTTCCTGGCAAGCGGGATGCAGTCATTGTCATAAGCGGGGGATACCGGGGACGTGCTTGGGATGTTATGGGTATGGCAGTAGCACTTCGGAAGGCAGGGTTCCATGTCGTCATGTATGGCTGGCGGGGGACACCAGGAAGTGGAAAACATCCCCATACACTTGGTGCAGCGGAACGACGGGATCTTGCAGCAGTCCTGGCGAGTGTTCGTGAACGTGTTGGGAATATGCCAGTTGGGCTTCTTGGATATTCACTTGGAGGTTCAGTGTCCATAAGCGTGGGAGCACGGGATCCCGAAATTTTTGCTGTGTGTTCTGACAGCGCATTCAAGGATCCAGTAAAGCTTCTCGCATTTCGCATCCGGAGAGCATTCCGGCTTCCAGGAACATCTGTTCTTGTGCAGCCAGTTGTGCGAATCCTCCGCAATCGTACAGGGGAGGATCTCAGAACCTTCAGTCCTATCCGGGTGGTATCTCACATAGCCCCAAGACCTCTCTTTATCATCCATGGTGAATCTGACACTGTCGTTCCAGCACGGGATGCATTTGCCCTCTACGAAGCAGCACTTGAACCAAAGTCGCTATGGGTACTCCCGTCCACTGGACATGTCGGTGCATATTTCATGTACCGACAGCAGTACCTCAAGCGGGTTGTAGGCTTCTTTGAGGCAGCCCTTGCAGGACAGCACTGGGAATGTTATGACATCCCTGCCAGTGCTGCAATTGAACATGTTGGAAACCACAATCAGTCGAGCGTACATGAGGAAGTCGCAACACTCAGGACTGACTCTGCATCATGAACTGAAGGCACTTGTTCCAGTAAGAGTGTTGCCGAGGATAAGCGTGTGGACTTCTTCTGTTCCTTCGTAGGTGAGCACAGACTCGAGATTCACCATGTGACGGAACACGGGGTATTCGAGGGTGACTCCGTTTGCACCCAGAATAGTCCGTGCTTCACGTGCAATGTCGATAGCACTTCGTACATTTGCCCGTTTTGCAAGGGAGACCTGGAAAGGTTCGACTTCTCCGTCATCTTTCAGGGTACCGAGCCGATGTGCAAGGAGTCGGCTCTGAACGAGTCGTGTTGCCATGTCAGCAAGCTTCTCCTGCGTGAGCTGCTTTGATGCAAGGGGTGAACCAAACACTGTGCGGGATAGAGCATACTCCCGAGCGCATTCAAAGCAGGATCGTGCAGCACCCAGTACACCCCATGCAATGCCGTACCGGGCCTCGGAAAGGCAGGAGAGCGGTGCTCGGAGGCCGTGTGAAAGCGGAAGGATGGAATCTGGTCCGACACGGAGATCATCCATGATGAGTGCTCCTGTGGATGATGCCCGAAGTGACAGTTTTTCTGGTACAGGAGGAGTCGAGAGTCCCCTCATGCCACGTTCAACAATGAAGCCTCTGATGCCACTGTCTTCCGTGCGTGCCCAGACAACAGCAATGTCGGCAATGGTTGCATTTGTGATCCACATCTTTGTGCCATTGAGGATCCAGTCCTTGCCATCCTTTCGGGCAGATGTCTGCATTGATCCTGGGTCACTTCCTGCATCAGGTTCTGTAAGTCCAAAGCAGCCAACGATATTGCCTTGTGCCATTTCCGGTAGCCACCGTTCACGCTGCTCTGTCGAGCCGTACGTTGCTATGGGGAACATGGCAAGAGATCCCTGCACAGAGACAAAAGACCGAAGTCCTGAATCGCCTGCCTCAAGTTCCTCACAGGCTATTCCGTATGCAACTGCTGATGCGCCAGCACAGCCATATTCGCTGAGGTGCATGCCAAGAAGTCCAAGCTTTCCCAGTGGCTTGATGAGTTCCACGGGAAAAGTACCCTGTTGGAAGTGCTCTTGAACGACAGGAATGAATTCATCATTCACGAAGCGTCGTACTGTTTCCTGTACGAGTCGTTCCTCATCAGTGAGAAGTTCATCAATATGGTAGAGATCAGTAGAGGGGAGGTGGTGTGAAGACATGTGTTCCTTTCAACATCCAGTAGCGATCGAAGGATACCATAGTAGCCATGGAATATCTCTTGACCAGAAATGACCTCATGACCCAGGACGAGTATGAGCAGGTGAGGACAACATATATCGAGGATATCGCAGTTCGCAAGCAGAACCTCCGTGTTGATCTTGAGGGAATCGTTGCAGTCTTTGAGATGCGGGAAAGTGTCGTGGGAGCACTTATGGAGATGCTTCGAAGTGACACGGGTATTCGTGAGGAAAGCCTTGATGAGGTGCTCAGGGCAACGAGCGTTCTCGTTCCCTCCAGGGAAGAGGTTGTCTGTTGCCTCTATGCCAGGGATCCAGGCACTCACCCTCTTCGGGATGTTGAGTCGTGGTTTTCTGTCAGAGTTGGGACAGCTGAACTTCCTACAACGTTCTCCCCACTTGATGCAGAAGAAGATGATCCAGATCTGCAGGGATCTGTTCCGGTTGTGTGTCGCATTTCACTTCCAGAAGCACTTCGGGAAGCATGGCTTGCAGGACCAGTGGTCTTCTGCAATACAGCATCGGAAGGAGCAGCCGAACTGACAGCTGATCAGCGCAAAGGCATTCTTGCAACGCTGAAAGGCCAGTGAGTTTTTCAGGGAAGTGACATCAGAGGATGTGATAGCGGAAGAGCTGGAAGATCCACGATGCACTGCCAAGCAAAATGAGAAGCGGAAGTGCAATACGAAAGGGTGCAGTTCGGCGAAACATGTAGGTCGACACAATGGCAAAGAGTGCTGCTCCCACGAGAACAGGCGCAAAGGGGTTTGCGAAAAACATTGCCCTTAGCTGTAGCCGGGAGAGGGCACGGAGGCTCGTTGTCATCCCGCAGAGCGGGCAGGGAATGCCAGTAAGGGTACGAAGTGGGCACGGGATGCCTGTTCCGTCAGGAGTCACATGGAGGCCAACCAGGCCGATGATGAGAGTGCCTGAGAGGGCTGTCCATGCAGTGCGATGCAGGGAAACGGATCGCACGTACCAGGGAGACTTCGCAAACGGGCTTACTACGGATGGGGCTCTGAAAGCTGGGGGGGGATTGACCATGACTCAAGCCTATCTCGTTTTGTGGGCAGAAAACAAAAAGGCAGGGAGAAAGGAAATCCTTCCTCCCTGCCCAAGTAGCAGGAGTTTTGTGTCAGCCGCGAACCATGACAGAATTGGCTATCTTGTCATGCCATGCCTGACCACGTGCATCCCAAAGAGGTGAGAGCACGTTGATAAGACCAGGGATAACGCAAAGTAAGAAGAGCACTTCAAAGACGAGCCATCGTACGAAGGCTCGGCCGTATCCAATGGACGAACCCATATTCGCATCCTGTACTCGCAATCCCATTACGCGCATGCCAACTGTCTTACCTGCAGAGGAACCAATGAGGAGTGTTCCGTAAAGCAGGGAAATGACAATTGATACACCATAGAATCCGAAGTTGACACTAGGTACTGCACCGGTGCTTGCAATTGAGGTGGTAGCGAAGACACCCATTACCACTCCAAGAATGAGTCCAATGATGGTAAGGATGATGGTATCAATGATATAGGCAACTACACGTACTCCATAGACAGAGCCGCCTGGTTGACCACCATATCCACCTGGAACAGGTGGTTGCCAGCCCCCGCCAGGAGGTGCCTGTGGTGGTTGCCATCCCCCACCGGGAGGAGGTGGTGCCTGTGGCGACTGCCATCCTCCACCGGGAGGAGGAGGTGCTTGGGGCGACTGCCATCCTCCACCGGGAGGAGGAGCCTGTGGAGGTTGAGGAGGCTGCCAGCCACCACCAGACGCTGGTGGCTGCTGGGGAGGCATCGGGGGTTGCTGGGGCTGCTGGGGAAGCTGCCATCCGCCACCCTGTCCAGGGGGCTGCTGCGGATTCCAGCCTGGAGGATTTGTCGACATGAGAGAGGACTCCTTCAAATCACTGGTGAGAATGTATGACCATCGGGTCATCGTGCCTGATGCTACCAGAAGTTGCCAACCCTGTCACCATATTGCAGGGCAGCTTGTAGCTCTCAAGGGTTGTCAGGAAGCAGTGTCAATGTCACCATCTTCAAGGATTTGCAGGGGAGTTCGACGCTGGAACACTGTCTGCCGAAGTATGCGTTGAAGGATATGGGGTGAATCAACAGTTGCTGGCGGGACTTGAAGGGGCTTCATGTCAATGACTCGTCGTGTGACATGAATGCCATGTCGGGGAAAGAGCTTGCTTACTGCATCCCAGGAGTCTGAGAGTCCATTGGAGACCGACTCGTACCCATGCTGGAGAACCATGAGGCGAGCAGAGAAGGACATGAGTTCATGGAAGAACATCTTGTCATCATCAGATCGTGGTTCGATAAGGAGAATATCGACATCAGGATGACGTTCACGGACAAGTTGGATGTGATCGACAAGACTGTCGTGCAGCATGCCACGGAAGACCTGGTTGTAGACACTCCGGAAGCCGAGGGAAGCAAGTCTCGTACCAGAGGCGAGATGGTTGTGCTCAGGATGGGGTACTTCCTCTGCATCAACTGGAACAATCGGGTTGATGACAACAATGAGTTTTGCTCCATTGTCAACTGCAACATCAATTGCTGAAATTCCTTTTGTTCCTCCGTCGACGTAGTCAATGCCATCGATCCGTACAGGCTTGAACAGCATGGGTACAGCACTGCTTGCAGTCACTGCCTGACTGATAGGGACATGAGGATGTTGGTGACGGGAAAAGACAACCCGCTGTTCAGTGTCAAGTGCACACGTGACAACGAAGAGATCAGAGTCGAGCTGGGAGAAATCGTCGGTATAGGTTCGTGAAGTGAGAATTGTGTGGAGGTAGTTCATGAGACCAGCAGGATCACAAAGCCCTGAGGGGAGGAGGAGTGTCACTGCATCAAGAAGATCAAAGAGGTTGAGTGTTTGTGGGGTCTTGAGGAGCAAGTCCGCAAATTCCCACACAGCGCGGGGAAGTCGGAGTGACCGCTGGAACATCTCCTTGAAGTTCGGCTGGTAGAGTACCCATGGCGAAGGAAGTTGGTACTGAGATCGTGGATCGTGGAGACTGAGGGCAATCTCAGTTGGGGAGATAGCATTGGCGAGGAGTGCAGAGATGATTGAACCTGCACTCGTACCGACAAAGATGTCGAAGTCATTGACACTCATGTCGACAAGGACATCATCAAGTGCACGGAGTGCACCCACTTCATACGTGAGACCGGTTATGCCACCTCCACAGAGCACGAGTGCACGCTTTCCGCCGTGGGGATGCGGAGGACGTGTGGGAGGAGGGGTTGATGCACGCATGAGTTCATCCCCATCATACGGATGCATGAAGTGTGCAGGGAGTACTGTTCCCCGTTTGTCGCAACTTCTTCACAGCAAGAACCGTGTGAAGGGTGAGGGATACAGAGAGTATTGGTGTAATTGCGCACTGAAAGTGTTTGCCAGGATAAGTCAGTGCGCGAGTCATCTGCAATGCTGCACGTGCTGCTGTTTACCATGCAAGGAACCCTCGTGATTCACACAGGAGACTGCTTCTTGGTTCTATTCGTGCATTCCCCGTACGTGAACTCCATGCCCACAACTGGCAACGGGCCATACCCTATAACATGGACGTTGTGGATCTAGACCATATACGCAACTTCTCGATCATCGCCCATATCGACCACGGCAAGTCGACACTCGCTGATCGCCTTCTTGAAATAACAGGTACTGTGCTGGCCCGGGATATGCAAGCACAGTTTCTTGATCAACTTGAGATTGAGCGCGAACGGGGAATCACTGTCAAGGCACAGGCAGTCCGGATGAGGTATGTTGCTGCATCTGGAGAGGAGTATCAACTCAACCTCATCGATACACCCGGACATGTTGATTTTGCATACGAAGTGTCCAGAGCTCTTGCTGCATGTGAGGGAGCACTGCTTGTCGTTGATGCCTCACAGGGTGTTGAGGCCCAGACCCTTGCAAATGTATACCAGGCAATTGACAACAACCTTGAGATCATACCTATCATCAACAAGATTGATCTTCCTACAGCTGAACCAGCAGTCGTTCGTGCACAGATTGAGGAAGTCATTGGCCTTCCAGCGGATGATGCACTCCTCGTGAGTGCACGGGATGGGACAGGAGTAGCAGCAATTCTTGAGGCTGTTGTTGCCCATGTTCCACCACCCACTGGAAAGCGAGATGCCCCACTTTCCGCACTCATATTTGACAGCAAATACGACAGCTACCGAGGGGTTGTTGTATATGTCCGGGTCATGGAAGGAAGCATGCACGCAGGAATGACTGTACGTTTCATGGCAGCAGGGAAGGAATTTGTACTTGACGAGGTGGGAGCATTCATGCCGTTCATGACTCCGCAGGAGACACTGTCCTCGGGTGAGGTTGGGTACTTCGTTGCCTCAATCAAGCATGTTTCCGACAGCAAAGTTGGCGACACGGTCACTGATGCTTCCCGTCCAGTTGCAACTCCCCTTCCAGGCTACCGGTCTTCCAAGCCCATGGTGTACGCAGGGGTGTTTCCCGTTGATAGCGATGATGTCGTTGAACTCAAGGAAGCACTGGAGAAACTGGCTCTCAATGATGCTTCAATTGTCTATGAGCAGGAAAACTCCACAGCTCTTGGCTTTGGGTTTCGCTGTGGGTTCCTCGGTCTTCTTCACATGGAAATCGTGCAGGAGCGTCTTGAGAGGGAATTCAATATCTCGCTTATTGTCACAGCTCCCACCGTTGAATACGAAGTACAGCTTGTTGATGGGACAGTCATTGCTATCGACAATCCAGAGCGACTACCGAACCCATCCACAATTCAGGAAATTCGTGAGCCAAGGGCACATCTCACAATTCTGGTGCCAAGTGACTATGTTGGAACACTCATGGAACTGTGTCAGGATCGACGAGCACAGTTTTTGACAATGGGATATCAGCCAGGAGGCAGGGTATCACTTGAGTATGATATTCCTCTTGGCGAGATCATCCATGACTTTTACGACCAACTGAAATCGAGAAGTCGTGGATATGCATCGATGGACTATGAGGTGACGGGTTTTCGGCCAGCGCATCTCGTGAAGCTCGATATCCTCGTGAACGGCTCCAAGGTGGATGCCCTTTCTGTCATCGTCCACCGTGACAAAGCCCGTGACTACGGAAAGAAACTCACAGCACGTCTCAAGGGCATCATTCCACGACAACTCTTTGAGGTACCGCTCCAGGCAGCCATCGGGGGAAATATCATTGCCCGGGAGACGATCCCTGCAATGAGGAAGGATGTTCTTGCAAAATGTTATGGAGGGGACATAACACGCAAGCGGAAACTCCTCGAGAAGCAGAAGGAAGGAAAGAAGCGCATGAAGCGTGTGGGGAATGTTGAAATACCCCAAGAGGCGTTTCTCTCTGTATTACGGGTGGAGGAGTGATGGCACGATCTCGTGAGGCCTACAAACGTAGGCAGAAGAAGTTGCAACGATTTGGGTCAGGAAAGGCAGAAGTTGTCTCTGGTGACATTCCCGGAGAGAAACGGGAGAAAGTTCAGTCCCGCCAGCCAATGGTTGTCTGGTCCTCCACTTCAATGGCTGTGATGGTCATTGCAATGGGACTCATTGAAATACCAGCAGGTCTTGCATGGGGTCTTGTTGCTCACCTCAACCC
>JBMFXB010000027.1:0-23312 GCA_049964715.1 Candidatus Dormibacteria bacterium
AGTGTAAGAGAACTCCTCTCTTTTTATCTCCTGACCCCGCTTATTTCCGAAGACCAGGGATATCTCCTTACAACTTCCTCCAACTTTTCCTGGATAGGGGGATCTCCTGAAGAAGGCTACAAAGCAGTTTCCGAGAGGCATCCTGTCATTGAGCGCACGCTCAAGACCGTTCGCCATGGCACTTTTTGCCTGGAGGGGGTAGACAATTGGCAAGGGGGCAGGTGTTGTCCTGCAGCTACTGGGAAGCTGCCTCCTGGCGCTTTCGTTCCCGATTTCGGAGAGATGCACTGAGGACTCGTTTTCGAAGACGAAGTGAGGTGGGTGTTACTTCAAGAAGTTCATCATCCGCCAGGAAGGCAAGTGCCTCTTCAAGGGAGAGAGGCTGTGCTGGGACGAGCTTCACAGTAAAGTCTTCCGTTGATGAACGAATGTTGGTTTTCTGCTTTTGCTTTGTCACATTGACAGCTATATCACCGGGTCGCCGGTTGAGTCCAACGATCATGCCCTCGTAGACACTTTCTCCTGGAGCAATGAAGGGTGTTCCGCGCTCCTGAAGGCCCACGAGCCCATAGGCAACTGCCACACCATCCTGACTTGCAGTAAGCACGCCGTGTCTAATGGGCACGGGGAGCTTGCGCCACGGTTCCCATCCAAGGAGGTGCGTTGCATAGGTTGCCTGTCCACGCGTGAGGGTGATGAGTGTTCCCCGAACACCAATGAGGGCCCGTGTAGGCGAGTGATACACAATGCGGACCTCGTCCATTGTGGGACTCGTATCAATGCGTTGAAGTCGTGCTCCACGCGAGTCGAGGGTTTGTGTGACAGATCCGACAGCATCCTGAGGACAAGTGACAATACACTCCTCGTATGGTTCTGTCTTCACACCATCAATGTCTTTGGTGATGACTGTTGGTCGGGATACCTCAAATTCATATCCCTCTCGTCGCATTGTTTCAATGAGAACAGCAAGATGGAGTTCTCCCCGACCAGCAACAACGAAAATGTCTGCAGAGGGACCGTCTGTCACCCGGAGTGCAACATTGGTAAGGAGTTCGCGCTCAAGTCGTGCTCGGATCTGGCGGGATGTACTACTTACTTTTGCCTCCCGACCTGCAAATGGAGAGGCATTGACACTGAACTGCATTTGGAGGGATGGTTCACCCACATCGATCCGGGGAAGAGGCTCCGGTGAAATGGCATCTGCAATGGTGTCGCCAATCATGACATCACTGATCCCGGTGACAGCAACGATGTCTCCTGCAGATGCCTCAGCAATGGGTTGGCGGGAAAGACCACGAAAAGCAAGAATGCCAGAGAGAACGGTTGGAGGGAGAGGCCCATCTGCACCAATCCGTGTTACGCGCATGCCAGTTTCAAGCCTTCCCCTGACAATTCGTCCGATGGCAATCCGTCCCCGGTGAGGGTCATGGTCGAGCGCTGTGACATGAAACTGGAGAGGTGCATCAGCATCGACTACAGGAGCAGGGATGGCGTCGAGGATGGTGTCAAGGATGGGCCGTATGGAGTCTGTAAGGGAGTTGGGAGCAGTGCCTGCTGTTCCCTCCTTCGCATTGCTGTACAGGACAGGGCAGTCCAGTTGATCATCCGAGGTTGCAAGCTCAAGGAGAAGGTCATGGGTTGCCTCGAGGGCGACTGCAGGCTGTGCGTTTGGTCTGTCAACCTTGTTGATGACAATGATGGGCTTCAGGCCCCGTCGCAGGGCATGCTGGAGGACAGTACGTGTCTGGGGCATGGGGCCTTCTGCTGCATCGACAAGAAGGAGACATCCGTCTGCCATTCCTACGACTCGTTCTACTTCACCACCAAAGTCGACGTGTCCAGGGGTATCTATGATGTTGATGACACAGTCCTTGTAGCGGATTGCTGTCACCTTCGAAAGGATCGTGATGCCACGCTCCCGCTCGAGATCGTTCGAGTCCATGATGAGTGTGCCGACATGCTCATGGGCAGCAAAAATCTGGGACTGCTTGAGGATGGCATCAACAAGCGTTGTCTTCCCATGATCAACATGGGCAATGATTGCCACATTCCGAAGCGACAGGCTTGCCGTTGCTGCACACATTTGTATCAGGTTCCCTCACGTTGAGTTGCTACATCTTCCAGTGTACGGGTGAATTGCATCTAGTCGTCCTGGTGTGAAGACTCCCATATCGCATTTCGTACTATCGAAGGGAAATCCACAAGATGTCGGAGGACCACTCATGCCACAGAATAGACCAGAAAACCCATATCTCTACCTTCCACAACTCCCGTCACTGACAGTGACAAGCCCAGATATTGCAGATGGCAAGCCTCTTCCCCTGGCCCAGGTATCAGGCATCATGGGTGCTGGTGGTGAGGACTGTTCTCCAGAACTCCATTGGAGTGGTGCACCAGATGGAACAAGGAGTTTTGCAGTGACGTGCTACGATCCTGATGCACCTACAGCAAGTGGCTTCTGGCACTGGGCAGTCTGTGATATTCCCTCAACGGTGGATCACCTTCCTCGTAATGCAGGGAATGACCTTGGTGAGGGGATTCCAGAAGGTGCAGTTATCCTTGCCGGCGACTCTGGGAATGCCCGATACATAGGTGCAGCACCGCCAAAGGGTCATGGTCCACATCGTTACTTTTTCGTTGTGCATGCAGTGGATGTTCCCCGTCTCGAACTCGATTCATCGACCCGGCCAGCAATCCTTGGCTTCATGCTTTTTACACACGCCATTGCCCGGGGGATGATAGTCGCGACGTACGAGCAGAACTAGTCCGACGTAGGCATCGTACACGTGGGTTCATGGAAGCTTTTCGTCCCCACTGCTGGGAAGAACACCACTTCACGTGCTTGTATCACGCTTCATGAGACGCCACTATGATGAAAGTATGAATGCAGTGTGCTCAAGAAGGCATACAGTGTCCGTGTTCCTGCGCCTTTGCGTACTTGCAGCAGTTGGAATGCTCCTTGCTGCATGTGGAGCACTCCCTCATGGTGGTGTGCCAACATGCGGAATTACTGATACATCACGGGGAACTGCATTTTGTGAAACAGCTGCAGAGCTGGCTCTCCATGAGAAGCCTGTCCACATTGCGTCAATTCCTGATGCCATGTTCATTTTCAATGACCAGAGCTTCACAATTGCGCCTGGGGATCTACGGACATCAGTGTTTCCTGAAGTAAATGTACGAAGCAGGGTTCAGGTTGTGGTGGAGACATATCCCTCCCTCCCCCCGCATGCCTCCGTTGGCAAGGGAACTCTCGCTGAACTTCATTCCAGGGATGGAGTACCAGCTGTGGGGAAACTCGTGTGGGTGTTCCCAATATACATGGTCTCCCTTCCACAACAGCCTTCAGCGAGTGCAGGAAGTATTGTGGGATCAAATCAGTACGCGTGGGCGCTGGCTGATGCTAGGACTGGTATCCTTCTCGGTATCTACACTGCCTGAGGATGCTGTGATTGATTTCTACCCCTAGGGGTATATATCGAGTAGGAAGCAAAACAACTTTTCTTCAAGCGTGGAGGATATGACATGAACAACATGAGTGGAATGGACCGGGGACTCCGGATCGTTATTGGTATTGCACTTTTGCTCCTGTCATGGGCAGTCGGCTTTGGAACAGCTCTTGGAATAGTATTCTTGGTTGTTGCTGCTATTTTGGTGCTTACAGGTATAGTGGGCACGTGCCCGCTGTATAGTCTTCTTCGCATATCGACAAACCACACTGTTTCCCATATGCACAGGTAGTACAGTATGGGAACTTCGTTCCCCATGATGAACACCACACTCTCGATGCAGGTGTTTATTCCATGGGGAACAAAGCACGTGGTTGTGCATGCACTTCATTTCTCTGATGGCTGTGGTTCATCACGGGATGGTTGCAGGGAGGGATTCGAGGGTTGCGCCTTGGGGAAGTGCAAAATCCGTTGCTGCAACAGTCGGTGAGTAATGGGTCAGTGTGAGTGTTGATGAACCATCAGATGCATATGCAAGTACACCAGAATCCGTTGTGCAGTATTTTGATGTCACGCCAGACTGAACATAGGCAAGGCAGGTCGATGGTTGCGATGCGAAGGTTGGTGTTGACGATGTGATATGCACGCCAGCAGTTTTTGCTGCAAGTTCTGATTGCAGGGAGGTGAGTTTCGGAATGACTGAACTTGCACTGAACGCCTTCTCGACAGAGGTAAGTGGATTTGCACCCGTATCGACAGTGCATATCGTCGCGGCAGTACTTCCTGTGCAGAGGTAGATTGTCGAACCAGTTGCAATGACGCTCACGGTACTCAGGCTCAGGCGGTATTTCGGAGGCGACTGCTCGTACGTGAATGAGCCAACACCGGCAGAAGCTCCTGACATCGAGTAGGTAACGCTGTATGACGAGTTCTGTGCATTCTTCAGGTGGGAAATCATCTGCTGGATGACTCCTGTTGTACCGGAAGATGCTGGAGATGAGGACGGAGAACCTCCTGAAGTTCCACAAGCTGCGAGAAGACCAATTGCGCATGCTGCAGCTGCCCCTTTAATGAGCAGGCGGATACGGGACGGTGTCATAGATTGCTCCTAGTTCATGGAATCGATGTGAGGTGGAGCATACCATGGAACTCCACTGGTGAACATCAGGGGCTGAGATTCTCCAGATATACGCAGGGCCCCTCGAGGAGGTATTTCCTTGAGGGGCCGGGTGAGGTGAGGATTATTTGTAGTCAGCCAGAAGATTGGCCAGAAACCGTGGCTCAGTGGGAAGCGATGCACGTTCGATGGCTGCAAGAATGATGCTTGCAAGCATGATGGGCACAAGTGCGATGGAGAAGATCGCTTCCGGTGAAGAATTCCAGCCGTGTACAAGGAATGTAGTTGACGAGAGGAGAACAGTTGATGCAAGTCCTGCGATTGTCATGAGCAGTCCCTTCCTTGTGATGTATGGCGGAGTCCTTCGCACAAGTACTGTCATCCCGTAACACAGGATTCCTGCAAGGAGGAGTTCCAGGCCAGCAACTGTACTGCCGACCACGGTAACCAAGTTCGACGGTACAGTGATATGGAAGAGGGAAGTGATCCCAGCTGCAATTGGATGCAGAGAATGTACGAAAACGATATGGGAGTAGGCACTCATACCAAGACGTACTACTATGATTGCCTGGATCGTTGCAAGAACGACTGCCTGTCGGGGTGAGATGGATAGTTTCATAGTGCCTCTCCCAGTATCTGTATGGCTGTAATCGGCATTGATGACATACATAGTGTCTTCCGATGTTTGGTTGCAACCACAGGGAACACTGCCCTGATGTGATGGGACCTACGTCACACTGATCTGGGACTCCACTTCTTCAAGGGCATTGCCTGCAGATATACTTGGTCGATGATGGCGGAAGCTACACCCACTCAGGGCTCCGAGAATGTACGTGCATGGAAGCCAAAGTTCACCTGTATACCCGGTGTCGCCATTGCGTGCATGTTCATCGGGTATCTCCTCTTCATCCATGCCTTTGTCGTAAATGTGCCTATACATGACGAATGGAACATGCTCATTTTTGTTGAGAAGTATTACCACGGCACGTTCGATTGGAGCCTTCTCTGGGGGCAGTACCTCGAAAATCGCATGGTTGTTGCCCAGCTTCTCCTTCTTCTTCTTGCCAAGGGAACAGCTCTCAACCTCACATTTGAAATATATGGCAGTGCACTTGTGCTGGCGAGTGAAGTAGGTGCAGTCCTCGTTCTTTTTCGGACACACGGGAAAAAGGCATCGTGGTGGGGAGTGGCTGCTGCAGTCCTCCTGTTCACTCTTGCGCAGTACGAGGGAACGCTCTGGGCTCTCATGGTGACAAACTTCATTACCATTGCGTGTGCCATCTGGGCTGTCGTCATCATGCGAAAGCCAAGCTACATCGGAATGGTGGGAGCATTGCTTCTCGGAATCGTTGCAGTTCTTTCAACAGTGGAAGGTTTTCTTGTGTGGCCTGCTGTGTTCATCATGCTTCTCATACGGAGCACATCATGGAAACTCAGGCTACTGTGGATTGTGAGTGGGCTCATCGTAGGGGGCGTGTATGCGATTGGATATCAGTTTGGCGGTGGCCGGGTTGGTACAGAACCCTTCATTGCTGTCCTTCAGCATCCACTTACGAGTGCAGCTTTTTTTGCTGCACTGTATGGCGTCCCACTCTCACTCGGCGCTGTGACTTCAAGCCATGCAATACCAGCTGTACTTGGTGGGGTTGTCGTTGTCATGGCACTCGGATGTGTTGTGTACTGGTGGCGAAACGGGAGACAGGACCCGCAGTTGACAGCAGGAATTGCATGTATCGTATTTGCCCTCGTGTATGGATGCATGGTTTCTCTCGGACGAGCTCCATACGGCGTTGGCCTTGCGTTTGTGTCGAGGTATGTCACGTATACCGTGGTGATCTACGTGGGTATCCTGCTCGTTCTCGCATCCTCCTGGGACAACATTTCACGGAGTGTCCCACGGGTTTCCAACCAGCTCGTTTTGGGGATTGGCATTCTGTGCTGTGTGCAGATGATCTTCTCCATACGGGTGGGACTTCTTGGAGGTGAAGCGACTTCTCAGGCTGACCACCATGCAGTGGCACTGCTCCATGAGCTGGATACATTGCCCCTTGGTGCATTCCATCACACGGTATTCAACAACACTGGGGACTACAGGGATGTTGCCCGTTTCCTTCGGGCTCATCAGCTCAGTATCTGGCATCAGTGACTGGAACGGCGTTCCTCCTGAAGGCGATAGGCAGCAAGGGCAAGCCATAAGCAGGATCGTTCACGTGCTGTGCTGCAGGTAATTCCGTATTCTCGAAGTCGGTCAATGCGATATGTGAAGCTGTGCCGGTGTATGCTAAGGGCTTGTGCTGCAGGAGCTATGGATCCATGTTCCAGATATGCAGCTAGCGTTGTGAAATACATCTCCTTCTTTCCCTCCGGGAGGGACAGAAGTGGGCCAAGATATGCCCGTACATACTGCTCGGTGACATCCGTGTCTGTGAGCATGGAGGCAAAGAGACTGAATCCTGCTTCTGTGATCACACGGGAGTCTGGAGCAAGATGTTGTGCAATGCCAAGTGCATGTCGTGTGCGGGCGAGAGCCTGGGGGATGTCCTTGATGGCACAGTTGTCAGGTCCAATACAGCATCTGAGCGGAACAGTGTGGAGCAGGTGTTCGAGCTCGATTGACAGGACATCATCTGGAATGCGGTCTGGCACGAGAAGTGACAGCAGGGTCTGGGATTCATGGTGGAAGAGTGCTTTGAGAGAACGTGCTGTTGTGTCGACATGGTGAGTGTCTTCTGGACGCACGACCTCGATGACAATGACACGATATGGGGGGTCGATCGTGAGATCAAGGCGGAGGGCTTCCCGCAGTAGGTCCTCACCTGCATCCCCAGCAAGAAGACGCTGGAGGATATGCTCCCGTTCCCGGTCATGTTGCCTGAGAAGGGATTCACGTGTGAGGAGATATGCTCCACCGACTGCACTACTGATGTCATCGAGGTACTCGAGGACATGCCGTGTAATGGAAATAAGTGCGTCTGGAGGGAGGGGAGTATTTGCATATGTGGATCCAATCACCTCGTCCCACACAACCTTTGCAGCAAGCCGGTACGCACCCAGGAGTACTTCAAGGGGAATGCCCTGTTGAGCTGTTGCAGATCCAATTGTTGCAAGCCGGGCGAGTTCATTCTTGTCCACGCCATCGGGAGTCTGGAGACTCCCGATGAGTGTCCGCAGGGCATCGGAGCATGCACGTCGTGTCATACGGATAGCCCGGAATGTGGAGAGTTCCCTCGGAAGTGCCAGTTCCTGCGCTATCCGCTCAGTCATGAGTCTGCTGAATCCATCAATGTTGTGAAGGAGTCGCTGAACTGCTTCATCGGGGAGGACTGTCGTGACGGAAGAGGGAGTGGAGTGGGCTTTCATCTCACTATTGTACATAGTGTCCATATTCTCTCCCAGGTTCATGGGAGAGTTGGCCGTTGTGCATTGGCTATTACGGAGTAAATGATGGATATATGCTATATGACGATCTCTTCCTCCGCCTCGAAAAGGTTCGCTGGAATCTTGGAGAGGACATCCACTTCGACGATATTGATGAGGGAAAGCTCACGGACCAGTGGGTGCATGACATCACGCAGATCTGTCTCACGGAATTGTCTGCACTGTATGCGACAGAGATGTTTCTGAGAGATTTTTATGCAGACATTGATTTCTGCAGCTTCATCTCTGTATGGTTCTACGAAGAGATGAAACACCATCTTGTACTGCGGAAGTACCTCGAGCACATTGGCGTTCCAGTCGAGGAAGCAGATCTTCCGAAGCTGCGTCTCACCTTTGATGAGGGACCAGCTGTTGAAACCCTCACCATGCATTACTGTGGGGAGCAGCGTTTGGCACACTGGTACCGGGCATTCAGTGGCAGTGCAGAAGAGCCAGTAATCAAGCAGATCTTTACGACACTTGCCACGGATGAGTCCCGTCATGCTGCAGCATATGCGAAGTACCTTCGAAAGGCAGTCAAGAACAATCCAGCCTGTGTCCCAGACATTCTCAAGATGTCATTGTGGATGCTCCGCTCCTCGAATGATCATCCGAAGCATCCAACAACGATGACAGAGCCATCAGTTGTGGCACAGCTCGAGGATCCGACATACCTCGTTCGCATGCTCAACATGTACCTTCCCGGGAAGGATCATGAACAGCCAGTGCACCGACGGATACTTGCACTCATGTCCGAGATTACTGCAACACCCATGGCAACGACGAAGGATCTCCTCAACACGATCCGAGAACAGCAGTTGGTGCTTGACACAGCGTAGATGCCTATGAAAGGGCAGGTCCCTCATGCTGGGGCTTGCCTGGTGACATCCCGCGAAGGTCATTGATGCGGCTTTGCAGTGCACGGCGGTCAAGGAAGTTCGCATGGTGAAGTGCTTCCTCAAGAATGTCCACATTCTTGATGGCAGTACAGGCTTCGGAACGGATATCCCGATCCTCATCGTGAAGAAACATTCTGCGGAGTGCATCTGTCCTTGCATGACGGAGAGCTGAGGCACGGATATCTTTTCGGGGATCTTTAACTACATGCTCACGGAGTGCATCGCTTTCTGCAGTACGAAGAACTGCATCGACAACATACTCGGACTCATCGTTGAGGAAGGAAGCACGTCCTGTATCCGTTTGCATTGCACCAATGGCAGCTATACGGAGCCGGACAGAAGGGTCTGTTGCATAGGCAACCCGAAGGCTATCTGATCTGGCATGCTCTGCGACAGCCATTCGCACTTCGAGCTCTGGATCGTGGAGGAGACGCTCACGGATATTGTCATGTGTTGCCCGCCTTGCGACCTGCTCCCGAATGCGTGGAGAAACATCATCAGCAAGGATTGCGAGGAGACTATCAGTGACTGCAGTTGTTGCAGCAAGATATCTCATCCACTCATGGTCACTTCGTGCAAGAAGTACACGGTGCTTGTCATTCGTACGATCTGTGGCAGCCTGACGGATGAGCGGAGTGAGGCCATCTTCAAGGTGAAAGGTGGTGGACGGAAGAGTGCGGGCGTAATCCTCCAGAATGGCGATGTTCTTTCCGAAGATTGGCCCAGCATAGCGTAGCCATACACCTGTGAGAGAAGGTGCATCAATGAAGCAGTGAACCAGTTCCGGATCGGGTTTGTAGCGTTGGGTGATGTCTGTTGCATCTGGATCGAACTGGAACAGGTGGACAGGACCTGGAGGAGTTCCTATGGCAGCAATGCGAAAGAGCAGTTCTCCATGGTAGTCATGGGCAGTGTACGTCCTGGCATTGGCGAGAAAGTCGTTTGCAATAATGCTTCCATCAAAAATACGGATGTGGCGAATTGGACCATGTTCAACACCTGCATTGGGAGCCTTGCTGTCATTCCACTGGAGTCCAAGCTCGCCAAGGACGACGTCAATATGCTCTGCATCGTGGTGATTTGCAGGTTCGAGTTTGTCCATGATCTCGACAATGGTTCCGTTCTCAAAGGTCCGAGAGACACGAACAGGGAGCTCGAAGGGAGTTGGGATGTGGGATGGATCTTCTGGGTCTTCCTCCTTTCTGAATCGATGCTGGAAGATCCGTGCAACACGTGTATCATCAAGGCTCACAACAGTCTTGAAAGCCCCTTTTCCTACGAATGACGGTTCCCTGCTTTCAGTAAGGAGAAATTCTGCAACAGACTGTGATACATATGTACGCGAGAGGTGGGGTACTGCCCGCAGGAGGGTGGAAACAAGATCGTCCGTCATAGTCTGAGCCTACGGCACGGATTCATGAGGAACGGCGAGTGTCACGAATGCTTTACCAGACTGATGCAGTCGACCTGCAGGAATTGTCTGGAAAGCGTGTGAGCTGTGTTCATGCCAGAAGAGTGTTGTCTTGGGGATTCCAGAGAATTCATGCATTACGTACGCCAAACAGCAAGTGACTCATGTGCTTCTTCCACGCTTTTTAAGTGGTTATTGCCCGAAAAATGGTGGATTTCTGATGAGGTCTAGGGCAGTAAAGAATGGGTACGCACAATGCAGGTTCGACTATTGTGATTGGATACGCTCACTGACACGAACCATCCAGCTACTGCAGAATAGTCTCCCGGAAGGGAAGGATCGAACAGTCCGCAAGACGCTTGTGGTGGAAGATTGTTGTGTCGATCCTCTTAAGACAGGGAACAGACATACATCAGGGCAGTTTAAGGATATCCAGGGTACGAAGGATCCAGTGCACAGTTTCCGGGGAAGGAGGGAGCCTCACTGGTGATACCATCGAGCCACGGAGGGGAAGGAGAAACGTGCATGAAGAAGTGGATCGTTGCAGTGACTACAGCATGGTGTGCAGCAGTGCTCGGTGCTGGAGTGCCAGCAGCTGTACATGGATCAGCTGCTGCAACTGTCATAGCGAACTCTGACTGGACGGTATATCACCATGATGCAGGTGGATCAGGCATGGATGCTTCCGGTGTGAGCTTCTCCACGCCAGCCTTTGCATGGAGTTCTCCGATCTTGGATGGCAAGGTGTACGGAGAACCGCTTGAGGCAACAGGACGGGTCTTCGTTGCAACGGAGAACGACACGGTCTATGCTCTTGCAGCAAATACTGGTGCAGTGTTGTGGTCAGACCATCTTGGAACCCCAGTACCTTCAGGAGACCTTCCCTGTGGAGACATCAGTCCGACTGTTGGCATCACGTCTACCCCTGTCCTGGACACCACGCTGGGAGAGATCTTTGTTGTCACCGATGAGATGGTTGCTGGGCAGCCAATGCATCGACTGTGGGGATTGAACATGTACAACGGAGGAACCCTTCTCCAGCCAATACCAGTCGATCCGCCAGGGCAGAATCCACTCAATATTCTCAACCGTGCTTCCCTGACACTCGACAGCGGACACGTAGTGTTTGGGTACGGAGGCAATGACGGTGACTGCGCAGCATACCATGGCTGGGTGGTATCGGTTTCGGAAGGCGGGGGATCTCCATCCTATTTCGAGGTGGATGCAACAGCTGCAGGACAGAGCATGGGAGCTGTATGGATGGGAGGAGCTGCTCCTGTCGTGGACAGCAGCGGAAACATCTGGATTGCCACAGGCAATGGCTCAACCACGTCCTCATCCCAGCCATATGACAATTCCGATGGAGTCCTTGAGTTGTCAGCGTCCCTTCAGCTCATGCAGTATTTTGCACCGTCGACCTGGACAAGTGACAATGCGAATGACAGGGATCTCGGGAGTAGTGCTCCTGCCCTCCTCGGAAACGGCATTGTCTTCCAGGCAGGAAAAAGCCAGACAGGCTATGTACTCAACAGTGCACACCTTGGAGGTATCGGAGGAGAACTCCAGTCGATTTCCATCTGTCCAGGAGCCAATGTGGATGGTGGGAGTGCCATTTCAGGTTCAACAGCCTATGTCCCATGCCAGGGCGGAGTGACTGCAGTGCAAACAGCACTCAATCCTGCCCGTGCATCCATTTTGTGGCAGACATTTACAGGTGCAGGCGGTCCTCCAATTATTGCTGGTGGTCTCGTGTGGACGATATCGAGTGGAACGCTTTTTGGCCTCAACCCGTCAAATGGCAATGCTGCAGTAACCCTGTCCCTCGGGTATGAACCGTCTTCGTTTCCGTCCCTTTCTGCTGGGGATGGGCTTCTCCTTGCACCACTTGCCTATGGGGTACGGGCGTATACGGGATCCTTGGGACTGCCGGGTCCTCCTTCTCCACCACCAACCTTTGGGGGGATAACACTTGATGCATACGGAGGGATCCACTCCTTTGGCGATATTCTTGCGAATACAGCAGGAGCGCCGTACTGGCCAGGTTTCCCCATTGCACGGGCTGCTGACGTACTCCCTGAAGCAACGGGAGGCTGGACACTGGATGGATATGGAGCAATCCATGCCTGGGGCACTGCTCCTGCAATTTCGTCATCAGTGTACTGGCCAGGATGGGATATAGCCCGTGCACTTGTCGTGCTACCCGATGAACATTCGGGATATGTACTCGATGGCTTTGGTGGTCTCCATCCATTTGGCCCGGATGCACCATCCCTTTCTGGAAGTCCATACTGGCCAGGTGCTGATGTGGCTCGGGGACTCGATATCCACCTCAATAACTCTGGTATCCCTGATGGAGGATATGTCCTTGATGCTTGGGGGGGCATCCATCCGTTTGGTGCTGTGCCTGCCATGTCCGCACCAGCATATGTTCCTGGTCACAGTGTCTACATGCAGCTTCATGATATTGGAGGAGTCCCGTATGCAGTGAGTTACTTTGGCATCGTGACAGACCTTTCGGGAGGTGGACTCAACCCAACGTGGAACGGGTACCAGGACTACGGAAGTTGGAACATTCTTCGCGATGTTGTCCTCGTCTCGAATGCTGCCAGTGCAACACCTCCACAGCCGGTATCGAGCCTTGCCCGTGCAGCACTCTATGACCTTGAGGGAAGGGATGGAGGGGTAATACTCGATGGATTCGGGGGACTTCATCCCTTTGGGAATGTGGTTCTCAATACTGCGAGGGCTCCCTACTGGCCCGGGTGGGACATCGCAAGGAGCATTGTCGTGAAGGCGGACGGTTCTGGAGGATGGACTCTTGATGGATACGGAGGCATCCATGCATGGGGGAATGCAGCACAGGTTGCAACACCTGTGTACTGGCCAGGATGGGACATCGCGAGATCCATGGTGTGTACCGGGACTGGTGCGAACGGCAACGTCAGCTGCAACAGGGGGTATCTCCTTGATGGCTATGGTGGTATCCATGCATGGGGTGGAGCACCTTCTCTGCCGCCTGGACTTCCATATTTCGGTACGGATGTGGCACGGGGCCTCATTGTTGAGCTCTCGGGCTCCGGAATCCCGGTCGGAGCTGCAGTCCTGGATGCATACGGTGGCATTCACACAGCAGGAACTGTTTCTGGAATTTCCACCCTGCCATCCCTCACTCCGAACATCCAGTCATATGGTGCCCTTCACAGTGTGAACGAGGAAGTATACGTCATCCATCGGTATGGTTCCCTGACGCAGATGAGTTCAGGGTACTTTTCTGTTGACTGGAGTGGATATGCGGACTGGGGAAGGTGGAACATCTTGCGGGATATCGTGCTCACGGGAGCCGGTTCTCCATACAGCATGGCTCAGCCCGTATCTTCTGGAGCACAGTGCAGCACCTGCTGAGGAATGATCCATCCCTGCATGCTGGCGTTCATGGGGCTTGTGCACACATGTGACCAGCCTGCTTATAGGGTATGCTGCACCGATACTCATAGAATTGTATGGATCTCAGATGAACCGTTCCTGGAATCGGGGATTTGGGGTTGGAGGAAGGAATTTGAAGGGTATGCATCTGCTCAACAGGCTCATTGGCGTCTTTGCAGTGCTGGCCATTGTCGGCAGTGCCATTGTTGTAAGCAAGACACCTGTTCGTGCAGTAACGCTTCCCACATCCACTCCTGGTGTCGTGTATTCCGTTGGATATGATTCGCTGGGAAACGGCGCTGGAGCCGGAACAAGTTCAGCCTCATGGGTACAGGTATGTGCACCTGGGCAGACTTCGCCATGCACAGGAAACTTCACGAATGTCACGCAGCTGGGGAATGCGGGGTATGATCAAGAGACAGCCCTTACCAGTAGCGGCAACGTGTATACGTGGGGATACAATAGCTACGGTGGGCTTGGCACAAATGACACAAATACGTTAGCCTTTGCTGCCTCACCAGTCGAAGTATGTGCTCCAGGATCCACGAGTTATCCGTGCACGAGCTATTTGTCAAATGTGACACAGATCACCCAGGCAGGTGACTATGGAACCTCAGCTGCCCTGACATCCAGTGGCTCAGTATATGCCTGGGGCGAGGGAACGTATGGTGGTATGGGCAATGGAATTGCATCAAGCTCAAACTACGTTCCGGTGCAGGTGTGTGCTGTAGGACAGACAGCACCATGCAGTGCATATCTCACGGGTATCACTGAGCTTGCAGCAGCGTGCGACACATTCTATGGTCTTACAACAAGAGGGACTGTGATTGCATGGGGAGACAACTCGTTTGGTGAACTGGGAAATGGAACAACCGGTGGACAGGCGAACATTCCTATTCAGGTGAGCATACCTGCAGGTGTGACCATAACGAAGATTGCTGCATCAGGCACAAGCTGTGGTGTCGTTGGCGCAGGGTATGCACTGTCATCCACAGGCAACGTGTACGCATGGGGTGCGAACAGCCAGGGGCAGCTTGGAAACAACAGTGCAGCAAATGCTGACATTCCCGTGGAAGTAGAAGGTGTTGGCGGTTCAGGCTTTCTTTCCAATGTGACGGACATTGCTGGTGGTACATCTGAGGGACTTGCAGTTGTTTCCGGGCATGTGTTCACTTGGGGTAGCATGAATAACTCCGGAACATCGAATGACTTAACGACGAGCATCCTTGGCAACAATGCACCACTTCTTGGCGGAGGCAAATACCAGCCAACCCCAGTGGAGGTATGTGCTCCGGGACAGACTGCATATCCCTGCACAAGCTTCCTTTCAGGAATAGTGTCCGTTGCAGGGGCCCAGTACTATGAAAACGCGTATGCCATTGACGGGTCAGGCCATGTGTTTGCCTGGGGCGGGGATGACTCACACGGAGAGCTTGGGGATGGTAATTCAGGTTCAGGATATGCAGCAACATTTGCAGCAGTGCCACTGGAGATGGTGGATCCTTCCGGGACGGGATATCTTCACGACGTGTCAGGCATTGGGACAGGTTCTGGAACCCTGTATGTGCTCGTGTCCCAGTACACGACAACGACCACACTCACGAGCAGTGCAAGTTCTCCTGCATCGACAGCAGGAGCTATTACCCTCACTGCAACCGTGAACAATGGTGCAGCACCAAACGGAACGGTGACCTTCAAGGAAAGCTCCACAACGCTTGGCACAGTGACTCTCGGATCCAGCACTACAGTCACCTATACAATTCCTGCAAACACGTATACTCCAGGCACATATTCCTTTACGGCTTCGTACAGTGGGGATACAGCAAACAGTGCAAGCACCTCGTCTGCACTTTCCCTCCAGCTTGCATACCCCATTTCGATGAGTGTGTCAGCAAGTCCCACCAGTACGACATACGGTTCGAGTGTCACACTGACAACGACCGTGTCCGCACAGAACAGTGCAAACGGAACCCCGACTGGCACAGTGTCCCTGTCTGACCCAGGTACGCCCATTACGGGGTGCCAGAACCTCACGCTCAATGCGTCAGGAGTTGCGACATGTACGACAACAGCACTTGCAGTTGGAGCACCAACAGTCGTACAGGCAAGTTACAGCGGGAGCACGACCTTTCTTTCCGGGACATCGAATGCGAATGTGACGGTGGGGAAGGGAAGCGTGTCCATTGCAGTCACAAGCTCCCCGTCATCCATCACGTTTGGGCAGACAGCAACGATCTCGGCAACAGTGACATCGGCAACTGCTGGCACACCGTCAGGAACAGTGAGTTTCAGTGCGAACGGAGCAGCGATATCCGGGTGCCAGAATCTCACACTCAATGCAACAGGAGTTGCGACATGCACGACAACAGCGCTTCCCCAGGGAACCCCGGTGACACTCCAAGCGAGCTATAGTGGCGACGGGAACTTTGCTTCAGCAGTACAGGGAGCAAGCATAACGGTAAACCAGGCTGCCACAACTACAGCTTCTGCAGTTAGCCAGCCTGTCCCGGTTCCTGCAACAGGACTTCATCACAGCAGTCTTGCTAGGGGAGACGTACTTCCAGGGATGATTCTTGCTGGACTTGGACTTGTGGCACTTCTTGCTACCTTTGGGTTCAGGAAACGAAAGGGCATTCAGTCATAACTCGTTGACGAGGGACGGGGTTGGGACAGGGATGCCTGCACTCCAGGCACCCCTATTTCACGCCAATCCGACTTCCACAATGAGCCAATACCCAATCTTTGCTTGGTGCTGTGGGGAAGGCGATGGGAGAACAGTCTTACAGAACTGAAACAAATGCAACACAGTGAGGGGTTGCATTGCTTCATTGGTATACAATGCTCACGAGTTCGCCCAAACTTCCTCGTCAGCCGATCGTGATGAAGGACTATATTTGCATGAAAGACACACCTGAGATACTTGTGGTCGATGATGACCCGCGCATTATCCAGCTTCTCCAGCAATTTCTCGATATTTCGGGATTTTCTGTGCGGACAGCTATGGATGCGGACGATGCACGGCATGCTCTGGAGGAGTCTCTTCCGGATCTCATGATTCTTGATGTGATGCTTCCCAATATGGATGGCATAGAGTTTTGTGCATCTGTGAGGGAACATGACGGATGGGGAACTTTTCCGATAATCATGTTCAGTGCAAAATCCGATTCAGGGGATGTCCAGCGAGCTCTTGATGCTGGTGCAACAGAATACATTTCCAAGCCAGCTCCCCTCAAGACAATGCTCAATACCATTCGCAATCTTCTTGATATGCCACAGGAACCCCTCCAGGAGTTCCTTCCTGATGATCAGCTGTCATCAGAGACGTGAATGCGGAAGGCTGCAATAGGGTGGGATGAACATTTCGCAGAATTGTTCTGCTTTACTGGATGCACGAAGGTCTCCTGTGCAGTGGGATTTGCAGTAGGGGAACTGTGACACACCATGGTGAGGGAAATATGCTTATCAGGTAAAAGGATATTGTAGAAAGTTGAAGAGCCAGCAATTTCCTGCCAGAGAAATCTAAGGTCCACTTGATATTGTAAATGTCCACGTAGAGCTGTATGAACCGGGCAAGGCTCCAGCTGGAATGTTCAGCTGAAACGTCAATGTGACATTGGAGGGTCCTTCGCCAGATCCGGAGTTAGCGTCGTAAACAACGGCAGCAGTTGGAGGCGAGGACCCAGCTGGAAGAGTTACTGGATATGCAATGGTGTTCACTGGCAGATTGCAGTTTCCTGTTGCTGCTGTAGCTGTTCCTGCTGTGACAGAAGTTGCAGTTGTAGGCAAAGTATTGCCACTCCCGTTCGTAAATGTTGTGGATGTACCTGCAATGTTCCATCCTGCTCCAGAGCCAGTCATGTCATTAGCAGTAAATGTGACATTGGATGATGTGGTTTGCTGTAATCCGGATAGTGCTACACCTGGAAAAGTTACAGTGCTTGGAGCTGTGAGAGATAAAGTGCCACCACTGCACACACTTGATGTTCCAGTGAGCTCCTCAGTGAGAGTTGTCTGGCCTGTCGTTGGCGTAGTTGAAATCGCACAGGAAGAAGTTGATCCCTGACATCCCACAGCCCATTCATCGCCAGAACTGTCGATTGTTGCGCCTTCAAACATATTTGTGGCTGCAGAACCAGAAGGGTTCTGGGTTGTAGACTGTGTAAAACTTGAGCCGTTGTACTGTTCAACAAGGGTCTGGTTAACAGTGCCATTTGAATACCAACCAGCTGCAAACACCCCGTTTGAGCTAGCGGCAATGGCATTAAACTGGTTGACAACTGCAGACCCGCCTGGATTTACTGTTGAAATCACTGACCAAGCAGAGCCGTTGAAATTTTCAACAAGAGTCTGGGCTGTACTTCCCTGATATCCCGCTATCCAAACATCAGATGAGGATATGACACTGACTGCTTGGGGTTCAGTTACAGCATTAGGATTCTGGATGCCTGAAATCTCGGAAAGAGTGCTGGATCCATTATTCCACTCAACACCGTAGGAATACGTGCTAGATGAATTATATCCGATGCCCCAAACATCCCCTGAAGTATCGCCAGAAATTCCAGTAAGAATATGATTTTGGGTTGGATTAACTGCAGGTGTTGGAGCATATTCTGTCCATGTACTGCTATTCCAATTTTCCATGATGCCACCATCCTCACCAGCGGCTTCTTGGTACCAACCGGTTACCCATACATTACTCGATCCATTTCCCCAAACACCAAGGAGGACACAACTTTTGCTAGTCCCCACAGAAGGGCAGTTTGCTGATTCCTGTGTCCATGACGAACCGTTATAAAAAAGAACGTAGGGTAGGTTAGGGTGCTTGCCAGAAACTGAAGCACTATCCGTAAAAGCACCTGCAACCCATACATCGTTCGAACTGATTGCATCAACTCCATACAGGTATCCGTCACTCCCAGTATAAGTTGTGCCACCAATAACTACGCTAATTGGAGGGAGAGTCGAAACCGACCAAACACCTGAAGAATAGTGTTCAGCCAAAGGCTGCATGGAGGTTCCGTTGTAATACTGGCCAACAGCCCAGCCATCTGTGGATGAATCCATGGAAACAGCATGAAGCGAATTGGTATTGGAGCCAGAATTGACTGAAGTTATAACAGTCCAGCTAGCAGCCAGTACAACAAAAGGTCCAGTTAGCGAGGAGACTCCAATGCATAGTAACACTAATGCAATCCATGCATGCCGAAGACGCGAGGGGAAAATTCTTATCACATTAACCACTATCCGCTTTTAGTGAGAAACAGTTCTATATGTACAGTGACTGTTACACTTTCGCCTATCATGTGACACTTATATGATGCAGAACTAGTGGTAAGGCATACAAAAAAACAGAGAATGAATCCAATAAATGCAGAAGCTTAGGCGAAATGATCTGTCAATAAAACATATATGTGATCTAACGTATTTCCGAAAAAGGTCACAGGCCTTTTAGTCTTTCACTTAATGGCGGACCCTTGGTTCTCCTGTTCTTGATGTTAGAGATGATACGCAAGATAAAAAATATTGCTGCACCAAGGACAATTAGGACAGCCAGGAGTGCAATCCAGAAAAAAGGTGATGCAACAAGACTGGTCGAGGGCTGTACAACGACGATTTTTCCGGGCTGCGTGGATTGTAGGTTAGTTCCCAGCTTGACGGTATATTTAGCACTTACACCCTGGGCATTGCCGGGCCATGTTGCCTTAATGTTTACTTGGTATGTCCCGGCCATGAGATTTGTTGGCCAGGTGAACGGATATGGAATCAAGTCACCGGGAAGCATTGTTCCTAGTTGTCGAGAAAGAGTTTTTGCATATCCGTTGGGACCTTTCAAGGTTACAGTAAGAAGTGGCCGACCGTACAAAAGGCCAGTGTCCTCAAGATAGATGGTCGCAGATGCGGTTCCTATGCCTGTATAGGGAACGATCTTGACGCCTTTAATTCCGAGGTTGAATTCAGCATGAATTGAAGGTGTATTTGGAACCACCACAAGAACTGCAATGATTGAACTGAGCAGTATGTGTACTTCGACAGTGCCATTTGTGGAATTCCCTGGCAGTGAATCTATGCGTATGCCTGCAAGATGATCGCCTGGAGTTGCATTCGTGGGAACAGTGACCTGGAAGTACACCTGAATTACCTGGCGGGGTGGAAGATCCACCTTGTTCGGGCTCAGAATAGTAAGCCATTTCCCAGCTTTTTTCAGGGTTTGACCTGCACCTGAGTACACTGCTCCAGTTGTGACTGCTGTAAGTCCATCTGCTGCCCCAATGGAAACCGGTGCAGGAGATGTATTGTTGTTCCTTAGATAGATGCAATTCTTGAATGTAGCACCAGGTTTGAGAGGTAGGATAAAGTAGGATTTGGTTAGGGGATTAGACGGATTTATGGCACAGGGCTTTACAGAAATATTGGCACCTGGCTGGGCTGACGGTGATGACGAAGGTGATGCAGCCAGTACGTTGGCCAATGATGTCAAAAATCCTGTGAGCACCAATACTGCTGTCACAAGTACTGAACGAAAGGAAACTTGTTGATATTCTTGTTTTCGAGGCTTCATTGTTCCTCGTTTTATGGCGAAGGTATTGTGTGTGGATTCATGCTGCTAAAGAGAGAACGTTCCACTCTTGTTGGGCAAAACGCTCTCTCTTTTGTGCATTGTCTGTACTCAAGCTACCATGATTACGGTCCGGAGGCAATTGCTACTGTCCATGTTGAGGAGTATGAACCAGCCAGAGCACTTGCAGGTATCGTCAGCGTGAATACGGAAGCTGCATTCTGATCTCCAACTCCATCTGTGGTGGAACTCGTTGTTGAAGAGTTCGCAGAGAGGAAGGGTGCTGCAGTGCCGTAAGTGAAGGAAAGTGGTGCAGCAATGCCTGGGTTTGTTGCAAGATTACAACCCGTGGAGTCACAATACCATGTTGGTGGAGTTGACTGCGAAAGAGCACTACCTGTCAATGGACAGGGAGTTGTCGTTGTACATGTTGATGGTGTTCCTGAAGTATTTTCGAACTGGGTTGCATTAAGGCTGACATTCCAGCCGGCACCAGATCCAGTCAGGTCGTTTACATCAACATCAGTCGTACACGCAGATCCAGTTGACCCTGTACAGGCTATGAACTGCCCGTTTACGGATTGTGCGAGACCAGTCAAAGCTACTGTCCCGAAACTGAGTGTCGAAGGTACAGACATATTGAGATATCCAGATCCACTTCCTGTACCGGTAGATGTCTCTGTCAGTGATACAGATGCTGTTGTCGATGCTGAAACAGACATTGGAACTATCACCACTGCAAGTGCAGTAGCAGCTGTTATCAGTCCTGACAAACATGCCATTCTGATTGGAACATGTTTATGCATTGAATAACTCCTATTCCTTTAAATGTGCTGGTAAAGACTCGTACACGTTCAACCAATTTGCCTTTCATGAGTTTTTCCAAACATGTGTATCTTAGGGCAGAGTAGTAGAACAGTAGAGGAACAAGTGAAATTCGTAACATTTTTAGCATATGTCGTAACTCATGTATGGGAAGGGAAGTTACTTTGAAGGGAAGTTTGCCTTCTAGTAGGTGCTCCACAGGACAGGAACCATGTGTAGCACCTTGCACGGCAGAGTGTAGGAGTTAGGAAAGATATAGATCCTGTGCCTCAACAGTGCACGAGCAGTCAAAGTAATTGGACTGTGTGTAGGAGACTACTCGGGAGTGTGGGCCATCAATTGGCTTGAACCAGGGATCACTTCCATCAGGTGCTGTTATCGGAAGTCCCATTCGCTTTCGATGTACTCAAGCTGATTGCATAAAGTTATACTCCGAGGACCGCTCTCTCACGAAGTAAATAACTTTGTGTTATGCAACATGAGCCTGCCCTTTGTCAGGGGGCAGGGAGTAAGGCTGTCTATGAAGGGGATGCTTCAGTAGTAAGTCAGATCTGCAAGGCTCATTATCCGGAGTGTCGGGCAGTAGTGGGACAATTGAGAGTATTGAAAGTTAAAAAGTGAGGAGTACCTTTTGGTCCTGAAGCTTGCTTCGTGGAATGTTAATGGCATTCGGGCAGTGATCCGGAAGGAGCAGCTCCATCCCTTCCTTGAGGAACTGGCTCCCGACATTGTCTGCCTGCAGGAGACCAAAGCCCAGGAAGAGGATCTGGATGCGGATCTTGCTGGATTCCAGCGTCAATGGAATGCTGCCGAAAAGAAGGGATACTCGGGGACAGCAGTATATTCGCGCCTACCGATTCTGGCAGTCGAACGCAATCTCCCGGAAGACCTTGTCAGAGAATTCCACGTATTCGGAGATGAATACGGAAATCCAAACCGTGAGGGACGAATCATTGCAGTGGAATACGAGCCATTCATAGTTGTGACAGTCTACACACCAAACGTCAAGGAAGATCTCTCTCGACTCCCTCTCCGTTCACAGCAGTGGGATCCTGCATTCACTGCATATGTCTGTCGACTGCAGAAGAGAAAGCCCGTAATCATTTGTGGGGATCTCAATGTTGCACATATGCCAGAGGATCTTGCAAACCCTGTGGCAAATACTGGAAAGAAAGGGTTCACGGACGAGGAGCGGGCTGGCTTCCAGTCACTTCTTGATACAGGCTTCATAGATACGTTCCGGCTCTTTCGCAAGGGAGATGGGTACTACACGTGGTGGGCTCCGTTTGCAAAGGCCAGGGAGCGCAACATTGGATGGCGTATTGACTACTTTCTGGTTTCTGAACAACTTCGAGATCGCGTCATTACTGCAGACATTCACCCCTCCATTCTCGGGAGTGACCACTGTCCAGTGAGTCTTGCACTTGATGTCAACTGAACGTCAAAACGAGGAAAATGGGAACATGAGAAGCAATCCACGCACTCAGTACACTGCGGAAGAGCGGGAACGACTTATTGCAACTGCACAGGCCCTTGGACGCAATCTGTGGGTGAATGAAGCCATTTGGGTACATGGGACCGAATATGTCCGACGTGCACTGACATCAGAATCTGCTCCCCTGATGATGCGTCGTTTTCCCCGCATTCGCGCTGTGACATTCAGTGATCACGGATACAGGGCATTCCTTCGGCGAACAGAATTTCATGGTATTGTTCGTCAAGTGAGCGACAGGGAACTCCGCAGGTTTCACCTTGATCTTCCAATACTTGTCAAACTCTCTGTCGAGCGCTCTCGTGCACATCTTCTCGGATCTCCCCGAGTGACAGTAGACGAGCTTAGTTCCATTGCAGGCTCATTCCTTGAACATGATGTCACAGCATCATGAGGATCTTTATAGCCAGCGGGAGTGAGTATGATTGTAGTTTCGACAATCATCGATAATATGAGTAGTGAATCGTGGGAAGTTTTAGGTGCATGGACGCTGATAAAGTTACTTCCCTATGACAGCTATCCTGGATGCTCCTCCAACAGGCTGCATGAGGGTTACTATTCCTGATGCTGATCAAGCTTGCTCTACAGGAATAGCAACGTAGTTCACAAGGAGCACGACAAGGTAGTTTAAGGATGTTCCCCCAATGTAAGGTCCTGCCCAATGGCAAACCTATAGAGGTAATATTCTCACTTGCTCCTGAAATCGAGTAGCGCATATGGGAA
>JBMFXB010000028.1:0-22883 GCA_049964715.1 Candidatus Dormibacteria bacterium
GCTCCATTGCCGACTCTTCAGAACTCATACACCACGTCTCTGGACGCTAACCTTGAGCTACAACAACAATATGCAACTGCACTCAACAATGATCAAGAATTGCGCCATGATATCCTGAACTCATGGGACTATTCACTTTCCGTCCTGCCACTATTCCAGAACCATCCAAAGCTCTTCCAGGACGAGCAGATCCGATACTTATGCACGGCGTGCACCATGTACTTGGAGCGAGCCTATTTCCTCCATTTCCAGCGCACCATGAGCAGGCATATTTCGGCATGGGTTGCTTCTGGGGTGCTGAAAAACAGTTCTGGCTGATACCAGGAGTTGGAACGACAGCAGTTGGATATGCAGGGGGATACACACCAAATCCCTCATATGAGGAAGTCTGTACTGGCATGACAGGTCATGCAGAAGTAGTCATGGTTGACTTTGACACAGCAGTGACGAGTTACATGACAATGCTTCAACAGTTTTTCGAGGGACATGACCCAACACAGGACATGCGTCAGGGCAATGATGTGGGCACACAGTACCGCAGTATCATCCTCACGACTTCCCCAGAGCAGGAAGAAGCAGCTGTACGTGTACGTAACTCATACGCTTCCGTTCTTGGTGCTCATGGCTTCGGGGAGATCACGACAACCATCAGTCCACTCACCACGTTCTATTACGCTGAGGCATACCACCAGCAGTATCTCCACACACATCCTGACGGCTACTGTGGTCACGGCGGGACCGGTATATCCTGTCCCATAGGAACAGGCATTTCTCACAGTGAAACTGAATAACCGATTCAGGATCTTCAATGTGCTTCTCGTGTTTTTGTGCATCATTGGCACAACACTTGTACAGACATCTTGTGCTGCCCACACACACATTTCTTCACCTTCGACTACGCCTGCATCCTCCACCAACACACGTTCCACACCATCCGCCACTTCACCTGTAATGCCAGTAGCATTCACCCCCCCCTCTACAGGGATATGTACTTCCAGACAGTTGGCTGCTGCAGTACTAGAACACAGTGGTGCTGCTGGAACGATCTATGCAGCCATTCGCCTCTCGAACACATCGCCTATTAGCTGCACGCTATCCGGATTTCCTGAAATAACTGGAATTAGTACAGATGGTTCTCCAATAGCACTTCAGGAAAACAATTCCGATGGTCCACAGTCACCATTTGCTATTTATGGAACCTTCCCACTTGTTGCAACTCTTCCGCCACACGGGGAAGGAGCTTTTGTCCTTGCATATACGGACGTTCCTGAGGGCTCTTCACCCTGTATTCAACTCATGCGACTTACAGTTGCACCACCTTCTGGCGGGGGAACTCTTCAGGTATCCTTTCCTGCCACGCTCTGCAGCACTGTCATCAGTGTCTCGCCAGTGAAGGTTGGTCTCTCCTTCCTTTCGCCTTAGCAATCACGAAGTGGTGCCGGGAAAGGGAATCGAACCCTTACAAGCTTGCGCTTACAGCGCCCTGAACGCTGCGTGTCTACCAGTTCCACCACCCCGGCAGGAATGACGACATTGTCAGGCTATCCCTGCAGTGCAACAACTGCAAGAGAGATCGCACCAAAAAGTACTGTGAAAACAACAGTGAGTCTCAGGAGTGTACTTTCCAACCCACGACGCCTTCGATATCCCCCACCTGATGCACCTCCACCAAAGGTTCCACCCATACCAGCAGCATTGGGTGTTTGCAGGAGAATACCGAGGCACACGAGTACTGCAAGTGCGATCTGTACTCCATCGAGAATGGCCATAATTACTTCTCCACGATGACTGGAAACAAGAGTGTAGTATAGCGCGTTTAACGAATCATACGAAGGAACGGGTGATGATTATGATTGTCCAAGGACAATCATCGAATGTCCTGTCATCTCTGAAGGAATGGGTAGGCCCATTGCATCAAGGCAGGTTGGAGCAACATCAGCAAGTGCACCGCCTGACCTGAGAGTAATATTCTTCATTCCTGCAACGACCAGTGGGACAGGACTCGTTGTATGTGAAGTTCGTGGTGCATTGGTTTCTGGATCTATCATGATTTCTGCATTGCCATGGTCTGCAGTGAGTACAAGTGTCCCTCCTTTCGCACCCAGAGCCTTGATGATTCTACCAACACAGGTATCGACTTCCTCCACAGCAACAACTGTTGCTTTGAGATCGCCTGTGTGCCCAACCATGTCCGCATTTGCGTAGTTGACAACAATGAGAGCATCATCGTGCTTTTCTATCCGATCTACGACAGCATTGGTGATGGGAAATGCACTCATTTCCGGAAACCGGTCATACGTAGGCACTTTGGGAGATGGAACGAGCAGACGATCCTCCCCGTGAAAGGGTTGTTCATGTCCACCATTAATGAAATAGGTGACATGGGCATATTTCTCTGTCTCTGCAACATGAAACTGTGATAGATGGTGAGCACTTACAATTTCCCCAAGGGTATTGTGTATCTCGGGAGCAGGAAACGCTACGGGAAGGTGGAACTGCTCATCGTAGGTGGCAAATGTCACGATCTCCAACGGTTCGATACGATCTCCCCGGTAAAACTTCGAGAAATCCGGATCGATGAAGGCATGAATAAGCTGACGCATGCGATCAGGGCGGAAGTTGAAGCAGATAATGACATCACCTGGGCGTATGACTGTGCGTTCACTCACGGTTGGAGCAATGCTCACTGGATGGATGAACTCATCGGTGACCGAGTCATCATAGTTGTTCGAGACATACTCTTCAATATCGGAGATACAACCGCCTTCTTTGCCTACAAGAACGTTGTATGCCTCCTCAATTCGTCCCCATCGCCGGTCCCGATCCATGGCAAAATACCGTCCACCAAGCGAGGCTATCCGGCCAACTTCTATGTCTTCAAGCGCATCCTGGAATGCAAGTATCTCTTCCAGACCACTAGTAGGAGGAGTATCACGCCCATCGAGAAAACAATGGAATGCAAGTCGTTCAATACCACGCCTTTTTGCAAGTTCTGCAAGTGCAATAGCATGACGGGTATGACTATGCACCCCGCCAGCAGAGATGAGACCAATGCAGTGAACCGTTGTCTCTCCTGCACGTCCTCGATCCATGGCATTGACGAGCACAGGATTCTCATAAAACGAACCGTCTTCAATGCTTTTTGATATACGTGTTAGAGGCTGGTAGATTACCCGTCCAGCTCCTATCGTGAGGTGCCCAACTTCAGAATTGCCCTGTTGCCCATCAGGAAGTCCCACTGCCTCCCCACTTGCGACTAGGGTTGTATGTGGCCAATGTTCGTAAAGAGCATCTATATTGGGAGTCTTCGCTCGGCGAATGGCATTTCCCCGTCTCTCATCACGAATACCCCATCCATCAAGGATGACGAGTGCTGTCGGCCTGGTCATGGTACCTCCCTCAATGTTCGAGATTCCTGTGCTGCCTGCATGATAGCGTCAAATGCATCGATGTGGAGACTTGCACCTCCGACGAGTGCTCCTGAAATGGATGGTTGACGCACAAATGATACGGCATTTTCTGCTGTTACGCTTCCTCCATACACCACTTTCACGGTGTCTGGTGAGCAGGTGAACCTGTCAGCACACCATCTCGATATTTCAGCACTCACAACTTCCGCTTCCTCGGGTGTGGGTGTGATGCCTGTCCCTATTGCCCAAACTGGCTCATATGCTATGACTATTTCATTCTGTGAGATAGAGGAAAGAGTGTTCGGCAGTGCAGATGTAAGTTGCTGTTCAAGAACAGCCATCGTTCGTCCTTCTTTACGCTGACTCTCTGTCTCCCCGATGGCAAGCATGATACGGAGACCCTCTGCCACAGCAGTACGAACCTTCCGGGCAATAACATCCTCAGTTTCATGAAAGATGTGTCGTCGCTCCGAATGACCAAGAAGCACATACCTGCACACGGGAGAAATCATTGAGGCAGATATCTCTCCCGTGAATGCACCCGAAGTCTCCCAGTGCATGTTCTGTGCACCAAGATCTACATCCGTAGCACCAAGAATGTCTGCCACTGGCCACAGGTGCACAAACGGCGGAAAGAGCACAACATCGATATCAGGGTACTTGTCAGCGTGCTCGCATACATCACGGGCAAGAAGACAACCCTGGTCGACTGTTGTATTCATCTTCCAGTTCGCTGCAACGAGTGGGCGAACACGTGCTGCTGTCACGACTAGCGCACCACTTCTGACGGTGCAGTTTCGAGTGCTGCTATACCAGGAAGTGTTCTTCCTTCAAGAAATTCAAGTGTTGCACCACCCCCAGTACTCACATGTGTGAAATGGGTGATGGATGGTTCGCCTTCAAGGGCTGCTGCTGCATCCCCTCCACCAAGAACTGTCGTTCCATGACATGACATGCAGGCTTCACCTATGCGGTGTGTGCCCTTCTCGAAAGGAGCATGTTCATACGCCCCAAAGGGACCGTTCCAAATAAGTGTTCGACAGACTGCAAGATCTTCCTTCATAGCATCGACTGTCTTTGGGCCCACATCAAAGACTCCACAATCGTCCGGAATCGCTGTGATATCCACAGTCCTCGCGTCTGCTCCATCTGTCAGGCTAGGTGCAACAACAACGTCCAGTGGGAGGTGAAGCTTGACATTGTGAGAGCGTGCATACTCCAGGATTGATGCGCACTTTCCGATCTGGTCATCCTCGACGAGTGACGTACCAACGTGATGCCCCTCTGCCTTCAGGAAGGTACATGCCATTGCTCCACCGACCCACATAGAATCTACGTGCTGGAGAAGCGATTCGAGTACAGCAATCTTTGAAGATACCTTCGCTCCCCCCAGAAGGGCAACAAAGGGATGCTCCGGTGCTGTCATGAGGGAAGTAAGTACACGAATCTCCTGTGCAAGAAGTAACCCTGCACAAGATGGCAGATACGCAGCAACACCAGCCGTCGATGCATGTGTACGGTGTGCTGCTCCAAATGCATCGTTGCAGAAAACATCAGCAAGCGCAGCGAGCCCTTTCGCAAATGCAGGATCATTAGCTTCCTCACGAGAATCAAAACGAACGTTTTCAAGCATTGCGAACTGACCATCCTGGAGGACACTGCGGAGGGACTGGGCTTCATTTCCAATAATGTCTGCGACCCACAGGACAGGAAGGTGAAGAAGCTCTGCAGTTCGAACTGCAATTGGACGTGTGGACAGATCAGGATTGGGTGCACCCTTGGGACGTCCAAAATGCGTGACAATAATTGTCCTGGCTCCATGCTCATGCAAATACGTCAGTGTGGGCAGTGCTGCAGAAATTCTGCGGTCATCCAGTATGACACCATCTTCCATGGGCACATTGAAATCTACTCGAAGTAGCACAGTCGTGCCCTGCAAGTACTTATCAGTGATGGACTGCATGCTGCTCCTCGGTATGAACAGACACTCCATCAGTTGCTGCCATGTGCATAAGGAGATCTACAACACGATTGGAGTATCCCCACTCATTGTCGTACCAGGCAAGCACTTTGGCATGCCGGGGACCGAGAACCATGGTCGACTTCGCATCGACTACAGACGAGCGGACTTCATGCAGATAATCAGTAGAAACAAGCTCCTCATGAGAGATCCCAAGGATTCCCTTGAGGGACGTGGTGGATGCCTCCTGGAATGCACCATTGAGTTCCTCAGCATCAACATCACGCTCGAGTGTCACAACAAGATCCACAAGGCTGACATCCGGAACAGGAACGCGCAGAGCCATGCCATGGAACTTCCCTTTCAGTTCAGGGAGAACAAGTGCGACAGCTTTTGCTGCACCTGTTGTCGTGGGAATGATTGCCTGTGCTGCAGCCCGTGCCCGGCGAAGATCCTTGTGGGGAGCATCAAGAATCTTCTGGTCATTCGTATATGCATGAACTGTTGTCATGAGACCTGATTCGATCCCGAACTGCTCCTGCAGTACCTTGGCAACAGGTGCAAGACAGTTCGTTGTACACGAGGCATTCGAGACAATGTCGTGCGTTGCAGAATCGTATTTCTCGTGATTGACACCCATGACGATTGTCACATCCTCACCTTTTGCAGGTGCTGTGATGATTACCTTCTTCGCACCACCTGCAAGATGTGCCTTGGCCTTGGCAGCATCCGTAAAAAGCCCAGTGGACTCAATAACGTAATCCACTCCCAAAGCCTTCCATGGAAGCAATGCAGGGTCTCGTTCTGCAAGAATGCGTGTTGACTTCCCGTCAACGACAATTGCATCCCCCTCAACACGTACATCATGCCCGAATGGTCCAAGAATTGTATCGTGACGAAGGAGATGGGCGAGTGTATCAGGATTTGTAATGTCATTCACGGCCACGATCTCAAAGGACTCGCTTCGATCCTGCAGTACGCGAAATACATTCCTTCCGATACGACCAAAACCATTGATCCCTAGGCGTACTGTCATGATGGAACTCCTTTTCTCCCCCGTGTACTGTACAGGTCACCCTGACAGTATCATGTTCCCTCAAAGCACCGCACCGAAAACCCCTGCTGGAGAGGAACCCTTAGGCATTCTCAATAATAGTGGATGGTGGAAAGTCTTCATCAGACTTCTTATCGAGATCCCGGTGGATATATTCAACTGGGAAGCCGAGCTCTTTGAGTTCAGAAGCCAGCGCTATGACAACAGATACTGAGCGATGTTGTCCACCTGTACACCCGATAGCAATTTGGAGTTCATGCTGCTTACGTCTTGCGTACAATGGCATCGTCCACTCAACAAACTGAATGATGTGATCGATAAATACTTGGGTATCTGGCGCATCAATGACAAAGTGATAGACTTCCTCATCCTCGCCCGTTCCACCCCGAAGAGCTTCATTCCAGAACGGATTCGGAAGAACACGGGCATCAAAAACCATATGTGAGTCTGTTGGCATGCCATATTTGAAACCAAATGATTGAATGCGTATAAACGGCCTGTCAGCTTCAGGAATTGCTGTGAGATCTAACATTGAACGAAACCGATGTTCAAACGCCTCACGACTCAGGGCACTGATATCGAGCACAGAAGCTGCATACTTTCTCAGTCGCTGAAGTTGTTCACGGGCACCCGCAATGTACACCAGTGCTGCATCGTTGTCTAGGCCATGCTGAACTCCCAGCCAGGAAACCAGGAGATCATCACGGGCATCAAGAAAAAGTATGTGGAATGAATCATTGGCTGGCGCACGGAGTGCACCAATTGCAAGGTTACTGTCCGGGATTGCTAGGATATACGTTGAGCCACTACCTGCAGTATCGAGAGCACGCTCTGCATCACTCAATGCACGGGTGATGTGCACTGTCCCACCAAATGCTGCAAGGATAGATGCAACAAACTCATAGTCAATACCGGGCATGCCTGTAATGACTATCGTTTGGGCTTGCTGCATGTCGCTACTACTCATAGTCTTCTACAATTGCTCCTTTATGCCTTGTGCAGTACCAAGTGGACATCCCAGTACAGCAGCCAACTCTTCTGCAGTTGCTGCACGCATACGGTCAATGGTTCCATATTGCGATATGAGACGCTTCTTGCGTGTTGGCCCAATACCTTTCACATCATCAAGTACGGATCGAACTGATGCTTTCGCTCGTTTTGCACGATGGCGTGTGATAGCGAACCGATGCGCCTCATCACGAAGTCGTTGAACAAGAAAGAGTTCTTCACTGTCCCGTGGAAGAATGACAGGCTTCGATTGATTTGGAAGAAATATCTCCTCGAAGCGTTTTGCAAGCCCTACTACAGGTAATTGCCTGCCCGATGCTCGCACTACTTCCATGACAGCAGAGAGCTGTCCTTTTCCACCATCGATGATAATGAGGTCCGGCCATTCCCGAAGGCTTTCATCGTCTTCCCCACCCTCATCGTAGCTATTCCCCTTGTAAGATTTCGTATGTTCCCGGTTCTCTCCACGCTCGCCATTACTCCCTTCAGGATCCTCTAGGGGAAGGCTCTCATCTTCACGCTTGTCCGGAAGGTGTTGGAGCCGCCGTTCCATCACTTCCTGATGGGAAGCAAAGTCATTTGGCCCCTCAACAGTCTTGATGGAGAAAATGCGGTACAGGGAATGCACAGCCTTGCCATCAATAAACACAACCATTGAACCAACGGAATTGGTACCCATTGTGTTGCTGATGTCATAGCATTCAATCCTGTGTAGAGGTGTAGGAACATGAAGAATGTGTTGAAGACGCACCAGTGCTTCCTCAAGTCGTTCGGATCCACTTTTGGCAGGGGTAAGTATACGTTGGGAGATTGCAACGTGAGCCATCTCCATGACCTTTTCACTCAGTTCACGAAATTGACCCCGCACAGGAACATGAATTCGTACCTTGTGCCCTGCATATACCGAAAGCGCATCATCCAACTCATCTGGGTCTTCAATTGCAAACGGAATCATGATATACCGCGGGATTTCGACTGTTCCCTCATAATGTTGACCAATGAACGAACGGACGACATCAGCATCGCTCCAGTCCGCATCATCAGTCATGTCAAACCATTCAACACCAGCAACAGCACCCTCCCGAACATTCATGACTGCAATCACACATGCAGCTGATGTACGAGCGATCCCAATGCAGTCATGATCCCCTCTGTGGACAGTAATGACATGCTGGCGCTGCTGAAGTCGAACAATACGGTCAATTCGATCACGCAGTATTGCAGCTCTCTCAAAGTTAAGACGGGCAGATTCCTCCTCCATCTGATGCCTCAGCTTGCGAAGAATGGGGTGCACCCTGCCTGACAGAAAGTTTCCTAGATCATCCAGTGACGATGCATACCCATCCTGTGGTATGAGTCCTGCACAGGGTCCCTGGCATCGTTTGATGTGGTAATCAAGGCACACACGCCCCTGACGAAACACTTCATCACTACACGTCCGAAAGTTGAAAGTAGGACGCACATACCTGATCGTTGACTTCAGAGCTCCTGAATCCGGATACGGACCAAAATATTGTGAACCGTCATGCACTGCCTTTCGCGTATATACGGGTCGAGGAAATGCATCGGGATATGCCTTGGCGAAAGTAAGGTCATCCTGAATCTCTCGATGAGGAACTGGACGAGGGAGCTTGAGGAAGAGATAGCTCTTGTCATCCTTGAGGCGAACATTAAATTTAGGTGAATACTCTTTGATGAGAAGATTTTCAAGAACAAGTGCCTCACTTTCGTTCGTACAGGGCACGATGTCAAAATTGACAATTTGGGATACAAGCTGGGCAATCCGAAGTCCATGCTTCGCAGAGGGCACAAAGTACGAACGGAGTCGCTGACGGGCATTTCTTGCCTTGCCTACATACAGGACAGTGTCCGCTGCATCCTTCATGATGTACACCCCAGGATGCGTTGGTGCTTGTCGGAGCCTTGCACGGAGATCCTTTGGGCGCAATACCAGGGGAGTTTGCTCTCCAGAGTTGTGGAGGTAGTCATTACTCACGGAACAAACGCTCCGGATTTGCGAGGATCCGCGTAAATGCTTCCTCATCGAGAATAGACACACCAAGTTTCTCAGCCTGGGTGATCTTCGAACCGGGTGATGTCCCTGCAACGACATACGTTGTCTTCCTGCTCACTGATGAGGAAGTATGTCCTCCCAAACGCTTGATTGCCTCCTCCGCCTCATGCCTGGGCATCGAAAGTGTCCCCGTAATTACCCAGGTCGTTCCGAGTAATGGTCCTGATGTCTTGGCAATCTCAACAACACGAACTCCACGTGAAAGGATGTCATCCAGCAAGTGCTGACTTGCATCCTCCTGGAGCCACAGATCTATTGCATCAGCTACAACTTCACCAATACCATCAATGGTGCGTAGTTCCCCCCTTGTCGCATGCCGAAATCGTTCGAGTGAGCCGAAATGCGATGCCAGCACCCTTGCAGTTGTGTTACCTACATGACGAATTCCAAGAGCAGTAATGAGCACATCAAGACGAAGTTCACGCCGTTCTGCAATCGCAGCCAGCAACTTGTCAGCAAGTTTTTCCTTAACGCCAGGAAGCTTGAGGAGCACGTCCTCTGTGAGCCCGAAGAGATCTGCAAGACTTGTGAGACTTCCCTGTGCGATAAGCCGTTCAATCATTGCAGGACCAAATCCCTCAATATTGAGTGCATTCCGGCTCACTGCATGTTGGAGCCGTTCTCGCTGCTGTGCTGGACAAGCAGTGTTTATGCATCTCCAGGCTACTTCATGTGCTTCCCGTACCACCCGTGAACCACATGATGGGCACGTTGTGGGCATCCTCCACGGAATAGCAGAGTTTGGACGTTTATCAAGGACTACTTTCACGACTTCCGGAATAACATCGCCAGCCTTGTGAATAATGACGCTGTCACCAATACGAATATCTTTGCGACGAATGTCATCCTCATTGTGCAGAGTGCATCTCCGAATGGTAGACCCTGCGAGTAGCACCGGAGCAAGTTCTGCAACTGGAGTAAGCGTTCCTATTCGTCCAACCTGGACTGTAATGTCCTCAACGGTCGTTGTCGCTTCAAGAGGAGGAAACTTGTATGCAATTGCCCAACGGGGTGAATGGCTCACAGCTCCAAGTTCCGCCTGAAGCCGCTTGTCATTCACCTTGACAACAACACCATCAGTGTCATAGTCGAGAGCATGACGTTGTTCTTGCCATCGGTCCAGATATGCAAGGATACCTGACACTGTATCCACTTGCTCCCAATGGGGATTGACACGAAAGCCAAGTTCAGCCAGAAGTGGGAGCACTGCTGTCTGAGATCCGACTGTGGCTACAGGTTCGATATGGTACATGAACACTTCGAGATTCCGGGATGCTGTTACTGCAGGATCCAGCTGACGCACAGCACCAGCAGCAGCATTCCTCGGATTTGCATACGGTTGTTTGCCTTCCTCATCAAGCCGTTCGTTTATCTGAAGAAATGAAGATTTTGGCATATATACCTCACCACGGATCTCGATGACACCACGAAGTGACGGTGGCATGTTGTGGAGAACTCGTGGAACAGAAGGTATTGTAAGAATGTTCTGGGTGACAAGCTCACCCACCAGACCGTTACCACGGGTGGCTGCACGAATAAACTTTCCGTCATCGTACGTAAGTGAGATTGCGAGACCATCGATCTTCAATTCACACACAAAGCCATCAATGTGTCCAACACGTCGTTCTGCCCTTTCGACAAAAGAGCGAACATCATCTGCAGAAAATGCGTTGTCGAGCGAGAGCATTTGGTACTGATGTGCAACCTTCTCAAATCTCTCAAGTGGAACAAAACCAACATGCTGGGTAGGTGAATCTGGCGTAATGAGATCTGGATAGGCAGCTTCAAGTTCCACAAGGCGATGATAGAGGGCATCGTACTCTGCATCAGAAATTTCCGGCTTATCGAGTACGTGATAGAGATACAAATGGTGCTGTATTTGTTCCCGGAGTGTTGCGATTTCATCTGTAACGGTTGCCATAGCACCCCACCTCCATTACAGTCGCTCGAGCCGGGATTCCTGAGCAATGAATATCCGTGTCGTATTCGAGTCGAACCGAATGGTGAGCTCATCGCCACCTCGTGAGGGATCCAACTGCACTATTGTCCCAACCCCATACAAATGATGCCGAACACGATCCCCGACAACAAAGGTACTTGGCGCAACATTTGGTGACTCACCCCATCGCTGTTGCTGGAGTGGAGCATCAAGCTGTGATTGCTGCCGCACAAGAAGTGCCTCAGGAATGTCATCAAGAAAACGTGAAGGCTGGCAACGATTCGCTTCTCCATAGAGATGGCGAACAAATGCATGTGTGATGTACAAGTGTTCCTTCGCTCGTGTAATTCCCACGTATGCAAGGCGCCGTTCTTCATCAAGATCTTCAGGAGTGCCTTCACGGATTGCACGTACGTGCGGGAGAAGGCCCTCTTCCCACCCGACAAGGAACACAACCTGGTATTCGAGTCCCTTTACTTGGTGGAGTGTGATGAGGGTAACTGCTTCCCCATCCTCACTGAGCATGTCGACATCAGATGCAAGGGCAAGATTTTCCAGGAGCGTTTGCATTCCCTCCTCAGGAGGAAGGGCATCGTATTCTGTTGCAAGACCAACCAGTTCAGTGACATTGTTCCATCGATCCTCACCTTCTTCGGTTCCATCACGAAGGTACTGCTCATATCCTGTTGCACAAGTGAGGTACCTCAGCATTTCCGACGGAGGAAGTGATGACAGACGTTCAAGACACCCGTCAATGATCTCGACAAACTGTGTCACGCTCACATGTGGGAAATGTGATGGTGGTGTTTCCAACAGTGCCTTCATTGCTTCAATGGGAGTCAAACCATGATCACGTGCATACACAACGATGTCAGCAACACTCTTTTCTCCAAGTTTCCTCTTGGGAACATTCGCAATGCGTACGAACGAGGCTACATCAGCAGGATTGACAACGAACTTGCAGTAGGCAAGAATGTCCTTTACTTCCTTCCGCTCGTAGAATCGGATTCCACCTACCATGCGGTATGGAATGTTGTTTCGCCTGAAGGCATCCTCAAACGCACGAGACTGCGCGTTTGTCCGATACGTAACAACACATTCATTAAGTGGCACATGTTCCTGGCGCACGAGGCGCACAATTTCCCGTGACACACGTTCAGCTTCATCCCGTTCATCGTATGTGGAGTAGATGGTAATTGGCTCCCCGCTCCCAACATCTGTCCATAGCCGCTTCTCAGCACGCTGATCGACATGTTCAATGACACCATATGCAGCATCAAGGATTGTTTGGGTTGACCGGTAGTTTCTATCAAGTGTGACAACTTTTGCATCTGGATAATCACGTTTGAATGAAAGGATGTTCGTAATGTCTGCACCACGCCATCCGTAAATCGACTGGTCATCATCACCAACAACGGTTATATCCCTGTGGAGCTGGGCAATGAGCGTTGCAAGCCGATACTGGGCATGGTTAGTATCCTGGTATTCATCGACAAACAGGTGCTGGAAGCGCTCACCCAATTCAGAAGTCACCTCATCATGCTGTTCGAGAAGAACGACGGCTTGACAGAGAAGATCATCAAAATCGAGTGCGCGGGCACGCTCAAGTTCTGCCTGATACGTTGCATACACTGCAGCCTGTGTGCGCTCATACGATGAATGCGCCAAGGCTTCTGCACCAGCAGGAGTAAGAAATGCATTCTTTGCTGTGCTGATGGAGTGGATGAGTGTCTGGGGACTGTACATCTTGTTGCTCGCAATCCCAACACCATCCATGGCCCGTTTGACAGCTGCAAGTCGGTCTGCCTCATCATAGATGGAAAATGATGAGGATATGCCAGCTACATGTCCACGGGTTCTAAGAATGTAGGCACCAAGCGAATGGAAAGTACCGCACCAAATTCCCTCGGATACGTTACCAACTAGGAGCCCAATCCGGGATCGCATCTCAGTCGCAGCTTTCTTGGTGAACGTCACTGCACACACCTGATGCGGATCTGCTCCCTGTTCAAGAATGAGATACGCAATACGGTGGGCAATGACATTTGTCTTGCCACTGCCTGCACCAGCAAAGATCAAGAGCGGTCCGCAGGGTGCTTCAACAGCACAGCGCTGTGCATCATTGAGCCGTTCCAAAGATCGGTGGAGGGCAGATTGAACTGCCTTGTGGCTTTCTTCGACACCAGCACTCATACCCTATTCATTGTACGGAATTGCCAGAAGTACTGCGGGACAAACGGATACAGAAAAGGGAGGACAAATGTCCTCCCCTTCAAGTCACTTTGACCAGTTAGTTGGCATCAACGACTGCGAGAATATCCCGTTCAGAAAGGATGAGGTACTCCGTACCATCGATCTTCACTTCACTGCCAGCATACTTTGCATACATTACCCGGTCGCCAACCTTCACATCGAGGGCCACACGGGCTCCAGTCTGCTCGTTGAATCTGCCATTGCCGACTGCTTCCACCATGCCTTCCTGGGGCTTTTCCTTGGCAGTATCCGGAAGAACGATGCCACTCTTGGTTACATCTTCCCGTTCTACTGGTTTCACGACTACACGATCTGCAAGAGGACGAAGCTTCATGATCAGTACTCCTCCATTATCCAAGTGGAATATTGGTAACTTGTTGTTTTGGCACTCTCTGGTGCCGACTGCTAATCAGTATATCAGTTAGCGACAGCACTCGGATTGCGTTCACTTCAATATGGAAACCACCTACCGTGGTTTAGAAGCTGCAACATCGCGCAGGCGCATGAGCATTTCACCAACTTCACTCAAGACCATTTCATCATGCATGTCCCGAGGAGCAAGTGTGTTAAGAGAGTCAAGGGCGCCATCAATCTCATCCACGGATGGTGGACGTGAACGGTTATCCCGTCCCACTAATCGTCCTACAAGCTCGCGTGCTTGCCCTGCAATCTCGCTCATGAAGGCTATTGTGAGCATACATCCTCACCATCGATATAGCGTATGGAGCAATGTACTCCATGTCTAAAACTCACCAAGTTCCATAAGGCTCATTGCTTCAGCCATGGCATCAAAGCCATGTGTAGTCTTTGCACTGACAGCCTTCCCTGCACTCGCAATGAGTTCTCCAAGAAGCGCCACATCAATCACCTGATTCCGAGATTGGTATCTTGTCACTGCACGTGTAATTGAGCGGCCAAGTTTTTCTGCAGTATCCTGCCCAAGTTTCTCCTCATTTGCTGTATCGAGCATGGTGTCACTTTCTGCAAGCCATATGGTCGTAAACTCACCGAGTACTTCCTGGAGTGTTTCATTTGCGACCACTGTCGAGCCAAACCTGCTCCCTTCACTCCACAGGGCTGCAACATTCCAGAGGGCAATACAGGAACCTCCACGCGCAGCAATGCGTTTGATGACCTCTGCCCTTGGCACACCGTGTGTCTCGGAGACATGACGGATCATTGCATCAACAATTGTGTACGGACCAACAAACCGCTGGCGGATTGGTGGTACTTCAGCAATACGTGCATCGATGGCATGAAGACCCAATTCATCCACGACACTATCGAGAAACTCTCTGCTGATGACCTCGCAAAAACCCTCATTGAATACCATTGCTGCTGTGTCTTGCCAATAGCCGTCAGACTCCAATTCATGGAGTGTTCGATCAACTGGCCCGAACCCATGAGCAATTTCGTGGATGGCAACAGCAAGATCCCCCTTCACCATGGAGATCATCCACTTATTCCTCTCTTCCATCTCGAGTCTTGTGCTATTCGATGCTCCCTGCAGGAACTGATCAATACGTGAAAGCAAATCACTTCTGAGGACAACAGTCTGTGCAGCAGGAAGGAACATCCCCTCCACATGGCGAATGGTGTCATCTGCCTGACGCTGAGCAGGAAGCACCTGCGCAACACCATTTGGCGCACCCACCAGTCGGGAAACGATGCCTGGCAGTACTCTGCAGAGTTCGCTCGCAGACTGTATCGGTTGCAACCCGCATTCCCTTGTCATCGATGTACCACTGCGAATACAGTGTTTTCCTAATGACATTGTCTCCAATTGAGCGAAACAGATCAGTTACACGCAAATGACAGTATTGATGCGATCTCGCGCATACAGTGATGTGCCAGACTACTCTTCGTCTGCAACCTGTGTTATAGCCCGGTGACTGAATCCACGGCGATAGAGTATCGATCGAGCAGCGCTTCTCGCTGCAGGGATGTCATCTCCATGTACATGACGCTCAATGTATCTTCTTGCAGCATCGATTTCATCATCAAGCGGCCATGAGGCAAGAATCTCTGCAATGACATCCCCTGGTATTCCCCGGGTACGCAAGTAGCGTTCAATATACAACTGCCCATGTCCTCGGCGCAGCTGGGAAAAAACGAGTGCCCTGGCAAACCCACTTTCGTCGAGATACCCACCATCAGCAAGACTGTCAATTACGCGATCCACTGCATGTTCTTCAAATCCACGCCGTATTAGACGGAATCGAAGCGAGCTTCTAGTCTGCATGGCAGCATCGAGGATACGAAATGCTCGATCACGAATAACGCGCTCATCCGCCTGTCCGGATGCCTCATCCTCAGATGCTGCATCCGGACTTGGGCCGGATATCATGTCCTTACTCCACTGGCTCAACTACAGGAGCAGTACCTTCCCGTTCAGCAACTTTCTGCTTCACTGAAACCGTAATCTCATTGAGCAGCTCTGGGTTCGTCTTGAGGTACTCGCGAACATTATCACGACCTTGGCCAAGTCGTGTCGTACCGAATGACAACCACGAACCACTCTTTTCTACAACTCGTGTCTCGATGGCAAGATCGAGAACACTTCCAACATATGAGATCCCCTCGTTGTACAGAATGTCGAACTCCGCAATACGGAAAGGTGGGGCAAGCTTGTTCTTCACAACCTTAACCTTGACACGACTCCCAACAATATCGAGACCCTGCTTCAACGTATCAAGTTTCCTCACATCAAGGCGCATTGATGCGAAGAACTTCAGTGCACGACCGCCTGTGGTCACTTCCGGATTGCCAAACATAACGCCAACCTTTTCACGCAATTGATTGGTGAAGATAACGCATGTATTCGATCGGCTGATTGCTGAAGTGAGTTTCCTCATTGCCTGAGACATGAGACGAGCCTGAAGACCAACATGGCTGTCTCCCATATCACCTTCAATCTCGGCCTTCGGTACAAGTGCAGCTACAGAGTCAATAACAACGACATCCACTGCACTACTCCGCACGAGAGCTTCAACGATCTCGAGTGCCTGCTCGCCTGTATCCGGCTGGGAGATGAGGAGCTCGTCCGTTTTAACCCCAATGCGAGCTGCATACTGTGGGTCAAGAGCGTGTTCTGCATCGATACATGCTGCCACGCCACCACGACGCTGGGCTTCAGCAATGATATGAAGCGTAAGTGTCGTCTTTCCTGATGACTCAGGGCCATAAATCTCAACGATACGACCACGTGGTACACCACCAACACCAAGTGCAACATCAAGAGTAAGTGCACCAGTCGGAATGACATCTACATGCTGAACAAGCGACTCCCCCAACCGCATGATGGCCCCTTTCCCATGGGCTCTTTCAATTTGAGCAAGTGCTGTTGCGAGTGCCCGCTCACGATCCACACCATCTAGCCCTGTGCGTTCTGGCTGTCCTGTCACTTCCAATGCTGGTTGCTGGCTGGTTGTCCCTGATGCCATTGATCCTTGCCTCCTTCACTACACGACATGTGCAGCGGTGTATCGACTATAACTGTGCAAATCGTTGATGACGTCTGTTCATCTGTACACGTCATCCATCGTACCGTTCCTGTAGTATCGCTGCCAAGCTTTATTTGACCTGCACCTCCTCTTCAATCATAGCGAGGGCTGTGTGCACTGCCATCTCCCGATTACCCTCACGGTCCTTGCTGCCGTGAAGCCGTACAACATGTGCGTCATGTTCGTGATCCGAGGAAGCTACAGCGATATACATTGTTCCGAGGGGAGCATCCTCTGTGCCTCCCGTTGGCCCAGCGAAACCGGTGATGCCAATGCCGACATCAGCATTACACAGTTCACGTACACGGCACGCAAGCGACCTGGCGACAGCATCGCTCACGACTCCATTGTTCTCAATGAGAAAGTGAGGTACTCCAAGGAGCTTCTCTTTCATTTCCTCTGTGTAGACAACAACACCACCTCGAAAGTACCCTGATGCTCCCTCAGGAGCGCTGAGTGCTGCAGCCAGAAGTCCACCAGTACACGACTCTGCAACTGCGATGGTTCGGTTCTGATCAAGAAATACCGTTCCAATGTGACTACTTTCCGGAAAGACGAAATTCAATTCAACAGTCATTCTCATACCTGTCAGTGTGTAAAAGGTGGCCGACAACTGCCTGTCGCCTACAGAACGAATCTACGATATCGCCAGAGATAGTCAAGCCCACTGAGAATCGTTGCAATCGTGGCTATACCAACAATGTAGGGAACGATATAACCAAGCCAGGAGAATGTTGGTACAAGATAAATGATGATGATCATGATTGTCTGCGTGAGTGTCTTTGACTTACCCCACGACGTTGCTGCTATCACAACTCCCTGAGACGCTGCTACTGATCGTAAACCTGTAATAAGGAATTCCCTGGCAATAATGATGAGAACTACCCAGAGAGGAACCATTGACTGCCAAACAAAAATAACAAGAACAGTACTGATGAGCATTTTGTCAGCGAGCGGATCAAGGAATTTTCCAAGTTCCGTTACAAGATGCCTTCTGCGTGCAATCTCTCCGTCCAGAGTGTCTGTGAACATCGCCAATACGAAGAGTGCAAGTGCCCAAAGCATGTGATCCTGAAATCCTACACTCATGAGGAAAGCTATGCATGGTACGAGCAAGAGCCTCAGTATCGTCAGCTGATTTGGGAGAGTAAGGTGTTGCTTCACCGGTAATTGGTAAACTGCAGCGGCACTCCGTAGTCTCCATCTTTGAGATCCTGGATCACCGCTTGGAGGCTGTCCTTGTCCTTAGCAGCGACACGCAACTGGTCGCCCTGAATCTGTACATGCACTTTCGGATGAACTGCCCGAATATGCTTACTCAACTCCCGTCCAATATCTTCTGAAATACCTTTCTTCAACTTTGCCGTCTGTTTCACAGCACCCTTTGAAGCAGATTCCACTTCATCCCAATCAAGAACACGAAGATCTAAACCCCTTCGAAAAAATTTGCTCTCTAAAATATCTCTAACAGACTTCAGATGCAATTCAGAAGCTGTCTTAACGGAGATCGATTCCTTGTCAAGCTTGATTTCCGTATCGGTTCCCTTGAAATCGTAGCGATTGACCACTTCCTTCTGCGCCTGGTCAACTGCATTGACAACTTCCTGACGGTCGTAGTCACTCACGACGTCAAATGTGAACTCTTTTGCCATACCGAGAGCATATCGCAGCGCATAGTGTGCGCGTCAGTCCCCAGAATCCTCATTCAGTTCATCAAGCAACTCATCCACTTGAAAGGGATCCATTAAAACTGCACGCGACTTACTTCCCTCAAACGGGCCAACCACACGATATTCAGCTAGCTGGTCAATTATTCTGGCAGCACGCGCATAGCCAACTTCGAGTTTCCGCTGAAGGAGTGACGTAGCAGCCCTACCTTCACTGGCAACAAGATGTGCTGCCTTTGGAAAGAGTGGGTCCCGCTTCCTAATATCCCGCTCTGACGACATGGAAGATCCCACCTCAAGGACCATAGGCTCATAACTCGGTGGGCCCTGACGCTTCCAGTACATAACGACCTCGTCACGCTCTCTGTCACTGAGATAAGCCCCTTGCAGCCGCTTTGGGCGTCCTTCTCCAATGGGAAGATAAAGCATATCACCGTGTCCAAGAAGCTTCTCAGCACCAAGTTCATCAAGAATGACGCGGGAATCCACTCCACTCGAGACTGCAAAAGCAATACGACTAGGGATATTTGCCTTGATGAGTCCTGTGATGATGTCGGTTGAAGGACGCTGGGTCGCGACAACAAGGTGGATACCGACAGCTCTCGCGAGCTGAGCTAGTCTACACACCAAATCCTCTATCTCACCTGCAGCAACCATCATGAGATCAGCGAGCTCATCGATAAGAATGACAACATACGGGAGCGGCTCAATGCCGAGTTTCGGTGCTTGATCATTGAACTTCGCAATATTTCGCATACCGTGCCCAGCAAGAAGCTTGTACCTATCTTCCATCTCCTTGACAGCCCACCGCAGTGCAGAAACTGCAGCATCGGGTTCAACAACGACAGGAACGAGCAAGTGCGGAAGGTCAGCAAAGGATGAAAGTTCCACACGCTTAGGGTCAATGAGAATCAATCGCAGCGATGCTGGAGTCGCCTGCAAAAGAAAGCCAGCAATTAGCGAATTAATAAGTACAGACTTTCCGGATCCTGTTGCACCTGCAACAAGAAGATGCGGCATCTCTGTGAGATCACCAACTGTAGGTGCTCCACTCACATCCGCTCCCAGCACCACCTTTAGGATGCCCTTTGACTCTGAGAATGCTTGCGCAGTAACGATTTCCCTCATTGAAACGATCTGGGTTGACTGATGTGGAACTTCAATCGCAACTGCAGACTTTCCTATAAGGAATGGTTGAATACGTACAGGAGCAGCCACTGCAAGCGAAAGGTCTGTCTGGTGGTTGAGTATTTTTCGGACAGATACCCCCGGTGCAGGGCGAATTTCGAACTGTGTGACTGTTGGCCCAGTACTTACACCAACTATTGACGTCTCAATGCCAAAGGACTTGAGCGTTCCTACTATCGTTTGCCCAATCGCTGTGATGTCTCCTTCTCGCACACGTTTCTTGGGGGATTCAGTCTTATCGAGCAAAGACATAGGGGGAAGCTTCCATGTTTTTGTCTCCGGATCTTCGGAATCTGTTGTTCGAAAAAGTGGTGGATCTGATTCACTCAATGCAGGTGTAATTGTGGAACGGGTCTGTTCTTCATCTTCAGGAAGATCGATTTTGCGTTGCACAACGTGCTTAAAAATAGAACTTGCAGCTTCTGAAAAATGAACGTCCTCATCCTCGTCCTCCTCCTCTTCATCGTGTTCAGGCAGGAGATTTGCAGGTGGCATGGGAACGCCTCGGAGATGAGCAACAGGTGCCTCCTCCTCGTCCTCCTCATGAACACTAAGAACTCTGCTGGATAGAGTATCCATAAGGTTATGCACTGCACCACCAAAGCTTCGCACGACAACACTGAGCCGAATATTCGCTGTCATGACAAGACCTAAAAGGATCACCATAAGGAGCAAAGCTGCTGATGCTGCCTCTCCAAAGACATGGCTCATGGCTTGGCCAAGACTTGCACCAATTACTCCCCCGCTTGAGTGCGAAAGATAGCTAGAAAGACCAAGAAAGCACAAGGTACCAAGAATACCGCCCGTTCCAGAAAGAAATCCCTTCTTCCATGAGTGGCCATCAAAGAATTTGACACCAGTAATGCAACAGGCAGCACCAAAAAGCCATGCCCCAAGACCGACCCAGTGAAAGGACGTGTGCTGGATAGAAGTCGCAAGAGTACCATTCCCGGGCAAGAGCAGAAGCAAGAGGTACACAGCACCTGTACCGACGACGAGGGTCCCAATCGTCTCGCGGATTTGTTCAGGAGTGAGCAACGACTCTTTCGTCGACCGAGATGGAGAAGGCACTACTCCTTTTCGGGATCGGGAAGTGGATTTCTTTGATTTCTGTGTAATTGCTGGCATTGTAACTGGGACGTAGTGGTATGGGCTGCAGCGTGGGCGCTTCAGCTGTATGGTACCAGCTTGCAGGCAATTCGGATAGGTGACACATGAGTCTTGCTCCCAAGCATGGGGGAGACTCCATTCATTACGTCACTTGATAACCGGAATTCCTTCAATTTGGTAGACGTTGATCCCTGTTCGCGTCCATGTGGCTGTTGATGTCCAGGCCTTTGTCGGGAAGTACGTCGTACCTGTCACTCCGTTATTGAACCAACCCGTCACGACGAATTGGAAAGGCTGAGTTGCAGTAACTGAGTACCCATTGCCCACCTTGGTGTACGTATGACAGATAGGGCCAGACGGAGCAGTCCATTGCTGCGTAGTTTTGTTGTACTTAGGATTTGTCCGAGGGGCTGTTCCACGACTTGAAAAGACACTTGAACTTGACCCATCCGGACTTGTATAGGTCCATGTTACTGCCCCAGGAACAATGGTGAGCTGCACATAGACAGTAATCTTTACTGGCCCATACGCCGTATTGCCTGTTGCTGTCTGTGGTGGCAGTGCAATACTAACTGTGCTCGCAGGGCGTTGCGTCGATAGCCACATGCAGGTAGGAATATTGACATATGTCGGATTGGAAACCTGCTGATCATGTCCAAGTGCATCGATAGCACTCAGATAGTAGTTCGACTCATTCCCATTATAGTTACACGAATTTAGGGAAACTGAATTTGCTTCTGTGCCAGTTGAGGGATCAGTTGCAATATAGCCTGGATTCCAACACCTCCACAAATTGAAAGCAATATTTACAGCCCCCCCGGGTATGGTATTGGATGAGGGTACAGCTGGCGATGGCTTTATGAGTGTTGGAGGAGCCTGCATGACAGTCACATTTGTACAGAACAGTCCTCCCTGACTGTAGCCTGGCTGCTGAACCTCCTCATTGGTGTACACCGGTTCAGTTGTATACACTGGAACAGTTTGTCCCTGTGCATTAGTAGTACTTCCTGTTTGTACCTGCTGTGTTCCTGTCTGAACAGGTTCAAGCTTGTAGGTAGGAATTTGTACATAATGGGTAGTGCTAGTAATATCGACCATGATACGCACATCCCAAGTGGCACCAACATACGGGGCATAAGCAGTTCCACCGTTTGTTGCAGGCGGTATGTTCACTGGAAAGTCGGCTGCAGTGAACGTTGGAGGCTTTCCACCCCAGCCAAACGCACCATCAATATGATCAAAAAGGAAGTCAATTGCTCGCGTCATAGTATTGGCCATTTTTGTTGAAAGACTTAGTTGGCTCTGGAGCGTCTGCGACGGAAGCTGATCTTCTACCGTAGAGGGATTATATGCACCTGAATTCATCCAACCAACATAGGTGCTGTAAGCAGTTGTCTGCGGGGTAGCTCCTTCTGCAGGCGGGCCAGGATATGACAGTGTGAACTTCGTCGTATAAGTGCCATTGCCTGCAGGAACAAGTTCAGGGTAAATCCACATTGCTCCATTAGGACAGGAAGGCGGCGGAGTATATGCAGCTGCAGGGGGTATAGTATTCGCCCCAAATGCGACTGGTGGCATCCCGGTAGAAGCAAAGGAAGATAAATATGCACTACTCGGCGTTCCATTTGCATTTACATTACCTTGGGATATTGGCGTTGGAGTTGGAACCGTGGGACTTCCCTGAGCCAAGGCAAGAACTGAATCAAAAGTAATCAGA
>JBMFXB010000029.1:0-21932 GCA_049964715.1 Candidatus Dormibacteria bacterium
TGCCAGCAGGCTCATGCACACCTATGGCTACATTTCGCACAATTCCCGAGATGTATCCAACCATTGACCACGCATCAAAAACACGGGAGTGCCTCGTAGTATCGGAAGCATCAGTGTATACATCGTCAGTCATCCATATACTGTCTACTGATGCTTCGTCAGCAGCCTCCAACAACTCGTGAAAGACTGCTGCTCCGAAAATATCGCTGTCATCCCACAGCTCATTGGGTACGAATACACCAAGTTTCATCAGCAATACCTCCATATTCCTCGTTTCAGGTTGTCTGATTGATGAGAAACGGGCGTAGAGGCAATGGGAAATTTCCAGACTGGGATGCATTACCTGCCTGCGCTCGTCAGGATATGAGGTGAGATGCAGTATATTCAGAGCAAATACTAAACGTTGCTTGTAGCGCTCACCATTCTGTGTGCGCAGTCTACCACACCACTTGCTGACATACAATCAATACCCTACATGCAGTGTCCCTAGCTAAGACCTGATCCAGGATGACTGAGAGGACTTCCCCGGAGTGCAATTGTTCCTGTCCGTTCTCCTCCAGAAAATACAGCAAACTTCACAGTACCTACCACCTCTTTTCCATGTGGTACATCCAGTGACCTGCATGCTTTCCTGATCTTTTCCCATTCTGCTGGAGAGGTTCCATCACAATATGCAAGGCTCATATGAAATACATGTTCCTTCAAGGAGCGCAGTGGGCCAAAGGGAATACAGGATACTTCCTTCGTTCGTGCTTGAAGTGAGGTGAATGCAGCTGCGAGGGTCTCTGTTGCTCGACAGCGCAAGTACACGACACGAAAGGGTTCAGGAAATGTCTCAATCCCCATGGACTCCACATCTATTGCTGGTTGGTGTGTTGCCCATTCACGAACAGTGCGATCAAGAAGCCCAGTACGAGCAGGATCCTCGTATGCACCAATTGTGATATGGGGAAACACAGGATACGTCGCTGTAAGTGGGAGAAAGTCACTCACCCTGCACTGCACAGTTGCGAAAATCTCGCTCACTGTACCTATCGGGACTACCATTACGAACTGCCTGCCATCGAGTGCTTTCTCAAGATCCGGGCGTGGCAAATGCTTCTCTGTCATGACACCTTCACTTCAACATGACTACCTGGACAGAAATCTCCATGCTCATTGCTGCAGACATCCATGCTCACATGATCATGTACAGGTTTTTCTTCCATGATTCAAGCGTAGAAGGCAACTACGGACAGGAAACGTACAAACCCATTATTCGAGAATATTGTTCGCATCTCCTGCATCAACATCCAAACAAAGCTCTCTTGAGTTCGTCTCCCCGAGGCAAATAACCCGTTCAATGGTGGGAAGACTCCCCCACAAAGGTCCTGGGAGTGCACTTTCGGAAATTGAAACAGCTTTCCCAAAGTTGCCCGGGGAACCTCCTGTGCAGTAGCTCCTGTGGACTCCGAACCCGTAATGAACACTTTCAACCAGTGCACGAGGCAGTCTACGTTGGACTTGCCTCAGCCATCCACCAACGTATGAGATGGGATGCAACAGACACTGCTGGAGGAAGCTCAATTGCGCCACTCCTCACCTGTGCTACCAGGGTTTTCCGATCAATCCATCGTAGTGCCTGGTGTTCCTCGTTCTGCACGACCTCTCGAACATTCTCTCCATGAACGTGTACTTGGAATCCCAGCATGAGTGAACGGGGAAAGGGCCATGGTTGGGAAGTGACGTAACGTATCTCATTGACTTCAAGTCCACTCTCTTCACGAACTTCTCGTCGTACTGCAGTTTCCGCAGACTCACCTGGTTCCACAAAGCCAGCAAGCGGTGACCAGCGTGCAGCAGGTGCTCCTTGGCGTTGACCAAGAACACAACGTTCGCCATCTGTCACGAGCATTATGACTGCAGGATCTGTTCGCGGAAAGTGCTCAGTACCACAGGATACACATCGTCTCATTGTCCCGCCCTGGATCCTCTGCGTGTGAGCACCACATGCAGTGCAGTACACAGCTGAAGCATGCCACAGTTCGTAGGCAACTGCCTCGCAGGCAATTGCTGCTTCACTGGGAGTAAAAGAGGAAGGAAGCATACGCAGGGGGACATATTGACACTCACTGTATGTTCCATCATCAGGACAGCTCCAATAGAATCGTCCTTTGCCATCACGCCCCAATAAGGTACTGTGCTCAAGGGCAACACCTTTGTCCCCTTGAATACGGCACAACGCTCCTCCAGCCGTACACGGTACTGTTCCATCACTTCTGACTGGAATGATGAATGATTCCTGTTCAGTAGAAACCCGGAACAGCTCCTCCTGTGTGCGTCGTATAACGTCACACCGATCAAGCTCCTCCCGAAAAAAGGGAAGCTCATGCAGCATCCACTCTCCAAATGCTTTCGGATCCTGTGAACTACCCTTCATCGCACTATTCTGTCATGAGCGACTTCATACACGTTCCGGCCTACTGGTGTAACTCATCAGCAACTGCATTGAGTGCTAACTGCACCTCATCAGCAAGTATGGCAAGCTGGTCATTCCCGGTCTCTCTCACAATTGAAGTGGGGTCCTGAATGTCAATTTCCACACCATCAGACACTTCACGGATGACGACATTGCAGGGAAGCAACACTCCCAGTGTCGGCTCCATCTCGATTCCCCTGAATGCAAATGAAGGATTGCAGGCACCCAGAATGCGATACGGCAATATCTCCTTCCCAATCTTCATCCGCAGAGTTGCAGCAACGTCGATGTCACTGAGCACGCCGAACCCGTGCGATGCAAGGGTTGTCTTTACCCGTTCGATGACATCCTCAAATGTCTCGTGCCGTAGGATTGCAGTAGCATACATTTCAACTCCTCATCTATTTGGTGTAGACGAGATGTACCCGAATACACGGGATCAAAAACGATGACCTGTCATGAAGGTGCAGTGTTACCCTCAAGAGGTTACAAGGAATCAGGAGGAGATGTTCATGGAACAGCGCACTCTCGGACAGGGACTAGTCGTTTCCGCTCTGGGGCTCGGATGCATGGGAATGAGCCAGTCGTACGGACCTGGAGATGACACAGAGTCTATTGCCACGATCCATCGAGCCTTGGAACTCGGTATTACCTTTCTCGATACAGCAGACATGTATGGCCCATTCACCAATGAACGTCTTGTAGGAAAGGCCATCACAGGACATCGCGATACAGTCATTCTCGCAACGAAATTTGGCAATGAACGGCGGGCAGACGGAAGTTGGGCAGGAATCAATGGTCGTCCTGAGTATGTCCATAGCGCCTGTGATGCCTCACTCACCCGACTTGGTGTTGATTATATCGATCTCTATTACCAACATCGTGTTGACACATCAGTTCCCATCGAAGAAACGTGGGGAGCCATGAGTGAACTTGTCACTGCAGGAAAGGTACGGTACCTTGGAATTTCTGAAGCATCAGTATCATCCCTGCGCCGTGCACATGCAATCCACCCCATTGCAGCAGCACAGTATGAATATTCACTGTTTACCCGGGACATTGAAACTGAGCATCTCGCAGTGTTTCGTGAACTTGGCATTGGGTGTGTCCCCTACAGTCCACTTGGTCGAGGGTTCCTTACTGGCACAATATCCTCGCCTGCACAGTTTGAGGAGAACGATTTTCGACGTCACAATCCCCGTTTTGCAGGTGACAATTTTGAACACAATCAGCAGATTGCTGCAAAGATTGCTGCATTCGCAGAAAAACGCCATGCCACTCCTGCACAAATAGCTCTTGCCTGGGTACTCGCTCAAGGCAAGGACATCGTTCCCATTCCCGGAACGAAGCGACGAACGTACCTTGAGCAGAATGTGGCAGCGTGTGACATCGAACTTGATGCAGACGATCTTGCAACACTCGATGACATTGCACCCCGTGGAGCCGTGCTCGGTGAACGGTATCCTGCAGAGCACATGTCACGGGTAAACGTCTGAGCAACCTGGGAGCCGGGACAGCAATGTTCCGCCTCTTTCCAGCTCACTGAACAGGTTGTGGAAATCTATAGACTTCGACCTGCAGTGTCGATGATTGCTGCTGCGTACTGAGCTTCTTGTGCAATTGTGGGGTCAGGGTCCTGTACAAACCGTGCACGTAGCTCAAGGGACCGAAGGCCGGAAAAGGCTGCCCGTCGTACTGCATCATTGAAATCGTTCATAAACAGCAGAAGGCTCTTCTCGTCTGTCATACGTGTGAGGGCAGCAATGCGAATGTCGCAATCCGGATCAGTTGCAAACTTGCTTCGGAGTTCATCTGTCATAGCATTATCGACAATAATCCGTCGCACATCTGGATTCGTGGTTGGAAGAAAACGTTCACGGGCTGCATCAGTGGTCACGCGTTCTGCTGCAGTGCTCACAATATCTGGAGACCTATCCTTCGCAAATTCCACAAGATACTCATCACTCTCGAGAAGTTCAGCAAGAAGTTTCCGGATGCTGTACGCTGCATCGTCAAAAAACTCCATACGGTAATGGTCTGACTTCATACCCTGAAGTGCTGCCTTTCGCACTTCAAAGTTCGGATCTTTAGCGAACTCACAGAGCAGCGTATCTGAGGATAGCCTGCCAATTGCAGCAATGCGAATGTCAGGAAAAAGACTTTTCGCGAACTTCAGGAGCACTGCATCCGAAGCAGCAGTACCTACAGCCTTGGCAATAACTGCATGACATGTATCGTTCAAAAAGTACAGTCGATGCTCATCCTCTACAAGATAAGAAACAACTTCCAACCTCACCTGGTCGTAGCGTGACTTTGCAAATGCCATCCGACCATTGTCTGTTGACATTGCTGTCACTGCAGCACACTGGACATCAGGGTTGACATCCTGCACAAACATGAGTCGTGCTTCATCACTTTCCAAATGTGAAGCAACATACGCTCTGATTTCCGGAACTCCATCATGGGAGAATGCAAGAAGCGTTGACTCATCACGTGCATGTTCGACAGCAGTCCGTCGCACCTCGACATCCGGATCATTCGCGAAGGATGCCCTTGTTTCTTCACTTTCAATTGTTGCTGCAACAATCCGCCGAACTTCGGAAGAGGTGTCATTTCTGAAGAGCATGCGTGCCTCATCACTCTTCATTCCCGCAACTGCTGCTGCCCGAAGCTCTGGATTACTGTGAGTCGCATATTCCTTGCGAACTTCATCCGATACCATTCCTGCTACTGAAGCATGAACAACTGCAGGAAAGCACGATCTTAAGAATGCAGTGCGAAGACCGTCACCTGTGGCTCCTCGTACTGCAGCAAGCTGGACTTCTTCAGAGGGGTCATCGAAGAACATCATGCGTGTGACATCACTCGTAGCAGTCCGTGCCGCAAGCTCCCGTACAGCTGCATTCGGATGAGAGACATAGTATGCACGGGCAGCATCACCCGTCCTGGCATCCCGCAGCACATCAAACGGATTGAGTGTGGCAAGAAAGGCACGTTGCCGATCTGTCAGTCGATGTTCAAGTGACCCACGAAGAAACCAGTACCGAATACCTTGCATATCCCCAATTCCCCTCTCCATGCTGAGCAGTACTTGCTCCTCATTCTTGGACTATTGTGCCATAAACGAACGCACCAATTGCACCATTCGTGTGGCACATGTTTTCTGGGGCATGAGTGCAGTGTGAACTCACACGTTCACAAAATTTGTCCGTCTATAGTCCCGTAACTAGTGCTACAACTGTCACTACAATGCATCAAACACGACGTACTCTTTCACACCTCAAGAGCATTTGTGTCTTTGCTGGTTCATCTGATGGGAATCATCCTGACTTCCAGAAAGCAGCCCAGGATCTCGGAAATGCAATTGCTGCTCACGGGTGCAGTCTCGTATATGGTGGAAGTGACTGTGGCCTCATGGGTACAGTTGCTGAATCTGCGTTACGTGCAGGTGGCAAGGTAATTGGCATCACACCGTATTACTTCAAACGCAAGGAACAGGGCTCACTCGTCGATATTACCCGGCGTGCAGGAGTTGAGGCACTGACTGTCCACCATGCATCCCCGCCTTCTGCCAAAGCATCAGTACTCCATCCTGAAGCACAGGCAGAAGAGCACTACGTACACACGATGCATGACCGTACCCACCTGTTCAAGGTGTTTGCTGATGCATTCATTGCACTCCCAGGCGGACTGGGAACAGCACTTGAGATTGCTGAAGAACTTGTCTTCCGTCAAGTTGGGGTACACGCAAAACCTACTGGCATTCTCAACACGCAAGGAGTTTATCGACACTTTCACCACTTTGCTGATGACCTTGTAAGTGCCGGTTTTCTCAAACCCGAACACCGAAAACTTCTCGTCTCAGATTCTGATCCTGTGCGTCTCATCTCACGTCTCAACCGCGAGATAGCGCAATGTGAGGGAACAACTGTTGGGTGGTGACTGACAGGATTCAGGCATCGCCTCTTCGGTATACTGTCACCCATCCCCTGGGAGGTCTTCTCTCCCTGAATAGCTCTCACGAGGAGGAACTGACCATGAGCCCACTGTTCCACCGGACCACCATCACCACCCCACACCACGGTCCCTTCCATTGCACCCAAGCTGGGTGTACTGCAACAGATGCAGCACAGTGTACGTATGTCGACAGGTCTGGGAATGTATGTGCAAGTGCATGGTGTGCAACCCATCAAGTGTTGGCTCATGGGGAAGCATACTGTAGACGGCATGCAAACACAGTCACGGCCCTGAGTCCCGATCAACCTATTCCGAACTGGCAACTCCCTGCAGTCAGTGACCGTATGCCCTCCCTCATTCACTGGGTTGCCCAGGAGATCTCTCCTGAAGTGAGACGCGGTCTTTCTGGACACCATCTATTCCATGATCACGTCGCAACAACGCCGGTTGAACATGTCCGCGAGGGAGATGGACATTTCCGCTGGGAAAAGAAATGGAATGCACATCACAGTCATGGCTCTGTGACATCAGTTGTTCTGAGCATGCGAGACGATCGGCCAACAACTCTCATCTGCACCGTTCAGAATGAAATTGTCTACCGCTCTGTACCACCATGGATCAGTGTGAGTGAAGGTGGCAGCCGAGTGGGAGCAGATATCACTCCAGAACTTCGAACTGCATTCAATCGAGCACTTGTTGGAGCAGTTCTCGCAGGGACTGCCTCGCACCAATCCACGTCTCGGTAGCGTTCTTCCGTATCAGTGCATTGGATATGGCACGATCACGACAACCATGAAGAGATAGAACAACACGCTTGCAGCAAGGACTGCAAGGTGGAAAACTTCGTGGTAGCCAAATACCCTTGGCCACAGTCGGGGACGCTTCGTTGCATATGCGACTGCACCAAGTGAATACAACACACCTCCAATAAGCACGAGAACCAGAGGCATGCCAACGACAAGGAGATTTGGCAAAATGATGACTGCACCCCATCCCATGAGGATGTAAAGAAGTGCTGTCACCCACCGTGGAGCACGGATAGAAAGTTGCGTTGTTGCAACCCCTGCTGCAGCACAAGTCCACGCTCCAATAATCACTCCAAGCTGGATCCCCCCATGAAGGAGCACAACAGCAACGGGTGTGTATGTTGCAGCAATGAAGAGAAAAATATTGGAATGGTCAAATCGTTGGAGTACTCTCCTGATCCGTGTGGGCCAGTCTCCAATGTGGTACATCGCACTGACAGAAAAGAGGAGCACAAGTGCAATGCCATACACCATGAGTGGAATCCGCTTCAGTGGGTTACCAACATGTATGAGTAATACAGCGACTGCCACCACAGCAATCACAGCTCCAATTGCATGAGACCACCCACGCAGAAGTGGCTTTCGCTGTGGCGGATCCACATCGAGATCCCACCGCTCATGTCGATTCTGCTGTCGTATTGAGCTCATCTCGTTTCCATGATCCCTATCATTACGTACACTTCCCACATTCAGCGTACACCTCACATATGGTTGTGAACGGCATTCACCTGTGTGGTGTTACGCAATGTGACACGCTTGATTAATTAATGACGTATCAAGAAAGGTCAGGATATTGTGGTTCCCACATGGATTCACGTACTGCAGCAGGAATGTCCTCAACCTCACGTGTTGCAACACCATCCCGCACTGCCTGCTCAGCGACAGCAATCCCCACCTCCTCTGAAGTGTGGCGAAGGTTTGCCACGGCTGGAAGAAGGGGTGCACCGTAGTGTGACATGCTGACCTGCGTAGCTATCGCATACGCTGCTGCTGAAAACATGCCATCAGTGATGAGGCGTGCCTGTACAACACTCACTCCCAGCCCCAGACCCGGGAAAAGCAGGGCATTGTTTGCCTGCGCAATCACGTAAGAGATGCCGTTGTAATCGATGGGATCAAAGGGAAGGCCTGTCGCAATGAGTGCTCGACCATTCGACCACTCAAGCAGATCTTCTGGACGAGCTTCAAGTTTCTCGGTGGGATTGGACATGGGGAAGATGATTGGACGATCAACATGGGAGCTCATCTCGCGCACAATTTGCTCAGTAAATGCACCAGTGTGAGTTGATGTGCCAATCAGCACTGTTGGATGGACATGCCTGACTACCTCCGCAAGTCCATAGTCTCCAGAACCCCAATCTGCAACATCTTCAACTGGCCTCGCATACCCACGTTGGAAACTCCGAAGGTTGTCCATTGACGAAAGCAGCAATCCCTCACGGTCTATGCACCAAAATGCACGGGAAGCTTCTTCACGTGTTGCCCCGCTGTGCACCATGGCATCCCGAAGCTGGTCTGCTATGCCGATTCCTGCAGTTCCAGCCCCATAGATGACAATCCGTTGGTCCTTGAGACGCTCTACTGTGACTGCTACTGCATTCATGAGGGCTGCAAGGGCAACAGCACCCGTACCCTGCATGTCGTCATTAAAGGTGCAGATGCGGTCTCCATATTTCTCAATGATTGCCCGGGCGTTCGCTGGTCCAAAATCCTCCCAATGGAGAAGGGCATGGGGAAACAGTTCAGTAACAGTGTGTACATACTCCTCTATGAATGCATCGTATGCATCGCCACGAACACGGTGATGTCGATTTCCCACATACCAGGGATCGTTGAGAAGTGTCTCATTGTCTGTACCAACATCAATCATTACAGGGATGACACGCCCTGGATGGATGCCTCCTGCAGCTGTATACACAGAGAGTTTCGCACAGGAGATTGCCATTCCTCCAACACCCCAGTCCCCAATACCCAGCAGCGCCTCTGCATCAGTCGCAACAACGATGTCGACAGCACCATTGTCGTTATCCCATGACTCGAAGGCGGGGCGAATGTCCTGCGGCCTGTCAATGGAGAGGTAAATACCCCTGGGTCGCCGGTATTCATGGCTGTATGCCTTGATCACCTCGCCAACTGTGGGAGCATAGATAATCGGCAAGAGTTCCGTGAGGTGGCTCGTGAGCACCTTGTAGTAAAGAATCTCGTTCCTGTCGTGAAGCTGTTCGAGATCTATATTCTTTGCCAGATCCGTCGGATGCCGCTGGAGCTGGGCATACGCACGTTTTGCCTGCTCTTCAAGGGAAAGTACGGCTGGTGGAAGCTTCCCCACCAAACCAAATCGTTCACGCTCATCGTGTGTAAAGGCAACGCCTCGATTGTAAAGCGAACTCGTGAGGAGCGCTCGACCGTACAGTTTCACAGTACTCACAGGAACCTCCGGTGCATTGGCATGAGAGAAGGGTGCGTCCCTGATGACATGGCACGAGTATAGCGGAAGCCATGCACCTTGCTCCTGCATGCAGTACCACCTCAGTGGGAGTTATTAGCCTTTCCCTGGTCTTCTGGTACATCCTCGAGCCGAAGGGCAAGCTTGGGACAGAGGGCAACTGCCCGCTTGGCATGTGGCATGAGTCCAGGTCCGATGGGTGCATCACCTACCATTGGGTATCCCCAGGAGTCGAGCTCAACCCGCTCTGGAATAAGTTCACTACACAGGCCACTTCCATCACAAAGAATGGGATTCAACCTCAAAATTTTCCGCATTGGTTACTCCTGATACTGCAATACAGCCAGGTATGCATCCCTGTCACTCTGTTCACAGGCTCCACGTCGGACGTGCCGATGTACTTCCTGCTGGAAAACCTTCATGCCACTTCGAAGGACTCGTATTGCACCATCTGGGTGATGACATGCTCCTCGCCCGGACTGGAGTTGGGTTTCCCACAGTTCTAGCCGGTGCAGGTCTGCTTCTGTTGCATGGCCACGAGTAATGTGTTCCACCTTGTTGGAAACTGCTGCCAGTCCATGGATGCACGGTCCACACTGCTGTGCACTCTGTCCTGCGAGATACTCTGCTAGATAATCCACTTCAACAAGTCCGCACACGGAATCCGGCAGGAAGACGAGGGTACCGCACCCAATTCCCGCCACTGTTGGCCCAGCAACTTCACGAACCTCAAGTGAACCATCACCATACGCATGCCATGCACCCTCAAATCCGCCAATAAGGACAGCCTGACACTCCTCGACAAGCCCTCCAGCTTCGGATGCTAGCTCTGCAAGCGTGAGACCCACTGGAACTTCGTACACTCCCGGCTCTGCAACTGCACCGAGGAGTGTGACGAGCCGGAGGCCAGCAGTACCACGACTACCCTGCTCCCGGTACCACTCCGCACCATTACGGGCAATGAGTGCAACCATTGCCATCGTTTCTGCATTGTTGACGAGGGTTGGCAGTCCCCGTACCCCTCGTTGAAAGGGGTACGGGGGATTCAGGGTTGGAATGGCGTCGTCTCCATTACAGAACCGGACCAGTGCTGACTCCTCACCTGACACATATGCATCAGGAATGGAAAGGACCGATATGGCAATACCAACATCCCCAGATTGCATCCGTTCTGCAACCGCTTCCTGGACAGATGCAACTGCCCGACGAGCAGATCCATTGACAGCAATAATGATTTCCCGGGAATTGAGAGTGTGGGCTGCGAACACAGCACCCTCAATAACAAGATGGGGTCGGAGCTCGAAAAGTGCACGGTCCTTGCGACTTAATGGCTCCCCTTCAGAACCATTGACCACTACAACAGTCGACTTCTCACTCCGTTCAGCTACCGCTTTCCACTTCCGGTGTGTTGGAAAACCGCTTCCACTTCTACCACGCAATCCTGCATCTTCAAGGAGGGAAATGAGATTTGCCACGTTTGGCATGCTTCCCAGACGAGTCACATATTCTCCATATGACTCCCTTGCTGGGGGACCGCCAAGGAGACCATCAGTATCTGTCTGTACCAGTGTCTTCATCAATTTACCGTTGTCTGCAGAATGCCCTGGATATTTCCAAGTTGATCTATCTGGAGGTTTCCAATTGTCACCTGTGTCGTGCCACAGGTTGCAAGGAGTGTTTGTGGCTGGATAGTGCCTGTCGTTGAACAGATAACAGTACCATTACTCAGTACTTCCATCTGAAATGTTGTACTTTGCGGGCTAGCAATCTTGATACCAAACCTCAGTGACTGCTGCTGTCGATCTACGACATCAATGAAGGCTCCTCCCTGAACCGTGTTCTCCTGTACAACCCCCTGAAGTTCTGCAGTAACTGGAACTGGAATACCACCCCCACCCTGTGGTGACAGGGTGGGAGCGGCTGTTGGGGTGGACGTTTTGGAGGAAGTGGTTGTGTGATGGGGCAACATTGCTGCTGGCGTACCAGCTCGAATCGCCCAGTTTGATTGCAATGGCCCAGTAATCGTCCAGAGGATAAGGGCAAAGACGCCTACACTCATTGTGAACGTCGCAGCCTTACGCTGAGTAACACCTGTTCGTTGCAGTGATACACGGTATACGAGCGAAACAACAACAATTGTCACACACGATGCAGTGAGCCAAAGAAACCAGCTGTGTCTTGCATCACTTCCCGTTCCAAGGCCATGAAATACTGCAAGCGGCCATGAGAGATAGCTCAATAGATGAATGCCCTTCCACACAGTGAATCGAAGCCATACTCTCACAACACTTGTGACAGCAATAGCAACCATGATCTCCCCAGAAATGACACCTATCCCCAGCCACAGCGGTCTGTATGCTGAGGAAAAGGGGATGAGTGCATCCTTGAGACCAAGGTGTGCAAAGGGATCAAGAATTGCAGTGAGCATGTGAATCGCAAGGAGCACAATCGAAAAAAGTGCAAGATTCCTGTGCATTGTCACTGTCACAAAGCGTGGCAATGTCCGGGACTGCCACCTGCCAAAGGTGAGAATGCCAAGTGCGACCGACAGTGAGAGTACTAGCAACAGGACTGAGCCTGTTCCCCGGGTTATGTACCACAGGACGCTTGGTGGAGCTGTTGCCAGCATCATGCTGCTTCCCTCCCTGGCCACTGTCCAACGAATTCAGTCTTCCCTTCAGAAGTCACGAGCCGTCCATGCACACCCCATCCTTCCAGTCTCGTACGGGCTGATACTCCCCAGACAATTGCTGCAGTTGATGCAGTATTTGCTTCTACACATGAACGTGCCACAACAGTGACTGTACGGTATGTCTCCTTGACGCACACTCCTGTTCTGGGATCGATGATGTGATGCCTTCGTTCCCCATCCTGCATCCAGGTCCGGAGAGCAGTACTTGATGTTGCCACTCCACCAGCAGTGATACCAATTACATCGTCTGCATCAGCGAACGGTGTGCGGTGATCCTCTGCAATACCTATACTCCACGGCTCGCTCGGCTCTCCCGCAGCAGCAACATCCCCCCCGATTGCAACGCAGGCAGCAGTGCCAAGACGCCCAGCAATTGTTGTTGCACCAAGATCGACTGCATATGCCTTGGCAAGTGAACCAAAATCGAGGTTCACTCCCTTCGGAACGCGAACAGTGAACCTAGAAGGCTCCCATTCAATAACGCGCCAGCCAGGAATTTGTACAGGAATACGAGGAAGCGAATGCACACCGTTCTCGAGTTCTCCAAAATCACGATCGTAACCTACAGCAATGAGAGCTGCACCAACAGTCGGATCGACAGCCCCGTCAGTTGTCTGTGCAGCACGAAGGGATAGCTCCAAGACTGCACCAAAAGTTGGACTGACTCGTACTGGAGCACCATTCGCAGCATTCACTCGAGAAAGATCGGAATCACTACGAAACCTGCTGCAGCTCACATCAATATCCGAGCAGATCTGCATCAGCAGTCGCAAACCTTCTGCAAGCAGCTTCGGTTCTTCAACCAGAATGACACCATCCATGCCAAAGACTGGAAAGGCTTGTCGTATTTGCGTGCCCATCATGAGGCTCCAGAAACCACTCCTCCGCCACCAAAGAACCCACTTTGTTGCTGTATAGGGGTGGGAGCTGGCTGGGAGAAAAATCCACCAGACGACCCTGCTGAACTCGAGGAAACACTGGATTCACCTGCTGAATTCGATGTCGTCCCAGTGGATGCAGGTGAAGTGGACGAACCAGATACCTGGTGTCCAGCAAAACTACTCACAGCAAGAAGGGAGAACACACCGGAAAGAACTGCTGATACAGCAACAGTCCCAATCGTCCATTCACGAATATGGGCATGTCCCTGTTCCCGGGCTGAAGTCATCCGATACAGCTGTCGCTTGTCCATACTCTGACAGTAGCGTGCATATAATTAGAATCACATTGGAACCATCACGAATTCTCGTCGTTGAAGACGAGACTGCACTCGCCAACCTCATTGAACGAGTCCTCCGGGAAGAGGGATATGCAACGCACACTGAGTTCTCTGGCGAGAATGCACTGTTAACTGTCATGGCGAGTGAACCGGACTGTATCGTTCTCGATGTGGGACTCCCTGATATCGATGGACTCCATGTGTGCTCACTGCTTCGCGAACGCGGGTTCAGAACTCCCATCATCATGCTCACTGCTCGGGATACTGTTCCTGACAGGGTTCGTGGGCTCGACAGCGGAGCGGATGACTATCTCGTAAAGCCTTTTTCCTTCGATGAGCTGCTCGCACGTATTCGAGCCCACCTTCGACGAACTGCACCACCCCAGGAGTGCCTTGCCATAGGGGACATCGTGTTGGATCCTACTGCCCACACAGTGCTGAAACAAGAAGTGCCAGTTGAACTGACAGACCACGAGTTTCGTCTCCTCGAGATTCTCATGCGACACGCGGGAAAGGTACTCTCACGTCAACAGCTCCTTGACTATGTCTGGGGATACGGAATTGAACCGAACTCCAATGTCGTTGATCTGTACGTGTACTACCTCCGCAAGAAACTCGATACTGACTCTGCACACCGCATCATCCAGACAGTGCGTGGTGCTGGCTACAAGATCGAGGCATGAATGTTCAGGAAGGCACGTATCCGGTTCACAGCACTCACAGCAGGCCTCATCCTGCTCATGTTTGCCCTCTTCGTGGGTGGAGTCATATTTTCGACAGTACGTCTTATCGTTATCCAACAACAACAGTCATTGGATCGTCAGGCTCAGGAACTAGCTCATGATGCTGAGGGCGCTCTCCTCTTTGGAATCCCTTTCACTCCGCAAGATGAGCTCACAAGTGCATCCTACATCGTATGGAATTCCTCAGGTTCAACAGTCACCTCCCACGGCAAAGATCTTTCACTACTTGCAACATATTTGCACCAAGGCCTGAAGGGAACATCATCCGAGGGAAACATCACCCTTTCCGGGCACCCGTATCTCTATGAGGTCGTCCCACTCCTCCACGGCAGTTCAGTAATAGGAACACTGGGGGTTGCAACATCACAGGCAGACATATCGGATGCAGAGCGTGAGGGACTCACGACAGTCGTCATAGCGGGAATGGCACTTGTTGCTGCAAGCATTGTTGTCGCCTGGTACCTTGCCGGGCGTGCAATGACCCCGTTAGAGGACTCCTACAAACGTCAACAACAGTTCACTTCTGAGGCATCCCATGAACTTAGGACACCCCTCACCATTATTGACAGCGGGCTCCAGGTACTCGGCCGGCACCCGGATCAAACCATCGCTGCAAACACCGATGTACTCGACTCCATGCGCCTGGAAATACGAAGACTTCAACGACTTGTCGAAGATCTCCTCACACTTGCACGAAGTGATAGTGGTGCTCTAAGCCTGAATCGGGAACTCGTGGATGCGGACCCCCTCATCAGCGAAATCTATGGGGATTTTACTGCATCAACGCCGTCGCCGCCGTTCACCTTTTCCCCATGCATCAGCACTGTTGGGACAGTGTATCTGGATCCCGACAGGCTCCGGCAGCTCCTTATCATCCTCATTGACAATGCAGTCTCTCACAACCCTGAAGGAGTACATATACGTCTTACAGCATCCAGAAGCGGCCAGACTCTCGAGATAGTGGTTGAAGATGATGGCATCGGCATTCCGCCAGAGCAGCTTGGTCGTGTATTCGAGCGATTTCACCGTGTAGGAGTTGCCCGTCATGCTCGTGGCACTGGACTTGGACTTCCCATTGCGAAGTGGATTGTGGAAGCGCACGGAGGATCTATCCAGCTTCGTCCCAAGACTCAGGGACTCGCTGTACACGTAAACATTCCCCTATCCCAAGCGCCACCAGGTGTGAACTGACATTCTCAGCAGATTTACGCCAGTCAGGGTCCAAGTACACAAACAGCCCTGTCCCGTGCAGCAGAATGTGTGGCTGCTGGGGAAGGGCTGTTGTATATGGAAACAAATCTGGAATACGTCCTTACTCGACTCACTGACCGCTCATCTCACCACGTGCTACTGCACGGACCCGGCTGCGATGCTCCTCAGTCATCTGGCTCACTCGAACACGTGCATTCTGGCGAGCGCTCTGGATCTTCTCTGCAGTCTCAACGTCTACCGTGTCAGCATTCTTACGAACTTCCTCAAGCTTTGCCTCTGCCTCACGAATCGGGATGAGTGCTGCCTCACGCCGTGCAGCTGCTTCATCTCGAGTTTCAGCAATGCTCTTCTCGCCCTCTTCCTCTGCCGTTGCACGTGCATCTGCATGGGACTGCTCGAGCTCACGAATGATGGAATGACGTGTAGCAAAATCTTCCGATGCTTCTTTGAGACTGCCTGCCTGTTCCCGCTGTTCACGTGCCTGACGTGCAGCTGCAGCAGCCTGCGCTTCCAGTTGTTCTGCATAGGTCGCAGCGCGAACTGCCTGTTGTTCTGCACGACGCTGTGCCCATTGCACACGCACTGCATGGCGTCGTGTGAACCACGAAAGCTGGACATTTTTTGTCTCGGTTGCTTCAACCATTCAACTTCCCCCTCCAATCATCCGTGGAGCATCAAGGCATTTCACTAAATATATCAAGGCTCATTTGACCGAAGACGAACAAATGACGTACAAACGGGTCATGGCATTGTACCCGAAACACTCTCCATACTTGCTGAATTGACATGGGATTTAACCTTCAACCAAGTACAGTGAAGGTGGCTGATACACCCATAATTGGAGGATTGGATCATGACTGGATGGATGAAAAACGATACAATGCCACTTTCGCCACCGCCTGAACCGAGTGCCCCATTTGCGGAAAAGATGGAGTACTACCGGTCACTGCATACTTCGATAGGGGTGCGAGCAACGCACCTGATTGGCATACCAACTGTGGCAGCAAGCCTTCCCCTGCTCCTCATACGCCCACGACTTGGCCTCAAGCTATTTGCTGGAGGTTGGGCACTGCAGGTAGCTGGGCATGTCATATTCGAACATAACAGTCCTGCAGTCAGATCTGGACCAGTCTCATACCAGCTTGTTGGCCTTGCATTCTGGGCGGAAGAGGCAACAAACCTCATTGCACGACTGAATGCCAAACGCCCTAAAGCGCAGGACCCTGATGCCAGCGACTCAATCCCTTCTCGCCACGCAGCGCAGTCATTGGCATAATGATGGCAAAGAGTGTGAAGGAGGATGCAGCAATGGCAAGTGACGAGACCTTCGGCAGCGTCGAAGATGATGATCTGTGGTCAGATGATGAGAATGATGCTGACCTCACCCCGGAGGAGCTTGCCGATGCAGAAGAATATCTGAAACTCCTTGAGCAGAACATTGAAGAGATGGAACTCCTTGTCCGGGAAGTCGAAGCAGAACGTGATGAACTCGTAGCTGCAGTCCACGATCACGCAGAACGAGATCCAGTTACTGGATCCTATGCACGAAATGGTGGCCTCCAGCTTGGACATGTGCTGCTCTTGGACTGCATCGAGAATCCTCCAGCAGTTGGCTCCATTCTGTTCGTTGACTGCTGCCAACTCACTTCCACTGGAAATGTCGATTCAGCACATACGGATGCCCTTCTCGTAGCAACGACAGATGCCCTCACTCCACTTCTTGGCGAGGATGACCTTCCCATTCGCTTGGATCGCACTACACTTGCCTGGATTCTTCCCCACAAAGGAGAAAAAGACCTCTCCCCCCATCTCTCAGCTCTCCAGCAGAGTATCAATGAATTGCAGTCAAGCAGGAAAACACCTCTGACAATTCGCGTGGGTACTGCCAGTGCACACAAGAATGAATTATCTGACGATGACAGCGTTCAGCACCTCATCGACAAGGCGATTGAACAGTCACATACACTCACTGGTCACATGCCAGCGCACTAACCCTGCATGTGCTGGTCACACGCGACGTACGATCCGGGTGAGGTGAATTCGACCAATAATTCGCTGCTCTCCGAGCTGCTGTCTTTGATACTTGTCAACGCCAAGATACTTTTTTGCAAGTTTGTCAATGTGATCTTCAGCACCCTCTTCGAGAAATTCAACAGTACCCTGTGCAATGCAGGTCCGGTACGGATCCTTGCGATCACTCACGGAAATGGCAACATGGGGATTCGCAAGAATATTGCGGTGCTTTATACGCCCTTTGGCAGTATTGAAGAGAATGCACTCCCCATCTGTATCGACCCAAATGGGAGTCACTTGTGGAGTGCCATCTGGATTAACTGTTGCAAGATGAGCAATCTGTGTCTCGCGGAGAAGGGCAATTTCATCTCCACTGAGCTGCGGATTCATTTTGCCTCCCATTTATGGTTCTCAAGTTTACCCTTCCTATTTGTACCCCTGGTAACCATATTTACAAACGCATACAACTGAAATGAAGTCTCTAGCAGCACTGGTAAAAGAAGATGCAGATCTCATGAAGATGCTTGTCAAAGAGACCTTACAGGCATTTCTTGAGACAGAGATGGATTCTTGTATTGGAGCAGGTCTATCCGAACGAACAGATGCACGGTACGGGTACCGTGCAGGATAGTACACACGTAACCTCATAACACGCATAGGAGCCATTGAACTCCGTGTTCCACGAGACAGAAAAGGGTTATTTGCTACAGAGCTTGTTGAGCGGTACCAACGAAGTGCAAAAGCCTTTGTCCTTGCGCTTGCAGCAATGACCATCCAGGGTGTTTCCACACGAAAGGCTCGGTTGTGTGCGGAATTGTGTACAAAAAGGGTTCTGCAGCGTGTAGGTGCGCACCCGAAGCATTCGCCTGCATAGTGGCCGGCAGCGATTAGATTAATACTGTCGCATTCCCTTCAAGGTTCATCACGCTCGTCACGTCCCTCTCCCCCATGACATCGGGAGCCATTTTGCACGATATGTCGGTCATGATTGGCAGTACCCTTCCGATATAATGTCAGCATCTCTCCTCCGCGCATCAGCCGGAGGATTCGCTCCTGCGACACGCGAATGCCTTCGCATGATCGGGAGAACGTCGAACATGCAGGTATCGTAACGCAGTGCCCCTTAGCCACGTTATAGGGGATAGTTCCAGTGACGAGAGGATTACTTGAGGATGCAAGGTCTCGTGAAAGGAGTTAGGTTAGCAATTCCCATATTTGTGATTGTTGTACTTGGGGCTGCAATAGCTGATCGCGGAGTTGTCATGGCTAATGCAATCAGTCAGGTTGATGAGCTCCAATCGCAGGTAGTCCACGATGAACAGAGCGGGCTCAGCCACAGGCATGCCAGCAGCCTTGTCGCATCTTTGGCAACGGAACAGCACGCACTCGCCCTTCCCATACTCAGCCCAAAGTGGTGGATTACACCTGCACCACACGAAGTGCCAAAACTGCAAAACACTCTTGAAGTTGCATGGAACACATCACTTGGCAATGCTAGATCCAAGGCAAACCAGCAGATTATCGCCCTTCAGCATCTATGGGATGAAAATCCCACAATAATGAACGACCTGTTGGACGTTCCAAAGACGAGCTCTTGGACTGAGGAAATGGATAGTGCGAAAACGCCCCATGCGATAGACGAATATGCCCTCCAGTGGCAGGATAAAGTTGCCTCCCTAACAAATACCGTTTCTGCTGCAAAGACAGTCCTACAGGTAGGATTACCGAAGATACTGAGCGAGGCAATGATCCTTCGTGCTACAGCACATACTGACAACCTTCAGTCCGATCATGTTGGAACTCTTGCAGACCAGCTCAAAAGTGATATGGCAGCTGGAACTAATACACTGCCAACAGCAACTCAGTTGGAGGTTGTGGAACTTCAACTTACAACAACAATCGCGCTCAATAATTCCTTGTTCACCGTGGATCGCAATGCACTTTGGACCCTGGACCAGGCTGAAGCTGAGCAAATCCCTGGATCAACGCAAGAATCGAGTAGATATAGCACTTTGCATGCCCAGTACATATCAGCTACGACTACGGCGCAACTCCAATCACTTCGCTCTCAATATACGTCCTTTGACAAAAGTGTTGAGTCTAATCTTGCTGCACATGCTTGTGGCCATCAGGGCCTTCCTTCAGGCAAAGTGATTACTGTGTCGCTATCGCTCCAAGAGATGGTGTTCTATGACAATGGCTGTGCTGTACGTGCAACCCCTGTCACAACCGGTCGCAAATATCTTAGAACTCCTGTAGGCACATATCACATATACAACAAAATTACGCCATATGATTTTATTTCGATGTGGCCTCCAGGTTCTCCATTCTGGTACCCATCAACGTGGGTCAACTGGGTTATGGGCTTTGCCAATGGGCAGGTACCTGCAAGCGAAGGCTACTACATCCACGACGCAGGCTGGGAACCGCCAATGGCATTTGGCCCTGGTGGGCAGAACGGTCCAACGGCAAGTCATGGTTGCGTTCAAACTCCAACAAGCACTATGCAATGGGCGTTCTCTTGGACTCCTGTCGGTACTCCGGTCATTGTAACCCAGTAGCATTATCATCTCTTGGAATTCGGTAAAGCTGTCCTTTAACAAGATAGGATTGTCGCCATGTATATGAAAAAGAGGCGATTCATACGATAATTGCATCGAACTGCACTGAACAGCTATCAACACTTTGAAAAGCTGAAAACATTCAAAATGGAAAGGTATCTCCCCCACATGTCCTCTGATACAACAGCTTGACTCTACTGGGCATAGAGTAGGTAAACAAAAGATTCAGAGATAGGGAGTAATTTGCTGCGTACCAAATTCACTAAATCATTACATCTGGAGAATTATGTCAAAGTCCCACCCTCATACAAAGGGAAATGGAAAAGACTATCGCCAATGGATAATTCTCATCGTTGCAATTATTGCTGTTGGAAATGGAGCTGCAGAACTTTTGCGTGCACTCTCATCTCCTTATGAGACGGATTTTGTACTTTTTTTTCGCCTGGCTGGATACAGCGTAATCCATAATGTAAACACACTTTACTGTCTGTCTTGTCAACACCATTTGATGAGGGTTTTATATGGAGTTGGTATCCGACAAGGCATAAATCCTTGGGCCTTTATTTTTGCATACCCACCATTTGTTGCCCTCGCATTTGCGCCATTTGCTCTCCTGACGCCAGAATTTGGCCTTGAACTGTATCTTTTGTTTGGGCTCTCTGTGTTCATAGTATCTTCTACTGTGCTCTACAAAAGGTCCTATAGAGGTCCAATTCCATCATTCCTTGTTCTTCTCTGTACGCTACCTGCTATGCAGGTTTTTGCATTGGGTCAAATAGATGTCTTTTTGTTTGCAGTGTTCATATGGGCAACTTCACTTATGCAAAGTGACAAACTACTCGATTCAGGAATAATTCTGAGCATTGTACTAGCAAAGCCACAATTGCTCTGGATTCTCATTCCCTCTTTAGCGGTATTGGGATTGTGGAAGGTATTGATGGGAATTTGCCTTGGGGGAGCAACGCTCACTGCTATCTCCTGGTTTCTAGTAGGTTGGAGTGGCCTGCACCAGTGGGGAATTGCATTGACACATATAGACTTCGGGGAGAATCTCCTGACAGTTTCATTGCCAGGATTTCTTGTCCGATTCCATATCTCCCATCTCTACATAGATTTGTTGTCGATTATACTTGTTACTGTCGGTATTGCCATCGTATGGAAGTATAGGACTTATCTGCGAGGTGATTTCACTATTACGCTTGGCCTTGTTTTTGCATTGACACTGGCACTGACCCCACATATGCTTCCTTATAACTTGCTTTTTATCGTTTTTCCTCTTGTAGCCATATCACGCAATCGAAAATGGTCAGCACTTGGACTAGGTTGCGCACTGTCCATTGCGTACCTTATTGATAACTTTGTTCAACCGGCATGGTCATTTGCTGAATTACTTATAGTACTGTGCGTGCTTGCAGAAATCCTTTTGACTGTAAACCTTGAATTCCATGATATGAAGTCAAGCCTTGCCGATAGCAACTGAGTAATTTGTTCTGAACGATATTGTTTGCTACATTCAACCGAAAGCGCCGAATTGTGTCTCTCGATCAGGCGAAAGATGAACTTATCTGATGCTTATGGGTTCTGTCCGCTGGTTCACTATAGAGGTCACAGACTCAAGTACTCCTCAAGTCAAGGAGTGAGTAATTAAATGTCGTCTTATTGAGATATTCGACAAAGTCCTTCGTGACCAGTTCAATTTTGGGAATGAACCGGTTGTGAGTCACTGGCTCGTTTTCCGGGCGCTTGCCGGGGATACGGCGCCGCTTTCCGCATCCAGTATCGGCAGGCTCAAGGAGGTCTGGGAGCAGGAGTACGGGTTGTGTGC
>JBMFXB010000030.1:0-21202 GCA_049964715.1 Candidatus Dormibacteria bacterium
CCATCCATGATGGAAGCCAATAACAGTGTCTTGGTGCGCCATGGCTGTCAGTACCACTGCATGAATGGCGGCATTGAGCCCGGGGCAGTCCCCACCACCCGTCAAAATCCCGATTCGCATGACGCATACCTCCAACCCATTCCGGCTACACCGAATGCGCTGCTCAATCGGGGTGAACTCTCTCTACTCTCATATTCCTCGTGCCTTGGCCTGTGGTCAATCCAGCTTTACGCATTTCGTCCTCCAGAATGCGTTCCGACACGTCTGTCCCCGTACAGGTGATACTGATTTCCCCCTGCCCGCTTGGCCTGATACATGGCCTCATCAGAAAGAATTGCTACATCCCGTGGATCATCTCCTGGAGCTCCCTCAGCAAACCCAATACTGAGAGACGGGGTGAACTCGTGTGTTGCTTCTCCTGCAAGCGCACGCAAGATACGTTCTGCGAGAAGTCGTGCACTCTCCCGAGTTGCATCCGGCATGAAGATGGCAAATTCATCTCCACCAAGCCGTGCGAACACCTCCCCTTTTCGCAGGACACCCGTCACTCCGTGAGCAACAGCAAGGAGCAGTCTATCCCCTGCATCATGTCCCAGTGTGTCGTTCACATGCTTGAGCCGATCCACATCACATGCCATAACTACAAACGGTGTTCGTCTGGAGTGACTGGTTAGTGCCTGTTCGAATGCACGACGATTAGCAAGGCCAGTAAGCGGATCAGTAGCTGCAAGATCTTCCAGCCGTTCATGTGCGAGTGCGTTTGCCAGTGCGAGATCCACAATACTCCCCACACGCTGAAGTTGCTCCCATGCCGCATCTCCCAACGGTTCCGTGAGCGAACTCGCCTCAATGACAGCCTTTGTCGTTCCTTCGACCCGAACTGGTATCCAGCCTAGCCACACTCCATCCACTTGGTCCGGTACGAGGGATCCCAGATGGGGCACATCAGCTATCGGAACACACTCTCGTGTTGCTTCGAGCGTTCCGAACATTGCAACAATCTCCCGTCCCCGTTGAAGAAGTCTCTTGTGGGATGCCTTGCCAGAACCCTTGTCCGTGGGGTACGTCCCGAGTCGCTGGTATACTTCACCATCTGCACTGTACACAAGTCCATGTGGTGCCTGGACACCTGAGGAAAGGAGCACGGCTTCCACCCAACCAGCTGCTGCTGCCAGCACCTGTGCATGGTGCCGAAGGGGAGCAAGTGATCGTGTCACATGATCCAGAAGCTGGAGTTCCCGTGTCTGGCTACTGATCCGTTCATATCGCACTGCATTCATTGCAGTAACCTCAGTTGCATCCCGGATCTTTGTAAGGAGTTGCAGCTTCCGTTCTGGAAGCATATTGCCCAGAGGCATCTCGACTGTGATGAGGCCCAGTTCCTCCTCCTCTGCAAGAATGACAATTGCCATTGCAGGGAACTGTTCGACATCTCCACCATCCCCAAAACGTTCAAGTGTGCAGGCAAAGGGCAGTCGATTGGGAAACTCCTGGACTGCCTCCACTCGCCATAGTGCTGGATCCAGCGCTGTGGGGAATTCATGGGTATCAGCTGATGCAATGAGGCGATAACCCCCTGGCATGGGACGAAATACTCTCACTGGATATACTCCATGCTTTTTCGTCGAAATGACGTTGAAGGTGAGTTCTGCTGCAGTTCGGAGAACTTCATCAGGCTCAAGGCTCGAAGCGAGATTTTCTGTGCCGTATGCAAGGAGCGTTTCCTCTTCGAGGTATTCCTCCCGTTCTGCAACAAGGTGGATTAGCGATGTACGGAGCCGATAGATGGTCGTACTCATGAGCACTGCAGTCGCAAACCAATACAGCGGACGAGTGACAGTATATATAACGGAAACATGGTCGAAAAGAGAGATTCCAACGAGTGCGAATGCCACGAGCACCAGGACGAAAGCAATATCCCGTGGTCGACCCAGTACGGATGCTGCAAAAGCAGGAAGAAGAAACATCAGCCCACTTCCTGTCTCGAGTCCTCCGCTTGCAATGGACACAAGCACGAGAAAGGCAATTGCTCCGACAGGTATTGCATTCACCATCCATTCTGGAATGCGCTCCCAGGGAATGATGACGAGAAAGACGAGGAGGATTGCCATGATGCCAATACTCGCGATGAACGCAGTTGAGTTACGGAGATGTCCGAGAAGAAGAGGGCTCAGGAGCGCGAGTACCATCACCAGAACATAGGGGAACAGTCGTATTGCAAGTCCCTCACGTTGGAGCGGATTACCCACAAGGAACCTGTCGACAAATGTAGCTGATCCGTCGAGAGGACGTTTAGCCTCGTGGTTCGCCTTCATTGCTCCCGCTCCGTGAATGTCACATGTGAAGACGCTGCTTTCCACACGCAGGAAGGATCTTGCACGAGAGGGGGATGGCGATGGGAAGACGTCTACCTGTACTGTACCCTGCAGAAATCTTCCAGTAAACCAAACTGACTCGCGAGGAGTCTTGACGGTTACCATGCTTGCTATGACACTACTTTCCAAAACCCAGCAGCGAGAGAAGAATCTCGCATTCACCGAGCTTGTCGACCGCGATGCGCAACGACTCTTCAGGCTCGCATGCATGATACTTCGGGATCCGTCGCTTGCTGAGGATGCTGTGCAGGAGAGTTTCCTGCGTGCATGGAAGGCCTGGGGGACGCTCCAGGATCCCGGTCGGGCATCTTCCTGGCTCACCAGGATCTGTGTGAATCACTGCTTCCGGGTTCGGCAGCGGGCGAAGCGGTTTGCGATCTGGCCAATCGACACTGTCTCCGACCAGCTTGCAGTGCCTATGCAGGATACGGAGGATCCAGATCTCGACCGGGCCTTCCTACATCTTTCCCTTCAGCAGCGTACTGTCGTCGTTCTTCACTACCACTACGGTTACACCCTGGACGAATGTGCAGTACTCATGGGATGTGCAACTGGAACAGCCCGCAGTCACTTGGCACGGGCTCTCACCATCTTTAGAAACGAGGTGCGACATGACGCAGAAAATACCGCTTCCTGACCGGATAACCCGCCATCTTGGACGGGTAGAAAAGAACACGCCGAACACTGAAGTTGCCCTCAAAATTCTTGCAAAGACAACTCATGAGAAGCGTTCACCTGAAGGAACTCGAAAGCCAGCCCGCAGATTTTTCTCCCCCAGGCTCCGTACAATCCTCTCCACTGCAGCTGCCCTTCCTGCCATCCTTGTTGCTGTCCTTGTCATCTCTATGGTCACTTCTCCCCACCAGACGAATACTGTCTTCTCGAACATCAGCAACGGCCTGAACATGGGTGGAGGAACAGCTTCTGGGGGAGCAGGCGCTGCATCGTCAAACAGTGGGGCTCTCACTCCATCTACATCATCGAAGACTGCAAATCCGTCTGCTAGCATCAACAACGTTGCTGCAGGCACACTTCCAGCCAACCAGCAACGCCTTGTTGATGTCGGATTTGTAATCCCGCAGCATGCGTTCACGGATGCCTTCACCCTTCTCACCAATACGACTGTCTCTCTTGGTGGTTACCTTGTGAACTCTTCCACATCCGCAAACAGTCACCATGCTGTCTCCTCGGGATCTCTTGTCCTTGCAGTGCCCGTGGCAAAACTGCCGTCATTCTTTATGGCAATACCGAAGACGTACACAACGTCCTACCTCAACTTCAACTTCAAGGATTACTCCGGACAGGTGAACTCGACACAGGACAACCTTGCTGCTGACCAGGCCACTCTCGCAAACGACCAGAAGGAACTTGCAGCTGCAACGGATCCCTCAACTGTCCAGTACCTTCAGCAACAGATCACGGCTCTCCAGACCAAGATCACAGCAGAGCAGCAGTCACTTGGATCAATTCAGCAAACTGTCTCGTATGCGATGGTCACTGTATCCCTCACGGAACAGACAGTGCCAACACCAAAGACGCCCCAGCTGGAGCAGGCCTTCACCCGAGGCATTCATAACGATGAAGCTCTCCTCTCTGTGCTCATTGTCTTCCTCCTCACTGCGTGGCCATATCTTCTTGTGCTTGGTGTGATCTGGTACATGACACGCTCCTTGCGAAAGCGTCTCTGGAATGCCTTCGTCCGGGACAACTCCACTCCTCCTCCCCCAAACCTCCCGTAGTCACCACACACACGAACGTCCGCTTCCTACCAGGAAGCGCACGTTCTGCTATGTCCTTTTCCATTTCCCCGGAACCAGAGGCGATCGCGCAACAATAGAGCCATGATCACTATCCGCCCTGTCCAGCCCAAAGACTGGAAACATGTTGAGGACCTCTTTGGTCCAAGTGGTGCAGACGATGGATGCTGGTGCATGTGGTGGAGACTCACGAAGGACTCCTTTGCAGATCACCAGGGGGATGCCAACCGGAATGCCCTCAGGACGCTTGTCGTTGACGAAGAGGAACCTGGACTCCTTGCCTTTGACAATGGCACGACTGTAGGATGGGTCGCGACAGGTCCTGTAATCAACTACCCGAGGATGCACGATCCCGACGAGACCTATGCAGCAGATGAGCCCGATGCTTGGGTCATCAACTGCATCTATGTCCGACCCGGATACCGGAAACAGGGCATATCAGCAATGCTTATCGATGCTGCTGCGAGAAGTGCCTTCGAACGTGGTGCGAATGACGTATACGGCTTTCCGATGGATCCACGACGGCCAGAGTTCACAGGACGTCATGCCTCACACGGAACACTCTCTGCCTTCCTTTCCGCAGGATTTCTCCGCGACGGATCGACCGTGCCAGGGCATCTCCGTGTCAAGCGGAGTTATGACATCTAGCAGCACCCTTTCCCGATCCTATGCAGCTATGTTGCGCTGGAGCTTCACCTGTGTCCTCTATCCTGAAAGGCAATCTGCATCACCCACTCAGTCCAGACTGTAAGTACCCGGAGTCAGGAACAGCTACTACTGTGTGCCTCCCCCTAGAAAAGGAGCAATCGCTTCTCCTGTATAGGCACTGATGGAAACGACCGAATGATACCCGCCTGATTCCGGAAGACCATTTGGACCAGAATCCAGGACGAAGTGGCCCTCAAACATCGTTCCAGAGAGCATCCTGCTCCGCGAGGAGAACACCACGATCCATGCAGCTGCAACGGAATCATGGACTCCTGAATTCTCCATACTGTACTCACCAAGGGTTACTGCCTCAACATGTACTGGCGCAAGCGCATACACCGTTTCGTGGACAATCGTCCATGCATCTGCAATGGCCTCGCGAGAAGAAACCGGTGGGTTCCAGTCAGAGATCTGCCGGTACACAAATCCCGGTGGTCCCTCAACGACCATGGGAGGGTTGGTACCCGACACCCGGATCGTGGCAGTGAATTGTCCGTAGTGAGGTGCTGGCCCGGGCAAGGTGGAAGCCATCCACGAGAAAAGGATGGCAGCAGTGCCAATCCGAACCATGTTTGTGCCTTTCACTGTACTTTTCTCCATCAGGTCCACCTTCCCTGGGGTTTATATTGCTACTAGTGTTCCCTTTCCCCATTGTGGAGTTGTAACCCGTACTGCAACAATGGGTGCACGCGATATGTGACCAGCTCTGCACATATGCAAGGTTCACACACGAGGGGAATTTCCATGACCAGTCCTGCTTCACCTGTTGCCATTCCGGATTCGCAGCATACGCATCTCCGTACTGCGACCCGCATTGGTGCAACGGACAAAAACACACTTCTCACACTTACTATTGCGCTACGGGAAAATCCGGACGGAGCATCCGTTTTCGAAGCTGTCGACCGTATTCACCGGAATGAGCCCGGAAAGAGGCAGTTCCTCAGCCAAAGTGTTCAGAGTCGGCACCACGGGGCCAGAAGTGCGGATGTTACAAAGGTCACATCGTACGCGAAGGACCACCATCTTGCAGTCACTGAAGTCGACGCTCCAACACGCACAGTGAAGGTTACTGGACGAGTAGCGGACATTGAAGAAGCGTTTGGTGTTACCCTGTCCGACTACTCAGCACCAAACAATGTCCACTACCACTCATACAATTCTGACATTCATATCCCAGCTGAACTGTCAGGTATCATCACCCATGTCATGGGCCTCAGCAGCCGTCCTGTGTGCCGTCCCCATTATGTTCGGCCCACCCAGCAGCAGCTTGCCCAGCAGATCATCTACCCTCCCCATGTCATTGCAAAAGCCATGAAAGTTCCACCTGTCGGTGCAGCCGGAACTCCTGGCCACGTACCTTCCCAGAAAGTCGTTCTTGGCATCATCGAGCTTGGTGGACTTGTGACTGATGCTGACATCACTGCATACTGTGCAAAATTTGGATATCCAAAGCCAAATATTGTCCATGTGAGTGTTGATGGACAACAGCCCCAGAATGATCCAGGAGGAGCAAACGTCGAGGTCGCACTTGATGTTGAAGTTGGCCTCGGGATGGCGCCTGGCCTGAACATCGTCGTCTACGATGCCCCGAACACTTCCCAGGGGGTCCGCGATGCCATCGTGGCTGCGATGAAGGATACGGTTCACCGACCAATGTCCATATCCATGAGCTGGGGAGGTGCTGAACTCCTCGACTGGTCACGTGCAGACATGCTGGAGATCAACCACGCTCTGGCTCAGGCATCTGCTCTTGGATGTACGTTTGGCTTCTCTGCAGGTGATGGGGGTTCCACGGACGGGATCAATGATGGAAAGCAACATGCAGATTTCCCTGCAACAAGCCCCTATGCCATTGCTGCAGGGGGAGTACGTGCTGTACTCAACCGTGTGACTGGTGCAATCCAGTCGATTGCTGCATGGGGTGGAACTGCCCAACAAATGCAGACAAATGGTGGAACTGGTGGAGGTGTGAGCGAAGTGTTTCCTGTTCCGTCATACCAGTCAGATCACGGCATTCATCCCGTATCTGCAAACCCACCCCACAAGCCTGGTCGTGGAGAGCCGGATGCATCTGGAGTAGCAGATCCCCAGACAGGACTTGCTGTCATTTCGGATGGCACCTACGAGGGAGTTGGGGGAACAAGTGCATCAGCACCCGAAATCATGACAGGTATTGCTGTTCTCTCAGCCCTCCAGAACGGCAAGGGCTTTGGTCTCATCAACAAGGATCTGTACGCACTTGGACAAAAGGGATTTACTGACGTCACCTCAGGAACGAATGGTGCTTACTCTGCAGGCCCTGGATGGGACCTCACAACAGGGTGGGGATTCCCGGATTTCCAGACGATTGCCAAGGCAGTAGGTATCAATATCACTGCTGCACTCCGGCGTCTTGCCCACCGTCTACCTGTACCACCATCCGCACTGGATGGACCAACATCCAGTCTTTAACCAGCGAAGTGGAGCAGGTTCTCCTGCTCCACTGCCGGTTTACCTACGTTATGCGTGAAGAGCTACATGCTCTCCAAGAATGATTGCATCAATGCGATCCTGGACATCCGGAGTTATTTTCGACACAACGTCAAGTGCATTGAGGTTGCTCTTCAACTGGTCGAGCCTGCTTGCTCCAGTGATTACTGTCGACACATGAGGATTGAGCGTGCACCACGCTATGGAAAGTTCTGCTAGCGTGCATCCAAGATCATCGGCCACAACAAGAAGATCCTTCACCTTTGCATTTACTTCTGGGTTCGTCAGTCCCCTACGGAGCCACTCGTACCCGGAAAGGGTTGCACGACTTCCCTCAGGAATTCCATTTACATACTTGCCTGTAAGAACACCTGAAGCAAGCGGACTCCACGTCGTAAGTCCAAGTCCTATGTCGTCGTAGAGTCTTGCATACTCATGCTCGACCTTCTGACGCTCAAGGATGTTGTACTGGGGCTGTTCCATGACAGGTTTGTGAAGGTGATGCCGCTCTGCAATCTCCCAAGCTGCACGAATGTCTGCTGCAGACCACTCGGACGTTCCCCAATATAGTGCCTTCCCTGAAGAGATGATGTCATGCATGGCAAAAACGACCTCCTCAATGGGCGTGTCCGGATCTGGACGATGGCAGAAGATGAGATCGAGGAAGTCCTGCTGAAGCCTCTTCAGAGATCCCTCTACTGCCTGCATGAGGTACTTTCGGTTGAGTGTCATTCTCGTGTTAACACCTTCCTCAATGCCGAAATAGAACTTGGAGGAGAGCACATAGGAATGACGAGCCCACTTGAGCTTTCGGATCGCTTCGCCCATGATCGTTTCTGACATGCCGCCACTGTATACTTCAGCATTGTCGAAGAAGTTCACACCGTGGTCATATGCATACCCAAGGCACGACTCAGCAAGAGTAGTGTCCACCTGCTTTCCGAAAGTCACCCATGAACCAAATGACAGGACACTGACCTTGAGTCCTGCCTTGCCTAGTCGACGATATTCCATATCTTTTACCTCCCGTATCCATACTGGACAGATGCCCTCTGTTTCATGCTTCATGTGAACAAGCAGGGGATGAGCACAAGGACTACCTTCAGTGTGACAGATGGTACTGAACCCTGCGTGACACCCCAGGCCTGCCATTCACGTGGGACGAGATTCTGCGAGAAACCCCGGAAGCGTGTATGCTCGAAGAATTGTAATGTCATTCCAAGTATTGCAGGAACCCCCAATCATGATGAAAAGAGCTTTTTCGATAGGTGTGTTGGTGGCAGCACTGAGCATTGCAGCGTGCGGAGGCACGACCCCATCCTCCTCATCCTCCTCTGGTGGAGGAAGCTCAACACCCTTCTCCGTGAAGAGTGGTACTGCAATCAGTGCAACTGGATACTCGGCTACTCTTCCCGGAAGTGGTTGGAAAATAGTACACCCAACTCAAAACCTTCCTGCAGGTCTCACCCTTTCTGTAGCAGCAAACGGCAATCTCGCCTTGGACCCCAAAAGCGGTGCACCGACTGGATCTGTCACGGCATCGACGATTTTTGTCCACATTGTTGGTGGCAAGGGGTCGGCATACCCCGTAACATCCCTTCCCTTCTCCACTACACCAATCGCGACACTGGCACAGGCATACTTTGGTGTCCAGGCAACGCAGTCGAGCTCTGTCACGCCATTTAAGACATACAACCAGCCGCTGTCAGGTGCCAAGGCGTACGAACTCTATGCAGTATCTTCACAAATCAGCTCCGGAAGCAATTCATCGAGTTCCAGTCCTGCTATTCAGACCGTTGTCAACTACACACTCTTCGCAATTCGCAATGGTGATTTCTACACCATCGATGTCACGTGCCTCCCAAGTCAAGCAAACATGGCTACTGCAGAGAATGTCTTCCTTAACCTCCTCAATAGCTGGAGCTGGTCTTAGGCCACTCTCATCGCAGGTCCGGGAATTCCTGATCAGAAAGCAGTGCAGCCACGGGCTCAGCCGGTGGTCTTGGAGCTGGTGGACGGTAGGCAAAGAGAAACGCGTAAAGAATGGCATTCCCCATCTGGAATACTGCTGCAAGTAGAAATGGTGAAGCAAGGCTCACCTCATCAAAGAGATATCCTGCAACAACCTGGCTTCCTGCCATGGTTACCTGGGCAGGAAGATTCGACAGTGCAGCAACACTTGCCCGCTCTGAGGGATCTGCCATGTCCTGGGTAAATGACTGGCGAAGGGGCAACCCTATCCTCTGAACGAGCATCCGGAAAAAATACAGTACACTTGCTATCCAGAACGTTGGTGCAAGTACCATCGGCACAAGCAAGACAGCAGTACAGGCCCTCACAACTGCAATTGTCCGGACTGTTCCCATCAACCGCCCAATCCGTGCAGCAACAAGTGTCGAGGCAAGCGATCCAAGGTTCACAACTGCAAAGAGCAAACCAACTGCACCTGGTGAGGCTCCATAGCGCCGGTACAGCCAGTAACTCACAAATGGACCGAAAAGTCCGATGGCAGCCCCATTTGTTGCATTCGTCACCCAGAACCTCCACAGTACGGACCACGACCGGACTGGCCAGCGCACCCTGTCCCGTTTCCCGGAAGGAGAAGCCTTTTTCGTTACTGGCTCCCGGAGAAGCAGTGCAAGGAGTCCAGACGTGGCTGCAAACACGGCTGCTGCAATGAAGTCTGGACGGAAGGCAAGCATGGCCTCCCCAGTCGACATTCCTCGTGCATTATGAATGACTGCAACTAGGAGTCCTCCTGCCAGTGCCCCAAGTGAGCTCATGAATGCCACCAACCCAAAGGCGGATGCACGGTTATTCCCGGAGACAGCATCTGCAATAAAAGCAGACTCAGCCGGCTGATACGGACCGACATTACCTGCCCCAGCACCTGAACCACGACCAAATGAACCCATGGCTGCAGCTGCAAATAGTATCCCTGCACTCTGAGAGAAGGCAAAAACAAGGCTTGCACCTGCTGCTGCAAGTGGGATTACAACCAGAAACGGCTTCCTGCCCCACCGGTCAGCAACCAATCCTATAAGTGCTGCAAGAATAGCTGACATGATAGTGACACCCACAAAGAGCGCACCTATCTCCACAGCAGAGAAACCTATCTCAGCTAGGTAGATAGCAGTAACAACTGAAGCAATGGCCCGTGCAATGCTCATTGTCCACCGGGCCACAAGCACAATGCGGAGATTGCGGTCCACCCAGACAGGTATCCGAGGATGCAGGATCCACTGCATCACTGTGCTGTGTGCAGTTTCCGGAGAATGGCTATGGCCTCATCAGCATGCGTATCCATGTGGAGCTCGCTCGCAATGATGCCCTGCACAGTTGATGACTCGTCAATGACAAAGGTTGACCGTTTCGCTGGGAGGAAACCAGGCCTCTTGATGCCAAATAACCGTGCGATCCCATGGTCTGCATCAGACAGTAGCGGAAAGGGAAAAGCGTAGGTTCCTGCAAACTTTGCCTGCTGTTCAACAGAGTCTGCACTTACTCCTGCTGCATGGCCGCCTGCAGCCTTTATCTCGCCATACATGTCGCGAAAATGGCAACTTTCCTGCGTACACCCAGGGGTGAATGCCTTCGGATAGAAGAACAGTACGAGGGGTCCCCCCGCAAGAAGGTCCGAGAGCTTCATGCTCGCACCGGTTTGGTCAGTCGCTGTGAAATCTGGTACATGATCGCCTATCTGCATCTTAATAGGGTACACCCCATCCCGTGGCATGCATGCCTTTCTTATGCGTAGTGTCCCCGCTATACTTGGGACGGACACCAATCATGGCACAACGTCTTCTTACCGTCACATTCCTTGCCCTCTGTATGAGTGCTGCATTTTGCATTGAACCCATGCTTGCACGTGCAGCATCCACACCTCCAACTCCTGTCACTGTATGTATCGATCCCGGCCATGGAGGCTCCCCAAACCCAGCGAACCCAGCCCAGCCATACGACTCAGGAGCAATAGGCATCAATGGCATCGAGGAGAAGAATCTCACTCTTGCAGTCGGGCTACGTCTGCGTACCCTTCTTGAGAATGATGGTGTCCGGGTTGTCATGACACGGACAACAAACACAGATCCTTCAATATACCAGCGCGAGGAAACCTGTATCCAGGGAAAGGCCTCACTCTTTGTGAGCATTCACTTCAACTCCTACACCACACCCGTTCCTGAGGGAGCACTTGTCCTGTACCCCAAAGCATCAGACATTCCCTTTGCAACTACCATGGAGAAGTCTCTCGTGAGTGGTCTTGCCAAGTGGGGCATCGCAAATGACGGCATACAATTCGATGGTGACTGGTGGACTCACGCTCCCATGCCACAGGTCACTGTTGAATCCGCCTATGTCAGCAATCCCCATGATGCTGCCCTACTCACTACGACGGTATTCCTCAACGCTGATGCTGCTGCCATACGCAGTGGAATAGAAACGTACGATCCCTCAATTCTCAGGCTCAAGCCTGCAATCCTTGCATGGCGCACCTCGCATCATGCTGTCAGTTCCCAGACTTCCACTGCTGCATTGTCCAGTGCACACACTTCAGGATCTTCATCAAATCCGCTTCCTGTCCTCCTTGCACTCCTAATAGCCGGAGGTGCAATGTACCTGCTTCGACGGAACTTCCGCAAGGAGCGCATCCTTCATCGTCCGACCACTCCCAGAAAACCGAGAACTGGAAAACCGCATCGCACAAATGCACAGGATCGTGAACTGCTTGGAACGCGACATTCCGCATATCTACGATCCCGAACTCCAGACAAATCTCTCGTAGGTCGAAAACGGTAGCCCCAAGTGGACCACATGCACCCGCGTCCATATCCTATGGAAAGACTGCTGGATCCAATGCTTTCAGCAAATGTAACCCGGTTTTTGGGCTCACCCGTGGTAGTACGAAATACTGCACTTCGGGCTTCAATGAGGTCCCTATGGTTAAGCTGGAGTTCTCGAACAGGCACACGGGCATACCTTCGGAAGGAATGGAAAGCACCTTGGAAAGTTCATGAAGCAAAAGCCCTGCAAGTTGTGCATGCTGTTGGAAAAGTACTCATTTGGCAACCGTACTTCTGGGAGGATGGGTGCAACCCCAGATGACAACGAATCGTTCTCGAAGGAATCCTTCTCTTTTGAGTCAATTCTCTAATTTCCATGTGTGACTTTCTTGACCTTCCAGTTGACTGGAGGGTATATATTCATTTTCGGAGGTATTTCCATGAACATCACGGTATTGCACACAGAAGGTTGTCCAAATCTTGAACCGCTGCTCGCTGAGCTGCAGAGCCTCATCAGTGGACATGACGACATCACTCTTGATACAACTCTCGTCAGTTCTGATGCTGAAGCCTTGCGTCTAGGCTTCCACGGTTCACCAACAATCCTTGTCGACGGCACTGACCCATTTCCTGGACCAGCAGAACCGGTTGGGCTCTCCTGCCGGAACTACACTTGCTGTGCTGATGCTGCAGGACGTGCTCCAGGCTACCCTTCACGAGACCATCTTGCAGAGGTGTTGCAGCTCATGTAGTTTCCATGCACACCTGCTCGCAGACGAAGACTCTCGTTGCAGGACTGCTTCCAAGACACTGCAACCCAGTAACTACTCCCAGGGTACGTCACTGCCCTCCATCCCCCGTACAGCATGTCCCTTTCGCTTGTTCAACGCTTTCACTCAATGTCCTTGCACCCCTGCATGTTGAACGAATACCGTGGCATTTTTCATCATTGAGCACTCCCCCCAAGAATATTTCCTGAACTTCCCATCAACTGCAGATGCACCAAACCCTGCAAACGTGAAAGCGAACTTTGCACAGAGCCGTGCCCTGGGACAGCAAGAGCCCCTGCGTCAATTGGAGACGTCCTGTACACTGATAAGGAGAACACTGCTGTAGGAGGTTCCCCCGAATGGTCTTCGCACCCCAGCTCCGAGTCCCCGGTCCAACACCGCTCCCTGACCGTGTGATACGTGCAGCAAGCCAACCTCTCATCAATCATCGTGGTCCTGAATTCATCGAGATGTTTGGCTCCATTAATGAACATCTCCGAAGAATGCTGTTCACTTCCGGTCACATCCTCCTCATTCCAGGCTCTGGAACGTACGGACTGGAAGCAGCAATTGCCAATCTCATGAGTCCAGGAGATACCGGCCTCTTTTGCACAAATGGATACTTCGGTGAACGATGGGTATCAATTGCCCAAGCATATGGTGTCAATGTCATCCATCTCGACATCCCGTGGGGCGAGGTCGTCACCCCTGATGACATTTCCACTGCACTCACCCATCATCCAGAGATAACGACTGTATTTGTCACACACAATGAAACCAGTACCGGCATCACCAATCCACTTGAAGACATTGCAAAAGTTGTTGCTGAACATAACCTCATCTTTGCAGTTGACAGTGTAAGTGGTGCTGGAGCACTGCCTGTACATGTTGATGAACTCAGCATTGATGTTCTCGTCACAGCTTCCCAGAAGGGTTGGATGGCTCCGCCTGGACTTGCCATGCTTTCCGTGAGCGATCGTGCAATTGCTGCCTCAAAGAAATCGAAAAGTCCAAAGTGGACATTCGATTTTGAACGGTTTGTCTCGAGTGCAGCGAAAGGCATGACTCCAACAACTCCTCCTCTCAGTGTGTACTTCGCTCTGGCAGAAGGGCTTGACATGATTGCTGAGGAGGGAATTGAGCATGTTTGGGGACGTCACAACAAGATAGCAACAATGATCCGCACCGGTGTCCTCTCGATGGGCCTGAAGCTTTTCGCTCCCGAAGGGTACCGAAGCAATGCTGTCACTGCAGTGAGATCCCCTGCGCCAGACGCAGCTGCCCTTGGTGCTCTTCTCACGGATCTCCGGGAGAAATATGGTCTCATCCTTGCAGGCGGGCAAGGTGAACAGATGGGAAAGATTTTCCGCATTGGACATCTCGGATATATTGACGAGCAGAATGTCTACGGCATCCTTGGTGCACTTGAATGTGCGCTCTTCGACCATGGTTACCTCTCCCGCATTGGCTTCGCAGTTCCTGCAGCCCAGACCACGTCACAGGCGTGGGTCTACGGACAGGAACTAGTAACAGCAGACCGCTAGCGCCAATGACGGATCCCTCCATCATCATCACGGACCGTATTGCCGATGAGGGACTTGCCCTCCTCAAAGAGGATGGTGCCCATGTGGATTACGCTCCTGGACTTCCAAAGGGCGAGCTTCTGGAACGTATCCAGCACCACGATGCCCTCATAGTCAGAAGTGAAACGAAAGTCACACGAGATCTCCTTGAACGGGCAACAAAGCTTCGTATCATAGGTCGTGCAGGCGTTGGTGTCGACAATATCGATGTTGCCGCTGCCACGGAACACCGTATTCTTGTCGTGAATGCTCCCGATGGCAACACTGTTGCAGCTGCAGAGCATACAATTGCACTCCTCCTGGGGCTTGCACGTCAGGTTGCTGTCGCTGCAGCATCACTTGCATCCGGAGGTTGGGAACGATCCCGCTTTCTTGGTATGCAAGTACGTGGAAAGACCCTTGGCATTATTGGATTTGGAAGAATTGGACGGACAGTTGCAGACATTGCCCGAAATGGTCTTCATATGGAAGTAGTCGCTTTCGATCCGTACTGTGCACCCTCCGAAATGGAAGAACGCCACATCACTCCCATGCGTGATCTCGACTCCCTGCTGTGCTCTTCCGATGCAGTGAGCCTGCATGTTCCCCTCACTGCTGACACAAACACTCTCATCGGTACAGAGGAACTCCACCTGATGCAACCTCATGCACTCCTCCTCAATGTTGCCCGTGGTGGGCTTGTAGATGAAGAAGCAGTCGTAGCTGCACTCGATGCAGGAATGCTTGGAGGTGCAGCCTTTGATGTATTTGCGACAGAACCCTTGCCTCAAAACTCCCCGCTACGTACACATCCCCGAATCCTTGTAACACCACATCTTGGAGCCAGTACACATGATGCCCAAAGGTTTGTTGCCATCGATGTTGCAGAGCAAGTACTGCGGTTCCTGCATGGAGAGACGCCTACTTCAGGGGTCAACCTTGCTGAGGTTGTGGCATGATTGAACTCCGGCCATTTCGTGGTCTTCGATATGACCTTGATGTTGTCGGTTCTCTCGGAGATGTCATTGCACCTCCATATGATGTGATTGAAGAAGAAGACCGGGAGCACCTGTACAGTGCAGGAATGCGGAACATCGTACGCATTGATTCGGGCAAGGATTATGCTGATGACCTTCCTGATGTCCACGACAGGTACACCCGTGCCCGAGATCACCTCGAAAGCTGGATTGCACTGGATATCCTGGTCCGGGATGACCGACCAGCTCTCTACGTAAGTTCCCATCGATTTCTTGGCAAGCATGGTGTGCATGAAGAACGTCTTGGCATATACTGCGCAGTGCGCATCGACGATGAAGCTTCTCCACTGTTGCTCCATGAACGTACAGCCTCATCTCCCATCGGAGACAGACTTCACCTCCTTCGCAGTACGAACGTCATGACAAGTGCCATCTTCGGCCTTTGGGATCCAGCATCAGCACAACTTGACACTCTCCTTGATGACCTTCATGCAAATCCTCCTGATGCAGACGGGACAATGACGTGGCATGGAAGTGAGGAGCAGCATTCCCTCTGGGTAATCGATGATCCTGTTCACATTCAGCAGATCACTGACGTGCTGGGATCTTCAACAGTGCTCATTGCGGATGGTCATCACCGGTACGCTGCATCCCAGCAGTATTCTCGTGAACAGCATCGTATGCACCCTGAATGGTCATCGCCTGCTCCCAGCGATTGGGCTCTTGTCTACCTCACTTCAGCCCGAGGTCCTGCTCTCCATCTTGATGCAACGCACCGACTTATCAAGCTTGGTACTGGCCTTCCGGAAATCAGTGTGGACATCCTTGATGAACTGTCTCCAGCATGTGCCTGGCAGGAACATCATGACGAAGCTGCATGTTGGAGAGCCATTGCAAACTTCAGATCAACTGGCCGTTCCGCCTGGATTATCTCCATTGCAGGACGGTTCTTTTCTGTATGGACAACTCCACCCCCAGGAGATCATCGTTCTTCTCTTCCTGTGTCCATTGTTGAGGACATGGTGATGCACAAGTTTGCTCATGCATTGGGCATGTCTCATACAGCTCTCCTTGAACACACTCACTACATTCATGACTCCGCGACTGTCACTGCAACCACACGAGATCATCCCGTATCGACTCTTGGCATCATTCTTCCACCGTGCTCCATCGATGATGTCCTCTCTGTTTCGCGTGCTGGAGGAGCAATGCCACGAAAATCGACATACTTCACACCGAAGCTTCCTACTGGTCTTGTCCTCCTTCCTCTCGACGAATGACACATATCACAGCCTTGGCTGTCCTTTTCGATATGGATGGCATCCTGATTGACACAGAGCCTCTGTGGGATGCTGCAGAGAGGAAGGTTGCGCACGATCTTGGCTTCGCACTTCCGGATGCCATGCTTGATGCAACGCGTGGTGTGCGGATTCACGAGGTTGTACAGAAATGGCAGCATACATACCCGGACCACACTATGCCTCTTGAAACCACTTGCTCCAGGATTACTTCAGCCGTAGCAGAAACGATTCGCATTGCTGGTGTTCCCCGTGAGGGTGTCCTTTCCTTTCTTGAGGATCTGCATAGGGCAGGTATTCCTTGTGCTCTTGCGTCATCATCACCTCGACTACTCATCGATACTGTGCTGGATTCCCTTGGCATTACTGACTTTTTTCAGGAAATAGTCTCGGGGGATGACGTGCATAATGGAAAGCCCGATCCTGAAATTTACCTGAGGGCTGCATCACGAATTGGCAAGCCTCCTTCCTCATGTGTCGCAATAGAGGATGCTCTTGCTGGTATGAAAGCTGCACGTCGTGCAGGCGCATACTGCATTGCCATCCCTGATCCGAGCATTGCCAACTCTGGAGAACTCTCTGAAGCAACACACGTCTGCTCATCAATCTCTCGTCTCGCAAACCACTGCAGCTACCATCCCCTTCTCACAATCGACTGCACTCCTCATCCGAATACTCCCTGAGCTTCACGTACTTGTGTCATGATCGAATGAGGTGACCCTGTGTTTCACGATCCACTGCAAGGGGTATCGTTCAGATACGTGGAAGTGTCAGCAATGAAGCAAAGTATGGAGTAGATATCAGTGCCCATCTATGTATATCGCTGCCAATCATGCAGCAATGAGTTCGAACTCATGCAGAAGATGACAGATCCTCCTGTGGCAACATGCCCCTCATGCAATGGAACAAGCTCCCGAGTCATCCTGCCAGCAGGAGTCGTCTTCAAAGGGAGTGGATTCTACAAGACAGATTCTCGCTCCCAAAGCAGTGACAGCAGTTCATAAGCCATGTTAACGTGAGGGGAACAGCGCCATTGTCCCCCCTTAGAAGGAGGTTTCCAGTATGTCCCATCCGCAGGCCGTGTCCGATGCGACGTTCCAGTCCGAGGTAATTGACTCAAAGCTTCCTGTGCTTGTTGATTTTTGGGCAGATTGGTGCCCCCCTTGCCGTGCCATTGCTCCAACAGTAGAGGAGCTATCAAATGACTACGATGGAAAACTCAAAGTCTTGAAGCTCGATGTTGATGCAAATCCCTCTACTGCGGGAATGTTTGGTGTCATGAGTATTCCGACACTTTTGTTCTTCAAGGATGGCAAACTTGCAGACCGTGTCGTTGGTTATCAGCCAAAGGCAAAACTTCAGGAAACGATTGAATCCCTCCTGAAGAGTGCTGCAACCAAGTAGTCCTCACTAGGCCATCCCCACATCCTGCAATAGGTGTGGGGATGGCCTATACCTTACAAAGTGGCTCGTGCCACCATTCCAAGTAGCTCACTATCGGACCAGGCTGGACCGATGAGCGTCACACTAAGGGGAATCGTGGAACCTGCAGTATCCCCATTCAATGGAAAGGAAACTGCAGGTCTCCGAAGGATATTTGCAAGTGCTCCAAGTGGAGACAACGCCACTCCTGCATCAAAAAGGGCGTACGGATCTGGATATCGCTCCATCATCCCCACTGCAGGAACCGGTGTGCCAAGCGTTGGATGGATGAAGAGTGTATCAGGTGTTCCGTGTTCACCTATACGCTGTGCAAACCTCTCAAGTGCACGGTAAGAAGCGTCAAACCCTTTGGTCCCGTACTCCTTTGCGTATCTTCTCCACTCCCTGAGATGTGGCTCTAGCTCCTCATCCTGCAGTGATTCAGGACAAGCTAGATTCATCCAGAACAGTTGGAATGCCCTCATTAATTCCTCCTCTTCAGGAAGATGAAGCACTTCAATTGAACACTCGAGCTGTTCTCCGAATGCACTGCAGACATCAAGGGCATCATCCCAGCATGGTGTCCGTGGTCCTCCGAACGGTCTGCCATCGAGTACGATGAGCCGCTTTGGATGCATCCCTGGACCTGTACTGTACAGGGAGGATGCAACGTCATGCAGTAATGTTGCATTCCGTGCAATGAACCCGTGTGTATGGATACCAACCCGCTCTGACATCGAAGATGCATCGGCGGGCAGCAGACCTGGTGTGCTCTTCCAGCCAGTGACACCACAGCACGCAGCCGGAATGCGAAGGGAGCCAGCAGCATCAGTTCCGTGTGCAATTTCGACTGTTCCTGCTGCAACGAGCACTGCTGCACCACCGCTCGATCCGCCAGAGATCTTCGATGGATCCCTGGGATTACAGGCAGTTCCAAGAAGGTCCGACTCTGTAACGGGAAGAGCTCCAAGGGAAGAAGTATTGCTCTTGCCAATAATGACAGCACCATGTTTTCTGAGAAATGTAACTACTGGATGGTCCGTTTCAGGGATGTACTCGCGATACGTTGATACTCCATACGTTGTTCGAAGACCCTTCGTATCAACAAGATCCTTGATGGGAACACACATTCCTGCCAATGGATGTTGTATGGTTGCCACTTGTCCATCACGTGGCAGATGCTCAGGTCGTTCCCAGGTGACCATTCCACTGTACGGAGCATCCTGCACCTGCATGGCTGCAAGGCGCTCTTCCCAAGAGTTGCTAAAGGGCTGTGAAGTCTCCACCAGCATTTCCCCATGGCCACTTTTCAGCCATTGCCTCATCCTGATCTGGTGGTACGAGGACTCCTCTGCAGTACTCCTCCCATTTGAGACGTGTATCTTCAGTTGTTGGCGCTTGTTCCACGTCCTCGTTGCGAAGAAGCATTCCTGTGCGGTGCGCAATGATGCACTGGAGTTCCTGATACTCAAGAAGCTGGCTGTGTTGTACCTCAATCACCTGATAGTGCTGGGGAAAGGACAACGCAAAAACAAACATGCGACCTTCCTCATGATTGAAACGGGAATGTGGTGTGATGACAAGTTCATGGATGACAGGAATCGCTGACCCCACAATATCTAGCCATGCCTGCTGACATGCCCCTCCTTCCCCCACTAAATGCGTTGGAAGAAGTACACCTCCCAGGGCAAGAAGTGCTTCCTGAAAAGCGTGGAAATACACAAGTTCACGACCATTGAGTGCAACCATGCCTGTTACCGGCGCTTTCCGGAACAACACCGTAACGCCAAATGGCCGGGCATAGGGCTTCATGGCCTCATGCTCAGACCAGCGGACATTCAGTGTCAGCTCATCACTCCTTGCGGAAACATCCACTACGGCTTCTCCACCCCAACATGCCTCGACGCAAGGGCCACAGTGTTCGAAAGTAGCATCGCAACAGTCATCGGACCAACACCCCCAGGTACAGGTGTCATTGCACGGGCTTGTTTGGCACATGCTGGATCCACATCACCAACCAGGTCACCCTCCGGAAGGCGATTCATGCCTACATCAATGATGCACACTCCTTCCTGAACCCAATCCGGCTTGACAAAATTTGGTTGTCCTATGGCCACCACAAGAATGTCAGCAGTTCTGGTGATATCCTCGATATCTTTCGTATGGGAGTGACACATGGTCACGGTTGCGTGTTCATTGAGAAGCATGAGAGCCATCGGTCGTCCAACAGTTGTACTTCTCCCTATGACGACTGCATGTGATCCATCAATTGCCACACCTGACGTGCGTATAAGTTCCATGCATCCCTGTGGTGTACAAGGTGTAACAATCGGTGAACCTCCAGCAGCAAGCATGCCAAGGTTCCAGGGATGAAAGCCATCTGCATCCTTGTCCGGATCGATTGCATGCATCACAGCATCCACATGTACCTGTGACGGAAGAGGAGTCTGGACAATAATGCCGTCAATAAGGGCACTGTCGTTTAGCTTCCCAATCTGGACAAGTAGCTCTTCCGTTGTGACATCTGCTGGAAACCTATGGACTGTGAGATCCAGTCCGATCTCAGCTGCACGACGGGTCTTGTTCCTGACGTATATTTCCGAAGCTGGATTGTTTCCTACAAGGATGACTGCGAGTGCAGGGGGAGTACCACGCCGCTCACGGACTATAGCTATTGGGTGTGAGAGCGTATCGAGCGTTGCTCGTCCGAGAGCTTTGCCATCAAGAACAGTTGCCATGTTGATCCTCCCGAAACCTCCTGCATCCCGAGCCTATCACCATCCGCTGTATTCCCGCTCCCGGGACATACCTGTGGACATGGATCCCTCGACCCTGTTCACTAAACGCCGAGGCGAAAAGGAGCGCTTCGTCGAGAATACGCTACGGCCGAAAGCCGATCTTTCGACAAGAGCTTGACGGCGGCGTCAACATTCTGTTGATGGCGTCCACGATGCGGCAGATTTGCTCGTCATACGATTGTATGCGGAATTGTGAGCAAATTGGGTTCTGAAAGGGAGAGTGAACATGAGTATTATGCCACCTGGGAAACGGATGGTGAAACGGCTGGATCGAGAAGATTCATG
>JBMFXB010000031.1:0-20264 GCA_049964715.1 Candidatus Dormibacteria bacterium
GCTGCACCGACAAAAGTTCGTCGAGAACGGAGGTCACCGCTTGTTCTTCGTGAGGAGCAGGCATGGCGTGATGAAATTGCAATCATCCAGGCTTACGTTATTGCCCTACGCAAGACTGGAGTTCTCGACACTCCCATGGCGAAGAACCTGACAGAGGAATGCAGGGTCCTGAAGGACGAAGCGAAACGTGGAACGCTTGCTCCACCGGTATATGAGTCTGAGCGACTGGGATTCATCCTTGATCGCCTACGGAGTCGTGACTCCGAGGCAGGTTCACTTGTTTCATGGGAAGTTAATGATGCAGATGTTGCCTCTGCGAAGCTTCGCATTGTCTCCAGACGGCTGTGTACCCGACTGATTGCTGCGCTCCTTGATGTCCAGGATTCGCTGTTGCAGATTGCGAAGGGACATCGTTCGACACCTGTAGCCGTCCATGTTGCAGGTTCACAGGGCACGATAACTTCAGTTGCACATATCATGCTCGGTTTTGCAGATATCTTCCAGCATGATGTAGAGAGACTCATTGATGCACTTACGGACAGTGATGAGTCGCCCCTTGGATCAGGCGGAGGAGTTCCTGGCACCCTGCCACTTGATCGAAAGACCATTGCAGGTGAGTTGTCATTCAGTGCAGTAACGATGAACTCCCTGTCGGGTGTATTGAATGGAGATGGTGCAGCAGAGCTTGCGTTTGATGCACATCTTGTCATGGGACATGTTGTGCAGCTTGCAATGATCTGTGATACATGGGTCCGGAAGCACGGCTATCTCACGATTGGCGAAGAGGGTCTTCGTGGACTTGGTCCACGATCTGAGCATCGTCCCCATGTGCTTCCTGTCATGGAACGAACTGCAGCATCAGTACGGGGACATGCTGAGGCATGCATGACCTTGTTGACAAACCCTGCCCCAGCACCGCTTATCATTGAGTACTGGCAGGAACTCCTGAATGAACTCATGGGAGAATCCATAACGGCTGTTGAGCGAATGGCACGTATTCTCGATGCATCAACAATTCACGACCAGATTCTGCGGGAGTCAGTGACGCATCCGATGCTTTTCCTGCGGGATGCAGTTGAGTATTTCGTCATGAATGGAGAATCCCTTGCCATTGCGACAGATCATGCGCGTTCAGTACTCCAGCATGTTCAGCAAAAAAAGCCTCTTGCCAAAGATGAGCAGGAGATAGTCATGGGACTCATTGATGCTGTCCAGTCTCTCAAGAGACGAGAGAGTGTCGGTGGACCTGGACCCCAGACTGTCGGCAAGCAGATTGTTCGTCTTGCTGCATCAATTGCAAGGAGCAGAAAGCTCGTTCCTGTTCTTGCGAAGGCTACACGACGGGACCGTGAAGTGGGTGCAGCAGCTATTGAGCGTACACATCGCACATGATGGATTCTCAGTATCTTATTGTCGGTGATGTTCAGGGTGACTGGGAGCGACTGAACGAAGCTCTTGCACCATACGCACCTGAAGTGTTTCCAACGATCTTTCTTGGAGATTTCTTTCAGGGTGGAAAGGTTGGTGATATGGGGGGAGTTCGCTCTGCAAGAATTGCACGGGAACGGCCGCATTCGAAAGTTGTTCTCGGTAACCACGAAGTATTCATACTGGGTGTTTTGGAACTCTTGCAGGGGATTCCGCTTCCTTCCACATTTGCTGATGAACCATCGATGGGAGCACGGTTTCGTGAATACCTGGCAGAGAAGGATGGTTTTATCAGGTTCTGGGAATTTCGTCGTGGAGACTGGGCAGATGTACGGGCTCTGCAGGACGATCCAGATCTTGAGCAGTGGATCCGCAGCTGTCCCATCATGATTCAGCTTGAGGACGGCACACTTGTTCAGCACACTGACACAGATGAGTACCTCAAATATGGATCTACGTTGGCTGAGGTGAATGCGTGGGCCAGGTCCTGTCTCGAACACGAGGGTGGAGTCTTTGACCTGCTGCCAATAATCAGTAAACGCCATGCCTTTGATGATCTGGTACGGACTGAGAAATACCTTGAGGCATTTCAGGCCACACGTGTTGTCCACGGGCATACACCGTGCGGGAATGGAAATATGCCAACTGTACGGTGGAATGGTGCAGCACTCTGCTACGACGGCAAGTTCTCACGGTATTGGCGGAGATCTGACGATGAGGCAGAGGCAGGACCTATCGAGGCAACAGTAGGTCTTCTGCCACTGCTCAAGACCTTGTAGAAGGATTATCCAAAGAGTCGAGGTGGAAGCTCGTCCTTTGCCTCCCTGAGGCGATTGCCATCGAGGGGTACAGTTGTCGCAATGCCAGCAGACTCCCACTTCGTGACTATCGTGTGCATTCCCTTTGGCGGAAGTGGCCACAGCCACCAGAGAGTGTCAATACGTCGGTGTGCGAATGAGCTTGTGGCTAGGGGTGCTGGAGGCATGCTTACGAGGGTTATTCCTGAGGTGGGAGGTTCAGGAAGCGGCGGTGTGAGAATATCCCAGGTAGGATCAACAGGCAGGAGAGAAGCAGTACCACCTGTCGAAAGATGGACTGCAAATACGATTGATCGGGGGTCTTCAGTTGATTCTCCAACACCAAATGCTGGGTCACTGAACGTCTCGCCTGCAGCACAGTGCGCTGTCATGGAAAGAAGGACACCAGTATCGTAAACAGTCATCTCATTGATTGTGAGCGCTCCACGATCTGTCATTCCAAGAGTGAGTGATGTGTGGAGCGGTGCACCACGTTCGTCAGCTGGTGGAAATGCCCAAAGTGGAAGTGAGTGGAGTGTAGGAATACTCGACTTCCGTTCATGTTCCTGCTCTCCCTGATGTTCAAGGGCTGTGCAAGCACGGATCCGTTCGCCTGTACAACCAAGTTCCATTAGAAGACGTGCAGACGTGCTCGTTCCTTCTTCGACAATGGCAATGAGGAGATCTCCTGTAGTAATGGTGAGGTGTTCGAAGTCATCTGCAACATCTCGTGCAAGTTCGATGACACGGAGCATGCGTCGCGATGCCTGGGGAAGTCCCCCAGTCACAGTGCGCGTAAGTGGAGGATGTCCAGAAAGTCGGGAGTTGAGAAGTGCAATGTCGACATTGCATTCGCGGAGTGCGAGATGGGCAACTGATTGTGTGTCGTTTGCAAGGCCGAGGAGAAGATAGTCCGGGGTAAGGTACGGATATCCGTCATGTCGTGCCCGGGAATGAGCATCTTCAAGGCAGTCTTCCGCTATTGGTGTGAGAGAACTTGTCGTATCCATGATTCCCTTAGCGTACCGTCATTGCAGCTCTGTGGGGTGCATTCGCAGCATACAGTTGTGGTGGAAAATGTGTCATGGATCCATCGCAACAGATCTGTTATGGTTTCGTTTCACACTTTATGGGGAAGGTTTGAACTATGTCCCGTACACTGGGATTACATCAACCATGAAGGGAGTACGCATTCCATGGCCAAGAAGACATCCCGGAGAAGACTCGAAGAAGCCGTACGTGTCCTCATCGATCGTGCCCGTGAGGTCATGGAAGCTGCACTCCACCCGCAAGTGCCACCTGAACGTGCGCTCGTTCCAATTCCTGTCAAGGACGAGTACCCTGAGTATCGCAGTCGATAGTTCAGGACAGGTGTTCGCTGCTTGCTACTCAGTTGGAGATGTGGTTGTCTTGCTGCCTTGTAGTTTTGCTGGTGTTGCAGTTTCTGGAGTGAACTCTGGAAGCAAGGGAAAGAAACCAATGCCAACTGCTCCTGGACCGGTGTGCGCAACAATGACAGGTCCAAGTTCGATGGCAGTTGGTTTTGGTACTGAATACGGGGTTCCCCGTTTGATGAGCACGCTTGCCATCTCATCGTTGTGTGCATTTGCAACAAGCACTTCTAGGCTCCCATAGCGGTCCTTTGCTTCACCGATGAGTTCGACCATCTGATCGAGCACACGTGAGAATGTTCGAATTTTCTTGATGGGCTCAACCCTTCCGTTGACAAGAGCAAGCAGCGGACGAAAGTTCAGGAGAGTCCCAAGGAGTGCTTGTGCACCTCCAATTCTCCCGCCACGTCGGAGATATTCAAGTGTTGGAACGGTAAAGTAGAAGATCTGTGTCTCAATGAGTGTTTGTACACACGAGAGAGCCTCATCCAAGGACACATCCCGATCCCGAAGTTCCTGAATGTGCATTACGATCCGGTTAAGTGGTGGTCCAACAGACCGTGTATCGATGACATGCACTGTCTTTCCGGGAACACTTGCTGCTCCCTGAACGGCTGCATTGTACGTTCCACTCAACTCGGACGAGAGTGTCAGACACATGATGGGAAGACTGTCATCAAAACTCGAGAATGTCTCTGCAAAAGCTCCAGGGGAGGGTTGTGATGTCCGCGGTGGTACGTCGCTCTGGTCAAACTTCGAGTAGAACTCACTAGTTGTGATGTCCACACCGTCTGTATATTCTGTCGTGCCAAAAATAACGGTGAGGGGAACAACCCTTATGTCATGGGAAGCGACATACGATGGGTCGAGAACTGCAGTGCTGTCAGCGACAAGGTGGAAAAGTGGCATGAATTGTCCTTTTGATCACCGAGATGGTCTGTAGAGTACTTACGATCGTACCGGGTTAAGTGGGATCGTGCACAGGTGTACGGAAACCTTCGAGGCAGCACCACGCGCCAAGGAGGGTTTTCTCCTCACCAAGTTTCTCAACCACAATACTGGGGAGTGGTTGGATATGGATGAGTCGTTCCATGGTCGACTGAAGTGATGGCGCAATGGCATCCCAGTGGGCAACAAGTCCTCCACCAATGATGATGATATTGGGATCGAGAAGGGCAGTAGTGTTTGCCATGGCCAATCCGAGCCATGTACCGACTTCATGCCAGATGGCAGGATCATCGAGAGCATGTGCCTCAATGCCATGGAGATCTGCGAGGGATCTGCCGCCTACAAGAGCTTCCAGGCACCCTGCACCACCGCACGTGCATGGTGGTGGATTGAGGTGGGGGGGGATCAGCACCTGATGTCCTCCCTCCGTGTCATGTCGACCTATCAGGAGACTCCCCTGGTACACAATGCCAGTGCCTACACCTGTGGAGATGGTGTAGTACACAACGAGACTCTCGCCTGCACCTGCACCGAATGTTGCCTCAGCAAGTGCAGCGCAGTTTGCATCATTTTCCACTGCCACAGTGCAGCTGTATTGAGCATGAAGGGCATCCCGGAGCCGGAGGTTTTGCCAGGAAGGACTGAGATTTGGGGGATTCAGGACCATTCCCTCAGGTCGGGAAAATGGACCTGGGACTCCAATGCCGATGCCAGCAATGGGGTGATTCTCCCGAACCTCTTCGATCATGTCGATGAGGACAGACACGGGATCATCCAGTGGTGTGGGTCGCTTGATGCTCCTGACAAGGGTACTGCCATTCTCGGCCCGTGCAACGACAGTTTTTGTTCCACCGATGTCAATGAGAATGTCGCAGGGTGGGGTGGTGATATCAGGCATGATTTCGTTTGTGCTGTACAGGCTACTGCAAAGACTGAAGAACGTCTGTGCAACAATTAATGAATATACAGTGCGGATGCTGATGTTGGGTAAAAGGGAGGAGCGGATGGTTGTGCTCGAGCATACTGAAGGACGAGCACTGACCATTGGTACACTCAGCCTTCGTTCGAGAGTTGTTGTCTCCCCAATGGTGGGGATTACTGATGCTCCGTTCCGCACCCTTTCTGCTGAACTTGGAGCTGGACTCGTAACTACAGAAATGGTCTCATCTGAAGCTCTTGTTCGGAACATCCCTGCAGCACTCGACAAGGTTGATATCGCGAAGCTTCCCATTCCCACTGCAGTGCAACTCATGGGTGCTACCCCTGAGACAATGGCAGAAGCTGCACAGATCTGTGTTGATAGGGGTGCAGACATCATTGATGTCAATCTGGGTTGTCCAGTGAGAAAGATCGTGAATCAGGGTGCTGGAGCATGCCTGGCACGGGACATTCCGAAAACTGCAGCTGTATTTGAGGCAATCGTTGCTGCAGTCAATGTACCGGTCACAGCAAAGATTCGCACAGGGTGGGATGAATCAGCTCTCAATTCACCAGAACTTGCTGTTGCCCTTGAAAAGGTCGGAGTTGCTGCAATCACAGTACACGGAAGAAGTCGTGCCCAGGGATACAGAGGGTTGGCACGGTGGGATCTCATCAAGATGGTGAAGGATCGGGTCAGCATTCCTGTGCTTGGAAATGGGGATGTCACGGACGGCGCATCACTTGCTGAGCGGTGGAATGATTCTGGTCTTGATGGCATTGCAATCGCTCGGGGAGTGGTTGGGAACTTCTGGTTCCTTCGTCAGGCCGTTGAGCAAGTTGACCGTGGTAAGGAGATTCCCATGGCATCGTTTGCTGACCGTGTTCAGCTTGCCCGGCAGCATGTGCGAAGGTTGCTCGAGTACTATGGCGAGCATAAGGCGTCCAAGGTGGGGAAGAAATATCTTGCATGGACGATCAAGGGATGTGCACATGCATCGCACCTTCGTTCAGCGTTGCAGGAGGCAACCACTGGCTCTGAGATGGAGAACATCTTTGATGATGTACTTGAAGCTGGCGAGGCAACCTCAGGATGGTTCCAGCCTACCTTCATCAGTGGAGAGGGATGATCTCGTAGTCTGCTCACACGTCGGTTGACTCCAGGAGAGGACGGAAAGGCATACCTGACGTGTATGATTGGTGACTGTAGCCTGCTGTGAACAGCAGACGTACCCCGGATCGATGGGAACAAAAAAGGGCGTCCCACCGAACAGGGACGCCCCGAGAGGGGGGGCTATTTAGGCAAGACCCGTTTACCGAGCCTTGTTGTGATCATAGCGGAAGCTCAAAGGAGCGTCAAGAGGGTCAAACGAACTGAGCGCAACACAGGATTCATAATGTGCGTCGTGCACTGGGTATGTTCCAGAAACGCACGTACCTGATACTCTTATGAAACACACTGAATGAGGGAGATGAGGCATGGAAAAACCAGTACTGTTGACTGCTGAAGGACTGGAAAAGCTTGAGAAGGAACTGGAGGAACTTCGCACAGTGAAGCGTGCAGAAGTTGCAGAACGAATCCGGTATGCAAAGGGATTCGGCGATCTCTCGGAAAATGCTGAATATGAAGATGCGAAGAACGAACAAGGCATGATCGAAGGACGCATTCTTGTCCTCGAAACCATGATTCGCAATGCCCAGCTCATTGAAGACAGTCACAAGGGTGTTGTTGGTGTAGGTTCACTAGTGACGATAACCGATGAATTTGGAGAAGAGACATTCACCATAGTCGGTCCAGCAGAAGTTGATGTCGAGAGTGGCAAGATATCCTTGGAGTCCCCAGTTGGGAAATCCCTCATTGGCCACAAGGTCGGTGATGCAGTCCAGGCAGTATGTCCTGGTGGATTGCGTGAAATCAAGATCTTGAAAATCAAGTAAAACGTCCTTGTGCTCAAGGGAAGAAATCCATGTCGGCAGATGCTGAGCATGACCGCCTGAACGGTCTTGAAGTGCTGCGAAGGGAGCGCGAGAAAAAGTTGGCGCTCATGCAGGAACATGGCAGTCAGCTGTTTCGAAGTATGCCTGTAGCTCCAGTGTCACTCAGGCAGGTGCACACGTGGCTCCTGCGAGACGAGGAGCAGCGCATCCTTGAGCACGGAAAGGTTGAAGGCGATCACAACCTGAAAGGTGAGGAACTTACAGTAGCTGGCCGTGTCATGCAACTGAGAGATCAGGGGAAGAGTTGCTTCATTCATCTCGAAGATTTCAGTGACCGACTCCAGGTGTGGTTTCGAAAGGATCTTCTGGGAGAGGAGGCATTCGAGGTTGTCAAGTTGCTTGACCTTGGGGACATCATTTCTGTCACTGGAACTGCAATGCGGACTAGACGTGGAGAGCCAACTCTGCTTGCAGCAGCGATCCAGCCACTGGTGAAGTCGCTTCTCCCCCTTCCCGAGAAGTTTCATGGACTCCAGGATCGCGAAATGCGATATCGAAAGCGATACCTCGATCTTGTAAGCGATCCCGAATCACGTCACCTTTTTGTGTTGAGATCCCGTATTGTTCGTGCAGTGCGGAAACTCCTTGATGACCGCCAGTTTTACGAGATGGAAACGCCAGTGCTCCAGGCTATTCCTGGTGGTGGTGAGGCGACGCCATTCACCACGCACTGGAATGCACTTCATCAGGATGTGTACCTTCGCATTGCAACCGAGCTTCATCTCAAGAGACTTCTTGTGGGTGGATTCGAACGTGTATACGAAATAGGTCGTGTATTCAGAAACGAGGGATTGTCCACACGGCACAATCCAGAGTTCACGACACTTGAGGTATATCAGGCATATGCATCGTTCACAGACATGATGCAGCTCTGCGAGGACATCATTGTTGCAGCAGCCCATGCTGCCTGGCCACTCGCATCGCAGTCAAATTGGGTGCCACAGGACAATAGGGCTGCAGTGCAAAGCTGTACTGATGTAGCCCGGACACTCGTTACGATGACACAGCTCCAGCATGCCTTTTCAAGGGATACCCTGAAGACACTTGCAACGCTCACATCAACGCTTGCCTCGGATCTAGAGCATGTCAGAACGACAGTGAGCCGTCATGTTGAGAAACACGGTCATTATCCCGTTGGTGCACTCGAAAGAGCACTCCGGAATGCAGGTCGCCATGTATCACTCTTGCACCACACTGCGGACAGCTTGTTCGAATGGGCTGTTCTCAACCGTCTTCAGTCAATCGAGATTCCAGAGGATGAAACTGGAGAGAGTGAACTTCCTGTATCTCCCCGCATGATTGCATCAGAAGCAGCCGCAATCCTCGAAGTCCTTGACGAGGTGGATAGCGATGAAGATCGGGATCCGCTCATGCGACTTGCCACCCCGGATGGGCCACTCATCAATCTCCATCCGCCATTTCGCCGCTCTAGGATGGCAGACCTCATTCATGAGGCGACTGGTATTGATCCGCTGGCTGAGTGGGGAAAGTTGGAACGGCATGTCCGGTCCCTTGGAGGAACGCCTCCACCAGGGGCTGAAGAAGGTGAACTCTTCTTCCAGCTGTATGAGGAACATGTTGAACCAAATCTCGTTGACCCGACATTTGTCACACATTACCCTACTGTGGTGAGTCCCCTGGCAATGCGGTGTGCTGATGATGATCGGTTTACTGAACGCTTCGAACTCGTGGTGAATGGACGCGAGTTGGCAAATGCTTTCACAGAACTCAACGATCCCCGGGATCAACGTGAGCGATTCAATGAACAGATGCATCGTCGGGAATTGGGAAACGAGGAGGCACACCGCATCGATGATGACTTCCTTGAGGCACTTGAGATTGGCATGCCCCCAGCAGGTGGAATGGGGATTGGAATCGATCGGCTTGTCATGCTTCTCACGGAATCCCCCGCAATCAGGGATGTCCTGCTCTTTCCGATGATGCGACAATCACCTAGTAGTCATACTGCACCACCTGAAGAATGAGCATCTCAAGAGGCAACGACAATGATTCCACTGCAACGACTTCGCGAGCATCGTGAATCAATCGAACAGGCGATAGCGCGGAAGGGAGAGACAGCTCCCATCGATGAGATTTTGTCGCTCGATGTTGAGGCACGGAAGGCACGTGCTGCAGTTGAACAATTGAAAGCTGAACACAATCAGGCAACAGCATCTGTTCGTGGTGTTCCTTCACCTGAGGAACGTGCAGCAATGGCTTCCAGGAAGCAGAAGATCAAGGAGCAGGAAGCTTCCATGGAGGAGCTCGATGCGAAGATCCAGGATCTCCTGCTGTATGTGCCAAATCCACCCCACGAGTCTGTTCCTACGGGAAAGGATGAGCATGACAATGTGACTGTGCGGACGTGGGGTGCATTGCCAAAAGTTCCGTATCCACTTCTTCCCCACTATGACATTGGAGAACGTCTGGGTCTCTTTGATTTCGAGCGTGGTGCAAAGATCTCAGGCTCGCGATTTACTGTTCTTCGTGGAATGGGGTCAAGGCTTGAGCGGGCTCTCATCTCTTTCATGCTTGATATCGCAACAAACGAACATGGGTATGAAGAAATTTCACCACCATACCTCGTTCGACGTGAATGTATGGTAGGTACTGGCAATCTCCCGAAATTTGAGGAGGATGCCTTTCATGCAGATAATGACCTGTTCCTCATTCCTACTGCAGAAGTTCCTGTTACGAATCTGTACAGGGACGAAGTATTCCAGGAGTCCCAGCTTCCCCGAGCTCATGTTGCATACAGTGCATGCTTTCGCAAGGAAGCAGGAGCAGCAGGAAAGGATACGAAAGGATTTCTTCGATTGCATCAATTCGACAAGGTTGAGATGGTGCGGTTTGTCCATCCTGATACTTCACTCGATGAGCTGGAACTCCTTGTGGGCCATGCTGAGACTGTTCTCCAGCGACTGGGTCTTCCATACCGTGTTCTCCTGATGTGCAGTGGAGACACTGGCTTTGCCCAGTGGAAGAAGTACGATCTTGAAGTGTGGGCTCCAGGACTTGGCCGGTGGCTTGAAGTCTCGTCATGCAGTGTATTTGGGGATTTTCAGGCCCGTCGGGCAAACATTCGGTTTCGTCCGAAGGATAGCGGTAAACTGCAGTTTGTCCATACCCTGAACGGAAGTGGACTTGCCATTCCCCGGACCCTCGTTGCCCTCATCGAGCACTATCAACGTGAAGACGGCTCAGTTGCTATTCCAGAGCCACTGCAGGCGTATATGGGCGGACGAACGGAGATCACACAATGACAGACGGGGAGGGTCCTGTACTCGATCCCCAGTGGCTTAATGACCGGAGTGAATTCCAGCAGAGCTTTGTCCACGGACTCAAAAATCCAATTGGATTGCAGATTCAGTACGAACTCCGGGAGAACGTCGTCTGGGGCATGTGGACTCCTTCCGAAAAGCATGTGGGGTTTCCCGGTGTTGTCCATGGGGGACTCATTGCTGCTGTCCTCGATGATGTGATGGGACGGTATGCTGCACTTCTCCACATTTGGGCAGTCACGGCACGACTGGATGTACAGTATCGAAAGCCACTCCTGGTGAGTACACCTGTGTACATCGTAGGGCAGGCAGATCGGATTGACAGGAGAAGATATCATGCCTCTTCGTACATTGAATCCCAGGATGGAACTCACCATGCACAAGCTACTGGAGTGTATCTCACACTTTCAAAGGACCTCATGAAGCGGACTGTTGAAGCATGGCCCGGATTTGCGGAGTACCTGCCGGAGTGACAGAGCACACCGAGGGAGTTGAGCGTGAGGTGAAGTTTGCTGTCACAGGTCCATGCAATCCTGAGGCGTTTGCATGGAGTGGCATAGGACTGAACTGCATTCATGTCGGAAGGATCACAACGATAGCCACTTATTGGGACACACGTGAATTGGATCTCTTTCGTGCTCATGCATCTGTACGGTATCGAACCCATGATGGATGGACAATGAAGGAGGCCATGCAGGGTAAAGGGGCATTTGTAGTACGGAAAGAGCTGTACTTTCCTGGTGGTAGAGATGAAGTACCTGCATCCATAATGGAGCGACTTGCAAAGCAAGGCATTGCAGGACCGGTAGAGACAGTTGCAGAGATGGAAACAGTACGAGAGGTATTTCATCTCAGGAAAGGTAATGGGGTTGAGGTGGCTGAACTTGTATTGGATGAGGTAACTGTGCCAGCACGGAAGCGTACTCGTTTTGTGGAACTTGAGGTAGAGATGAAAGGCGAGGATGCTCTCATCGAGGAAAATATCGTGCACCTTCTTGAGGGTGAACGAGTGCTTGAGCGAGAGGAGAGATCGAAGCTAGCGCATACCTTGGAGATCCTCGGAAGGACTGGCGTCTGAACCATCCTGAGTTGTCGTTGAGTGCACAAGAGACTGTAACGATTTCGTGATGTCCTTGCATCCGTTGTGGGATATCATGAAACGACATGAGAGGCGCGAAATCATCTACCACATCGGAAGTAGCAACATACACTGCGAGTGCAGCCAAGGCACATGTCCGTGTGCAGAGCTGTGCAGCCACTAACCAGGGACATGTCCGACGTAAAAATGAGGACAGGTATCTTCTCAAACCACCACTATTTGCAGTTGCAGATGGCATGGGAGGTCTACCGGGAGGGGATGTAGCAGCAGAACTTGCAACGGAATCACTTCGTGTTGCCATGCCTGTCTCCCGAACGAATCTTGTACCAGTAATTGAAGAATCGAACAGTCTTATACGTGCTCGTGCACTACTTGATACACGGCTTGCAGGTATGGGGACCACACTTACTGCTGCGCTCCTTTGGGTGGAGCAGTCGCTTATTACAGTGACGATTGCTCATGTTGGGGATTCTCGGGCATACGAAATTCGGGATCGAAAAATGATTGTCCAGCTCTCGAAGGACCACTCCCTTGCAGAAATGGGGGGAAACCATGGGAGAATGCTGGCGTCTTCAGTGCCTGGAAACGATCGCTCACGTTTCGTGCTGACCCGGGCAGTTGGGCTTGAGGAGAAGGTGCATGTTGATACAACAACGATTCATATATCGCACCCGACAACACTCCTTCTGTGTACTGATGGTGTCTGGAATGCACTTGAGGATTTTGAGCTTGTAGAGCATGTTCACACTGCTGCCAATGTAAAGGAGGCAGCAGAGCGTATTGTCACTGAGGCTGGAGAGCGAGGTGATGACAATGCAACCGTCATCGTCGTGTCTGTCATACCCAGGTTTGATGACCGCTAGTCACTAGGCGACTGGCTCTGCTGGTTCCTGTTCAACGTTCGAAGTAGGTGCATGGTGATCTTGGGCAACCTGGGAGGCTGCATGTCCTGTGACACGAGTTGCTGAGAGAGGCTTGTCAGCAGTTGGCACACTTCTCATCGTACTGTGATATGTGATTTCGTAAAGCTCGCGGTATCGCTCTGCCATGGTCATGGGGCTGAACTCTGCCCGAGCTGCATCTGAACATGACTTGGGATCGAAATCATTGATGTGCTCAATGACATCGACCATCTCATCAACAGTGTCAACAGTGGCACCAGTGAGGCCATTGGTAATGAGTTCAGGAGCTGCCCCCTGTGCGAAGGCAATTGTGGGTGTGCCACTCACCATTGCCTCGACCATGGAAAGTCCAAATGGTTCAGGCCAGCAAATGGGAGCGAGCAGTGCTGTTGCACGTGCGATAATGTCCGCTTTCTGCTGACCTGCAATGTTCGGATAGTAAATTATACGGTCATTGTCGATATGCGGCTTGACCTGCTCTTCAAAGTACTCATGCTCTGTTTTCAGTTCTCCAACCTTTCCTGCAAGGACGAGTCGGTACCCTGTGCGCTTGGCAACTTCAATTGCATGATGCTGGCCTTTGTCAGGGGTTATGCGGGCAAGACACAAGAGGTATGGTTCTTTTGCACTGCGATCGCCAACCCAAAGTGCATCAAGATCTACTGCATTGTGCACAGTGCCCACCCAGTTCAGTGTTGGGTCAGAGGCACGTTGAGCACCACTGATGGCTGCAAGACCAACAGATCCATTCGGGTCGATGTCATGGTAAACAGTGCGCTGGGGCTCATAGAGCGGGCCATGAACGGTATGGATCACTGGAGCAATATTTGCAACGCTGCATGCGAGCATGCTTGTCCAGCCTGCATGATCGTGTATGACATCGACGTCAGGTATACTCCTGAGGGTTCGAAGCACACGGGAGACATAGGACACCTCACGGGAGATGCCATTTTGGCCCCCAAGATCTGCACTCCATTCTGAAGGTGCCAGTGCAATGGTGCCTGGAAGGGATCCCTCTGAACCGATGAGAGTGACACGAACACCCTGTTTTCGCAGTGCAGTAACAAGGAGATACACCACAAGCTCAATTCCCCCATATCCCTTAGGCGGAACGGGATACCACGGGGGTGCGATTACAGCAATATGGCGTTGTGTCATGGCTACTCCTTGCTCCGGAAGGGATTGCCCATCTTCCCGGACACTTTTCACCTTACACATGGCCCTCGGACAGCTGACGGACAAATTGTGTGAATGAGGACATTGTGTCGGCATATTCAGTGTAAAGCACGAAGGATGGCAGTGAAAGAGGGTTTGTTACACAATGCAACAACCCGTTCAAGTGACACCTATTTTTTCTACTAGGGGGTACAATTGCCGGTGTGGCAATATGCCCAAAAGGTCAACTGATGAAAGATCGTCCCAGCACGCCGTTTCCTCCTCTTCAGCACCTCTTGCAGACTCTCGGATATCCAGCTCCTGGGGGAATTGCAGCAAGCAGTGGTGAATTGTTTGGGGATGCGTTCTTTGGCCGTGATTCGGCAGAGGTTGCAGAGGATCTCGTCCCATTTGACAAAGTTCTGCCTCGTCGCATTATCCATGATCTCGTGAGGTATCAAGGGGCACGTACTGCTGAACGCGGAGATGGATCGACAGAAGAAGAGTTTGGCAAGATTCACCATGAGTGCCGTATTCTTCCGCAGGATCCACTCCATTCCGCACAGGAGGATTCCCGTTTTCGCGAAATGTGGTCACATTGGGGTGGAGTTGGCAGGAAACTTGTCTATTACGGTTCTGTTGATGCCACACCACTCTTCGTCCGGCTCGTAGTTGCATACAGTGCGACGTGGGGACGAGATGTTCTTGAAGATGTCATTGCTACAGATGTAGGCGAGTATGTGACTGTCCGTGAGGCAGTTGAACGGGCAATGGTCTGGATAGAGAGAAAGCTGGATGAATCATCTTTGGGACTCGTTGAGTTTGACAGGCGCAATCCTCACGGCATTGCAAATCAGGGGTGGAAAGATTCCATGTCTGCGTATCTCCATGAAGATGGAACACTCTCCAATGACCGCGCTCCGCTTGCCTCGATCGAAGTACAAGGACTGGTTTACGATGCCCTGGTTGGTGGAGCAGAACTCGTTGGGAATGATGATCTCCGGGCTGCACAGTGGATTGCCCGGGCTGAGATGCTCCGGAACCATGTGCTCGAATGGTTCTGGATACCCGAGTATCGGTACTTTGCCCAAGCCATTGACAGGGATCCCTTTGGTGTACCAAGGCTCGTTCGAACAATGACATCGAATGCTGGTGTGATCTTGCGTTCACGTCTTTTTGACCGACTCCCGCTCCGGCTCAGGAGAAAGTACGTGCATCCAGTAGCAAAGAGGATTGTTGGCGAAGAGTTTCTTACTGATGCAGGCATTCGTTGCAGGGCGCTTCGGTACGCTTCGCTGAAGCGATACTATGACTACCACGGAAGTTGTGCGGTTTGGCCCAAGGAGACATATGACATCGCTTGTGGACTCCGGCACCAGGGATATCCAGCACTGGCTCGAGCAGTGGAAATCCGACTTCTCAATGCCATCAACATCGCTGGGCATGCAATGGAACTGTTCTACGTTGATGCTGCAGGCGTAGTTGCCTACGAGGTTGAACGGACAGAAGAACCTGTTAATTTCAACGAACGTGTGGGGACCCGGGTATTTGCAGGAACAAATGTTCCCGAAGGTGAACAGGCGTGGACAGTGTCTGCTGCACTTGCAGTGAAGCATCGATTCGGCCGTGAACCGTTTCCTTCCCCGTCAAGTGCAGCAGAGGCGGAGATATTGAGACGAATTCCTCATGTTGCTCTTCTCGCCACACGAGAGGAAGTGGAAGATGTTCGTCGAAAGCAGCCACGTATCCTTCTCAATACATCTGCCGGAAAGTCAATGAGCCGGTTGGATAATCGTCGACGAAACGGCGTTCAGCCACTTGAGATGTGGGAGATGGGGGCATGATCAAGCACGGACAATGTCCGTCCGATGTCCGGGATTCCCTTTTACGCTGGTGAACACTTTCCGGTGCTCACAGGAGGGACAGCGATGGAGCTTGAAGGACTTGCAGGACGGACATCCATCCCTGGTACATCGTCAAAGGATACGTTGCTGCCTCGCCGGGAACTATCCGTGGTGCGGAGTCTGAAGCGGAAGCTGCAGTCCCTTCGCGAGAGGTACCAGGCACTTCGTGCAGAAGTGAAAGAGCTCAGAAGGCTTGTTCGGACATATGAGCTCGATCCGCTTACCAAGGTATACACACGGCAAGCAGGCATGAGGCATATTGGGCGACTTGTCGAGCAGGCACGAGAGGATGGATGTGGGGTGACAATTATCTTTCTTGACTGCGACAGGCTCAAGGCAGTGAACGATACGATGAAGCACTCTGCAGGTGATCGATACCTGCGAACTGTTGGGCAGTTACTTCGTGGATATCTTACTGGAAAGGCTGCAATCGTTCGATGGGGAGGGGATGAGTTTGTGTGTGCAGTGCCCAGTTCAGATACAGAACGCATCCAGTGGAAACTCAAATCGATGCGCAAAGAACTGGCAAGACGGGGAAAGCATATTCCCTATGCTGTCTCTGTAGGTCTTTCGGAACTTCATCCAAACGAGAAGATTGCGCGTGCTATAGATCGTGCTGACAGTGCAATGTATCAGGATAAACTGGCCCATCGAGCGTGAGGGATGTAGCACTGATGAATGCTGGCCTGCAGTGCTCTGAAAATAAAGCTATGCAATACCATCCCTTCGTGGAGCCCCATCAGGTGCCAATGTCCTGAGAAGTGCTTGTGCATGTTCCCTGTCGCTGGCAGTGAGGGAGCCTGCACGAATGAGAAGGTCGTGGAGAACATCTGTTGCCATGCGAAATGCATGAACCACTGACAGGGGAACGCTTTCTGCTGGCTCGAACCAGGTGCGAGAAGCAGCAGTCATGCCATGTGCAAACTTGATCTGATGACCTCGGGTTGCATCTGCCTGGACTGCGGCAGAATTTATGATGCTTTGCCACTGTCTCAGGGCTGGCTCGAGAAGTCGTTCCTGCGCGGCCTGTTCCTTCGTGGTGGAAGTTGTACCCCCAAAGGCAAGGACATCATTGAGAGCAGAGCGGAGCATGGCAAGATTCTCTTCCGAAGGCCACGGACCAAGTACTCGTGTCCGTACATACAGGACTGTCTCCGTATCACGTACGGGTATACCGACCACACCGAACTGGCCCCTGTCCAGTGCCCTGTACGCATATGCAGCCTGAGACACAGGGTGCTTGATGCCGGTGCGCAGTCTTTTTTTTGGTGCAGGTGTAAGCGAAGATTCGGAGGATCTTGAAGTGGCATGTGACGAAAAATTGTGATCAGTTGGCATATGGGTACTCAGTGTGAAGCCACGAGCTCCTACGTATCATTGCTGTCTGCTGTCAAGCTCCGTGCTCCACCGAAGAGAACAAGAGCACTGCTATCTAAATCATATTCTGTCTGGACTGAGGGTTGTGCGCAAAAAGGGTTGTGGAACGGGGAGTGAACATGGGCCTTATGCCACCTGGGATACAGATGGTGAAATGGCTGCATCGAGAAGATTCATGGAGAGGTGGGGTTGGTCATTCAACCACTGTTTTCCATTCCAAAAATACATCGTACTTGTGAATGATGCATACAAGAGAAGTTGTTTCATGGCTGTATTGCAGACAAGGCTGGACGGTTCATGATCATCCATTTGCATCTGATGAGTTCACGAGGAACGTACCGTAACAGAAGCAATGAAAGGGATGGTGGGACAGGGAGAATATTGAGCGTAGTTTGACAGCATAATTCATGTGATGGTATCATATTTTTCACATCATTTAGTTTGTAGGAGATTTGCACAATGTCTACAGTGCTGGTATTTCTTCGCTGCAGAAATGCAGTAGTAGGAGTAGGCGCACTGTCCGTGCACTTCCTGGAACGGTAGGCGACTGATCGCCTGACGACGAAGGCGGTGCTCACGGCAGCAACCGCCACACTCCACATCGCGTTCTGCGCGATCTGTCATGCACCACGTTTGGTGCGAGAGTTTTTTAGTAGGTAGTCGTCATGTTCCGTTCTTCACTATATGGTTCCACACACACTGCAATTCACGTCGAGTCAGTCTCAAAGTCATATTCCCAATCATGGAGAAAACGCCGCTCAGGAAAACAGCTGCCACCAGCACTTGCTGATGTGTCGCTACGTATTGCACAACATGAAAGTGTTGCGATTGTGGGCGTAAACGGTAGTGGCAAGTCCACTCTCGTTCGTATCCTTGCAACGCTCACTACGCCAGATGCAGGGAATGTCTTTGTTTTCGGTCATGATGTCGTGCGGGAAGCAAAGCTTGTGCGAACGTACATCAATCGCGTGTCAGTTGAGGCATCGTTCTTCAAGCAGATGAGTCCCTGGGAGAACCTTGTGTATGCAGGACGGCTCTACGGACAGACAGGAAAGCAGATTGAGGAACGGGCAACCACACTTCTCCAACGGCTTGGACTTCCCGGGCATGCAGTGCACAGGCCAATGAACGGTCTCTCAAGGGGTCAGCAGCAGAAGGTTGCAATTGTCAGGAGTCTCCTGAGCAAACCAGCAATTCTCCTGTTGGATGAACCAACGACAGGACTCGATCCGAGGTCAAAGCATGAGGTGCAGGATGTCGTCCAGGAGCTCCACGAGGAAACAGATCTCACGATTGTGCTGTGTACCCACGATCTTGCTGAAGCAGAAGCGTTGTGCAGTCGCATCGTGGTTCTGGACCACGGAAAACTCATCGGTGATGGTACGTCGGACCAGCTCAGGGCCGAAAACGGTATTTCACCACAAAGCACAATGGAACAACTTTTCCTTGCCATGACAGGACGATCCTTCCTGGAAGACGAGGAGTCGGGAGGGGAAACATCATGATTCATCATCAAAACTCACTCCGTCACGAGTGGACTGCGTTTATTGGGTTCTTCGAACGGCAGATCAACCTGTATAAGAGATATTGGCTCTGGGAAGTGGTGTGGCTTGTGTACAACATCGTGAGCGTGCTGAGCATCGGGTATCTTGCATCCGGACTTGGCACTGCTCACACTACACAAGCACGGGCAAGCCTTGAACGGACCCAGCTGTACCTGCTAGTGGGTGCTGTGCTCTGGGGCTATCTTTCACTTGTCTTCTTTGAGATTGCATCCGCAGTTACGTGGGAGCGTTGGGAAGGAACAATTGAATATACGTTCATGGCACCTATTCGAAGAATTACTCACCTTCTGGGAGTCTGTTCGTTTGGTGTGGTGTACGGTCTGGTACGTACAGTGATAGTTCTTGTCGTGGTTACGTTCGCTTTCCATCTCAACCTCACACATGCGAATATTGCGAGTGCAGGAGCAATCATTCTTGTGTCAACACTGCCACTCATTGGACTTGGCATTCTCAGTGCAATACTGCCCCTTCTCTCACCCGAGAAGGGTGAACAGATGACGGTTGCCATTCAGGGAGTCCTACTGCTTGTCTCAGGTGTGTACTATCCGATTTCAGTGCTTCCAAGGGTTCTTCAGGATGTGGGGATACTCTCTCCACTCACGGGCACCCTGTCAGGGATGAGGGATGCGCTTCTCAACGGTGCATCAATCAGTGCTCTGGGGACAACACTCTGGCATCTCCTTCTGATGGGAATCGTCCTCATCGTACTCGGGATTGTACTCTTCCAGCGAGCAGAACAGCGTGCGAAGCGTCTGGGACTTCTCAAGCGGAATGGCTAGGAAGGAGCGGTATTTACCGCTCTTTCCTTATCTTGGAGAAGGAAGTATGCGTTGAGCTTTTGTCAAGACTTGTGTAAATTCCATCCAAGCATGAAAAATATGACGGTCAGGCGGCAAATACCTCCTTCTGTGGCAGCGGATTGGGAATGTTGAGCTTGTCCTTCGTAAACGTGTGTCCGGCGAGCAGGAACAGGATTTGATTGGGGCGTTGATTCCCACCAATTGAGCGAGAGCCGCATGATAACCTTCCAGACGAGAAAGTGGGCTGTCTCCTGCTTTGGCATGCGCTTGGCCACGTTGGTGCGGTTGCGGACGCCGGCGAAAATGGATTCGATCGCATTGCTCGTGCGAAGGTGAACCAAGTGCTCCTGGGGAAAGTCATAGAACGTCACGAAGTCCTCCCAGTCCCGCTCCAGGCATGAGGCTGCCTTCTCTTGGCCTCGGATCTGAAGCCTGCCGCAGTATTCGTCGCGCTGCTTCTCACATTCTTCGGGTGTCTGTGCGGAGTAGACGTATCGGAATTCTTTGTGCGCGTCCTACTGCAGCCGCCTCGGCTACGCGTCGATCATGTTGAGGATGCGAGATGGTTCCAGCACCGCTGGCAGTGCGTCTCCGGGTACGCTTCGCCAAGTGCAGTCCAGTAGCCGAGCCCTCCATCGGCGATCGCCAAGAATGGCCCTTTCTCTTTTGGAGAGCTTTTGCACACAATTCTGCACACAACC
>JBMFXB010000032.1:0-19938 GCA_049964715.1 Candidatus Dormibacteria bacterium
TCCTGCAAATTAATACCCCTTTCTGGAGCATCTCAGTATGTGATGTCTATAGTACAGTATGGTGTCAACCAGCACGCTACCTCGCAACAGTCCGGAGGAAACATGGAGGGAAAGTCCGTGCAGTTCGGACCTATCCAGTCAAGCATGTACGCTGTTGCAACGACCATGACCAGTACGGGTGCAGTTGATAGTGCACATGACAGTTACATGCCTCTTTCAGGTCTCGTGCTTCTTGTAGGCATGCAGTTGGGGGAAGTAACTCCTGGTGGTGTTGGTTCCGGGCTGTACAGCATCCTGGTCTTTTCGATTATTGCCGTATTCATTGCTGGCCTCATGGTCGGTCGTACCCCCGAATACCTTGGAAAGAAAATTGAGTCCCGGGAGATGAAGCTCGCAGCACTTGCAATCCTTGTGCTTCCTCTTTCCATTCTCGGCTTCACTGCCATCTCTGTTCTTACGAAGGGCGGACTTGCAGGCCCGACTAATCCAGGTCCGCATGGGTTTTCCGAGATCCTGTATGCCTTCAGCTCAGCTACTGGCAACAATGGCAGTGCCTTTGCAGGATTATCAGGAAATACGATGTACTACAACATCACGCTTGCATGGGCAATGTGGATTGGGCGGGTACTTTTTGTTGTTCCAGTGCTTGCCATTGCAGGATCACTTGTGGAGAAACGTGCAGTACCGGAGAGCGCAGGAACGTTTCCAACGGACTCGGGAATGTTTGCAGCACTTCTTGTCGGAGTGATAATCATTGTCGGTGCACTGACCTTCCTTCCTGCGTTGGCTCTTGGACCAATAGTTGAGCATTTCCAGATCATGAGCGGACATATCGGATAGGAGGAGAACAAGTAATGTCATCCACCCATTCACCGGTATCGTGGGACAGGACATCACGGAGAAAAGCCCAAAGCAATCTCTGGGACTGGAAGATCCTTCGACCTGCTCTTGGCCAGGCATTTGTCAAGCTCGATCCCCGATGGCAAATGCGGAACCCCGTCATGTTCGTTGTTGAGGTTGGAGCAGTCATGGTTTCCTGGACGTATTTCGCAGGTCTGGGACACATGAATGCAGCTACTGCCAAATTCACACTGCAGATTGCAATATGGCTCTGGATCACCATCCTCTTTGCAAACTTTGCCGAGGCTGTAGCCGAGGGAAGAGGCAAGGCACAGTCCCAGGCACTTCGGAAGACAAGGAGTGACACGATCGCCCGAAGGAAGGACAGCAACGGTACCGAGGAACCTGTTCCGGCACAGGAACTACGCAAGGGAGATATTGTCATATGCGAGGCCGGTGATGTTATTCCAAGCGATGGAACAATAGTTGAAGGAATAGCCTCGGTTGATGAATCTGCCATCACTGGAGAGTCTGCTCCTGTTATCCGGGAAGCCGGTGGAGACAGGTCAGCAGTCACTGGTGGAACGAAAGTCTTGTCTGATCGCATAATCATCGAAATCACCCAGAATCCTGGAGAAACCTTTCTCGACAAGATGATTGGACTTGTCGAGTCAGCATCCCGTCAGAAGACGCCTAATGAGATTGCACTGAATATTCTCCTCTCAGCGCTCACCATCATATTTCTCATCGTCATTATCACGCTCGAGCCGTTTGCCCATTTCGCCCATGCTTCTGTATCGGTGACAGTTCTCATTGCATTGCTTGTATGCCTGATTCCCACAACAATAGGAGCACTCCTGTCAGCAATTGGCATTGCTGGAATCGATCGCCTTCTACAAAAAAATGTTCTGGCAATGTCTGGCCGTGCAGTGGAAGCTGCTGGCGATATCGATGCGTTGCTTCTTGATAAAACGGGGACAATTACCCTTGGGAACCGTCAGGCTGCAGAATTCATTCCCGTTGATGGTGTCGAGTCTTCCTCCCTTATAGAGGCTGCATATCTTGCGAGTCTTGCTGATGACACACCTGAGGGTCGATCGATTGTGACGTTGGCAAAGAGGTTTGGGGTCGTGGAGAGACCGAAGGAAGGAATAGACATCATTCCCTTTTCTGCGACGACCCGCATGAGTGGAGTGGATATCGATGGAAGAAGCATTCGAAAAGGTGCAATAGATTCCATCACGACATGGGTTGCAACCAATGACGGAACTTCCATGTCAAAAGCATTTCAGGAGCAGGTTGAGAATATTGCAAAGTCGGGAGGAACTCCACTCCTTGTTGGTGAGTCTGGGAAGCTTCTTGGGGCAGTACACCTCAAGGACATTGTGAAGCCCGGAATACAGGAGAGGTTCGCTGCACTTCGTGCCATGGGCATCCGAACAATCATGATTACCGGGGATAATCCGCTTACAGCACAGGCCATTGCCCGTGAGGCAGGCGTGGATGACTTTCTTGCAGAGGCAACCCCAGAGAACAAGCTTGAGCTCATACGGAAGGAACAGTCCGAGGGAAAGCTTGTTGCCATGACTGGGGATGGAACAAATGATGCACCAGCCCTTGCCCAGGCGGATGTTGGAGTTGCCATGAACAGTGGTACGCAGGCTGCAAAGGAAGCAGGAAACCTGGTTGACCTCGACAGCAATCCGACGAAACTTATTGAGATTGTCGAAACGGGAAAGCAGATGCTCATGACCCGTGGAGCACTCACTACCTTCAGTATTGCGAATGATGTTGCGAAGTATTTCGCAGTCATTCCAGCCATGTTTGCATCGAGCCTGCCTGCACTTGATGCTCTCAACATCATGCGACTCGCCTCGCCACAGAGTGCCATTCTTTCAGCAGTCATTTTCAATGCACTCATCATCATCGTGCTCATACCGCTTGCCCTCAAGGGTGTGAAGTATCGGCCTCTCGGAGCTGCAACACTTCTGAGGCGGAACCTTGTCATATATGGGCTCGGAGGCATTCTTGTGCCATTCATTGGTATCAAGCTCATTGACATTGCAGTGAATACACTGCATTTGACGTAGGGAGATTCCCGTGAGAACATCATCTCAGTCACTGTTCATTGGCATTCGCCTTGTTGTCGTTTTTGCTGTACTTCTCGGCATTATTTATCCACTTGTCGTGACAGGTGTCGGGCAGATCTTTTTTGCGAAGCAGGCAAACGGGTCTCTCATCCACTATCAGGGGAGTATTGTGGGATCTTCCCTTCTGGGGGAGGAATTTACTGCTCCCAAATATTTCTGGGGCAGACCTTCCGAGACGTTGAATGTGCAGGGTACGGCTCCCGAGCCATATGATGCTGCGAACAGTGGGTCGGGAAACTTCGGTCCATCAAATCCTGCGTTGCTTCATCTTGTCCAATCCCGGGTTGAAGCATTCAGGCGAGCAAATCCTGGCTATACAGGGCCTGTTCCCGTGGACCTGGTCACTGCTGATTTCTCCGGACTGGATCCAGGAATTTCGGTTGCAGGGGCTCTAGCACAGGTGGATCGCGTTGCTAAGGTAAGGAATATCCCCACAGGAGTACTACGAAAATTCGTGCTTGACCATGTAACGGGACGGTACCTGGGAGTGTTTGGGGAGCCATATGTGAATGTACTGGAGCTGAACATTGCCCTCGACAAACGATATCCCACCCGCAGCTGAGGGAAAAGTGTCCCGCCGGGGATCCCTGAAAATCTATCTTGGTGCCATGCCAGGAGCAGGGAAGACGTATGCCATGCTTCAGGATGGACGGGACAGAAGAAGCCGTGGTGAAGATGTGGTCATCGGCCTGCTTGAGACTCATGGCAGAATGCGCACTGCTGAGCAGGCTGGGAACCTTGAACTTATACCCCGACTCAAGGTTCACTACAAGGGGAAAACAGTAGAGGACATGAATCTCGATGCGATTCTCGAGAGAGCACCTGATGTGGTACTCGTTGATGAGCTTGCACATACAAATGTTCCCGGAATGCGTCATGAAAAAAGATATGAGGATGTCGAGGAAATTCTTTCCGCAGGCATTGACGTTATTACGACTCTCAACATCCAGCATCTTGAGTCAGTAAAGGATGTTGTTGAACGGATAACCGGTGTTGTTATTCGCGAAACCCTTCCGGACAGGATTGTTGACACAGCTGATGAAGTACGGTACATCGACATAACTCCTGAGGCCCTCCGGAAACGCATGATGCACGGCAATATCTATGCCCTGGACAGGACTGATGCTGCACTTGAGAATTTTTTTCGTCATGGAAATCTTGCTGCACTGAGAGAGATTGGACTGCGTCGCATTGCAGACAGTCTTACAAGAGCCATTGTTGAACAGCCTCCGGAACATGTTCTCGTTGCTGTGTCGGGGAATGAGGGAAGCACTGCACTCATACGGCGGGGTTCGAGGCTTGCACGAAGATACAGGGGCTCCTGCACGGTTCTTCATGTAGTGGAACCGAAGCAGCCAGAGCGGGAAGACGAGGGGAGAGAATGGCATCATATTGCACATGAATTGGGATGTACTGTGTATGAACGTCGTGGAGAACTTGTTCCGACAATCAGGGATGTCATTCATGAGACGAATGTGCAGCATCTCCTTCTTGGTGAATCCCGGCATCAACGCAGGCTTCCATGGAAGCAGCGTCATGTAAAGCATTGTGTTGAGGGTCTCACTGATGTTGACCTTCATGTCATTTCACGGCATCCAATACAGCGGCGTCCTGCCCTTCCCCAGGAGCGTCTTGGCGAAACGATGCTCTACCAGATGAACCTGCTTCAGCGGCGTGGTGCCCTCAGGGTGTATCTGGGATATGTGCCAGGAGTTGGAACAACTACAGCTGCACTGGGGGAGGCCATGCGTCGGGCGAAGCGCGGGACAGATGTGGTGATAGCTTCCCTTCCAAATAACCACGTGCCTCCTGCAGGTGTATCGTGCCTTCCTCACGATCTTCCAGAACGCAGGGAGCACCGGCCAAACATTGAGGCGATACTTGCACGCAATCCGTATGTGTGCTTTGTCGATGACATCACGGGAGTGGACTCAGATGGAACTCCCATGCTCCAGGGAATACGGCGCCTGATGAGTGAAGGCATCACAGTACTAGGGACAGTCCATCTTCCCCGGTTTACCGGAATTGACCGCGCACTCCGAGAGATCTTGCCAGATCTTCCGGAGTACCCGACGATCCCAGAATCCTGGATGGACCTTTTTGACGAGTGTGAACTAATAGACCTGACACCAGAGGAGGTCCAAGACCGGCTACGACGAGGATGTATTCGACCGCCCAAGGAGATTTCCAGTTCCCTTCAGGGTTTGTACCGGACTGACGTACTTGCATTTCTTCGGGAATCTGCTTTCCGCATGATGTCCGCAAGCAGTGACAGGAAGCTTCTCCAATACATGGAACATGTGTCCATCACATCAGCCTGGGAAACATCCCCACGAATGGTTCTTGTTATTCCCCCAGTACCTGGACAAGAGGAGCTCATCAAGCGTTCGGCCCGGACTGCAGAGGTCAGGGGGGATGCCCTCACTGTTCTCTCTCTTCACCGTACATCACTTACTGAGAAGGAGAAGGAATTCCTTGGCAGCTACGGTACACTGACGTACCAGCTTGGTGGGGACTTTGTCACAGTAAAGTCATCCCATTATGTAGAGAGCATTGTGTCTTACACGAGAAAGTTTCATATTACGGAACTCATACTTCAACGAACGAAGGAGTTTTCCGTAAAGGTTCTTATGGAGATTATTGATACGCTTTCCGAAGTGGATGTTCATATTCTTGGTCGTGCGTAGGTGAAGCCTTGGGGATCACGATGGAGACTACACTTCAATACTGGGAAGCCCAGCGTGCGATGCAAGCGGAAGGGAGAAACCGAAGTCGCTTTTTTCACCTTCCTCAATCCATGCATGTCCTCCCTGGGCTTCAGTCAATCCCTTTACGATGGCAAGGCCAAGTCCAACTCCTCCATGTGTATTGTCACCGTGTCCATTTGTGATGAACCGTTCAAAAACCGACCCACGTATTTCTTCCGGAACACCAGGCCCTTCGTCGATGATATGGACAACAGCAAATCCCCGTGCACCTGACTGAACTGTCAGTGTGATTGGTGTCCCTTGCGGTGCAAATTTTTCAGCATTTGAGAGCATGTTGTCGAGAATTTGTCCAACACGATCCCAATCGGCAAGCACATCAAGCTGTTCCTCCGTTGCCTGTACGTTAATGTGCCGATCTGGATGGAGACGCTGGAAACGCTCTTGGGCTGTCGTAATTGCATCCCCAAGGGAAAATTCCGAAAGGGAAAGATCAAGAGCTCCAGCCTCCAGGCGAGCAAGATCGAGCATGTCCCCAACCAGTCGTGCGAGTCGATGCTCCTCCCCTTCAATCATTCGAAGGGTTGATCTCGTGGATTCCTGGAGGTGTGGATTGTCAAGGAGTGATGTTGTTGCCATGAGAAGATTCGTGAGAGGAGTGCGTAGTTCATGGGAAACATTTGCTATGAGTTCCCTTCGGAGCTGGTCAGTCCGCTGAAGCACTTCAACCTGGTGCTGGGTTTGTGCAAGGTCCACAGCAATTGCAGCAGCTTCTGCTTGCTCATGATTGAGCTGTTCGAGGTGTGCATTTGCGTGTGAAAGATTAGCTGCGAGTGTTTCTGCATGGTGTTGTGCCCGGAGCTGCCGTGATGACTGGAAGCCGATGATACCTGCAGTAGCAAGGAATATCAGGAGGTTGAGAAGATCTGTCTTGTCAGCGATAGTGAATGTACCTACGGGTGGAACGAATGTGTAGTCGACAAGAAGAAAACTTGTTCCTGCTGCAATGAAGGCAGGAAGCGCACCTCCAATGATGCCGATGATGGCAACAATTCCAAGGTAGGGATACAGGTAGTTGTTGCTTCCCGGGTACCCAGTGAAATGGAAAAGGGTAGTAAGCACAATGGGAACGAGCACGGCTATCCCAATCTGCAGGGATCGTCGAAGTGATATGGAACGAGTTCGTGTCATGTATTGATCCGAACGGGGATGACCCAGCTGAAAACGTTGTGGATGCACATATCATGCACTGCTGTGAGGCAGGAGTGAAGTAGCGTACAAGGTGGTACGATGTCGATATGGCAAAACGTACGGGAACTTATTCCGTTGATGATGTGCTTGTAGCTATCGATACTGCACGCGACAAGGTGATGGCTGATGAAGTTAAGGGCCTTGTCAAACTCGGCCTTCCGAGAAGTGTTGCAATGAAGATGGTCGAGGATAGGTATCGTCAGCGGCAGGATGGGGAAGAGCAGGAGACAGAGTCGAATCTCTCCTGGGGAGACATGAGCTAGTTCCGGCGCGGAACTGCAACAGTCGTATAACGACACAGCAGGTGGTATTCCCCTCAGGCATACTTGGGGTACTGGCACGCCTACTGAGTGAGGAAGTCTATGATGCTGACTGCTGGTTCAACGCATGTGCGCATTGCACTCTCTGGGGGGGATGCTCTTTGGCTTGGGCACACTGTCCGTGTACATGCCAAGGACGGAAGCTCCGAGGACATTCTTGAGCCGAAATGGTATCACGAAGAGCAGAAGAACGGCGCTTCCCTCATGCAACCGGTACCTCTTGCCGATGCCTGCCGCAAGGGAGGTCCAGGGAATGTACCTGCCATGATCCTTGCCTCGTATGCAGTACTTGATATGGCCGTTACCGTACGTGAAGCAGGAAAGACACTTCCCTCGTGGTATTCGAGGACAGTGGATGCGTTCAGTCGTGAGCTGCTCACTGTACGACAGGAGCTCCGGGAATGTCCGGGAGCAGTGATGCTTGCATTTGTTGCTGCGGACAGTTCATTTCCTCTCGCGTCGAATGCCATTCGTACTGTCGGACGAGAAGTGGCAGCTCACGACGAGGTTGATGGCTGCAGCCTCACCTAGGATACGGGCGGAGCAAGCCAGATTGTCGGTGCTGTTGGCTGGAAGTTTGTGAGTACAAGCGTGGCATTCGGAAGGGAATATATGGTCGGTAGTCCGAATGCACTCAGGCAGGTTGTCATCGTATGTGTGGAATACACTGCAGCAGCATGGATGTGGATGCAGTCTGCGTAGAGAGACCCTGTCTGGCTCGAGTCAGTCGTGATGTCGAGGGGATCTGTGCTCGATGGAAGGGAATAGTCGTGTTCGAGCTCGAGTCGTAGTGTGGTTGGATTCCAGTATGTTGCAAGAGTGGTGAGAGCCTTTTGCGTGACTGGCTGGGAAGGGACATTCATGATGAGGGGAGAGAAGCGTGGGGCTGTAGTGCAGGTTCGAGAGGTTCCCTCAAGTGAGCACAGCACCATACCTGATGGTGTCGCATAAATTCCGTACGCAGTGCTTCCTGGGGCACCATGCCAAAGGGGATCAAGTGTACCTGTAGCAAGAATGACTGACTGGGTATCCCCGGACACGGTGACGATGACAGTTCGTGAGGGAGCAGCTGGTACTGGCGTTACCCTGTATGTTGCCTGAAACGAGGAAGGCGTGGCGAGAGTTGAGAGTCTCGTGATGAAGGATGAGAGCAAGGGTGCGTTTCCCGGTGTTCCCGTTGTCTGTGGGAGGGGGGCTGCACCTGGTCGCATGATGAGGGCAGAGATGCAGGCCATGAGGAATAGCGTTGTAATGCCAATCGCGGATGCGACGTTTCGTTGGGGCATCAGTTATTTCACCTCATGGGATGGCATGCGACCCCGGATAAACCAGAGGGCAGCAAGGCCAACAAGAATGAGAGCACAGAGGACTGTTGCAAGAGTAAAGGAACGTGCAATGTGCGAGTATGCACTTCCGAGGAGAAAACCTCCAAGAGCAAGCACAATATCCCAGATCGCACAGCCAATGAGGGAAGCAACGAGAAAACCACCAAACTGCATTCGGGCAAGGCCAGCAGGAAATGAGATGTACGTTCTGAGAACGGGGAGAAGTCGTCCGACAAAAACAGAACTTCCACCATGCTTCTGGAACCAGGTATCTGCAAGTTCAAGATGATGTTTCGAGATGCCAACATAACGGCCTGGCCCCAAGAGAATTGATGTACCAAACTGGGCTGCAAGCCAGTACGCAATCACTCCGCCAAATATGTTCCCGAGTACACCACTGGTAATGGCAAGGACAAGAGAGAGATGGTGTCCAAAGGCAAGTGCACCAGCAAGTGGCATTGTCACTTCAGATGGGAATGGAATGCCGCAGCTTTCTGCAGTCATGATGACGAAGATAGCAAGCAGACCGTAGTGGGAAACGAAGGTATTGATGAAATGACTCATGCAATGGACTCCGGATTGGGGATGGCTTCTCCAGTGTGGGGAGGAACTGCAGACTGATTCTTGATAATCTCCAGTTCATGTCGTGCCTCTTCACAGAGAGACAGAACGAGCTGAGATCGTGAACTACCCTCATTGAAGAAAGGGCTGGAGACACTGTGGAGGCCCTGTTCAAGGGAATCAAGTGCACGGTGAAGGTGTTCCTGCACCTCGATGAGTTCTCCTGGAGAAGTGGCATCGAATTCGAAATCCTCGAGATGGGCAATGAGGGAGCGAACCCGTTTCATTTGCTTCTGCACAGTCGGGCGATCGGGAGGGGTAGAGTGGCCTGTTGTCTCAAGGAGAACTGTCATCGAAGATAGCTCCGGAATCAGTGCAATGTACCAGGTCGCGAAGTCACGATCTGTCAGTGGGTCCTTGCCGAGCATGCGGTAGCTGCCGTACAGGGCAAGCACTGCGAGCACGATGACAATAAGGTAAACCACAGCACGTTATTTGTACCGAAAGGTAATACGTCCCCGCGTGAGATCGTAGGGACTGAGTGCGACACGTACACGGTCACCAATGAGAATCTTGATGTAGAACTTTCGCATCTTTCCAGAGGTGTATGCAAGGATCTCCTGCCCAGTCTCAAGCTTCACACGGAACATGGCATTTGGCAACGGCTCTTCAACCGTTGCATCCATTTCGATCGTATCTTCCTTGATGTCCTGACTTGCAGCATCTTCCCGGCGACGATCCCGGCTTGGACGTGGCTTGCGACCACGACGTACGGGCGGAGTTGGCACTCAATAAACCTCCAGATGACTCATATGCTTCTCTACCATACAGAAATTCTGTGAACCTGTGACAGTGTGCGAGTTCAGCACCTCGTTTCTACCGTTCCAGGAGTGTTGCAATTCCCAGTCCTCCACCACAGCACATGCTCTGTACTCCAAGATGGGCACCACGTTCAATCATTGCGTGAATGAGGGTTGTCATGAGTCGGGCACCGGATGCGCCAAGTGGATGACCAAGTGCAATTGCGCCTCCGTTGACATTCACCTTCGCAAGATCTGCACCGAGTTCATGCTGCCATGCAAGGACAACAGGGGCAAAGGCTTCGTTGATTTCAAAGAGGTCAATGTCCTCCACCCGATGTCCGGAGCGGGCCAGAAGCTGTTGGGTAGCAGGGATTGGGCCTTTGAGCATGGTCACAGGGTCAACTCCTACAGATACCTGTGCACTGATACGGGCAAGTGGTGTGAGTCCCCGGCGATGTGCCGTTTCCTCGGACATCAACAGGAGAGCTGCTGCACCATCAGAGATCTGGGAGGAGTTGCCAGCATGGAGGATGCCGTCTTCACGGAATGCTGGTTTGAGGGAAGATAGTCCTTCGAGTGTCGTTCCTGGGCGGATGCCCTGGTCATGGGAGATCATGCGGGTAGTACCGTTCTCGACGACTGCCACAGGTGCAATCTCCTGGTTGAAAGCACCACGTGCAGCTGCAGCTGCTGCACGCTCCTGTGAAGTGACTGCAAATGCATCACAGGCATTGCGTGTGAGATGCCACTCCTCAGCAATCATCTCTGCAGCAATACCCTGATTTGTGAGTGCATATTTCGACATGACACTCTCCGGAAACGGTGTTCCAGGACCATGCAGGAAGGATGCTCCCATTGGGATGTGGCTCATGCTCTCCACTCCGCCAGCAATCGCAATGTCGTTGACTCCAGCAGCAATGAGGGCAGCTGCAGTATGGATTGCAAATTCGGAGGACCCACATTGGTGATCCACTGTTGCAGCAGGAACAGTCACGGGAAAATCAGCAGCGAGTACTGACTGTCGGGCAATATTTGTGCTCTGTTCACCAATCTGTCCAACACAGCCGAAATGCACCATGTCCACATCTTTTGGATCCACCTCTGCATCTGTGAGAACTGCCTGGAGTACATGGGCACCTAGGTCGACTGGATGAACTGTGCGGAGATCCCCACGTTCAGGGTGTCCTTTGCCGATAGGCGTTCGGCGGGCAGCTACGATGACAACAGATCGGGTCATGGGGCGTCTCCTTCCCAAGTTGGGGACATGGGTGTATGCACTTCGGAGTGTAGCAGCTCATGTAGCTCGATACATGACAAAAACTGGTACAGGTGTTCCTGATGGGGATTACGGCGTGTGTACTGCAGGAATCCGATATACCGCATACGACGAGGATGTGGTCACTGGAGCATCAACAGTGGCATTTTCTGGAGCAGTAATAGTGAACTGTGTGAGCAGGATGCTGTGAGGCGGTGGAGCAGCTGGTGCTGGAACCACGACGAGACTTCCTGGAGGAGCAGCATCAAGGGCACTGATCGGGACAATGACGAGATGCTCATGCAAGGCAAACCATGAAGTTGAATCCAAGGTGTAGGTGGCTGGTGGGGGAATGGGATGGGCAAACGCTGCAAAGATGTACATCTGAGCGGGTAACCCTTCAGAAATGGCAGTTGGCTGAACAGTACCCAAATCAGTGGAAGCAAATGTCGTGGTGGATGCCAATGCATCTGGAACCCAAACTGGAGCCCCATGGGCATCGTGCAGGGCAGTTTTCACTGCCTTCATTTCAGTGGTATTGAAGGCAGCCTCGGATCGGAGTGCATAGCCAGTGAAGAAGTCTACATTCCAGTACACAGCCTCGAGAACAAGGAAAACGGCAAGTGCTCTTGCCCATTCCCTGCGATGGGTCATGCACCATCGTCCAAGCACGACACTTCCAATTCCAATGAGACACAGGAGAAATGGGAGCATGTCAGAAGATCGCAGTGCATGAGGTGTTCCTTCCTCAGTGAGGGCTGCAGCAACAGGTGCAATTCCAAGGCCAAGGAGCAGAAACCTCGATCGGATCGAAGTTCTGAAGTGCTTTGCTGTCACAAGTACTCCGGCAAGGAGAAGAGGAAGCGTGCCAATCAGGAGCATTCCTCCGTATTGAGTGTTCTGACGGAGATTTTGGTCACCTGTAACAAAGAGGTACCCGGGGGACAGGTACGTGAGAAGGTTGGTGATAAATCTCGCCAAGATGGTGGTCGGAGACACTCCCCCAACAGCAATGCTGACAGTGTTAAACCGGGACACAAGTGCAGTGGGATTGTGGAGCATCCACAGAAAGAGCAGAACGTATGCTGCAAATGCAGGAAGTGTGCCTGCCCATGCAATAGGATTTTTGAGGAGTCTCCAGGGTTTGGGAATGTCGCTCCACAACGTGGATACTGCCCAGACCAGGTAGAAGAGGAGAGCCATCAGTCGACCCGTACTGTATCCATATGTGCAGATACCCAAAGCTGTACTTGTTACAACGCTTGTCAGTAGGGTCGGTTTTGGATGCCAGACAGCTGCTGCAACGGCAATTGACAGGAATCCCACCATGGAAATCACTTCAAATGCATCCCGGGAAAGGAGTGTGAGCCATGGGTTTGTTGCACCAATGGCGAGCATGAGAAGACTCCCAGCTCTGGAACCTGTAAGCCGTAGCGTCGCTGCACTGCAGCAGAAGATGGTGATACAGCCAAAAAGTGCAGCAGGCAGTCGTGTGGTTGTGATGGTGAGTGGCAGTACCTTCAGCAGGAGAGCAAGCGTATAGATGTACACGGGATTTTTCCATTCTCCGAACGCCTGGAAAAACAGGGGAAAAGCTACTCCATGTTCATCCCTTCCTGCATGGGCAATTGCCCATGCGTTGTATCCGATAGAAGCCTCGTCATTGTAGAGGCCATGCGGGACAGAGCCAAGAAACACGAGTGCATGGAGGACAACAGCTGCTCCCACGATAAGAAAGGGGAGCCGGGAGGTCCTAAGCCAGGAAAGAAGTCTCTCCAACATCATCCGCTCCTTCCAGGTAGGAGATAGATACTGTCCTCCTGCACTGTGCCTGCAGGCCACGGCCACTGGGTTGCTGTATTCCACCGCTCTGGAACACCAACAAAATCATCAAAGGTTGTCAGTAAGGTGGCATGGGGAGGAGGTGTGGCTGCTGCAGGAAGGACAAGAAGCCCATGGCGCAGGACAGGGTGATTGGAGGAAACGAACTCAAGACCAGAGGCACGAAATGCAGCATCGGAGAGATTCGCAGGCCTGAAGGCATACGCTGCCTGAAGGAGGGAAAGAGGGGCGGATCTCGCTACATGGACTGAAGTGATGTGTGCTTGTTGAGCAAGGTATGTGGCAAGTGCAGGTTGAGAGGGTGTTGTTACCTGCGTTGCTATTCCTGGATATGTCGACAGGGCGAACACTGCATAGGAAACAGGCAGGGTCAGAGCAACAAGGAGAGTTGCCATGCGAGAGGCTCCCCTTGGGATGCGTTGCAGAAATGTTGAAATGTCTTTCCATCCGCAAGCAAGGAGTGGGACGACAAAGGGGAGTGCAGGAAGTGACAGTCCTGCTGATGGAGGGGAAGCCATCAAGGAAGCAATGAGAATGGCAGACACAGTGCCAACGAGTGGCCAGGAGAGGAAGCGTGCCCGAGAGGAAGTTGTCCATCCAGCAATCCCCACTAGGAGAGGAACAAAGTCATATGCATACAGGACACCACTTCCTCCAGTGGAAAAGAGGAGATCCGGCCCTCCATGAATGAACAGGAAGTCTGGACTCAGATATTGCACAACGTGGAGGAGAAATACTGAAGTCAGCGCAATCTTTCCTCCTAGAAGGAGTGGCATCACTCCAATCGTTCCATGGGCAATGACAAAAGCAAAGACAAGTGGGGACAGGGCTGCTACAAGCACAAGGCAGGAACCTGGTAGCGATGTTTTTCCGCCTGCAACGGGAATGACAGCTCCAAGCAGAGCGAATGCTGCACCACTTCCTCCTGAAAGGCCAAGGAGGACAAGGAGAATTCCCACTGTGCACGTCGTCCGCCACGACCATGCGTCCCATGAGCGCACTGTGTACGCAGTCGTGACAGCAAGAAGTGCTGCCTCCAGGATGTAGGGATTTGCAGTGAGTGCAGGAAGAAAGAGCCATGGTTCAATTCCTGCAAGCACAACCATGATGATAGAGAGGCGGGAAGAGCCTGTCGTTGTATGCGTGAGGTCTCCCAATGCAACAAGAAGTACAAAGAGCGATGCAAGTGAAATGAAGCGGATTGCATATGCAGAAGGTTCATGGAAGCCTCCAAGCAGGGCTCCAAGTACTTGGGGGAGGATACCAAGAGGTACACCTCCCTGTGAGGTTCGGAGGAGGAGTGGTCCGCCATGCACGAGGTGCCAAGCTCCATATCCAATGCCAGCTTCCATCTCAGTGATTGGTTCATTAAGGTACGACCCGCACAGAGCATGTGCAAGAACAACTGCAAGAGCAGCAATAACCCACATCCCCCATGGAGGGGCTTGAACCTTGGAGGTGGTATTCGTGCTGTCAGTACTCAACAAGAGGCTCCTCGCAGTGATCCATGGCTCAGGCTTTAGTATTGAACAATGAGCAGTGTCTCCTGTGGCATCGTCGGCCTTCCCAATGCAGGCAAGTCAACCCTTTTCAACGCCCTCACTTCTGCAGGTGCGGAGGTCGGGAACTATCCGTTCACCACGATTGAGCCGAACACGGGAATTGTACCTGTTCCGGATCCACGGCTTGAAGCACTTGCTTCACTCTTTCACCCGCCAAAGGTCATCCCTGCTACAGTGACCTTCACTGATATAGCTGGTCTTGTGAAGGGAGCAAGCACAGGATCTGGACTTGGCAACCAATTCCTCGGCCATATCCGTGAGTGTGATGCAATACTGCTCGTTGTGCGTGCCTTCAGAGACACTGATGTGGTTCATGTAGAGGGTTCCGTGGATCCTGTTCGTGACATCGATATCATTGATCTCGAGCTCATCCTTGCGGACCTCGGGAGTGTGCAGAAACGTAGGGAGAAGGTTGACCGGACTGCACGGTTGCAGAAGGAGAAGGCTGAAGAGGAACGGGCTGTACTAATTCGTGTTGAGACACATCTCAATGAGGGAAAGCCTGTCCGGACCCTTGCACTCAGGGATGAGGAACGCGAGAGGATTCATGATCTGTACCTCCTGAGTGACAAGCCCGTGCTCGTTGTTGCGAACATGGATGATTCCCACCTCGGGACTCTGCCAGAGGCACTCCTTAGTGCAGTGAAGGTGCATGGTGGTGCATGCCTCCCTATTGCTGCACGCTTTGAATCTGAACTTTCCGAGCTCGATGAGGAAGACAGACTTCCGTTTCTTGAGTCACAGGGCATGACAGAACCCGGGCTCAACCGACTCATTCGCGAAACGTACGAACTCCTTCGGCTTCAGACCTTTTTCACTGCAGGAGAGAAGGAGGTCCGTGCATGGACCATTCCGCGGGGTGCCACAGCCATAGATGCAGCCGGGACGATCCATACAGACTTTGCAAAGGGATTCATCCGGGCTGAGATTGTGTCGTGTGACGATCTCATTGATGCAGGTTCCTATGTTGCTGTCCGGGATCGGGGGAAGCAACGTCTTGAGGGGAAGGACTACATCATGCATGATGGGGATGTTGCTCACTTTCGGTTCAATGTGTGAACTGCATGATGCAGGATCCACTTCTTGCTGATCTCAGTCGTGAATTAGGGGAGAGCAGGGTCCTTGTCGATCCCGAGCGCCTTCCGCAGTATGAGACAGACTGGCTCGGACGGAGATCAGGCCGGGCACGATGTGTCGTTTTTCCAGCAACCCATGAGCAAGTCGTTGAAAGTATTGCGATTTGTCGACATCATCACGCTCCCCTCATTCCGCAGGGAGGAAATACAGGTCTTGTCGGAGGAGGAGTTCCTCATTCGGAAGAGGTTGTCCTGTCACTCCGGAATCTACGCTCGACATGTGATGTACACACGGATGAACTTTCAGTTGTTGCTGATGCAGGCTGGACAATTGGTGAGGTGGGGGAACAACTTGCTTCACAGGGATTGGAGCTTCCCTTCGATCTCGCCTCACGGGATTCAGCAACCGTGGGAGGGGTCGTTGCTACCAATGCAGGAGGACTTCGTGTCATTCGATTTGGTCATGTCCGACGACAACTCATGGGTATCAGGGCAGTACTTCCTGACGGGACCACAATTGATCACCTCGAAGGACTCCGTAAGGATACAGCAGGCTATGATCTCACATCACTCCTGTGTGGTTCAGAGGGAACACTTGGCATCATCACTGCTGCACGGTTTGCTACAGTAGTGCCGGATCCAGCATCACTCACAGCATGTGTCGGGTGCGACTCCCTTTACAAGGTGATGGACATCATTGCGAGGGCTAGGCAGGAACAGGGCGCTGTGCTGGGAGCAGCAGAACTCATGCGGGAGGAGGGTGTTGCACAGGCATGCGATCTCTTTGGGACCAAGCGACCATTCCGGGAACATTCTGCGTATCTCCTGCTCCTGGTGTTTGCTGCAGAAGACGGAGAACATGCATTGGCAGCATGTGAAGCAGTTCTTTCCTCAGTGGCACCGGATGCACCAGTTGCCATTGCTTCAGACCACGATGCTGCAGCGTCCCTGTGGGCACTTCGGGAACGTCATCCTGAGATTGTTGGTCGCCTTGGAACACCCCTGAAACTCGATACAGCTGTTCCCCTCTCCGTGTACGCAACAGCGATGGAGGGTATGGAAGAGCGGATACACATGGTCGATCCAGGCGCGAAGATCGTCCTGTATGGTCATGCAGGGGATGGAAGCATGCATGTCAATGTAGCTCCATCATCGGTTGCATTCGAATATTCCATCCAGAAAGAGGTCTACGAATGGATTTCCTCATGCAAGGGAACGATCAGTGCAGAACATGGCATTGGCTGGGACAAGAGGGAGTGGCTCCATCTCATTAGGTCAAAAGAGGAGATTGCCCTGTATCGCAGTATGAAGGCTGCCATTGATCCTGATAGACTCCTCAATCCGGGAGTGCTTTTTCCGTCAGATGTAGGATCAGGCTAGGACCCAGTGGGAGAGGGACTTGGTGATGGGCTCTGGGTTCCGGAACTTGATGTGGTGGATGGAGCAGGCAGTGGGATGGATTCAGCAATGTTGGCGATATTTATTGCCCAGTTCGGATCTGTGGCATAGTCGACATTCATTCCGAGAAGTGTTGGGCCGTGGTAGAACGCTCCAGTCGGTGTGAGGTAGTTCGTTGAAATTTGCTGAGCTACGTAAAGGATGCATGCCTCATAAGAGGGGAAGGTCATGCCATCCACATACGGATTCACATCATATGCCTCATATCCGAAGAGGTTGTGCTTGTTGACTGCCAGTTTACTTGTCCCCCAACCACTTTCCTCAATTGCATGGGCAAGGAGATATCGTGCGCTCACGTGGTACTCCTGCTCTGCCTCAATGAAGTACTGGCCAAGTCCTGCAAGGGCAGTTCCCTGAAGGAAGGCATTGAGTGTTGCTGCATCTTCACCAGAGGGGAGGGTGAGGTTTGTGAGCGTTGTGAATGGATCAACTGAATTGGAGACTGGCATGTACAGGATATTGCCTGTCGGGGTATACGTGATCTTCACTGCAGGAGCAGGTGGAGGCGTGGGAGCAGGTGTTGGCGTTGGAGTGGGTGTTGGATTGGGAGCATGTTGCACCGGAGCACTTGGAGCAGGAGCTGGCGTGGGGACAGCAGCAGCAGCCTGCCGTGCAGCAGCAGCAGCCTGGTCGTACTGCGCAACTGCGAGGTTTGCTTGGGCTGCAGCAACATTGTTCCAGGCTGACTTGTCTGCACGGGCGAACTGCTCCTCCTCTGCACTGAGAACGAGTCTGGCTGTGTTCGCCTGTTCAATCTTCATCTGGAGCTGGTTCTGTGCTGCCAAGGCTTCGTTGAGGGCATCCTGGGCCTGTTTCCGCTCTGCATTGATGGAGTGGACAATGCTCTCGTTGAACTGCATTGTGTTTGCGATATTTACTTCACGATCCATGGCTTGGTTGAAATCGGATGAGGAGAGAAGGTAGATGAGATTGGAGTCAGATCCGGATTCGTATGCAGCACGTGTGAGATTGATGAGAAGTCCTTCCTGCATTTGAAGCTTCAACTCGATCGCATCGACCTTTACAGTATCCTGTGTGACTGTGGTGTTGAGGGATGTAATTTCCGTGGAGAGCTCCTTCAGTTGCTGCTCAGTGGATTGAAGAAGCTGCTGTGCCTGCTGGAGAGCAGAATCGGCCTTTTGCGCCTTGTTCTTTGCAGTTGCAACCTGTTGTTGGTCAGTGGTGACTGATGTCGCATGCACAGGACCAAGGAGTGGTGCAGTACAGCACAGGAATGCAACTCCTCCACTTATGAGAAGGCTTCGCGTGCGGAGCTTGAGCTGATGGGTCTTGTCCATACGCAAAGTCTGCCCGAGGTCAGGAGACAATCCCGGGATGTCATCTCGTTGTGACGATGTTGCGATATTTGTTGCATGACGTCATCGGGAGTGGACGAGCCTTGCAGGGTATCATGGGCTCGTGATGCATGCTGATCGTGATTCGCCATTACTGGAGCAGTACTGCAGGGAGCTTCTCCGCTGGAACCGTTCCATGAACCTTACAGCATTGTCTGAGGAGCACCTCCGACATGTGCTCATTGAAGATACATGGCGCATGGGTGAGGCTTCCCGCATTGCTAAGGAAGAGACAGTCATGGATATCGGGGCTGGAGGAGGAGTGGTGGGAATTCCCCTTGCCATATGGCATCCGGAAGCCTCGTTCGTCCTTGTGGATTCCATCAGAAAGAAGACAAGCTTCCTACTGTACACAGTAGGCATACTTGGTTTGCGAAATGTTGCAGTCGTAACGACTCGTCTTGAGGCAAGGGCATTTCAGGAGGAGTGGAGGGGGAAAGTTGACTGTGTATGCAGCAGGGCTGCACTTTCCCATGACACACTCATTCCGCTTGCTGCCCCACTTCTCGCTCCTGGAGGCCGGATTGTGCTTTGGCTTCACAGTGGAAGGGAAGTCGCATCCAGGTGGAATGCTGGGACCAGCTCCTTCCATGCTTCAGCTGTGGGAAGTAGCATTGTCCGCCTTGCACCCACGCACGGGAGATGAGTTGTCAGGCAAGCTTGCCAAGCTCCCGAAGAAGTGTAATTGTGAGCTCCTTTTCATTCCAGGGGAGATCGTCTGTTCCTATCGTGAGGGTTGCTTCATGACCTTTTCCTGCGAGAAGGACTGCATCCCCAGGTGCAGCATGGCTGAGCGCATACCGGATTGCATCATGCCGGTCTTCGATAAGGAGAAGGTCGTGTGGAGGGGCATTCACATCCAGCACGCCAGAAGCAATATCGTTGAGAATTGCTTTCGGCTCCTCCCGCCGTGGATCCTCGTTGGTGAGAAGGATATGGTCTGCAAGTTCCCCAGCAACACGTCCCATGGGAGCTCGTTTGGCTGCATCACGTTCTCCTGCAGAGCCAAAAACGACCCATACTTCCCCGGAAGTTGTGGCCCTGAGATCTGTGAGAACATGACGAAGGGAAGCTTCAGTATGGGCGAAATCGATGATGACCTGGATGCCATCCTTGGTCGTGATGTGTTCCATGCGTCCTGCTACTGACTCCATCGATGCAAGTGCCTGACAGGCAGTGTGAGGATCAGCACCGAGTTCCACTGTTACAGCCAGTGCAGCAAGTGCATTTTCGATATTGAACGTCCCACGGAGATGCTCGAATGCAATGTGCTCTTCATGATCCAGGAGACGGAACGTTGCTTCGAGCGAGTTCGGAGTGTGGACGGTGTCTGTGGCCCTGTACAGGGCATCGGGATTGTTCTCTGTCGTGTACGACACGTTGTGCCCTGGGGAAAGGTCCATGAGGTATTGGTAGGCAAAGTCATCATCCCGGT
>JBMFXB010000033.1:0-19800 GCA_049964715.1 Candidatus Dormibacteria bacterium
CGGCTCGTCTGGCCGGTCGCTCAGAACTCATACACCACGTCTCTGGACGCTAACGAAGGAAACAATGCCACTCAGCATATCCTCAAGGAGAATGCCTGTGCACACAGAGACTATTCGAGGGTAGCGCCTTGCTGTGGACGTTCTCCTGCTCCGGAAAATCCTCTGCAAATCTCTTCCCATGGAGTATCCACCCTTCCATGGGCAATCAGGAAGAGGAGCTCCTTGCCCACTTCTGTGCGGTTACGGATGTGGTCGAGCATCGATCGTGGTGAGTCCCTATCCGAGCCCAGGTAGGCAAAAACCTTATCCGGCTCGGGATGATGTGCAACCCACACCTCAAGTGCCTTCTCCAACTGCCGGATCTCATTCCAGGTGAGAGGACGGAGATCCGCAATACGGGCTGCCCTTTTCCAGTCATGTTCTCTTTGGATAGCCTCATCGGGATATCTTGCCATCCACTCTGCAAAACACTCCCTGATACTTGGAGCATCCTTCCTGTCCAGAAGGGCATTGTAGAGGGCATTGTACGCATATAAGCGGATATAGAAATCTGTTGACTGAACTGCCCTCCGAAGTGCTCCAATTTCCCATGCACCATATTGGAAGATATCCTTCATATCTCCCTCACCCCGCTTGCAGCACAGAACCATCATGCTGTATTGCTGACTTTCCCAGAGTGCAGCACCACAAGCGATATCTCAACCCTTCCTCGCAAGGTCCCGGTAATATCCGGCTATCGTTGCATACTCCTCCAGCCTCGTACCACCTGCTTCACGGACTGACTTGCCCAGTTCCCAACCACGTTCCCGATGCGTCTGCCAGAAAGTTTCTGTTGCGGACTTGTGCGCCATGACCTTCCCCTCCGTACCTGCCAGTAAAGCAGATTGCAAACAATCGTATCGCAGAGGCCTGGACTACTGTCCTCGCTCGTGAAGCACAGTAATTCTTGTCAATGTGGTGCTGTATTGAGAAACACATGCTAAGCTCTGTCATTGTTGGGGTGTTGTTGGAACCTTTCAATGCAGGAGACGACACATCGTCAGGCTGAACCTTCCGCAGACCCTTCCCTCAGTGGAGCTCACCGGCATCCGGAGACCCGTGTTCGGGCATGTACGTGAAAAAAGCCCACTGCTCCGCCCTTACTTTCTCCCATTCAGTGTTGCACTGCTGCAGTGTGCTGCCTATGTTGCAACAGCACTCTGGAAGCTCTCACACTTCAATGTCTCGTCTGATTTTGGGATGAACAACCAGGCGACATTCCTCATCAGTCACGGTGTACTCAATCCGTTCAACACCATTGGTAATGACCTGATGTGGCAGGACCAGTTCAAGCTCCTCATCTGGCCCATTGGACTCCTCCGGACAGTCGTTCCTGGTGCCATGCTCCTTGTCGTGCTTCAGGCAACAGCACTGGCTCTTGCCAGTGGAATTCTTGTCCATACAGTCCAGCGGCTCTCTGTTGCCCTTCCGAGCACGTCTGCCAAGGTTGTCATCGCAATCACGGCTGCTGTCATCCTCCTTGAGCCGTGGACATTCCAGGCAGCACTTGCAGACTTCCATGCCCAAAATATTGCTGCTCCTGCGCTCGTGCTTCTCATCAGTAGCATTCTTCTGCACAAGTCCCGTTTCTGGATGGCAGGGAGTGCTGTTATATATCTCCTCTCTGGTTCTGAGGCATGTACTGTTGTTGCTGCTGCAGGGCTTGGCTTTCTCCTTCTTCGTGGCTTCAGGAGGGAAGGAGCTGGCCTTCTTGCACTTGGCAGCCTTTGGATAGCCCTCATACTTGTCTTACATGCTGCACAGGGAACTCCACTGGGTCAGGTATATGGGTACCTTGCATCAAGCTCGCACCCCACTGCACAAGCCATTCTCGCTGGCATAATCCACCATCCTGGACGTCCACTCTCCCAACTTGCTAGCCACGGAATAACTATCGTTGCTCTCCTCCTCATGGCCGGAACAATCGGGTTATTCTACCCTCCTGCAGGGGCTGTTACGTGCTGTGAGGTCCTTCTTGCCGGACTCCAGCAACACACCAATCTCCTTGACTTTGCAAGTGGAAGCTTCCAGATGTGGCCGGCTGTGGCACTCATGCTGTGCGGACTGCCTATCGTTGTTTCTGCAGTATCCCAGTGGGGAAGAAGACAACATCCCAGAGTGCAGCGCCTCCTCATCGCAGGAGCTACGCTTCTCGGAATAACAACAGTCATCGGAAACGGCTACTACGATACAACCATTCCCTCGCGGTGGAATACAGTCTCCACTCCTGTAGTATTTGCCCTCCAGCAAGCTTCATCACATATTCCAGCAGGTGCAGAAGTCATTGCATCGAACGGAATCGTCGGAACATTCAGTGCACGAAGCTACGTATATGCACTCACTTCCCTGGAAGAGCGTGTTCCCATTTGTTCGAGTACAGTTGCAATAGTTGTGGTGCCACATGATGGATTGAAACTGCTTCCCTCCTCAACAGCACATCATGTTGTGACTTCTACCATGTCGAGAGCAGCTGTACACACAACAGTATATGGTTCAGTACTTACCATGATTCAGCTTGATGTTGTGCATCCTGGCTCCTCATATCTCCTATTGTCTGCACGAGGAATTGAAATCCAGTCCTCGAAGTCACCTGTTGCATGCAGAAATCCACTCATCTCATAAGCCATTTCCTGACAATGTACTGTCTCTTCGCATGAAATGATGCAATACTCCATCCAAGATGTGGCAACCTCCTGACAGCAACAAGAATGATCGTGCATGGCAGGGCATCAATGCAGACGCGATGGACCAGCTTCAGACTCGTGTCACGACACCCGTACGGATTACTTTTCAGGGTCAGAAGTACCCTGGAGAGGTCAGCTGGGACGGGACTTCCTGCTCCATTCGGGATGCAACCGGAGCAACTGTCCTTGACTTCCACCCGGATGAGCTCATCACATACACTGCGAGCCTCACGAGCATTTCACTTGAGACAACACGAGGATCATGCATTCTCCACTTTGGCTCATGGTACACACAAATGCTCGAATACTTCTCTGTTGGGTCATATGGCAAACCTTCCTCCCAGCTATCCGGAGATAAAGTCCAACACATGTACGGTACGGGAGTTGGAACCTGGACAGGCCTTATCGGCTGGATGTGGGTATCAACTGGAAGGAATCCCCCAAGGACAGGTTCCTCCTACAGTCCATTCACGGTCATGTCGCCGGGTAGTCGCAACGGAGACCCGTCAAGCTGGACGCTTGGTTTCATGCTTGCCTTTGTAGTCTTTCTCTTGCTTGTATCCGTACTTCTGTATTTCGCCCACTGACTGCAAACCCAACAATGGAAATGCCTCTGTACTTTTCCATGAGCCACAGCTTGTTCAGATCCATGCCAACACGCACAAGTTCGCGTTCCGGTAGGTGTTTATACTCCAGATACTCCAGGCAACATGCAGGATGATTAGTAACACGAATGGTTCACATGCAAGTCCTCCACCGGACATTTCTACTAGCCGTACCCCCAACGTGAAGCAGGTTCACATGTGCATGTCCCCTGGAACCAGTCCGGGGACTTTGAGCTGATTGGGAGTAGCACCTTGGTATAAGACAAAACAGGAAGATTGATGCCAATCACAAAGGGTGAAATTGTGCCAATTGCCCCTGCTGCAAATGTAATCCCTATTGAAATTGGACACGATCAAGAGCTTGACGAATGGAACCAGGAGCCTTTTTGGTCAGAACCGACAGCATTCTGGTCGCAGTCGTCATGCCAGCACCATTTGGAATTGGAAAAAATGAAGATCTCTCCCAGATGGATTGTACGGTTGGGAGCTCACCCAGCAGAAACTTCTTTTGCACACGATCCGACACCCTTACCAGTATCCACTGCGTCAACGACAGTGTGCTCATGTTCAATCCACATCCTCCAATTTCAAGTAGCTTGGACACAAAGCTCCAGGGTAATTTCACTCCTTGCGAGCACCTCGATCCTTCAGTGGAATTGCAAGCAACCTGATGCCACACTTACAATCCTGCAGTGTTTCCGCAGCGAAAGTAGCCTGTGATGGAAGACTATTCGAGGTACTGTTTCAAAAAAGGTGTCACAGAGCGTATATCGCTTCTCGTTGCCTCGAGTGCCTGTCGTTGTTCTTTGCCCTTGATTACAGGATGCGGATCAAATTTCCTCCGCGGATTAAGTCCACTGAGCTCACTGCGGTCCATTAAGAGATTTGAATCCCCATCTGCGCTGAACCCCCGGGTTCCCTGTCGCCAGTATCCCTGGGCGATAAGGGAAGCGAGCTCTGTATGGCTTGCCCCACCAAGGGTCGCTACATCCGAGGCAAACCCAAGGTCTCTCACTCGTTCCATAATGCTTTGTACATTATTTCCACCTCCGACACATTCTGTGACAATGAGGGCACGCTTTCCTGCAGGAATCCCATTGAGGAACCGAGCACGTGCTGTAAAGGATTGTATTTGTTCCTTTGTATGTGGTCGTTTGGTTCCCTCAATAAACACAACTGGAAGTTTCTTGAGATTAAGTTCAGTACGGTATGCATTGATTGCTTTCGCTATGAGCAGTGTCGGCACACGACCACTCGTATCATCCCCGACAATGAAGCCGTACTCATCATTGCGGATGTATTCTTTCATCTGATCCAGCAGGGTTGCCATGGATGCTGTGAGTTGTGGTACTACCTTCCCCCGGCATGACGAGTGTACTTGTGACCATTCAGCAATTCTTTCAAGATCACGGACTATCTGCCTTGACAGCGTTGTGCAATCCTGCGCTCCATCACGCAGAGCAGCCAGAGATTCCTCAACGAATTTTTCCTTAAGACCACCTGAATACAGATCCGTTTCATTTGGTAATCCAAAGGAACCTGGGGGCGAATCCGAAGTTCCGCGTAAAGAGGGACACCTGTCTTTTCGTGCCTGCATTCGCCGCCGAAAAACATTGAAGCTCTTCACTATGGACTGAATATCCTGTGACCCGCTCAGGTGAAACTGGAGCATTTTTGCCTCATATAACTTAACTTCACCATTGCTAAGCAGGTAAATGAGCTCCTGTATCACATCCGGTTCGCACATGTGTACATTGCTGGTACGAGTAATGAGGTTGTGAAATTCCCAAACTTGCGTAGTATTCAGAAATTGGGAAGAGCTACGTATTCCAGCAATTCTCATATTCCAGGTATCAATAAATGCATCATCAACAGTGTGGGTGCGTAGCCGTTCAACCATTTCCTTGACATCGCTATCAAGCAATTTCCGCTCTACCCCTTTTGGTCCCATGATTTTTTCCACTTGCAGAGGAGATAAGTGCTGAAGGAGAAGAGCTTCTTCAATTTCTTTAACGAGCTCGTCCTGGAACGTAGGTTCAGCTTTAAATACGATTTGGAGTTGACCACCCGCCGTTCCACTGCCAAGTGTCGCAACGTCAAATTCAACATCCGAATTCATTATCTTGGGAATACATGCAGCAACAGCCTTTGCCCTATTGATTGTTGCTGCGACCACGAGTAGCTTCCGTTTGCCACCTGAGCCATCAATCTTTGTCCTGAGTTTCTTGAGATCATCGTGACATTGTGCACTTCCTGCAGTATCATTCGCCACGTTCAGGCGAACAATGGGCAACTCCGTCTCAGGTGTTACATTCTGCTGCCACATTTTCATGAAAGTGCGAAGGGCTTCAACGAGCACAGGGTACTCACCACTATCGACGACAAATGCTTCATATTTGCCGCCCTGCAGTGCATCCTTGAGCTTGAAGCCCAATTTCTGCATGCCCGATGCAAGGACCTTCAATTCGCTCGTCGAACATGAAACGGGATATGTGGTCACAATTCACCAATCTCCTCTTGAAATCGAGATTACCCCAGACGCGAGGACAGCATGCGGACATTTAAGGAAGCTTGTGTCTGTCAGGCGATACTGTACGTACCAACAGCCAATGGGCACACATCGCAATGGTGCGAATATGTTGCCTGCCAGGATGTGTACAGGAATAGCACGTCAGCAAAGAGTAGCCAAGAAGTACTGGCTAGAATGCAAGGGGGCCAGCTCTACCTACCCTAGTTCCGGCCCAGTTGGTGCAGGGCGATGCTGCACTTGTTGCAAACTCCTCTCCGCGACAAGATCCCGAACTGCAATGATTCTGCCCTGGTCTGCTGTGATGACATCACATGAGAGCCAGAGATCCTTGCCGACCATCCGCTGAACGACAAAGGTGCCCGAAGGTATCCAGCCCATCATGTGCATTGGCATTGGGGCTGCACCATATCGTGAACCTGTGAGGGAAATGATACCAACGATCTTTCCTGCTTCATCAATTTCAGCAATACGGTACGGATTTGCACTCATATATATTCTGTCGTCCTCATCAATCGGCAGGGTGCATGGATATGGATCCGTCAAGGCTTCTGTTGCATCATTGAGTGCATGAGGAATTACTGACCACTCAAATTTCCCTTGCTCTCCCATTGATACTGTCCACTCCACAAGCCCCTTCCTGACGAGATTTTCCACAGCGAATATTGCCCCGTACGTGTTTTCAGCAGCGCCACACACATTTACAAGCGCCTCGAATTTTGCGCGAAAACCGTGTTTGCGAAGATAGTCCTCCAGTTTCTTGGTATTAACTGGATCACCCCCTGCTTCTCCACTGAGTAGGGCATCATGCCTCTCCTGAAGCTGCTTTCGGGTTGTGCTGTCAAAGTTGTACGTCACTTATGTCCCCCTCGTTCCTCTCTAAAATAGTGTATTCTATCGCCTCCAATGAACACTCGAGACCAGCTCATGGTATATGGTCACGACTTCTCCTGAGCCAAGATGGGAGAGTTCCCCCTATTGTTCTCCAATAATGAACAGTAACCCAATCATGAAGAAGGATGAACAACTTCCTATTTGCAACTTTTCTGTCGCTCAAATTGACACTAACTCGTATCGCCAAAACCTTGATTCCCACATTGCAACTGCGCACTGTTTGCATATGGGTTTACACATGCAATGGCGGACAACATTATTTTTGATGCTCACCATACACTGCAAGGGCTGGATCTCTCTGTACAGAGGGCAATAGGAAGAATCATAAGGGCTAGGGTATTTTCAGGGAAATTCCTAGCCCGTCTGACGTACTGCACGGATACTCTCTTGCTGCCTTGCAACGGGTCCTGTCTTTCCCTGCATTGATGCAACAAACTTTTTGATGCTGCCAGCATCCACTCTTCCATGCTTGAACGTGGCCATTGCGCAAACTCTGGCATTGCGTTCCTCAAGACTCGATTTCATGGTTTCAAGCGCATGCACTGGTGAAAAACCATACGTACAAAAGACAGCAAACCTCTTTTCCCCAAGCTGTTTTGGGAGAGAGGCAATCCATGAGCGCATGCCTGCAGCTGGTCTGACCTTGGTAACGACAAGTCCCTCTACCCACGTACCAGCAATGACAAGATCCGCAGCAACTACATCCTCAAGGGTAACCCTGTCCACAGGAATACAGGAAACGTTTTCAACATGCAGACCAATCTCACTTGCAATCTGTGCAGCTACACGTTCAGTGAACCCTCCCTGGCTCTCATATGTGACGAGAACGGTGGCTGTGGAACGTAATTGCCATCCCTGCTTTGACGGATGTGCAGCAAGAATTGCCTGTGCAGCCTTCCGTCCCTGGGCCATTGCTTCAACAACAGTTGATGGCCCAATGAGTGCATCGCCAGCAACCCAAACCCGCTCTGCTACACCCAGTCCGGCTTCAATCCGGACAACATCACGTCCCATGGCAAGCATGCCAACTGGCTGATGCCGTGCATATGGAGGAGCACCAGCTGCAAGGATGCCACTTGCCATCCAGCGACGATCCGGAATACCCGAGACTGTCTTCGGAAGTGGTTTCTTGGGTACAAGTGGCGTAATTGATGAATCCATGCGGTACCCCATTGCCATCACCACCATGTCCACACGCTCGGTTGAGAAATCCCGCTCCACGACGACAGGAAGGACAGTTGCCTTGTCTTGCCTTGTCCTGCTGAAATGGGCCAAACCTACTTTCCCTTCACGTTCCTCGAGGGAATCCAGTGTTGTCAGAAATCGGATGTCAACCCCTTCTGCTGCTGCCTCATCAAGCTCATCAGGACGTGCAGGAGCAAACCTACGGTCCATCCAGTCTACGCATATGGCTCTTGTTCCCATTCTCCGGGCAAGCCGTGCAACATCCATCGCAGTATTGCCTGCTCCCACCACAAGAACTGTTGGTACTTCTCCGTCTGGCTTTGGGGACAGCAAAGGCAAGGTGCCTTTGTGCAGTACAGCATCAAACCCCTCTTTCAGGAACTGGGTAGCATCCCAGACTCCTGTCAGGTTCTGCCCGTCAACGGGAAGACGCAGGGGTGTACCAGCTCCATGTGCAAAGAGCACTGCGTCGTAGTCATTGAGCAGAGTTTCCACTTTGTCCTCAGTGATGGCGGAATTGCACTTCAAAGTAACCCCTGCTGCACACAATGCCTCCCATGGCCGGTTCGCGATTTTTTCCGGAAGGGTAAACTCAGGAATACCCCAGCGCATGAGTCCACCAGGCTTCGCATCCTTCTCAAACACAGTGACACTTGCTCCAGCTGCTGTCAGGTCCCATGCAGCGGCTGTTCCTGCAGGACCTGAACCAACAATGGCAACCTTAAGTCCTTCTCCTCTGCTCGATGCATGCTCCACTGGTGGCACAGGAGCCTGTTCCGTTATGAACCGCTCGAGTGCGCCAATGGCTACAGGAGTTCCACCAGCAAGCGACCAGGTACAACTTCCCTCACACTGAACGCTCTGGTCGCAGACCCTCGAACATATGTCTGGAAGCACACTTGTGGGACGGATTGCCTCATGTGCACTTGCAAGGTCCCGTTCCCGCAATGCTGCAATAAAGCGGGGAATGTTGTTATGCACCGGACAACCACGTACACAGGTAGGATCCGGACAGTTAAGACACCTACTTGCCTCAGCCAGTGCCATGTCCCAGTCCTTGATACCCTGGCGTATCTCGTGTAAATCCCACCGTAGATTGACAGGGTGTATAAGTTCAATGGATACCCGTGGAGCGACTGTCATGTCTCCAGTGACCTCAATTGCACTGAATGGACATGTACGAACACACTGTCGGCAACCCACACACTTGTCATCATCCGCAATGACTGTCCACGAGGAGGGGTCAATAGTCAGGGCCTGTTCAGGACACCTGACAACACACTCCTGGCATCCAGCACACCTGTCTGCAAGAACCGTGATTCTGGGCTGTTCTGGTTGTGTATTCACTGAAAGGGTTGAAACTGATGTTGTCACTGCTGACTCCTGATTAATTAATCCGCTGCATTCATGACGAGATACAGACAACCAGCCACAACTCCACACACAAGGGCAAGGGCTGGGGCTGCAACTTGAGCCCACCGTGGATGGTTCGAGATACCAGCCAGCTCACGACGCGCAATCTTCCAGCTCGTCCACATGGCTGCAAGGGTGGCAACGGCCATTATGGCCACTTGGACACCTATGATGGATGGATTCGAAAGCACATGCATCGTGTATAGTGGTGACTTCGTTGCTGCAGCATACTGTCGCAATTTCTGGGCAGAGCTGACAGGAGACGCGGTTGCGGCAATAGCTCCAACTGCTGGCACGAGTCGTGTCACATGCTGGAAGAACTTTGGCAACTGCCGGGCAAAGTAATCTGCACCAACCACGGGTATAATCCCGTACATCATGGGTACAAAGAAGGCACGGAACTTGCTCGTCCTGTCAACGAAAGAAGTTCCTCCCTTGGGAATGACAGCATCCTTCCGTACAAGTAGCTTCATGAGCACCCAAGCAATGCCAGCAGTGAGGATCGCAATTCCTCCTATCATGCCCATATAGTCAACAGGATTTGGGTATTGGGGGAAGTGCATTACGCTATTGAGCCAGTTGTCGATAGTCGCATAGATGGGCAATGCATTGATCTGCTGGAAGAGAACCAGTCCCCAAAGAATAGCTACAGCCCAAGCAATGTCTGCACGACGCCTGGTCGGTGCAACAACCGATGTCAACGGCTTTTGCAGAAAGAGACCGACATTGTTCGAGGGACAACCTTTGTAGCACTCACTGCAGAGACCACAGACAGCATTGGAGTCCGCGCTCCCTGGCCACGTGTACCATGGACAGCCATACCCGTTCTTGCCTCCCCGCATGCAATCCTTGGTCGTGCACTCCAAACACACGTCCCGGTTTTTCGTCCGAAATCCAGCCACGGATCCCATGGAGCCTACCGACCCGATAAGTGCTGACAATGGGCATATGTATCGGCAAAATGTCCTGCGCTCAAATACGAGAAAGAATATCAGTGCACTGACGACTATGCCAAGAACCATGAAGCTCGTATCCCATGGCTGTCCAGGACCTGCAATATTGAAGAATTCCTCAATCCAGGTCAAGAGGAGAAATGCGCCGACGGACAAGAGAAATCCATAGCGTGCCAGACGTTCTGGCATCTTCCGGCCAAGGCCCAACCGTTTCTGTGTGCGCTTCCAGAAAGTTGCCCGCTGGATCCACTCAGCAAATCCGCCAAATGGGCACATGACACACCATGCCCTCCCAACAACGGCCATCATGACAAACACAAGACAAAACCAGAGATACCAGGTGATGGCTGTACCAAAGTTCAATCCCGGAACTACTGTCCCTACAAGTCCCAGCCCGATCACCAGCCAGAAAATTATTTGGTTAGGTAGAATGAGAAAGAATTGGAACTTCCTGCTTCGTATGAGCCGGGCTATACGTGGGAATCGCGTTAGCTCCAGCCCCGGAGAAGGGTCTGTAACAGCGAACCGTTTTGCCAGGTCACGGTCAAATGGTTGATGAAGATGTATTGCTTGGCCAATGGGATCACCAGCAGTTGGCTTCTTGGTGGCTGTGTCAATACTCATAGGACCCCCAATTGCAAGTTTATCTCTGCACGCTAGGTTTACTATATCACTATACGATTGGTAATGTAACCATGTTGGTATACGTAGAGCCACATATTACATGTTCAACCAGGGCGCAGTGGGCAGAACGATCTGTCCTTCATTGGGACAGAAGTCATTGCTCCAGAAAGTGGCATTCGTACCCTGCAAGCCAAGACACCATGAAGGACCAGTCGTCGGCATGCCGAGGATTGCCATGATTCCGGTCCGGTCAACATTGGGCCGCTTCGCTAAGCAGTTGCAATGCTACACGGCATATGGAAAGCGTGCACCCAATCCACTTCACTTTCTTAGCCTTATGCTGGTTACATCTCACGCGTTACAATGTATGTGCTGTCCACGCCCGTTTAGCTCAGTTGGTAGAGCAGGGGACTCTTAATCCCTTGGTCGGGAGTTCGAGTCTCCCAGCGGGCACCACATAACGATCTCATCTTGATACGTTCCTGTTGACCACAAGCGATGAACTGACAATCACTGAATGGACAGTCAAAGCAGCTGCAGCCAGCACGTTCCCCAGTGGGGCAATTATCTACCATATTTTCCATCGATGGCACTAACGTATGAGTTATGGCTGTCATCCTGCTCGTCGTCATCATTGTTACTGGTGTAATCCTCCTGGTTAAGTTACGGGCAAATAATTTGTCAGTAGCTGCATCAAACAGCGCCCAGGAACTCGAGGCATTTGCACTTGCCAACAACATGCAGTATGCAGCTTCTGGTGATGTGCTTAGGCAAGAGCTGCAAAACTCAGCTTCACCTTCTTCATACCAGGAGAACTTGAATACTGAATGGATTGGCAACGTCATACGTGGGACATGGCAGAATCGGGATCTTGTCATCTATGAATCTGTGCCAAAGTTCGGAAGAACTGCAACGCCAGCAATTATTGTGAGAATGCCCGTGCATCGTGCCGATCAATGCATCTTCCTGCAGCCCCTTTCGAATGGCATTCTTCTCCTGTTTCACGGTAAACCCGGTCCATTCATCCAGTCCAGCTCCAAATTCCACAAAATGTCGAAAGATGCAACCACCAATTTCATACCGGGCCAGTACGTATACACAGATGACGATGCAGCAGCAACGCAGATGCTTCCTGGTTTACGCAATATCCTTCCAATGCCTGCCAATACTGCTGTACTCCTCGCCAACAACTTTCTGAGCTTGACGTCTCCGACATTATCGTCAACGGCTGCCCTCCCTTCCCTTTTGAACTTTTCAGTGAGTCTTGCTACAATTTTTGATCCAGCGTAGTCGAATACTGAGCAAACCATCACCATTTGCGAGTTGGCTGGATAACTGCTGACCACGTTCAAGTTGCTTGAAAAAGTTACTCGTGGTTTCTGCCAGTTCCTCTGCCCCTCTTTGAAACCAGTATGCAATGGCCCGGCATTTCGTCATTGAGAGAAACCCTTTAGTTTCATGTCATGAATTATTGAGTGGTTTGTACCATGTCTTTTCACAACCCTGTGGTGTTGTGGTGACAAGGGTCTGTACAGATCAACCATATCGTACGAGAGTGTCCAGAATCTGAAATGCACATACCCATATCTCAAGCGGAGGTATCATTCACACCATTTGTAAACCAAGTTGAATTCCCAACCAGAGAACCCAGCATCAACTCCACATCTAGAACATGTGACGTGTCCACCTGTATTCCGCAGCGCCATTGACCTCATTAGTGTCGCATTTCCTCTCTTTCCTTCTCTCAGGGAAAGGATTGCGAGCGAAGTGCAATTGCTGCACTGTCAGGATGGAACGCCTTATCCTACGTCCCTCTAATTGTCCAGTTAGGAGATATTTCGATGGTCTATCTACGCATAATTCCGCATACCGTGCATCAAGCTGAAGGTGCTGTTAACTCTGCTCTCGAAGGGAGGGCATAGAGGTGGCACTAACCTTCCGAAATGGATATGTTCGTTTCTATCTCACTGCTCTTGTGTGCATGGGAGCACTGGTTGCAGACATCCTCTTCTTGTGGTCGACTTGCACAGTTGCTGGTTGCGGGTCATTCCACTCATCCATTTGGGCACGAGTCATTCTCCTCATCGTTCCGCTCCTTATCATCACTATTCAAGCATGGAAGGTTGTGCAAACCGATGGACATTCCCCAGTAGTACTAGGCAATGTACTGCCATGGCTCATCGCGGGAACACTCGTCTCTGCATGGTCTATTGCATATGTTCCTATTGGAACCCAGTCGCAAACCATGATGAGTGAGTCCATGGTCATGCCCTTGGTCGTCCTTTTCAATGCAGCAGTGATTGTTGCGACTTGGTGTTCTGTACTTGCGGTCATTGGGTTCCCTCGTGTCCGTCATCACTTGTCCAAGTACCTCGTCAGCTCCCATGGGAGATGGTGGTTCACCTTTTCAACAGGTATTGCACTGGTGTTTGCGTGGCTAGTTGCAGCTACTCCTGCCTTTGGAGCGACCGGTATGGATGTATATCCGCATGAACCAGGAGCTTCTGTACCAACAACCTTTGTGACCATTGACGAATGCTCCGATGCAAGGATGGTTCACTGCTGGATGGTGGTACAGCATGTTCAACAGGGCGACTCGTTCAACTTCGCTCCTGGGGTGTACACCATTGAGAACTCTCCACCTCACGGATACTCCTGCGAAGGGATAACACCAACTCCATTCCAGCTGTATCCTTTCGAACGCATACAGGTGTCTTTCATTCATGTAGCCTGCCACAAGCTCCATGCACGGTGACCAGCACATCATGCATGAAGAACCTCCAAAAGATGTACTACGTGATTCTCTTGAAACAGAAAATGCGTCACGGTTATCAAACCCTGAAGTGGTTTCCCGTGTTCCAATTGTTCACTGGATTGCAATCGGGGTTGCACTCATTCTTACACTTGTCATTGTTGGGATTGCACTGGATTTTGCTTCCCAGCAACCGGTCAACAACGTATTCTCCAATATCAGTTTTGGGCTCAACGAATAGGAAGGCCTCTGAGCGTTTAACGAATGTTGCAAATGAAGGCAGTAGCCACCAGAATGATTTCTTTAGGAAAAGGCAAACATCTTGTCCGACGTGAACCTTACTGCCACAATCTAACTCCATGTTCATATACTGCTCATTATCCTTTCAGTGGACATCAGCCACACGCTCCCCTCATGGGGAAAGTCATTCCCATGCCAGATGACGAGCGCATGATGAACGTTTTGGGAACACTGCAAAACGTTCATCATGCATGCAGTCAGCAACCTCAGCGCGTATTTGCCTAGTGTCAATATGGTTGATCCTTTACAGATGCTTCTCCTTGTTGTTTTAACCTGAATCGTCCAAGTCGGTGGACATCCCCTGTACCAGCAGTCTAGATGCGAATGAAATCTCCACTCCGTTCATTCGATTCCAGGGAATCACGATGCCGACCAGGAAATAGGAGACAATAAGATGCTGGGGGATGTTGCTTCTGTGAAGGTAGGGACATCCCACCACAGCGCCAACAGAACAGCGTGGAGAAGACCTTGCACGCGCGAGCGGAATTTCCCATTGCTCCCCAAGCCATTGAACAGTTTGTGGGAAGTATCACCTACAAGCGCGCAGTCGCGTATGTTCAAGAGGGTCGGGTTGTAAGCATTGATGCATCTCGTCCACAAGCAATTCGCGCCACAGTTCAAGGATCCGACCAGTATTCCGTTCATCTCTTCCTGAAACTACGGAACAACAGCAGTGCCTACGATGTCTACGTTGCTTCTTGTACCTGTCCGGTCGGTGACAGATGCAAGCATATTGCTGCAGTTCTCCTCTCCCTGGTCCAGTCTTCGTCCACTGACAAGATGGAACCACCCGATGCTTCTCCCCAAGAACCTACTGGACGGAACTGGCGTGAAGCCCTTGCAGCCATGGACACTGCACGAACGGCACCCAATCCAACTGCAGCACCCCTTGGCCTCATCTTCCAGGTCACTACTGTTGCGGAACGACGTTCCTGGGACAGAGGACTGAAGAGAAATGTTCCTGCCCCTCAAGTTACGAGACTAGCTGTCCGACCGGGCCTTCGTTCTGCGAAGAGTGGCAAGTGGAGTACCACTGGTGTCTCCTGGCATGACTTCCGGTACAGCACCTGCAGACATGGATCCGGACCAGTCATCGAATGGTTCCAGGAATGGCTTGCAAAATACCATCTTTCAGAAATGGCCCAAGGGGACAGCTATGTCAGCAGCTGGTACGCAGGACCCGCATGGTGCCACCTTGACAACTATCGATCTGCGAACCTATGGAAGCAGCTGGAGGATGCCCATGCCCGCGGCATTCCCTTCCTCCATGCAATACGCGATGGGGTTGTGGACATGGATTCGAACCCGATCAGTGTCTCTCTGGAGCTCTCTGCAACTGCACATTCATCCTTGCTCTTCGCTCCAGTATTTCACAGGGATCATGCTCCCTTGGAAGATTTCGTGATCCATCCATTTGGAAGTCCTGCCGTTGGAGCGTACTGTTATCCGAAGGATGAAACGGAAAAGCCGCTCCATATTATGCTTGCTCCGCTTCGTGAAGAGCTTCCTGCTCCAGTCGCATCTGGCATATTCGGTGAAGAACCCATCATCGTACCTTCCTTTGACCGTACTGCATTCCTTGCACGGGTGTATCCCACCCTTGCGAGCCATGTGGAGATAGTTTCAAGTACACCGGCTCTCCTTCCCCAACGAGGAACCCCACGACTCGCCATCTCTGTTCAGAAGTCAGGAACGCATTCACTGGAACTCTCCTTTGCATGGAACTACTACTTGGACTCGAACCGCACCGTACAAGTCCCTGTTGATGTCCATGCAGAAATGCCAGAACCAGTACTCCGGAGTCCTCAGGATGAACTCCGCATTACACAACTGGTCCTTCCCCTTCTGGAGCAGCACATTCCTCGTGGTGTCCAGATCCCACTACGGAAGGAATGGATTGAAGGACTTGGAGCAGCTGCATTCCTCGAGAGGACCCTCCCTGAGCTTCAGCAACTCACTGATGAAGTTGATCTCATCATGCCGACTCCCCTGCCTGCATTCCATGAAGCCGTCACTTCTCCTACGGTTCGGATCCATGCACAGGACAGTACAGAGGGAGACTGGCTTGATCTAGGCATCGAGCTTACTGTTGATGGCAAGACTGTGCCCATTTCCGAGCTCATACGTGCACTCTCCCTCAATGAGCCCTATGTGTTCCTTGAGGATGGGACATATTTCCCATCCAACTCTCCCGAGCTTGAGCGTCTTCGCAGTCTTCTTGAAGAATCCCGACTCCTTAATGACACTCCGTCAGGCAAGTATCGGGTTAACCGTTTCCAGATCGATTTCTGGAATGAACTTGAAAATCTCGGCATTGTCGAAGCTCAGGCATCTGAATGGCTCACCTGTGCCAGACGTCTCCAAAGCATAACGACACTTCCAGAATGCGTTGTTCCTGATGGCTTTGGTGCAACGCTCCGGCCATACCAAAATGAAGGATTTCGCTGGCTCAGCTTCCTGCATGAGCACGGACTTGGATGCATTCTTGCAGATGACATGGGGCTCGGAAAGACAGTCCAAGCACTCGCTATGCTACTCCGCATTCATGGTGCACACACGGCACCTCATCCTTCCCTCATCATTGCACCAACGAGTGTTGCAGCAAACTGGCTCCACGAATGTGCACGTTTTGCTCCAGAGCTCAAGGTCATGCTCATTGAGGAAACAGACCGGAAGGCAGGCATCCCTATTGCTGAACGTATTGCTGGATGTGATCTCGTAATCTCAACCTACACCCTGCTCCGCATCGATGATGCAGCCTACACTACCCTCTCCTGGGAAGCAGTAATACTCGATGAAGCACAGTTCCTCAAGAATCACCACACCAAGGGGTATCGTACAGCACGACTCCTTCGTGCCCGTGCTCGCCATGCACTCACTGGCACACCACTGGAAAACAACCTCATGGAACTCTGGTCCATCCTCTCCATCGTTGCTCCAGGACTGCTTGGTCATCCTGCCAGATTCCAGGACGAGTACCGTACTCCTATCGAGACAGAACATGATGGTACAGCCCTCACGAAACTCCGCCGCCGCATTCATCCACTTGTCCTCCGCCGCACCAAGGATCAGGTTGTCCAGGATCTTCCTGCAAAGTCCGAACAAGTCATTGAGCTGGAACTCAATGATCGCCATCGACACGTCTATGACCTCCACCTCCAGCAGGAACGTCTTAAGGTGCTCGGACTTCTTGATCACTATGAGGACCACCGCATTTCCATTCTTCAGTCCCTGACGAAGCTCAGGCAGCTTAGTCTTTCACCTTCCCTCATTGATGAACGCCAGTACAGCAGTATCCCCTCAACAAAACTTGATGCCCTTGGTGAACACCTGCAGGAAGTCGTCGAAGAGGGGCACACTGCACTCGTTTTCAGTCAATTCACCCGCTTCCTGGCACAAGTCCGGACCCGACTGGAGGAATTGGGCATTCCGTACCTGTATCTTGATGGCAAAACACGAAACCGGGGTGCCCTTCTGGATACATTTGCCACTGGTACTACACCAGTCTTTCTCATCAGCCTCAAGGCTGGAGGATTCGGCCTAAACCTTGCGGAAGCAGACTATTGCTATCTTCTGGATCCTTGGTGGAACCCTGCAGTGGAACAGCAGGCAATTGACAGGATCCACCGGATAGGTCAGACACGGCCTGTCATGGTGTACCGGCTTGTTGCACTGAACACCATTGAGGAAAAGGTCCTGGAGCTTAGTGGGCGAAAGGCAGAACTTTTTGCAAGTGTTCTCGATGAAGGGTCTGTCTCGGATACTGCCATTACAGCTGAGGATATCCGCCAGCTGTTCGATACTGACGAGGAATGATGCACGTTCACTGGCTGTAGGCTGTCCTGCGTGAGGCTACCATTGTGCCATGGCAAGAAGGCGTCCCTATGTCCTCGGACTTATATCACGTGGATGGGGCAGTATTTCTCCTTGCATTTCCCCATGCCTGCCGGGATCTACCCTGCCAGCGTGAGGGAGCAGTGCCCCTTCCTGGGCGAGTAGTCCGTGTCCGTGTTGGTACTTGTGAAGCTACTTCTGCTGTACCCGTCAAAATCCACTCCCCTTCCTCCAGAAGACGGTCACTATCCAGTGATGGCAGTGCTGGTGCACCCAACTTCCGGAGCTTGTTCCACTGGACAGCATCCTGATCACTCAGGAATGTAATCGCCTTTCCTTCAGCACCATTTCTCGCTGTTCGACCTACACGATGTGTGAGCCACTGTGGTGTCTCAGGAAGCTCAAAGTTGATGACAAGTCCTACATTAGCTACATCGATTCCCCGTGCAGCAACATTTGTTGCAACAAGTACCTCTGCTGAATTCTTCCGGAATGCTGAAATCGCGCGATCCCGAGCGTTCTGCGAGAGGTTACCCTGAAGTTCAGCTGTCGTATGTCCAAGACCTATAAGATCCTGTGCAAGTTTCTTAGCTCCGTGCTTCGTACGATGGAAGACAATGGTTTGACTCTGCTCCTGCGTGCGTTGACGATGCAGCAGCTTCGAAAGTGTCTGCAGTTTCATGTCTCGTCGAACAGACATCACTCCATGTTCAAGAAGAGGTTCCTGACTTTGCTCACCTTTCACACGGTAGGGGTGCACCAAATGTTTCCCAATCATCTCCTGCACCCAGTTGGGCATCGTTGCAGAAGAAAGAAGAGTTTGCCGAGTGGAGGTGCCACTGGACACGGGGCACATTGCAATGATCCTTTCCACATCCTGAGCAAACCCCTGGTCGAGCATCTCATCTGCTTCATCGAGGACAAGGTACTCAATCTTTCCAAGCCGTGCATCGCGACGTGTAGCTAGATCAAGGAGACGACCTGGACATGCGACTATGACATCCGGAGCATTTCTCAGCATGGTGAGCTGAGTGCCATACCCCACTCCACCCATGAGCACTGCAGTGCGCAGTCCCTTGTCAACTTGCCGGATGACTGCTGCAACCTGGGACGCGAGTTCACGTGTTGGTACAAGGACAAGGGCACGTGCACCATGTCCAGCATGTCCAGCAAGCCGCTCCACCATTGGCACAACGTATGCAAGGGTTTTTCCTGAACCAGTTGGAGCTTCAATGACACAGTCCCCACCTTTGAGGAGCTGAGGTATTGCTTCCTGCTGTACAAGATTTGGCGTGGTATAGCCTGCTGAAGATAGTGATAGTGACGTGCGTGGACGCACACCTATATTCTGAAATGTCTCTGACACCTGGATTCCTCGGATCCGACACCTGTCGGTCCACACTTTCGCCTCTCAGCTGGATTCATAGGCCGGAACTTGAAGACCCGCATTCTGCGAAGCGGAGAGAGGTTCACCAAGATGGCAAACAGTGCCTTGAATGCACTGCACATTGACCATACCTTACCATGTTCTGCCAGAACTCCGCTTCGACCATTGAGGAGAAGTTGCTGGAAGCGCATCTCATTATGGTGGTGTATACATTGATATTCAACAGTATTGCCTTTCACATATCTGGCGTTTTTGGTAGCTGACACCCTGGAGCCGGGGTTGTGTGCTGAAAAGTGTGCAAATTCTCAACAAAGGAGAAAGGGCCATGGTATTGAAGAGTTAATCAAAAACAACCCCACAAAGAAGGGATCAATACCATGGCTACAGGTGAAGCATACAACTGAAAAGACGTCTCTAACAGCACTGGTGAAAGAAGATGCAGATCTCATGAAGATGCTTGTCAAGGAGACCTTGCAGGCATTTCTTGAAGAAGAGATGGATGACTGTATTGGAGCAGATCCCTTTGAACGTACAAAAGGAAGGCTTAGCGGACCTTCGGAATTTAGCGGGGTGTGAGGGTTTTCAGAAGTGACCAATTGGGCT
>JBMFXB010000034.1:0-18387 GCA_049964715.1 Candidatus Dormibacteria bacterium
GTATGCTTCACCTGTAGCCATAGTATTGATCCCTCCTTTGTGAGGTGAGTGTTGATTAACTCTTCAATACCATGGCCCTTTCTCCGCTGTTGAGAATTTGCACACTTTTTCGCACACAACCCGCTGAAATGCGAAGCTCCACGTTATGCACTATCACTGCATGTGGTAGGGACGCATGCACTTGGACCAACTGTTCCACCACGAAGCATGGAGGATGTACATAACGCCTGGCTTGAAGAACTCAATGTGGAAGTACCGAAGGACATTGCTGCTCCAGAGGAAAGCCTTGATCTTGTTGGGCATGGCATGGGGGAGAGGTCAACTACTCCCCTGCAGGCAAGGAAGAATGATTCCCAAATTAAATTGCGAGGGTAGGGGACAACTTCCGGTTGTACTTCCTACAGTACGGGCAGGACAGGCTCGGGCACACGATCTTCCTTACTATCTGCGATCTGTTGAGGGGAGGCCTTCTGTTTGAAGCCCCGAAGCGTCACATCCTTGATAAAGAGAGATGCAATGAGTGCTGCAATGGCAATGAATGCAGAGTCAAAGAAGATCGTACCGATGGCTCTGGTGAATGATCCATGAATTGCAGCTACCATGTCAGGAATGTACGGATGGAGTTGTGGGGGAAGTGAGGCTGCAAGCTGTTTCGAGAGATTCCCAACAGAAGTGAGATTGCTGCTTGCTGCACTGAGCCCATGAGCAACATGGGACTGCAACTGGGCTGGAAGATGATGCTTCGCGAGTTGTCCAGGAAGAAGCGAAGTGAAGCTGCTTGCAAAGACTGTCCCTGCAATAGCCAGCCCAATGGAACCTCCTACCTGTCGAAAGAATGTGAGTGTGCTCGTAGCAACGCCAATTTCCGTAGGAGGAACAAGATTCTGCGTGATGACAGTAGTAACAGACATCGATGGACCTATACCCACTCCAATGATGAAGATCCATGCCCAAATTTCCAGGTTGGTACTTGCGAGCGAAAACTGTCCTGCTAAAAAGCTGCCAATAATGAGTACAACAAACGAGCCAATAATGATGTTGCGGTATTTGCCAAAGATGCTCACAAGAAATCCAGCAAGGATGCTCGTGGAGATGAGGCCAAGGAGGAGTGGCCACATCTCATAGCCGGATGCTGTTGCAGAAACCCCTCGTACAGCCTGGTAGTACCGGGGTAGGAAGATGACAGCTGAAAACATCGTGAGGGAAACGATCATGGTTGCAATGATGACTGCAGTAAATGTTCTCATCCGGAAGTGATGGAGGGGAACAATAGGCTCTTTTGCCCGTGATTCGACAAGTAGAAAGACAAGGAAAAGCACCAGTCCGAGTAGAATGAGGCCACCGACACGCCAGTCTGTCCAGGGATAGAGGTTACCAGCTGAATTCGTAAGTCCCTTGTTCGTAAGTCCAATGAGGATAGGGACAATGGACGTCATGAAAACGAATGAGCCAAGATAGTCAAACTCCCGGGCATTGCCCTTTGCAATGTGGACATTCGGCAATAGGGCATCAATTGCAAAGAGTGCAAGAATGCCAATGGGAACATTGACGTAGAATACCCAGTGCCACCCGATGGAATCAGTGATTGCACCACCAATGAATGGTCCAACGATGAAGCTCAGGCCGAACACTGCACCGAAAAGTCCCTGGTACTTGCCTCTCTCAGCAGGTGTGAAGAGGTCTCCGATGATTGCAAGTGATACGGGGAAGAGGGCTCCTGCACCAATACCCTGGATTCCACGGAAGAGGATAAGTTGCCACATGGTTTGCGAAAGACCTGAGAGTGCAGAACCAACAAGAAAGACAACGATGCCAATACTGAGGATGAGCTTTCCGCCGTAGACATCCTGCAGCTTGCCGTACATCGGTACAGTGATTGTGCTTGTAAGGAGATACAGGGTCACTACCCAGGTGTAATACGCATCTCCATGGAGATCTGTCACGATACGCGGGAGTGCAGTGCCAACAACTGTCTGGTCGAGAGCCCCCAGGAAGAGGCTCAGCATTATTGCACCAAGGATGATCATGCGCCGACGTGAATCGACGTGAATGATTACATCATCGTTTTGGACAGGCATAGTAGCCATTCATACTTCCCTTTTTTCGTCTTGGGGACACGTCGCTTGCACAGCGCAAAGTAGTTGAGCCTTCACATATCTTACTGGATTGCTCGGATCAAGCGCTCATGAGTGGTTGAGGTGTGCAGTACTGTTCCAGACAAGGATTGCAGGTACATCACGTTCAAATCCAAGGGTTGATATACTTGCAGTGTCAAGCACAAGGTGTCGTCCAACCCGCGGTTCTTGACCCACCCAGCGCGAGGCAAGGATGCGAAGGAAATGACCGTGTGCAACAAGCACTGCAGGAAAGCTCCCCTGCTGGATCGTTGCAATGATGCGGTCTGCACGTGCTCCAACTTCTTCTATTGATTCACCCTCAGGCACCCCACTATCCCAGATATTCCATCCGGGCCGTTCTTCCTGAATCTCATGGGTCGTCCGTCCCTCGTAGGATCCATAGTTCCACTCGTGTGCATCGTGAAGTTGCGTTGCTTCACCAATGTTGAGAAGTGCTGCAGTTGTCGTGGCACGGGAAAGGGGACTCGTGTAGAGAGCAACATGTTTTCCATGGAGGAGTGAGTTGAGTGCAAGTCCAGCCTGTTCTGCCTGTAGTCTTCCTTCTTGAGTAAGGGGAATATCAGAAAGGCCTGTATGCTGTCCGGTTGCACTCCACTCTGTCATGCCGTGACGGACGAGAAGAAGAATAAAGGGATGCTTCACGTTCATAGCTAGAGTATGGGGTATTGCTATTCCCACGAGGAGGGATAGAGGTTCATGACACAATGAAAGCGCTGCAGTCCTGCCATGATGGAGGTCGAAGTCATGCTGCCACGAGTTCTGTGTTCCCTGCCACTTCCTGATCCGTTCGAAATGCTCGTCTCACCACATGCGGAGATTATCACCCTTGGTGCAATTCTTCCTGAGAAGGAGCTTGCAACGGCTGTGCGGGAAATTCGTCCAACAGTTCTTGTGCCACAGCTTCGTGATGCAGTTACTGCGCATGTCATTGAGGAAGGACTTCCAGATCTCCGGGGTGTTGCAGTCTATGCAGTTGGCTTCAACAACATCGACAGGGATGCTCTCAGGGATCACGGTCTTGTCCTCGCGAACACACCAGATGTCCTCACAGCAGCTACTGCAGACTGTGCCCTTGCACTCATCCTTGCAGTTGCACGACGTGTTGTTGAAGGTGATCGCATCATGCGAGAGGACAGGTTCACAGGGTGGGCACCAGACTATCTCCTTGGAATGGAACTTGATGGTGCTGTGCTTGGCATTGTGGGATTTGGCAGGATTGGACAGGCAGTGGCAAGGCGTGCACGAGCATTTGGGATGTCAATTATCTATGTGCCCCACAACAGGGGAGCAGAATGTCCACCAGATCTTAGGGAGTGTTCCCGGGAAGTGGATCTTGCAGAGTGCTGTGCAACTGCAGATGTCGTAAGTCTCCATGCACCACTCACGCCAGACACCCGTCACCTCATCAACGAAGCTTCTCTCCGTTCCATGAAGTCCACTGCAGTCCTCATCAACACGGCACGAGGTCCTCTTGTTGATGAGGATGCCCTTGCCACTGCACTTGAGGAGAGGTGGATATGGGGTGCAGGTCTCGATGTGTATGAGGACGAACCCCATGCGCATCCAAGGCTTCGCTCTGCACGGAATGCAGTTCTGCTGCCCCACGTTGGAAGTGCGACAGTTGCCACGCGATCGAAAATGGCGAATGTCTGTGGTGAGAATGTCCTTGCAATCCTTGCAGGAGAGGTTCCACCACACAGAGTGGTACTCGGCTGAGGTCTAGGGAGCATGGCAGATACCACTGATGTTCTTGAGAGGCTACGAACGGGCGAAGAGATGGTACTTGCACCTCGGTCTGCAATCTCGATCCCTCATCGCAATACACTTCAGGGGTTTGGAGTGCATTTCGCTCCATTTCGTGCAGGAGATGCCTGGCGACTCCGAGTCAGGGACTCTCCAGTTGGACTCATGTCCTATGCACCGTCCCAATCATTCAGGATCGAAGGACTCGAAATGCGAATCACTTCACAAGGGGATGAGCTTGTTGAGTTCGATCCGGTTGACAGTCCAGGTTATGTACGATTGACAGCTGCCCGTGAAGGAATACTTCATGCGACTGCCAGGGAGGAGGCGTATGCTGCGCCGGACTGGGCATCAGCGCTGTGGCTTGGTGGGAGCTGGAATGGCCTTACAGAACGTTCTGTGCTCGAAGACCTCAAAGAACAGGTAGAGCACCGTGTACATCTCACCGTTCGACTCATTGATTTTGGCTGGCAGTCAGAAGAAGAGCTGTTTGCTTTCCATCCAATCCGGTTTCCCAATGCAGCAGAAATGCTTCGCTCCCTTCACGATGCAGGGATGCGGGTTGTTGTGTGGTGGGCACCGTGGATAGATGCAGCAACTCCCCTGTGGAAACTGATGGAGGAACAGGGGTGGCTTCTTGGAGCAAGACGAGGTGAAGCTCTTCGCATGCATGTCGTTGGCGATGGTGAAGTCGTAGGGTCGTACATCGACATCACAAATGCTTCCTGTCTGAAGTATATGCGTGAGCGCCTCCAGGCACTCTTGGAGCTTGGCATTGATGGGATTCGGTTGGATTTTGGTGAAGCCCTCACTGATGAGATCGTCTTTGCAGGTGAGGTGCTGCCCGATGCATTGGTCCGGGACAAGCTGCAGGTTTCAAGGAACTCATATATTGTTGCTGTCCAGTCATTTTTCCGACACAGCCTTCTGGAGGGAAATCCGGAAGCGCTTCTTGTGAGCAGGGCAGGGTGGACTCATTCTCCCCAGGAGAGCGGACTTTGGCTGGGAGACCAGTCATCTGACGTGTCTCGATACTCAGGACTCAAGAGTGCTGTGTATGGTGCGAAAACTGCATTTGAGACTGGTTACCGCTGTGTGGGACTCGATATTGGTGGATACTGGGATGAACCTACGCAGGAAACCTACGGATGGTGGCATGAGATTGCATGTGCGATGCCGTTTGCAACCTACCATGGCTTCGGAAAGCGTGCTCCATGGGAGTATGGTCATCCAGGGCTGGAAGCACATGCACGGTGTGCACGAATTCGCAGTGACATCGCAGGCGTTGGTCCACAGGAAGAAATTCACATTGTACTTGGCAGGACAAACGACAACACCCTTATTCGCCAGGCATCTTCGAGAAATTGGGTTGTTCCCCTCCCTATGGGACAGCCCATTTCAGTAGTTCTGCCGGAAGGAAATTGGAAAGACACAGTCACTGATATCCACTTAGAAGGTCCAATGGAGATTGGCTGCACTCCAAATGAGGGAATGACAGTGTATGTTCGAGATGATGCATCCATTTCCCCCAGATAGACTTGCACATGACATTCTCGTGTCACCGCCGAGCTGCATTGTCGTGGACCTGGATGGAACATGCCTTGACGAAAGGCAACAGATGCACGAGCGCACACGGCATGCACTTGAATCTGCTACCCACCATCTTCCAGTCATTATTGCCACAGGACGTATGTACTGTTCAGCGCTCCCCTGGGCAAAATACATTGCAACGGATGCTCCTCTCATCTGTTACCAAGGAGCCATGATCCGTACCCAGGAGCATGGGAATACACCGGCAACAACACTTTATGAGCAGGCTGTGCCGTATGAAGTGGTCCGGGAAACGATTTCCCTTGCCAGAGTACATAACTGGCATCGGCAAATCTATGTTGACGATAACCTGTACTGCGAAGAAGATCGGGAGGAGGCATGGCTGTATGCAACGATAGCCGACGTTCCCATCCAGTTCGTTGATGATCTCGAGATTCTTGCAACCCGTGGAACGACAAAAGTTGTACTCGTCCTTACAGATGGAGAGAAGGCACAGCAAGCACGGGGTATCGTACAGGGGGTGTTGGGCAATCGTGCACGAGTCGTGAGTTCACTCAGGCAGTTTGTCGAGGTGAGCCATGTTGATGCAAGCAAGGGCCAGGCACTTTTTCGACTTGGTGACTGGCTTCACATAAATCCCCGTGAAGCGCTTGTCTTTGGGGATGCAGGAAATGACATTGATATGCTCGATCTCGCACAGTATGGCGTTGCAGTGGAGGATGCTGATGTGAATGTACTGGAGCATGCACAGTGGACATGCCCAGGTCCACGTGATGGGGGTGTTGGACTGTTTTTGGAGCAGGTGGGTCTCGCAGGAAGCAGCAAGTCATGAGTGACGAGCTTCACGTTCCCTTGAACCACCTGCCACTGCGGACGAAGCTGGCACGGCAGGGAACACGACTTGTGAACAGTGTCTCAAGGACATTAGGCAGGGGTGAGGGTACAGTCATTGGAGGTCATGTGGGGCTGCTTATCGATCCCAATGCTCCAAGACACCTTTCCGAGGGACGAACAGTCGTTCTTGTCAGTGGGACAAATGGCAAGACTACAACGACACGACTCGTTGCACAGGCACTTTCCCATGCAGGACCTGTCGTGGCAACGACTGGAGCAAATCTTCTTACAGGAATCATGGCTACTCTTGCGAATGCGAATGATGCTGCCTCAGTCGTTCTTGAGGTGGATGAGGCATATCTTGATAAGGCAATACACCTTGTCCATCCGCGCATTGTTGTGCTCCTTAACCTCAGCAGGGATCAACTTGACCGGTTCAATGAAGTGCGCATGCTTGCAAAGAGGTGGCATGACACCCTTCACCTGACGCCTGACATCGAGGTAGTGGCAAATGCTGACGATCCCATGGTGGTTTGGGTAGCGAGGGATCATCCGAAGGTGAGTTGGGTTGGTGCAGGTGTGCTCTGGCATCAGGATGCTGTTGGGTGTCCTGAGTGCAACGGACACATCGTCTTTGAGGGAACTGGATGGCACTGCGGGTCATGTTCACTTTCCCGGCCGGAAGCTTCTTCATGGGTTGAAGGGGATGTGTACTACACGACATCCTCGAGGCTGCCAGTGCACCTTGAACTTCCTGGCCGCTGCAATGTAGGAAATGCAGCCCTTGCTGCAGTGGCTGCAAAGATCATTGGGATTCCTGCTCCAACAGCCCTTCGTTCAATGGCTGAAGTGCACGATGTTCTGGACCGGTATGCACGGCTACAGCTTGCTGGTGTGCAGACGACACTGTACCTTGCAAAAAATCCTGGCGGATGGGCTGAACTCATTGACATGCTGAAGGGAAAGGAAGATCCACTTGTCATGGGAATCAATGCCCGGATTGCAGATGGCAAGGACACATCCTGGTTGTGGGATGTCCCCTTCGAGGAGTTTGCACCACGTCATGTCGTTGTAACAGGCGAGAGGCGGTGGGACATTGCTCTTCGACTGGAGCATGCGGGAGTATCTGTTGCTGTTGCGCATTCTATGGAACATGCAATTCGTGCAGCAGCAGCAGTCGGTAGTGGCAGTCACGTCGATGTCATTGGCAACTACACTGCATTTCAGGATCTCCGCCATGATATCCGGCACAAGATCATCACGGAACTTCCCCGCCATGCATATGATGCACTTGAGGTTCCATGCACTTCACCAGCAGGCCGGGTTGCACCAGGACACATTCATCATCGGGGAAGTGGTGAGGCTCTTCACATCGTTGTTCTCTACCCAGACCTCCTCGGAACGTACGGTGACACGGGTAATGGCCAGATACTTGCAAATCGGGCAGCCTGGAGAGGGCTCCCTGTGCTTCTCACCCATGTACGGGCAGATGATGAGGTTCCAACAGATGCTGACTGCTACTGTCTTGGGGGAGGAGAGGATGCTCCGCAGACACTTGCAACGACACTTCTCCAGGGCACTACAGTCACTGCTGGACCTCTGCACAGGGCGTACATGAGAGGTGCATTCATCCTTGCAATCTGTGCTGGCTTCCAGATACTTGGGACATCGTATCCAGGAGCAGGAGGTGTCATCCATGAGGGAACTGGACTTATTGATGTTGCAACAAGAAAAGGTGAGGGAGAACGTGCTGTTGGTGAACTGAGGAGCATTCCTTCTCTAGCACTTGTCAGTGCGTTTCATGAGTACATCATTGATGGAGCGCAACAAGTGGCGTTCCTTACAGGGTTTGAGAATCATGCAGGTCGGACAGTCCTTGGAGAGGGAGTCCCGCCACTTGGAAGGGTCGAGGCAGGTATTGGGAATGGGGATGGCTCAGGAGGAGAGGGTGCATTGCTCCCGAGACTCATAGGTACGTACATGCATGGAACTGCATGTGCACGCAATCCTGCCCTTGCAGACCTTATTCTTGGCGTGGTGACAGGAGCTCCACTTGCACCACTTCCCGATGATGCTGCCCGGGCTCTCCGGGCTGAGCGTTTTGCTGCTGTAAAAAAACTACCCTGAAAAGATATGCTGCACTATACTCAGTGAGACAACGGATCCATCTGTAGTGAGGTGTTGATATGGGACTTTGGGACAAAATTGGACATGCTCTGGAGGGAAGTGGTGTAGCTGTTGCAGTACAGTCACCAGGCCAACTAACACCAGGAGCCCCAGCACTTCATGTTGAAGTTATGTTGGAAGCCAAAACAGAGCCAAAGACAGTGACCAATGTCGAACTTGCACTTATGTACGAGCAGACATATCAGCAGGAAGAATATGTGAATGGTCGGGAACAGGACGAGTCACATACCAATCGACAGCAGATCATGGTACTCCAGAATCCAGCTCCCATTACACTTCAACCCGGAACTCCCGTGACTGTTCCCTTTGATATGCAGGTAGATGCAATGAGTTTGCAGCAGATGTCACAAGGGAGCATGGGAGGATTTGGTGGAGGACTGGGAGGTGGGATGGGGATGGTGATGAACATCTTTGACCCCCAATTTGCATCACAAAATTCCTTCTACCTCGAGGCAAAGGCAACTGTAGAAGGAAGCCATCTGCACCCCAAGGGTATTCAACAGATCTATGTGCAGGGCACTTCTTTTTAGCGATCCTGCAGTACGGGAAGCGGCTACTGTCACTTAGCCTGCATGGCAGTAGCTCGCTTCTCGTACTTCCCCACATGGGGCGGACCCAAGCGTTCCTGCTTGAACTCGAAGAAATGGGGGAATACCAGCAACGGTGCAATTGCATGCCAGAGACGTCGTGCATCTCCCGGGTCAAGTCTTGCATCGAGTACAGGCCCGAAAAATGCGCGGTGACCTTCAACAAGAAGACTCGGAACACCAAAGACACCGTGGAGTAGAGCTTCATTGTGATCTGCGAAGACCTGTGTCATCGTTTCTTCACGGGAAAGACAGTGTTCAACAAATGCATCAGAGAAACCTGCTGCAGAGGCACACTCGTTCAGTACATTGATGTCCTGGAGAGGCTGGTCAAGCTCATGATGCGCTTCACCAAGGGCAGTGTACATGCGACGGATTCCATCTTCTCCTCCCTCCTCCCGCGCACCTACCAGGATACGGAGTGCCTTGTCGGAAGGGAGTTCTGCATCAGGCTGACGAGGCTCTTCTGCATTCTTGTCATACAGGGAGAAGAGGGAGAGCGTTGCTGTGATGACGCCTTCTTCTTCAAGGGTGGTTATCCAGCGTGAGGTGAGCCATGCCCACGGACATGCAGGGTCAATAAAGAAACGGATGTGAGGAGATTCCTGTGCTTCCATGCCTGTAGTGTACCCCTGTAATGGCCTTGTGCAATCTCTCGCCTTACGATTGTTGCATTAAGTGAGGAATACATCAGCCACCAGCAGAAATCGGCTGTCTTCCAGGCTCAGTCATTGCTTCTGGATCGAGAAGTTCTGTGAGTTCTTCATCTGTGAGGCTCGTCATTGACTTTGCCTCTTCACGAACAGTCGTTCCATGTGCAAAAGCGGCCTTGGCGATTGCTGCAGCCTGGTCATACCCAATCTTTGGTGCAAGTGCAGTGCAGAGCATGAGTCCCTGCTCCACTAGTGCTGGACCCCGATCCGTTGCAGTGATGCCATCGACACATGCTGTAGCAAAGTTTGCTGCGCTCGTTGCAAGGATATGAGCTGACTGGAGGAGAGCAAATGCTGCAACAGGCATCATGACATTGAGTTCAAAATACGATCCTGCTGCACCAGCAAATCCAATGATCCCGTCATTGCCCATGACTTGCGCAGCCACCATTGTCACTGACTCTGCAATCACGGGGTTTACTTTCCCGGGCATGATGGAGGAGCCAGGTTGAACTGCAGGAAGTGCAAGTTCTCCAATACCTGCGCGTGGCCCACAGGAGAGAAGGCGAATGTTGTTCGCTATCGTGTAGAGGGAAACTGCAATGGATCGAAGCTGTCCATGTGCACTCACAACATTGTCCAGTGTGGACTGTGCGGAAAAGTGGCTTGTTGTTTCGTGAAACTCAATGTTGAGTGCCTGCTGCAAAAGCGCAATGACACGGGTTGCGAACTCCGCATGTGTTGAAACACCAGTACCCACTGCAGTACCACCCAGTGCGAGTTCAGCAAGCTCATCAAGGGCTTGTGCTGCACGGTGCTTTGCCCGTTCAATCTGGCCTGCAAAGCCTGCAAATTCCTGTCCAAGCCGTATTGGAGTTGCATCCTGGAGATGCGTCCGTCCTGTCTTGATGATGCCCCAGAAAGCATCTCGCTGACGCATGAGTGAGCTCTCAAGGGCAGCAAGGGCAGGAAACAGTTCCTCATGGATAATGATTGCTGCAGCAACATGGATTGCTGAAGGAATGACATCATTGCTCGATTGGCCCAGGTTGACATGGTCGTTTGGATGGACAGGAGATTTCGAACCCTTTTGTGAGCCAAGTAACTCATTGGCTCTATTCGCTATGACCTCGTTCGCGTTCATGTTGGTGGATGTTCCACTTCCTGTCTGGAAGATGTCAAGAACAAACCACTTGTCGAATGCACCGCTTGCCACTTCATCTGAAGCTTGCATGATTGCGTTCGCACGTTCCTCATCGAGGAGATGAAGGTCACGGTTTACCTGGGCTGCAGACTTCTTGATGAGACCAAGTGCACGAATGAACGTGCGTGGAAACCGCAGGTCACTGATGGGGAAGTTGAGGACTGCCCGCATGGTCGAAGCACCGTAGTAAGCATCTTCAGGAACATCAAATTCTCCCATCGAGTCACGTTCCTTGCGGACAGCAGACATGTGTTCGGACATGATTTCAACCCTCCTTCTCAGGCATGATGATTTCAAACTCTGCACCAGCATCGAGCACAGTCCGTGCGAGTACTGTTCCCTTGTGGCGTTCAATAACTGTCTTGACTATGAACAGGCCCAGTCCTGTCCCGGGGACCTTGCGCTTCTGCGCATGTGAGGAGCGGAAGTACTTTTCAAAGAGATGTTCTGCATCTTCTGGTGGGAAGCCAGATCCATGGTCCCGGACAGTGATATGTATTCCCTGTACATCGCGACTGGATGTGATATCTATGGAAGTTCCTGGAGGTGTGTGTTTCAGGGCATTGCTCAGGATATTCGTGAGTGCCATGACGAATCGGCGGCGATCCACATGGAGCGTTGCAGCAGGATCGTGGTACGCAGTAGTAATGGCAGTCTCTCGAAGTTTCGCCTCTACTTCAATGTTTTCAATGGCATGACCAACAATCTCGTCAAGACGGTGTGGCTCAAGCTGGAATTCATCATCCGGATCTTCAAGGCGTGAGATTTCTGCTAGGGTGTTCACGAGTTGGATCATCATGTCTGTACTCGAAGTGATACCCTCGATAGCTGTCATCACAGGTTCAGGCAGGTTGCCGAGCATGCCAGTCGAAAGAAGTTGACTGTAGCTGCTGAGGATTGTAAGCGGCCGTCTGAGCTCATGAAGGGTGATGCTGAGGGAACTCCCGGATGCCTGGGCTGCAAGCTGCATCTTTGCAATGCGTGAGTTGAGAGTTCCAATGTACGGAAGGAGGAGTCCTCGTTGAACAGTGAGCATGTCATCAGTGAGTGCAACAAGGAGCGGATTGAGATTTTTTTGACCTGCGAGTTCGTCCTGAATGACGTGATGGGCTGCAGTAGCAAATGCTTCGAAATGACGAAAGATGCTTTCCATGCGCTCGTTGGGCTTTTCCAATGAGGGGCCAAGTTCGAACATTCCCGCGAGAGGATTGACATCCTCAGCTGTAAGGGCAATAAGCATTGCATTGTAGAACTGACGGGCATGAGCGAGGTCTTCATGCTTTGGAGCATGTCCAAAGAGCTCCTGCACGAGGCTTTCGAGGATACGCTCAGGGTGGGAGGAGACAAAATCGCTGAAGGCTCCACTCTGACGCTGTGATGATGTATGGGCCATACCTGTTCTCATTGCTCACGGGGTTCAGCTTCGATGATACGCAATTTTTGACAGAATCGACCAATTCTGTAGTTGGAGGTCCAGTGGAGTACCTTGCGTTTCAGGCTGAACGGTTGCTAGTGCTCGGCCTCCTCGCCCTTGTACGGTTCTCGGAATGCAGTCTGTGCTGCAACAAAGACCAGTTCTATGTCTTTTACTGGACCGTTTCTGTTCTTTGCAACGATGAGTTCTGTCTGGGAGCGATCTATGTCTTCCCGATGCATACCAGGACGGTAGAGAAAAAGCACAACATCAGCATCCTGCTCAATGGAGCCTGAATCACGAAGGTCACTGAGTTGGGGACGTCTGTTCTCCCGTCGTTCGGATTCCCTGGAGAGTTGGGAAAGGGCAAGGATGGGGACGTTGAGTTCCTTTGCGAGTGCCTTGAGCCCTGCGGAGATTTCGGACACCTCCTGGACCCTGTTGTCCTGCCGGCCACCACGCATGAGCTGCAGGTAGTCAATGACAATGAATTCGATGCCAAGCTGGGCTTTCATGCGTCGTGCACGTGCTCTAAGGGCACTGATACTGAGCTGGGGTGTGTCATCAATCCACAGCGTTGCATGGGAGAGATCATCCATTGCCTTTGCAATTCGCTGGAATGCAGCTGCATCAGCCTGGCCTGTTTTCAGGAGAAAGGAATCGACATGGGCTTCACTGCAGATGAGGCGCTGGACGAGTGAATGCTTCGACATTTCAAGCGAAAAGACAACCGTTGGCTTTTTTGCCAGGAATGAGGCATTTCGGGCAAGGTTCAGCGAGAATGAGGTCTTTCCAACGGATGGACGTGCTGCAAGAATGATGAGCTCACCAGGCTGCAATCCCTGGGTGATGCTATCGAGAGAGGGGAAATTTGTTGGTACACCGTAGACGAGTTTCTTATCTTCGAGTCGAGCCTCAAGCAGCTCCCATGTTGATTTCAGTAGTGGCTCTATGTGCGTTGCATCGGATTGACGCTGGCTCGTACCAAGGGAAAATACCTCCTGCTCTGCATGATCGAGGATTTCCCCTATTGGGGTTGCTGTATCGTGTCCCATCTGGGCAATCGTTCGCGCAGTATTAATGAGCCGTCGCCTGAGAGAGTGCTGGATGACGATGTCCGCATAATGGCGGATGTTTGCTGCTGTGGGGACTATGCCAGCAAGCGTTACGAGGTAATCAAATCCGCCTGAGCGATCGAGATTGTTGTGATTTTCGAGTTCAGTTTTGAGAGCGAGGGGTTCGATGGGTTCCCCACGGTCAGAGAGAGACCGGGCTGCACCGTAAATGAGGGAGTGCCGTTCGACAAAGAAGTCTGTAGGTTCGAGGAGATCACGGATAGTGAACATCGACTCTCCATCGAGCATGAGTGCACCAAGCACTGCTTGTTCAGCTTCCCTGTCATGTGGAGGGGACTGAGAAGCAAGCACTGGACGGGGAGCATGCTCCTCGTCATCAATGTGCAGCGACCCGCGTTCGATCATTCAGCCACGACAACAACACGAACCGTTGCCGTTATATTTTCGTGGAGAAGGATGGTTGCTTCGTGAGATCCGAGACTCCGGATCTGCTCAGGAAAGTCGATATGTCGCTTGTCGACCTCAATGCCTGCTTCACGCTTGAGCTGGGAAGCAATATCCTGAGCAGTAATGGAGCCAAAGAGCTTTCCATTCTCACCTGCCTTTGCATATACCGTAACAGTGAGTTTCTTCAAGCGGTCTGCAAGACTAGCTGCTTCCTTGCGCTGCTTGTCGATAGCCTTTCGCACACGTTCCTGGCGCTGCTGCACTTCAGCAATAGTGGAAGCATCAGCTGCAACTGCATACTTCTTTGCGAAGAGAAAGTTCCGGGCAAATCCCGGTGAGACTTCCTTCAGTTCCCCTGCAATACCCTGGCCGGGAACATCCTTGACGAGCAAGACTTTCATTGGGAGACCTCCTCCTGAACAAGATGGGACAAATCTACGTCGTCACGGGGAAGACCCAGTACAGTGACGATCCATTTTCGTACAAGCTCTTCTCCTTGACGAAGATCCTCATCGAAGATACTCTGCCGTTCGACGATTTTCTGTTCATGTTCGCTCACGAGTTCCAGCGGACATGCAAGGATGAAGAGATTAAGTGATATAAGTGTGAGGGTTGTTGTGTCAATTGGACCAAGCAGTGGAAAGCGCTTGGGCTTCTTCACTGGACTCACAATGAGGCCAAACGCAGAGGCAAGGAGTGTCTTCAGGGGAAATGGTACTCGTGGATCCCGCAGAAGGCAGTACGCAAGACGAAGTCGTCGTGGAATGTCCACGAGGACCTGCTTGGCTGTCACGAGTCGTGCGTTCATCGTATCTCCAAGTGTAGCGACCTGATGCGTGTAGATGGAGGATTGAGATCTTGGGACCTTCGAGTTCAAAGTGTTTCTAGGCATTCGCCATTCATACAGTGCTCAGCATGCATTGCGAATGTTGGACTGGGAATCTGTTGCTGTCAGCTCAGTATGAGTGTTGCCTGCCAGTACAGATCTCCAGGATCTACCTGACATCATTTCACCTGTTCATTCGTGGAAAGAAACAGTACTTCAGCGGATTCAGACACATGTAGATATTTGTGGACGAGCAGGATACCTGAGCCACGCAGAAGTCGAAGTGATCGAGCGTTTCTGCACGAACAATGCTGCATGCCTTTCTGAGCAGCATATGGCTCTGGTGTATTGGGATGCCCACTTCGACAATGTGTTGGTACGAGACGGTGAGATTGTTGGGTTACTTGACTTCGAACGGACTTCAATTGCGTCAATGGATTTCATGCTTGATGTTGTGAAAAGTATGTTGGAATTCCCGAAGAAGTACATGTCGGCATATGCAGAACTTCTTGCATGGTACAAGGAATTTTTCTCTGAGGCCTTCGCCTTTTCTTCACTTCCGTGCAGGCTGGATTTGTACGCGCTTGCACACGATCTAGAGGATCTTGAGAGTTGGCCTAATGTTCCTGAACTCAAGGCGAATATTTGTCGCGTGGCAGCAAGTCACCACGATGAGGGAGGTCGATTGCCTGGGTTGTGACGTGCTCCTGTCAGGCAGGAGTGATCCGGTACATGACAACACCACGAGCAGGAACAACAGCACTGAAGGATCCTCTTGTGCTTGTCACGGCATCCGTCCAGAGGTTTCGCAATATGTACCGTTGAGCTGGTCGCATGGCAACTGCACTGCAGGTTGAGGACATGAGGGTTGGAACTGGAGTGTCATTGAAGAACACGACTGCTCGATCCCCATTTGCGAGTGGCTTTGTGAGCACCCAAAGTCCGTTTTCGTGGTAGACAGCATATCCCTTCCGGCCCAGGGGATCCTGATCCACAGCTATGACAGCCCGGTTGGTCAACACTGCACGTGTTGAGGGAGTCATGGTGATGAGATCATTGCCAGCAATGAGTGGTGCAGCAAGTTCTGACCAGAGACTGAATTGGGCCTGCTCCTCAGCTGGCGTGAGCACACCATTTCCGATTTCAAGCATATCCGGGTCAAACCAACCCTTTGTGGATCGTGCCTGAGGAATGACGACATCATGAGTGAAGTTTGCAACCACACTGGGAAAGTTATTGTGGATGTCACGAGTAGCACGCCACATGTCTCCGAAGTGGGCTGCCCAGTGCCAGTCTGCCTGATGACGGAACTGGGTGTCATTGATATCAAACACTATCTGTCGACCAGTGTGAAGGAGTGCCTGTGCCATCTCACCAGCAATCATTTCACTGACAGCCATATGACTCATCGTCGGAAATTCATTGTATGGAACATAACACCAGTCGAGCTTCACATAGTCAACTCCCCAGGAAGCAAATGTTGCAGCATCATGGGCAAAATGACCAAAGCTACCATCTGAAGTGCCTGCACAGTTTTTTGTGCCAGCACTCGTGTAGATGCCGAATTTCAGTCCCAGGGAGTGAACATACGCAGCAACTGGAGCAATACCATGCGGAAAGAGGACAGGATTTGGCTCCAGTGTTCCAGAAGCATTTCGCTTGAGGAGTCCCCAGCCACCATCGAGATTGACATACTCATATCCTGCACTCTTCATTCCTGAACTCACGAGGGCACGTGCTTCAGCTTCTACAAGTGCAGCTGTGACATCCCGTCCGAAGTGGTTGTAACCGTTCCAACCCATGGGTGGTGCGAGCAAAATGCCCTGTCCAGGCACTTGGGAAGGAGTTGGGACTGTAGGTACAGTTGATGGTGACGGAGGGAGGGAAGGTGAAAGTGCAGTGGGTAGAGGGGCCAATGTGGTTTGAACTTGGTGAAGGATATGGGTTGATGGTGAAGCTTGGGATGTTGCTGCTTCAACGTGGTCATTTGTTGTGTCCACAAGATCAAGAATGGACCTGCTGCCAATGGAGAAGATGACAAGCATGACAAGACCAATGACACTCAGGATGCCACGTACAGTGCGGGACGAAAATGGTTGTCGGCCTGACATAGTGCTGTGCACTCCTACCCTCTGCCGGATGTATTCCCGTAAGTGGTTTACCCATTAACCATGACATATCCACATTGGAATTGCATGGGAATGATACATCCCTGATGACCAATTCTACGATGGATGAACTCTTTCTCAAGGAGGCTATGGAGAGACCTGTACCTTTCCATGTCACTTAGGAACAATGTCACTACTATCGTGACTACGGGCACGGCGTGGACGACAGCCGGACGTTTCGTTCGGAGTCGGGCGTGCATGTATCTGCCTTGCTCTGGCCATGGCATGGATTCTTCCCTTGTGGGGTGAGTAGTGAATAGCTCTTCGATACCATGGCCCTTTCTCTTGTGAAGAGTTTTTGCATACAAATCCGCACACAACCGAAAGTCCTTCCGAGGTCGCTCTTCCAGCAGTGCTCAATAATATGTGACACGGAATTTTCGTATTGGAGCTTGGGGCACAGCCTCCAATTAGGCGTGTGGTCATTTGCGGTTGTGGAAGCACTTGCTCAGTGATGCTTTGCCCGCCGGGAAGCATCGACCCGGGCAGCGAAGTCACGGGGGGAGAGGACGGGGATGCCTCGCCAGGGCGTCATGTGGAGGAGGTCACTGTCGTTCGAGACGATGAGGACAGCTTGAGCAGCGAGTGCGAGCTCCAGGATGCAGTTATCTTCGTAGTCGGGGCAGTCAGTTACTGCCTCATCTGGTTCAAGCACTCCGCCACCAGATGCATCTGCGATCTCGACAAGGACATTGAGATACTCCTCGATGAGCTCTGGGTCCCATTCGAAGCCTGCGTAGGCTTCAGTGGCTTCGAGCACCCGTTCGATGTTAGTGAGTACATGCGGGCTTAACCACAGGCTGAACTCGACTGCATCGTTGACGATGCCAACACAGTCAGCAGCATAGTGCCCCGAGGTCGGAGGCGGACTCGGCCAAGACTCGAACGAATCCTGGCCCGAAACGACAGCATCAATGAAGACGTTGACGTCGAAGACGACCGGTTGTACCGATCTCCTTTCGGTCACGCCTCCGCTCTGCGGGCGAGAACTCGCTTCACCCGGTCGCTGATCTCACTTGGAGCGATGACACGGCCAGAGGAGCGCTTGGCTCCGTAGGCCTGGATGGAGCGAAGACGCTGAGCACGGTCTGCTGCTTCCATGCGGTCCATGGCCATCCGCAGAAAGGCACTCCGATTGCCTCCGCTGAAGACCTCCACGAGGTGTTCAAGGCGGGTCTGTTCGGTGTCTGGTATAGAGAAGCCGACAGTGACTGAGTGGCTGTTGCGAGACTTTGGGGCACTCATGAGCTCAGTATACAGCACATGCAATTTACATGCAATTTATGTGCAGTCTATTGTAATCAATGTGGTTCTCCGGGTTGGCAGCGCACCTCACCTTGTGCTCTCCATCAGCCGGTTGTGTCCAGTTATAAGTACGGATATACGCTTGCAGATAGTTTGAATGCGAAATTGTGATCAAATTTTCAAAAGAGAAGAGTTTAGAGTAATGATGAGTTATTCAACACTCAGCCCACAAAGGAGTGATCAATGACTGGCGACCAACTGACAGCCATCACACTCATATGACGCATCGGACCCGCATAATTCGTTTACTTCTC
>JBMFXB010000035.1:0-17713 GCA_049964715.1 Candidatus Dormibacteria bacterium
GCCACTTTCCTTGCTCATGCTTCGACTCACATGGGTCGATTGCCTTTCGATGATGTGTCTTGTTCTCTGGCTCGTGTTGAGAGAAAGCAATATCTCCATTTTGAGGGTCATTGCCGTCATATCACTTGGGATGTTTCTCGAGGTAAAAGTGACAGACTTCATCATGGTATTCGCATTTTTTCTTTTCTCAAAGCAAATGAGAAAGGAAATTGCCTTTGGCGTGGGAGCTGCAATTCTTATAGTAGTCCCGTTTATGATTTGGTCTGGGCCTATTACGTTTCTCAGGGCCGTGGTGGGGGGGCCGGTAGGATGGGGAATACGAACTGATGGTTGGTCTGTGCCTGCTCTCGTATACTCCCTTTTTCATGTACTACTTCCATCTAACCTCACGCTCTTTGTTGCGATATTGCCATTTGCTTTTCTGGCTGTAGTAAGACCACTGAATGGTAGCGATGCAGTGGTGGGAATGATATTCGCAGTATTGATATTTTATGTTCTCGGTAAGGTTGCTTTCCCGGATTACTATTTTGATGTGGTTATCCTGTGTATTGTGGGTCCATTCATTGCGGAAATTTTGGACAGTAAGCAACCGTGTAATCTGACGGAAAGGGGAAGTGCACGGGAAAGCAGAGTGACCTCTCACTAGGTGCAGGTGACCTGAAACTTGAGTTGTCAGGCACTCGACGCTGACACAATGAGATGCAGTCCAGAGAAGTTGGTTATACCGACTTGATTGTTGGAGGGTCATTCTTTCTGCCCATGTGGCAGAAAGCGGTGCTACCAATGTTCCTGGACATAGGTTCCTGTGTAAATCAGAAGAGGAGCTTTTCTGTGATATAGGCAACCCTTCATGTGGAAACTCCCAAGATGTGCATCCCTACTGCCTTACCCTTTTGAACAGGTATTAAACACAATTTCGCATCTAACCATACAACTGCAGAGGAGTGACTTTTACTAAAGGCGGAATAGACACGACTGTTAGGACTGCACCGGGCATACATGACACCTTTCAGGAGAACTCCCACGGTGTTTGGTTTGGGCAAGCTTACTGGCCCTGCAGTTTTGTGAGGTTGTGCGCTCGATTCTCCCGGATCTGGGAACCCCAGTACGCCAGAACTGCAAACATGCCGACAGGCGCGATATGGGCTGCGTAGCTCACTGGTCCAACCCATATGGCGAGCCCAGTACATACTGCTGCAACCTCGGGATGGTTTCTGCCGAAAATGAGTGCAAGAACGCCCGCAAGAAGTGTGGTGCACACCTCTAAGACGGAAAGGTACTTGGCAAGCACTGCTGGGAGAATCCTGGAAGAAAACAGGACTACGAGGCCCGACCCGTTGGGAATGGCAAACATCTCCTGGGAGATGACATCGTGAAACCACTTGCCTGGAATATTCCACATGAAGGGCAGACTGATTGCGAGAAATACCAGGACGATGAGGGCACCTGTACGCACACCTTTGCGGAAACCATTTTGCCTCCAGACTAGCCCGGCGAGGGCTGGAATACTCAGCCAGGGAAGCTGTCGTACTGCGCAGGCGAAGCCTGCAGTCAATGATGAGGATTTCGATGACGGCGAGAACCATGCTGGCAGCAGAAGAACGAATGCAAATGGGGCTGCATTCAATACCCCGAATTGACCCCAGAATGGAACTTGAGCGGCCATGGTCAGGGCAAGCATACCGCGAAGTTGCTGGGGAGTTCTGGCAAGAATGAGGCCGGAGAGAAGAATTGCGGTAAATGCAGTGATGATGATGATCATTGGGGAACCGAAGACGCCAAGCAGTGCATTGCCTATTGGGTAGAAGTATGCGCTGAGGACTTCGGGAGGAGTTATGCCCTCAAGGATGTCCGTTGTGATCGGGGTGACGTGTTGGGGTGAAGGCTGTATGAAGTCTCTAGCGAACCGGCCAGTTTGAAGCAGGGTGAAGGTGACAACATGGCACTTTGTGAGGAGTTCTCTTGGATTGTTCCACGTGAGGTAAGGATTATGTCCATTTCGGACAAAGGCTCCGCCTTCCCAGACAGTGATGGCGGAATCGTCGGAGCAGGAGAGCAGCCGAGTATGGCTTAGTCCAAAGGACACCCGTACTGCAAAGACAACTATGCTTCCGAATGCCAGAAGGATTGCAAAGTTACGAAGTATACGGAATCTAAATGGGGTGAACCGTACCTTGTGCCCGAGTATTATTACGAGGGTTCCAAGAAGTGTTCCAGCCCACCCGGCTACTGTTATCCATACGGGAACATGGGGACTATCTGATGCCAAGCTCCTGAGGCCGAACAGTACACCACCGCATGTCATGACCAGCGCAGTAAAGAATAGCCTGTTTTGGGGGAGAATGCTGGAACTGGCATCGTGCTCCGGAGTGGGATTTGATGCGGAAGTGGAGATTGGCATATTGTCAGATCCCGAACGTGGTGAATCGCAGCTGTCGCAGTCTCATCATACGGTGATGAAAGCCCCGCTTATTGACTGTTCCGGATGTCATCCACGTAGCCAATGGGACATGCATGATGGGGCGTTCAGGAGTATGCTTATATTGAAAGTGTCACATAATCAAGATGTGAGGATGAAGATGACAGGGCATGGTGGAAATCGTCCTGGAGCCGGAAGAAAGCCCAGGTACGGGGAGAAGACGAGAACTATGCGTGTACCAGAAAGTGCTGTGCCAGTCATCATGTCATATCTTGGAAGACTTCATGCTGCCCGTGATGGAGGCGATGCTGCTGTGGTTGCCATGAGGAATCTTGCACTTTTGACACAGCATGCAACGATTCCACGCTACGCTTCCCGCATTGCAGCAGGGTGGCCATCTCCTGCAGACGATTATGTCGACAAGGGACTCGATTTCAACGAGCATCTTGTGCAGCACAAGGCTGCAACCTTCGTGCTGACTGTCTCAGGTCATTCCATGACAGGAGCTGGAATCTTTGATGGCGATGAAATCATTGTGGATCGGGCATTGACGCCACGGAGTGGGGATGTAGTCGTGGCTGTCATCAATGGGGAGCTTACAGTGAAGCGGCTGCACCTTGAGGGAAATCAGGTGATACTCATGCCGGAGAACCCGGCCTACCGGCCGATTGTGCTCCATGAGGATGAGGAGCTGGAGATTTTTGGTGTAGTGACGAGAGTACTGCATGTACCATGATGGAACTTCATACATCAGCACGCAGGTTTGCTCTGGTGGACGTGAATGCGATGTACGCATCGTGCGAACGGGTATTTCGTCCGGATCTCAATGGAAAGCCTGTTGTTGTTCTTTCGAACAACGACGGGTGCGTGGTGACGAGGTCTGCTGAGGTCAAAGCACTTGGGATACCGATGGGCATCCCGTGGTATCAGATTCAGGATCTTGCACGGAAACACCATATTGTTGCCTTCTCAAGCAACTATGAACTGTATGCAGACATGAGCAACCGGTTTGTTGATGTCCTTTCGCAGTTCAGTGCAGACATCGAGGTATACAGCATTGATGAAGCGTTTCTTGGACTGTGGGGCCTGCAGTATGCCGGCCCTGCATATGGGCAGGAGATCAAGCAGCGCGTTCGTCAGTGGACAGGTCTTCCAGTCTGCGTGGGGATTGGGAGTACGAAGACACGGGCAAAGCTTGCAAATCACATAGCGAAGGAGGATGGTGCATGGCGTGGGGTGTGTGATCTTGAGGGAGCAACTCCCGATGAGCAGGATGCATTGTTGGCACGTATAGCGGTTGACGATGTGTGGGGTGTTGGACATCGACTCAAGAAGCGTCTTTGTGCATGCGGGATAACCACTGCGAAGGATCTACGTGATGCAGACCCTGCAGTCATGAGGAAGACGTACTCAGTCATCCTTGAGCGGACAGTGCGTGAGCTTCGGGGACAGTCCTGCCTGGATCTGGAGCGTATTCGTCCAATAAAGCAGGAGATCATGTCCTCCCGGTCATTTGGGAAAGGGATTACCATGCTCGAGGACCTGCAGGAGGCTGTTGCAACGTATACGAGCAGGGCAGCAGAGAAGTTGCGGAAAGATAAAAGTCGAGCTGGTGCAGTCAGGGTGCACATCATGACGAACCAGTTTCGTCTCGACCAGCCACAATATGGAAGGAGCCATATTGTGACACTTGCAGAGCCGACGGATGATACAGCAACGCTTATCACTGCTGCACTCAGGGCCCTCAATCAGATATATCGTCCTGGATATACGTACATCAAGGCGGGAGCTCTGCTCATGGATCTTGTTCCCATGGGACATGAGACACGGATGCTCTTTGTTGATGAAGGGGAGCGCGAGCGTCGTACAGTGCTTATGCAGGTCATGGATGGTATCAATCTCCAGTGGGGAAGAAACAGTGTGGGCGTTGGTGTGGCAGCGTTTCGCGGAGGGAGAAGCTGGACGATGAAGCGAGGAAGCAAGTCCCCCAATTACACGACGAGTTGGAAGCACCTGGCAATTGCACATGCATGATGTACGCCTTTCTGTGACGTGGACGTGATATATCACCTGAACGTGCATGGTATGGTGAGCAAGAATTGAGGCTGACAGGATGCAGACACCGGTGAGCACTAACGACGAACAGAACCCCCCTCAGGGAAATCCTGAGACAACATATGTTCCACCCCAGAAGCAATCTGACAAGAGTCACACAGGTGCTGCGAAACTCCGTTCTGTCGCAAGTTTCTGCTTCTTTCTGGCTGTTCTTTGGATTGTTCTCAGATGGAAGGGAGGAGCAGGACTTGTATGGTTTATGGTGGTGCAAGCTACTTTTGTTGCAATAGTGTGGCTCTATGTCTATGAGAACCTTTCCACAATCCTCATCCGTTCATCAGGTCCAGCACACGAAAATGACACCCTCAAGAGGGTAGTGGACGATTTATGTGAAAGAGCTCATCGCAAAGTGGTCCGTGTGAGTGCAGTGCCAGAGATACAGCACATGCAGTATCAAGCCTGTGCTGTGTCCCGCCCTGCACCAGGAGGAGTATTTGCAACTGACGGACTCATCGAGAAACTTACTGAGGACGAGCTCACTGCAGTTCTGGCCCATGAACTTTCGCATATCTGGTTCAATGCAAAGGGCTGGTCTCTTCTCTTGGGAACGTGGTCGATTCTGGCAAACCTTTTCCTTACATGGGCAGACGCAATTGCATTGTCAGGGTGGCAATTCACGAGTGGTCCGTTTTGGTATTCCTTGCCAGTGATTATCCTGCTACTGCTTGTTGGACAACCGTTTCTCAGTCTTCCAATGCTTGCCATTCATCGGCACATGGAACGACAGGCTGATGAAAAGGCATGTGCTCTTGGCTGTGAAGGTACTTGTCTTGCACTTGCGTTGTGGGTAATGCTTGCAAATGAGTCAGCAGCCAGGGGACAGTCGCAATTCCCTCCCACATTTGCTGTTCCCCAACGCCGGTCATGGACAGCGGAGCATAGGGAACGCTTACTGCGAAGGTTGGCGCGACAGGATATGGGCCTCCATGCATTTGTAGAGTACCTTGTAGCACTGTTTCAGGACCATCCGTCAGTTCGTGATCGGACAAGATACCTCCTTGATGAAGAATAGGGTGGAAACGAGATACCAGGAGAGTACGTAAGTGTGTGGGCGCTTTGCATACTTTGAGACTGAGGATCTGGAGGAACGCTTTCCAGTAACACGGAAGAGGGGAATCCGTGTTGGTGCCAGCTATAATGTTGCTCCCGGTCAGATCGTTCCCATCATTCACTCCCACAATGACGAGATTGTTGTTGACAGTATGCGCTGGGGATATCTCCCATCCTGGGCAAAGGATCAGCGAATGGGGTATCGGATGATCAATGCGAGAGATGACACAGTGGAGACAAAACCTGCTTGGAGAGGGGGCCTGAAGCATGGTCGATGCCTCATTCCTGCAAATGGTTTCTATGAGTGGAAAACGGAAGCTGGAAAGAAGGTGAAACAGCCGTACTTCATCAGGATTCCTGAAATGTCGACTTTTGCCATGGCAGGCATTTGTACCGTATGGTTAGGCCCGGACGGAAGAGAAATTCCCACTTTTGCCATCATAACCACCTCTGCATCCAGGGAGATGGAAGATATTCACGACAGAATGCCCGTCATTGTTTCCAGGCATGATGAACGTGCCTGGCTATCCAGTGAAAGTTCCCTGGAGATGATTCGGTCGATCATGATGCCACGGCACTGGACACTTGAGTGCATTCCTGTTGGTCATGGAGTGAACTCAGTGGTCAATAACGAATCAACACTCATCTCACGGGTCACACCTGCATAGCCTACTGATGGGGAACGCTATCAAGTGGCAATGAAGAATTGCCTTCATGGATCTATTGGGTTGGTGAAGCGACGACTTCTGCTCCCTCTGCGCGGGAGAGGACTGCGACAATGACTGCACAATACAGTCCAACAACTGGGAGAAACGGCAGGTTCCACGCCTGGAGGGGGAGCCAGTGATGTGTGCTGAGAGAGACATATGCATTTGTGGCGAGAAGTGGAAAGAGAACCTCGAATCCTGCAACAACAAGAAACCAGAACACTCGTGCCGTTGATATTCCATGTGCTGATCGTTGCCAGAAAAGAAGTGGCACAAGAGTGATGAGCGTGAGTACGAGAAATGTGTAATGGGGAAACCATGAAATAGCGCCAGCCATGAGAACGGCCATGACAGTCATTCCAAACTGCAGCTCGCGTGCACGTGGAGTCGTACTTCCCAGGCGGAGAAGGATGACAACTAGGCTGACAGCTGTTGCTACTGCCAACACCAGAGTGAGAACGGATATGGCAGGAAGTGGATGCTGGATATATACGACAGAGTGGTTAAAGAGACGATTGATGACACCGTTGAAGTTCTGGTTCTGAATCCATCCATTCTGACCGGAAAGCACTGGAAGGATTTTTGTGAACCAAAAGTGCGTTGGCTGCCATCCTAGTACCACAATGCCAATGAGAAGCGTTCCTACACCAGTCCCTATCCCAGCAGCCAGTGCTCTCCAATCACGTTTCAGAACGAAGAGGATCAGGAAAAGTGCAGGGCTCACCTTGATGCCTGCAGCAAGGGCTATCCATATGGCAGATGGAATGGATCTTCCTTGCCTGTATGCGCGAAACCCGAGTACGACAAGAAGGAAGATGAGGGTGTTTACTTGACCGTGGTAGGCATTGTATGTGATGGGAAACCAGGTGAGTGCGATAAGGATGCCAATGGCTGTCCGTGATCGGAAAGGCGGGAAAACGGTTGCCATGAGGATATTGCAGGAAGCCAGGGCACATGCAAGATCTATCCACAGAAAAACGATTTGGGCCCAGTGGTGATCAAGAAGTCCGAGTGGAGCAAAGATGAGCGCTGCAAATGGGGGGTACGTGAAGCCAGTAAGCGAGGAGAATTCTTCATTGTGGAAACTGCTGTAGAGGAAGGTGTGGTTATGAATGGCAGTAACTGCAGCCCAGTAGGCTTGAAAGTCCTCTTCCTGACCGGGAAATCCAAGTGCAAGTGGTCGGTAGACGAAGGTGTAGGCTGCACCAAGAAGTGCTGCTAGTGCTGCAGCTGTAAGGAGAAGTGGGGCACGTCGTCTGAGAAGAGAGGTAAGAGTGTGTATGCTGTAACTCCGTGTCGATGGTCAGGGAGCAGATGCGTGCGGAGGAATGCACGCCCTGAGGATGATAGCCGCATTCCACAGTATACGAGTGCAGCGATCGGATGTCGCACACACGAGAGAATATCCTGCTCTGTTCATCTACGTAAGGGGCAAGAGTACGACAACACTATCGATGATGCTTCCATTCTTTGCTGAGAGGTCGTATACATGGAGTGTTGCGGACGAAGCAGACGTGGGAGTGTATACGACATTGTGTGCAAAGGTTCCCCACGCTCCCGTTCCAGCAGTTGCCTCGATAATTCCCATAGTAAGGAGCTTTCCTGCATCGTCTGTGAGACTATAGTTCAACTGAGCTTCAAAGACGTTTGCGAGATCGGACATATGGAGGACTCCTGAGAGCGAATCCCCAACGCCAGGGGATTCGAGGAATATTGGTGGGAGTGTGTTGAGAAAATCGCTCCTCTCGAACGTTCCCGACATGTTGAGAGATGCGCTAGAAAAGATGGGAGTGCTTCCATTCACTGTAATCTGCACGTTTGTGATGGCAGGCCGACTTGTTGCAGTGTATACGAGCTCGCTCACCCTATTTCGTAATGACTGAGCTGCGTCGTCCTGATTTCCACGCTCGAGACCGAAAAGGTTGCTCCGTCATCATTTAGGCGGTACCGAGAAGTGCTTTGCACCACTGTTGAATACCCTTCAGTACTGTGGCATGCGTTAGCATTGCTTGCTGCCCGTCAAGGAGACATACCGCCTCATCGTGCAAGTACATTGACAAGTGAGCAAATAGTACATATGTGTGTGAAATTGCTTTCTGAAGATAATGTTTGTAGAGTTTGTGGCATCCCTCATGGAGAATGGAATGTCCTGCTACACTTGCAAGGTTGGATTCCGGGGGAAAGGAGAAGGGATGAAACATGTTGACATGTTCGCTCGCCCACGCGAGGCGACCATTCAGTTCAGTGATGTGTTCGGAGCAATTCCTGGAACGGAGCACTTTGATGCAAGCTCCCTCTATGACTTCGATGCTGAACTCACTGCGCAGGTACGAAATGTTGGAAAGTTTCATGATGCCCAGTTTTCCATTGGGTATTGGCCAGAACTGGGCGATTATGGGGCAGTACTTCTCGAGGAATTACGCAGGTACCAGCAGCATGAGGCACACAGGAAACTGGGCACCGAACAGGGTGTCCCTGAGCATCCTGACACACTTGTACTCCATCAATCCCTGCAGCATGCAGTAGTCGCAGTAGTGAACTGCGCTCCCCGAACGCATGTGCACCAGGAACGAAATGTGAACGGTGAAGAGTTCCATGTGGCTGTTACTTCATCAGGGCTCGAAGTGTACGCACAGCTTCCATACTTCCGTGGACTGCAGGCTCGTGGCTGGATTGACAAGTTCTATCGCATTCCCAATGACTCAGGTGCATGGCCAGAGGGGGAGCAATTCCGATCCTCGTGTGTGACACAGGTTCGCTCGAATACTGATGTGCTTGTCCAGGCTGATGTGTCAGTGATACCGCTGCTGGATCTCCCTTTTCGAGTTGCGTACGTAGATAAGTTTGGGAATGTACGGCTCGAATGTGCTGAGATGGCAGAAGTACATGATCTTCTTCAACCAGGAAACACAGTGAAACTTGCAGTCGATGGTGGGAAGAGCAGCGTTCTTGCACATGTGGTGAACAGACTCACCGATATTCCTGAGGGGGAAGTCGGGTTGTATCGGAATCCGGCCGATGATCTCGTGTCATCCGGTCCAGGCTATCTTGAATTTGTTCGACGAGTGAGTAATCCAAACGGACATGCAGCACACGCGTATGCAACGCTCATTACTGCAACAGGAGTGGATCCACTTCAATTCACACCGGATGTCTGGAGGCAGTGTGCTCTCTCGATTACTGGATGAGAGTTTTTCTATGAAACGAGCTCTTTCGCCCGCTTCGCAGATGTGATCTTTGCTTCATGGAGGAGGCTCCCAAGCTCAGGAACAGCATGAGCCCTGATGACGAACTGATATGCAAAGAGGCCAGGCATGCCATGTGCGAGGAGAGCAGCACATCGATACAGCAGTTTTGTTGACACTGATCGTGGCATGACAAGTGGTACAGGAGCTGGTATGGCATAAACGGTTTCCACAAGGAATCCGGATTGTTCCAGTAGCCGTCGCAGCGAGCGAAGGGTAAAATGCCATCTGCTTGTAATGGAAAGAATTCCTCGTTTCGAGTAGTTGAACTGCCCCAAAAGAAGCATGAGTCGAGGAATAATGAAGCTGACATTGCCTGTAGAGACGAGGATCTGTGTCGATTGAGTTCCCGATGATCGAAGTTCCCTACCAAGTTTTTCGATGAACAGGGCTGGATCTTCAACGGTGTCGAGCACATCAAGAAGGAGTATCCAGTCAAACGATGAAAGCTGGACAGGACCATCGCTGCTTCTGTCCGTACTGGGATGCATAAGAAGAGATGGGCTGTGCTCAGTAATGGAGGATCTCAGACGATGAAGCGCACCAGTGAGATCACTGGGTGAAGTCCCGAGATCGAGGACACGTCTGTGCTTGCCTATGAGTTTTAGTGCCACAGCCTGTGGCGTGAGGTATTTCGTCTTTGCCAGGTTGGGGCTGGATGCATCCTGCGTTGAATTGTGGGGAATATCGAACTTTGGATCGTAGAAAATATTCCAACGCTGTACAGCAAATTTAAGTGTGGACAGTACGACATCTGCTGCATATTCCATGCCGTTCACGTAACACACCTCATCTCCGTAGTGTGTGGGAATGCCAATTTCACTGATTCGTGCTCCACTGGCCAGCAGCTGAATAATGATCTCGGTATCGAAGTGAAAGGCGTTCGTATTCTTGGCAAAGGGAACTTTCATAAGACTAGCAACACGATATGCCCGAAACCCTGTGTGGTATTCCGATAGCGATGCATGCAGCACGTGATTCTGGAAGAAAGTAAGGATTCTGTTTCCCATGTACTTGTAGAGAGGCATGCCTCCTCGGAGGGAACCAAATGCAGTCTGCATGCGAGATCCCATGACTGCGTCTGCAGTGTCATTTCGGAGGGGTTCGACGATGTCCGGAATGAGTTCGGGTGGATACTGAGCATCGCCATGGAGTAGTACAACGTAGTCAAAGTGTTCTTCGATGGCGTATGCATATCCAATCTTCTGGTTTCCTCCGTATCCCTGATTCTCCGGGTTTGTGAGAACAGTCACCACGAGTTCAGAATGTCGCTCCCGGACAGCAGAGAGTGTTCTAAGAAAGGTGCTGTCCTTTGAACAGTCATCAAGGACAAGAACTTCAAGGTCAAAGGACTTGGCAAGGGAGCGAGGAATACGACCAAGGACAGTATCGATGGTTGCATCCGCGTTGTACGCGACTATCAGGATGAGGAGCCGTTCCTTCACATCATCTATTGTGCTCATTCAATGCAACCATTTAACATTTCGTAGATAGCATGTAACAATAAAACTTTCAGATTTTGTTAAGGTATATAATAGAAAAGGTTAACCTTTCATGTAAACAATGATGGTACTCCGTAGACTCAGCAGCAAGTCTTCTGATTGTTCGATTTCGAACAGGCTTTGTATTTGGCTTAACACCATCGTAATAGGAGAATACACACAGAATGGATCTTTCATTGACAAAAAAAGGTGATTATGTTGTATGTGCTGCACTGTATCTGGCACGGAAGTGGGATGAAGTGCAGAAACACCGTGAGTCTGGATCAGAGAAAGTAATGCGTGAATATGCCACTCTCGATGAAATTTCTCTTGAAATGGATCTGCCACGGAGTTACACACCACAGATCATGGGACTCATAGTGCGTGCACGTCTTGCTGAAGCGAAAGCAGGTCGGGATGGTGGATACAAGCTCGTGCGGAAGCCGAGTGAAATTACACTTCTTGAAGTGGTAGAGGCTGGTGAAGGCCAGTTGCGTACAAAGGGATGCACGCTTAGGGGTGGACCGTGCAGGTGGGAGGATGTCTGTGCTCTTCATGAGGCATGGAGTGCTGCTACTCGTGCAGTGCGTGGAAGCTTGCAGGGCATTACTCTTGAGGAAGTCGCTCTCGTGGATGAAGCTATCGAAGAGGGTGCGTACTCTGTTCCATCAGATCATCACCGGAATATTCACTCATAGGTCGGACCAGCAACGTCGAGGATAAGCTGGCCTTCGATAATGTTCTGCTCCATTTCAGTGAGTGCCTGATTGACCTCTTCAAGGCTCCGTGCCTGGAAGATGACTTGGGTCATTCCATCCCGGTGCAGCTTGAATACATCGTGAAGTTGACGTCGTGATCCTCCTGTTGCCCCAAGGATAGTGATCGAATTCTTCACAATTGAGAATGTATCGATTGGTATTTGTGTAGGTTGCTGCAGTCCGATGAGGACTATCGTTCCACCTGGTGCGATCATCGAGAGTGCCTGCGTTACTGCACTTGGTGTATCGGAGCAGATCAGGGCGAAATCGAGACCACCAAGTCTCTCAACATATCTTCCAAGGGATGGATCCTGGGCATGAAACTGGACTTGGGAACCAAGTTCTTTGGCGAGTACAAGCTTGTTCTCCATGAGATCAATGGCAATGGTGTGTGCTCCAGCAATTGCAGCATACTGGAGTGCGAGATGCCCGAGACCTCCAATCCCAAAGATACCAACGGTGTGCGTGGCTCGTATTTGAGCACGTTCAACTGCAGCATAGGTTGTAAGGCCTGCTTCACTGAGTACAGCGGCTTCAAGAGGTGGGATACTCTCAGGCACAATCACGACATCGTGCTCCCCTGTAGTCGTGTATTCTGCCCATGTTCCATCAGCATTCCATCGTGCCTGATCCCGAACAATGCAGAGCTGTGGGCGCTCGTTGAGACATTGTTCGCACGTGCCACATGAGAGTCCCAACCACGGAAGGGCAACCCTTTCCCCAACATGGATATTCCGTGAGAGTGCATCACTTGCGACTATGCCAACGCCAGTGTGTCCGGGAATGCGTGGAAGGACCGGGAGTTCTGGCCAATATCCTCGAACGATCTGAAGATCAGTACGACAAACGCCAGCAGCCTCCATGCGCACCATGATGGAGCCGGACTGCAGTGGAGGGAGGGTGCGTTCGACAAGGCGAAGCGGGGAATGGTAATCAGTGAGTTCAACTGCATGCATGGTGTGCGGAAGAGAAGCCGATGCATTCTCTGCAACGAGATGAGGAGTCCCGCGGTGTTCTCGATGTAATGATGCAGTACGGTGTTGTGCCATGGGGGTACTCCATATGTGTAATCCGACAGCAGTCAGAAGGCGAGTGGAAGATAGCCGTAAACGCTACTTCAAGTATAGAGAACTAATACCATAAAGGTATAGTCTAAGAATTAATGTTACTGGAGTATTGGGTTAGCGAGCGAGGGGATGCCAGACTGTTTTCGCTTCGAGTGACTCAGCCATCACATATGGTGACAGTGGTGCGATCGGTTCAAAGCGGTACACCCGTTTAACATTTTCCGCAGCATTTCGTTCTGCATCGGCCCGGAGATGGGCGGGACAGCCAGAAAGGTCAATGGCATTGACATCCATGTGTGCACTGAGCCAAGGAAGGAGTTCTGAAACACTGCCAGTAAGTATGTTTGCAACACCCTGAGGTACATCACTTGTTGCAAGTATTTCACCCATAAGGAGTTGGGAACGGGTGTCCGAGTCTCCGGCAAGGAGGACAGACGTGTTGCCTGTCACGAGCACAGGAGCCAGATGCCGTGCACATCCAAGTAATGGTTGCGATGATGGAGAAACGATACCGACGACACCAGTGGGTTCAGGGAGCGTGAACGTGAAATACGGTCCTGCAACGGGATCGACAGTTCCGAGCACAGCGTGAAACTTGTCTGCCCATCCTGCATACCAGACAAAGGTTGTGACCGTGTCATCAACTTCCTGTGCATGACGTGGCTTGCCGCCGAGAATGCTATGGAACTCATCCCGTCTCGCATCAATCATTTCTGCAATGCGGTACAGGATCTGCCCCCTGTTCATTGCAGTGAGTGCTGCCCACTTTGTTTGCGCTTGCCGAGCAGCACGCACAGCATCACGAAGATCCTTGCGTGATCCAAGCGGCAAGTTCATATCAGCATTCCCTTCGGGCCTATATGACCGTCCTGATTCTGAGCGGACAAACGCTCCATTGATATACATCTTGTACGTCTTGCGCACTTCAAGTCGCATAGTCATCGAGCAATCTCCACATAGGGAAGAAGACCATGGAGTCCGCCCTCACGTCCAAATCCTGATTCCTTGTACCCACCAAATGGTGCTGTGGGATCGAAGCGGTTGTATGTGTTTGCCCAAACAACACCTGCACGGAGATGATTTGACATCCAAAGGATACGGGATCCCTTGTCAGTCCAAATACCTGCTGAAAGTCCATATGGAGTGTTATTTGCTTTCTCTATTGCCTCTTCAGGAGTACGGAACGTAAGAACCGAGAGTACTGGGCCGAAGATCTCCTCCTGTACAACTCGGCTGGACTGAGAAACGCTGCTCAACACTGTTGGGGGGAACCAGAACCCCTTGTCAGGAAGGGTACAAGGGGTCTGGAAGATGTCAGCACCTTCCTGTACCCCATAGGACACAAGTTCCTGAATCTTCGTGAGCTGTATCTTCGAGTTGATTGCACCCACATCTGTATTCTTGTCGAGCGGATTGCCCACTCGGAGAGTCATCATTCGACTACGGAGCTTCTCGAGGAGGATTCCTGCTACGGATTCTTCAACGAGGAGCCTGCTTCCAGCACAACATACATGACCCTGGTTGAAATAGATGCCGTTGATGATTCCTTCAACAGCCTGGTCGAGCGGGGCATCGTCAAAGACGATGTTTGCTGCCTTTCCGCCAAGTTCAAGCGAGAGGTGTGTATCCTTACCAGCAAGACTTTTCTGGATGATCTTTCCTACTTCAGTCGAACCAGTAAACGCAATCTTTGCGACTTTTGGGTGCTGGACAAGTGCCTGTCCTGTATTGCCTGCCCCAGTTACGATGTTCACTACCCCAGGGGGAAGTCCAGCTTGCTGGCAAATGTCCGCAAAGAATAGTGCAGTAAGGGGTGTTGTTTCGGCTGGTTTCAGAACAACAGTATTCCCAGTAGCGAGTGCTGGTGCAATCTTCCAGGCAAGCATGAGAAGCGGAAAGTTCCAAGGGATGATCTGCCCACAGACACCAAGCGGTCGAAGGGTTGCTCCAGGGAAGGCCCATTCGAGCTTGTCTGCCCAGCCTGCGTAGTAGAAGAAATGAGCAGCAACGAGGGGAAGATCCACATCGCGTGATTCCTTGATGGGTTTCCCGCCATCCATAGTCTCAAGTACTGCAAGTTCCCTTGAGCGTTCCTGGATAATCCGTGCAATGCGGAAGAGAAATCGTGCACGCTCACTTGGCGCACGTCCTGACCATGAGGGGAATGCATCAGCAGCAGCTGTTACTGCACGGTCAATATCCGTCTCATCCCCTAGGGCTACGTTCGCAAGTACCTCTTCCGTACTTGGATTAATAGTAGGAAAGTACTTCCCGTTGTGGGGTGGAGTGAACGCTCCATTGATGAAGCAGTCATATCGCTCAGCAAGTGTGACAATACTGGTGCTCTCAGGCGCTGGAGCGTAACTGAATACATCAAAGGGTGTTTCCATTGGCGTGGTTGCTGGTGTTGAGAGCTTGTGTGTTGGCATGGTATCAGGCCTCTGAGAAGTATTCAGCTGCAAAGTACGATCCTGTGCGTTCCTTCTCGATCTGCATCAGGACATCGTTCAGCAATGAGGATGCGCCGAGCCGGAACATCGTGGGTGTCAACCATTCCGAGCCAAGCGTTTCATTCACGAGCACAAGGTACTGAATGGCTTGCTTAGCAGTCTTGATACCACCAGCAGGCTTCATCCCAGCCTTGATGCCTGTCTTCCAGGCGTAATCACGTATAGCCTCAAGCATGACAAGAGTAATTGGGAGTGTTGCTGCCTGGGTGAGTTTTCCCGTCGAGGTCTTGATAAAGTCTGCTCCTGCAGCAAGTGCAATGAGACTCGCCTTCCGGATGTTGTCGTAGGATCCAAGTTCTGCAGTTTCAAGGATTACCTTGAGGTGGGCACTTCCGCATGCTTCCTTGACCTGAACGATTTCCTTATAGACTTCATCCAGTCTGCCACTGAGAAATGCTCCGCGATCAATTACCATGTCGATTTCGTCTGCTCCTGCAAGCTGAGCTTCCTCGACTTCCCGAAGCTTGATGTCACGAAATGACTGCCCAGAGGGAAAGGATGTGGCTACTGATGCAATGCGTACATTGCTTCCCTGAAGATATTCCCTTGCATGTCCTACCATGCTTGGATACACACACACTGCAGCAACTGAGGGTATTGAAGGATTATTGGGAACGGGATGCATGGCTTTGAGGCAGAGGGAGTGAACCTTGCCGGGCGTGTCAGCACCTTCAAGAGTCGTTAAGTCCATGCACCGGATCGCAAGGTCCAGTGCATACAGTTTGGAGTCCTTCTTGATAGACCTCTTTGCAAGTGAGGCAGCCCGCTCTTCAGCAGCAACAGTATCGATGCGGGAGGGAAGGGCAACAAGTATATCCGATAGCGGAAGAGTTGTCGTGACCATGCGTGCATTATGACGATTTCACAGGGGCGTTGTGTACTGCTGCAGCTTTTGAATGTATTAGGATGTCCACTACGTATAGAGGGTGCATGGTATGAGGAAGCGTCTGTGGTCTTGCTCACCAAATGCCCCCAGGAGTAGTGTTACACCATAGTTGTCAATAGCATCTGTGGTGCATGGGTACCACAGTTCTGGAGCAGGTGCATGCAGGTACTTCCAGCTCAAGGTTCTCCAAAGAGAGTGAACCTCACGCTACAAGGTGGAGGTGTCCTCGGGATAGCCGAGGTTGGTGCAGTGTGCGCACTACGCGATGCTGGGTACACATTTGCAAGTGTAACGGGGACTTCTGTTGGTGCCATTGTGGCTGCATTCGTAGCCAGTGGCGTTGACAATGGAACATTGAAGGAACTCGTATCGACCTTGCCATACCCGAAAGTCATGGATCCGAACTCATGGCTTGCACGTATTCCCATTGCAGGTCGAGTGGTCTCATGGTTTTGGTATGGCGGCAGTTACAAGGGCGATTTTCTTGAGAATTGGGTGGAACAGAAACTTCAGGAACACGCTGGAGTCCGGACTTTTGGTGATCTTGCAGCAAAGATCCAGAAAGGAGAAGCGAGTCCACTTGCGATGGTGACCTTCGATGCAGACCGACAGTTGGAGACTGTACTTCCAAGAGATTACAGTCAGTTCCACCGCGATCCTTCCCAGGAGACAATTGCGAGTGCTGTGCGAGCATCCACCTCGATCCTCACGTTCTTTCAACCAGCTGTCATTACTGATCCAGTCTCAGGAGAGCATTCAGCCTGCTACGACGGCGGTCTGGTAAATAACTATCCATGGGACATAGCAAAGCGTTCGGACCCCACTGCAAGGACAATAGGTGTACGGCTTGAGTCGCCTTCCCGGTTCGTTCCCCTTGAACTCAAGGGGTTTGCTGCGGGAGTAAAGCAGCTTCTAGCAGTTATGACTGGTATTGGCAAGGCTCGAGAGAACCGTCTCATGGAAGATCCAGAAGTAGTTGCGAATACCATATCGCCACCGACGTTTGGAATTTCGGAGCAGGACTTCAAGATAACTCCAGCCCAGTGCGAGAAGCTCTATGCAGAGGGATACCAGACTGCAAAGGAGTGGATTGCACGTGATCTTGCTTCGCAGCAGCGTGGTCAACGCACTGCAGGAGAGCAGCTTCCGGATCTCCCCAAGGCTGCAGGCCTCGAATAGCAGCTCCATATCCGGCAGGTTGGAGACCTTGTGGCACAATAATGCAGTGATACGCTGCTATGCAGATACTCCCATGCCCAAGTAGCTCAGTGGTAGAGCAACGCCTTGGTAAGGCGTAGGTCGTGAGTTCAATCCTCACCTTGGGCTCCAGTTTGGATACCAAGATGGGTACCGGCTGGGATGGACCCATGTGTGAGACAAGATAGTGGGCGTCGTGTGTCCGCCGTACCCCCCACGGAGTGAACAGGCGATGAGGAGCTGTTCAAGTTGTTTTGTGTGCGAAGGCGCCTTCGCAC
>JBMFXB010000036.1:0-16745 GCA_049964715.1 Candidatus Dormibacteria bacterium
CCACAGGAGGACACTACCACACCCATTGCTGTGTAATCTATTCACGTACGGGAGCTTCACGATGGCTGCTCGTACACCACGTAAGTGGAAGTCATCGTACAGATGCGGCTAAAGCCACGTTTCTTGCAAATCCAGATAATGAAACACGGAAACTTGCCCTTTCCTCAATAACATCCAAACCAGTGCTAAATAATGCTTTTCAGGGATTAGACAGGACCGGTCGGCGTCAAGTGCTTGCTCGAATACATGTGCTGGAAAATGCCTCAAAGCAGACGCAAAGCAATAGTCGCACATTGTGAACTATCTGACTCTCGCGTGAGATGGTTTTTCATAGGATAACTGCAGCCAATGCAGGAGGTATCGTGTCTGGAGGGGTGTGTTTCAGTTGCTAATTTGCAGGTCATTAAGAATGATACGATGAGCCGAGTATGGGCGGATAGCTCAGCCGGTCAGAGCAGGGGGCTCATAACCCCACGGTCGTAGGTTCGAATCCTACTCCGCCCACGCACACCGGGGCACATGCCGGTTTCGCTCAACCTGTTTTCTCCTGTTGATTGCCTGCCATGGCGCTATTCCAGGTCGTGGATATCTGGGACCTAGAGTGCATCTGGCTGGTCGCAGGCATTCACGTACCCCATGGGAAGGTTGCATGGCCATGACCTGGATTCCACCCTACGACAGGGTGGAGTGCTTGCCAGTTCCATCACCGCCCCAGTCATACAGGTTTCCAGCCATGCCTTGGGATGCTGCAGCAAGTACATTTGGTATCCGGACAGGCCAGCAAGCTGCAAGAACCACGCATAGTATCATCAACAGGAGAGGTACCAGTTGGATACTGGAGAATGGGAAACAGTCTGGACATGCAGTTGCACCTGTTGGATATAACCCCGGCTATCCCAGCTCAGGTATACTCATTTACAAACTACAACACAATGCGTGCATTTATTTCCGATTCTCACCATTGTGACAAATATGACGCCTACTGTTTCCATGGGTAGTCTTTATGCTTCAGCCGGTGGAATATGTGCGTGGGCAATATGGACTGTCTAGACAGTGCGTGCGCATTGTGTGTCATGTTCTTTTTTTACAAGTGACCTGCTGACATCACCTGTAGGGGGAAGGAGTAATAGATGAGCCGCAGGGTGCAGAAAATACAACTCTGATGGGAAGTGTCAGATAATCGAGACGCCATGCCTGTTCTGCTCAAACTGTTTCAAGGGATGTGCACCGTGCATGCCAACAAATAATGGATTTAAAGATCTTGTAATGTGCAAAGCAATGCGTCATTGCAGAATGATCAACGCGTATGATGATGTTGCACTACGCCGCCATAGCTCAGCTGGATAGAGCACCTGGCTTCGAACCAGGGGGTCGCGGGTTCGAATCCTGCTGGCGGTGCCATTGGGTCCATAGTGGTCAATACCCACAAAGATATGCTGCTCGACATGGGACACCTTGATGACAATGATGGGTGGGAAGTAGGAGCGGGCCATGGCAGAAGTGCGAGAAAGACTCAGCGATGATGAGCTCTACGGGGCAGCAGTGGACGTTCTCAATGTCAACAGGACAACTCGAGGAACGAAGGCTTCACCTCATCTCTATCCTCACCAGTGGAGTTGGGATGCTGCATTTATAGCTATGGGCATTGCCGTTTTCGATTCGAACCGGGCACGCGATGAGATGGACTTCCTCTTTGCAGGTCAATGGTCAAACGGCATGATACCCCACATTGTCTTCAATCCCAATGTACATGGATACTTGCCCGGCCCTGAGCGTTGGGAATGCCACAAAGTGTCAACCCATGCACCTGCTGGCGTGGCAACAAGTGGCATCATGCAGCCACCAGTTCATGCTCTTGCTTTGCAAGCAATCATGGATGTGGATGCCCGCATTGGTCAAGAAGATTTGTACGAATGGCACAGGAATGCTCTGGATCATGTCGTTGCATGGCACCGGTATCTGCATAATGAGCGGATAGATCCCATAACGGGTCTCATCACCCTTTTTCATAGTTGGGAGAGTGGTATGGACAACTCACCACGGTGGGATGATCCGTATCGGAACGTGGTTCCTCAATCCGACCTTCCTCGCTATACGCGCAGGGATATTGGTCATGTTGGGAGCAATGCTGAGAGGCCAGATTCCATTGACTATGACAGGTATATCTGGCTTCTTGAAGAGGGTAAACGTGTGGGATATGAAGCTCTTGCATGGAAGCAAGCAGGGAGCTTCAGGGTTGGGGATGTGTTTGCGACAGCACTTTTTTCTGCAGCGTCTGACAGTGCTGCGGAGTGTGCAGAAGATCTGCATTGCAGTGATGTGGCACACGAGATGCGTGACATGGCAGATGCTGCGCGAGTGGCAGTCACTGAGCACTGTGACATGGCGTCTGGGTGTGCATATGATGTAGATCTCCGGTCAGGCAAACCTCTCTGCACACAAACGATCGCAGGCTTTGCACCGCTCGTGTGCCTGCAGGCAGGTACCAAGGAGTTTGATGCTGCACGGCGGACACTGTTCAGTTCCGAGTGGTGTGGCAGGGAAAGTCTTGCACTGCCCCTGCCACCAAGTACATCTCCCAGTGCTCCAGCGTTTGAGGCAGAGCGGTATTGGAGGGGACCTGTATGGCCCATCATGAACTGGGTTCTGGGGTGGGGACTTGCACGGGCTGGAGACATTACGGGGGCTATTCACCTCCGAAAGCATGGTCTCGATGAACTCCGTGAAGGAAGCTTTGCTGAGTACTATGATCCATTCTCAGGGAAACCGCTAGGAAGTCATGGCCAGTCGTGGACTGCTGCTGCAGCGCTTCTATGGTTATCTGAATTCCCCTGAATGCCCAATATGTTGTAAAGGGAGAATATGGAGGGTTTACTAACCAGGTATATTTTTCTCCTCAATGCGGGAGAGGTATGTTTCAGTTCGGTTCAGGACAGGGAGAACTGAGCCCTGCGCAGTTCCATTCGCTGGAGTGTGTCTGACATTTTCTCCCCGCAGGATGTGAAACGCCGTTCTTCACGGTCAATGGGAAATGGTCCGTAGCAGGTAAACCCTCTCTTCCGGAGAAGGGATGGAAGGACACGGGTTACCCAGTCCTCTGTAAAGAAGGGTTTCCCTGGCTGGACTTCTTCCTTTCGTGCATTGAGGAGTTCGGAAAGAAGGTTGCTGTGTCCTTCTGAGAGAATTGTTGTAGTAGTGGTATGGACAGTGGGTAATTTGCCTGTGGAAGTGACGTAGGGTCTGCCATCGATGATGTTCTACCCGTTCGCTCCAGCTCAGTTTGCTGATGAAATATTTGACACCATCACGGACTTCACCTATAAGGATGCCCTGTTGAGGTGGCGAATTGCCTTGTTTGCGTTGAACCCGTGGGGAGCATGAGGGACAGTTTCCCTCTTTCCGGCAGCAGTGAGCCAGGAATATGCAGGAAGCCAGGGTGCATCTTGTGTTTTTGAGATGCATGTGACTCTTTCAGGTGTCTCATGTATGTCGCATTCCTTTCCGGTGACTTCACAATCTTTCTGAATTATGTCATGTGTGCCAATGCGTGCTGCAGCGTTCCATATGCTCACAGGGTTACAGATACGAGGCTTGGAGGGCGTGAGTTGAGAAATGATAAGCAAATCAACTAAGGTATACAGAAGAGCTGAACAATAGCAGCTTCTCGTGCAGGAGTAGTGAGGAGAGAATGATGGGTTCACACGAGGTGGATGTACTTGTCATTGGTGGGGGAATTGCTGGACTTAGTGCAGTTTACCGCCTCGCGAATGAGGATCCGTCAAGCAGGATTGCTTTGCTGGAGGCAAATTCCCATCCAGGGGGGAAGATGAAGCAGGAGACATTTGCGGATGGACACTGTGTTGATGTCGGTCCGGATGCCATATGGGTCCGCAGTCCAGCTGTTGAACGGCTCCTTGGCGATCTGGGTATTGGTACTCCTGCTGTTCGTCCCGTGAACAGTGCAACTGGAATTCTTCACAACGGAACTGTCATTCCTTTGCCAAGTGGCATTGTTGCTGGAATTCCGACAGATGTTGATGCAGCAAAACGTGCAGGACTCCTCTCCAACCGGGGAGCACTTCGTGCTTCTCGAGAGGCGAAACACCTTGCATCGCAACATACGAAAGACTGCAGTGTCTTTGATGCAGTGGAGGAACGTCTTGGTACGGAAGTTGCTGAGCGCATTGTTGATCCACTGGTTGGGGGAATAGCTGCAGGAAATACAAGGGAACTGTCACTTCAGGCAACAGCTCCTATGCTGTATGCACTGTATGCGGAAGGAAAACCCTTTCTCTCGACGCTCAGCAGAACAACCGGAAGGCTGGATGGGCTTGCCACCTTCGATCCGGATGGGGTTTCGGTGCTAGTGGACGCATGCTGTGCAGCTGTTGCAAATCGTGTGGAGATGAACTTTTCATCACCAGTTACTGCAATGAGCCGGATATCCGGAAAGTGGCATGTCTGGAGTGGGGACAATGAGTGGACAGCTGCAGAAGTCATCCTTGCTGTACCTGCTCCAGTAGCAGGTACATTGCTTGGCAAGGATCATCCTCATGTTCGAGCTGCTTTGGAGTCCATTCCCTATGCGTCAGTAACGACAGTCACACTCGCACTTGATTCATGCGAATGGACACCACACAGTGTCCCAGGATTCGTCGTTCCACGGACGGAAGGAGAACTTGTCACTGCAGTTACTTGTCTTTCCGAACGTTGGACACATCACCGGAAGAACGATACTGTCTATGTTCGGTGTTCCGTTGGTCGTATCGATGACACGAGACATGAAGAACTCTCGGATGCAGACCTTGCCCATCGGGTCCATGAGACTGTCGAACGGCTTTTCAATGTGCATGCTCCACTTCGGGAGGCAATCGTTCACAGGTGGGAGAATGCTCTGCCACAGTACACAGTTGGTCACCGTGATCGGATTATGTGCTGTACCCCACTTCGGGACACAGGGGTTGAGTGCATTGGTGCAGCATACAGCGGCATTGGCATCTCTTCGTGTATCGAGCAGGCAGATGCAGCTGTGGAACGGATTGTGCAGCGACGAATTGCAGCCCATTCCTTGACAGGGGTACTCGCATGAGGGCATCCACACTTGACCGGGCACTGAACCATTACGCACAGGCTCCCCATCTAGTGTTCTGGGAGACGACAAAGGCCTGTCAACTCCAGTGTCTGCACTGCCGTGCATCAGCCCAGTACGGACCTGCTCCAGGAGAACTGTCGACGTCAGAGGGCATGGCTTTCCTTGATTCGCTCGCTTCCTGGAAGGGAGCTTCTCCTATCGTCATCTTCACGGGAGGGGACTGTCTTGCCCGAGCTGACCTTCTCGAACTTGTCCGCCATGGACATGAGCAGGGTCTCCGGATGGGGATTGCTCCATCTGTAACACCACGGCTCCAGACACCAATACTTCAGGACGTGTTTGCAAGTGGTGCACGGAGTGCATCGATCAGCTGTGATGGTGCGCATGCTGCAACTCATGATGGTATACGCGGTATTGCTGGACATCTTGATTCCACTCTTCTTGCCCTGGATCTCCTTAGGGACATCGGTTTTCGCCTTCAGGTGAATACTGCTGTAATGGCAAGAAATGTCCATGAAATGGGAGACATTGCATGCATGTTGCTGGAGAGGAAGATCCATGTGTGGGAAGTCTTTTTTCTCGTGGGTACAGGACGAGGCACTGGGGAAAAGGAAATCACGGCAGAGCAGGCAGAGGATGTATGCCGCTTTCTTGTTGCTCTTGATGCATATGGGCTAACGATTCGCACTGTGGAGGCCCCATTTTACCGGCGAGTGCGTGAACAGTATGATGCGTACCCTGAAAAGCTGGACCGTGATGGAGGGCCCCTTTACCACGAACTTCTGGGAAGTGTGGCATCGAGATTTGGCACTCCGGAGCGTACCCATCACTCGGCAACGCTCGCTACAGGAGATGGCCGGGGAATAGTATTTGTTGGTCATGATGGAGCCATACATCCCTCGGGTTTTCTCCCTATCTCCCTTGGCAATGTCCGTACGGATTCGCTGATGGATATGTATCAATCCCATCCACTCTTTGAGTCTCTTCGCCAGGGGAATCTGGAGGGGGCATGCGGGGAATGTGAGTGGAGACGACTCTGCGGAGGTTCGAGAGCTCGTGCATATGCGCATACGGGTGATCCCCTTGGTTCAGATCCAGCCTGCATATATGCAGCGGTGACAGCATGACTCCACAGGATCACGGTTCTGTCTGTACTGTCATTCTCATGTCCTTTGGGACTGCTACTTCAATGGAGGAAATTCCCCATTTCCTTGCACAGGTACTGCAACGTACACCGGAGTCCGGGATGATTGCGGATCTTGAAATGCGCTACCGGGCAATTGGAGGATCTCCATTACTTGAGATCATGAAGCGACAGGCTGTGGCTCTCGAAGAAGCACTCACGACAGCACGGCCAGAAACACGGTTTCACGTTCTAGTAGGAATGCGTCATGGCTCCCCTTCAATTGAAGGGGCACTTGATGAGGCCGTTGCTCTAGGATCGGATCGTATTGTTGCAATACCGTTTGCACCACAGGATTCCCCCGATCGGGATCAGTATGCTCGGCGCATTGCAGAGCATTTTGCGACATTTCACGGACCATCAGTAGTCGTTGCACCGGCATGGTATGCAGATACGTGGTATCTTGATGCACTTGCAGAACGGACACGTCCTCTTGTGGAAAGGATGAGGGCACATGGAAAGCCAGTTCGACTCTTGTGCACAGCACACAGCCTTCCAAGCCATCTACCAGGACTGCACATGTACTGTGATGAGCTTGCAGAGACTGCAGATGGTGTTGCTGAGAGAGTAGGACTGCCCAAGACGCAGTGGGCACTGGCCTTCCAGAGCGTGCCGAAAGGAACGACCAGACCGTGGCTTGGGCCGGATCTCTACGGAGAGATTTGTGAATGTGGTGCACATGGGGACAATGTGGTCATTGTTCCTGTCCAGTTTCTCACTGACCATCTCGAAGTCCTCTATGACATCGATGTGCTTGCTGCGAAGACGGCCTCTGAATGTGGTCTTGTAATGGAGCGTATACCTATGCTCAATGATGATCCGGACTTCATTGCAGGACTGTGTGCAATGACACTCTCACTTCTTGTGGGGGATAGATCAGCCGTTGCTGCTGGATGACGGATCGCTTTTCACCTCAAGTGGTTCGAGAACTGCACCTGCAAGAGCACCTTCGACTTCGGATGCAGGATCTATGGGGGATTCCTGCACTCTCTGGGACATCCTGTCCGTATGTGCGATGTTCCTGAAGGCGAACCAGCCGTAACCTGCTGCAATGAGAGCTGCAATACCTCCAAGCCCAAGAGATGCTCGTGCTCCAAGGAGGTTGGCTGTAGCTCCAACTATTGGAGCGCCTATGGGTGAGGAGCCCATGAAGGCAACAGACCAGAGTGACATGACACGTCCACGCATGTTTGGTTCAGACGACAGCTGAAGGGTGCTGTTTCCAAGGGACATGAAGGCGACTGAGCAGGCACCTATGCCAATAAGGACCAATTCTTCAACCCACAGCACAGGTGCTACTGCGCCAAGAAGCACTGTAATGCCAAACAGGAATGCAATTTCAACGATGAATTTCGGATTTCTGCTCCTGCGCCCTGCAATCAAGAGCCCACCTATGACTGAACCACCACCCATGAAGGATGTGAGAAGTCCATAGGTTATGGATGACCCGTGGAATGTATTGCCTGCGATGAGGGGAAGGCTCACCTGGAACTCGTATGTGAGACAGCCGATGATACCCATCATGATGAGGGCAGTCCTGAGGAGGGGAAAGTTGGCAACGTACCGGAATCCCTCAAGGAGTTGACCCCTCATTTGGGTAACACGATCTGTTGGTGTGAGCTTTGACTTGTCGAGTGCAATCAATGCAACGATGACAAAGAGATACGAGACTGCATTGATAGCAAAGCACCATCCTGTTCCAACGAGTGCAATGAGCACTCCGGCAACTGCAGGTCCAATTGCTCGTGCCACGTTTACCATGACTGCATTGAGTGTCACTGCATTGGGGAGAGCATCACGGCCAACCATTTCGATAATGAAAGTTTGCCGTGCAGGATTGTCGACCATGTTTATAATGCCAAGAGCAAACGCAACGACATATATCTCCCAGAGGTGGATATGGCCGCCAAGAATGAGCAGGGCAAGCACAAGTGCCTGGAGGCCAGCGAAGGACTGTGTCCAGAAGAGGATGCGGTACTTGCCAAATCGGTCAGCAATTGTGCCACCAATGGGACCAAAAATGAGGATGGGAAGTGTTTGCAGGGCAACCACACCTCCTACTGCAACTCCGGAGTGTGTGAGGGTAAATACAAGCCAGGACTGTGCAATGCTTTGCATCCACGTACCAATGAGTGAAAGGCTCTGGCCTGCAAAGTAAATGCGGTAATTCCGTATTGCAAGGGATGAGAAGGTCCGTGACAATGCAGAATGAAGTTTGGGTGGTGTTCTCACGTGAGCATATGTTTCCTGGAACCAGTAATGTGTTTGGCCCGTAGTACCAGTGTAGAGCCTGTGGGGGGAAACTTATCTTGCAACGAAGGTAGTGGATTGCGAGAACTTTGAATACCAGGTACTCAAACCCCCTCAGTTATGCCGTACGATAATGTCCAATGGGAGTACTTCCCTCAGGAAATGTGTTGAGCAACAACAATGTTTTTTAGAGTAGATACGTGAAGGAACAGGTGTGCTAGGACTCAATCTTGGCCAGATTCTTGGTCAAGTTAGTGAATTCCAGTCTGGCCTCTCCCAGAAAGTTGATGAGATGGCTGGACAGGTGCTTGAACGAATTCATCCGGGGAGGAAGAACCGGCGAATCTGGGTGCGTGATGGTCGAGCACACATAGAAGTGCGTGGAGTTCATGAACCTGAACGTGCTGCTATGGCACGGATGCTTGAGAAGACACTCCGTAATGTTGAAGGAGTTGATTGGGCAGAAGTAAACGGTGTTCTCGGTCGTGTTGTAGTCATGTTCGATCCAGAGGAAGGTCCATCAGTTGATGACCTTGTGGATCTCATCGAGGATGTTGAAGACATACATGGGGTAGGTGAGCAACGATTTCCCCATGAGAAACCAGACCATCCTGCTGATATTGAACCAATTATTCATACAGCACTCACGCTTGGAGCTGATGTTGTTGGTCTAGGTGTGAGTGTTGCAGAGCAGGCACTACATCTCGTCCCACTTCCTGCAGAAATACCTACGATAGCGGCATTTGCAGAAAACCAGCCACGTATCAGAAGGTTTTTTGAGTCGCATCTTGGACCTTCGACCACAGATCTCACACTTGGGCTGGCAAGTGCAGTGACACAGGCAGCTTCCCAGGGACCACTTGCCCTTGTGGTCGATATGACACACCGTGCCAATCTTATGGGGGAGCTTGTTACACGCCGCAATACTTGGGAGCGGCGTGAAAGTGCATTTGAGAAGAGGAAAGAAGGGGATCCAACTGATGCTGTGCACCACGCAAAGCGACCACGTCGTATTCCAGACGGTCCTGTTGAGGTGTACAGTGATTGGTCAAGCATTGCAACAACTGCTGTATTCGGTACTGCCCTTGCAGTGACTGGAAGTCCACGTCGAGCAGCAAGTGCATATGCTGCAGGACTGCCCAAGGCAGCACGTCAGGGTCGGGAAGCCTTTTCCGCACATCTTGGTCGGATACTTTCCAAGCATGATGCACTCGTTCTCGACAGAAGAGCTCTTCGAAAGTTGGACAGACTCGACGTCATGCTCATTGATGCTCGTGCAATGGTCACAGGACGATATCTCATTGCCCAGGTGAAGCCAATAGGTACGAGTGATGAGTCAACGGTTTTTCGTCGGGGATCGCGCCTGTTCCGACCTGATCAGCCATTTACCCTGCGCAAGAAGGGCAGCATCATGCTGGGGACGCTAGCAGATCTTGAAAAGGAAGGCTGTGCAATTCATGTCGACGGCATCGAGGAGATTGTTCGAAGTCTGCGACGGACATGCGATGGCATTCTTGGAGTTGTACGAAATGGAATTCTCATAGGCATTGCAGGTATCCAGGAAGAGCTTGATCCGCTTGCTGAACAATTTGTTGCTCAAGCCCACCACATTGGACTTGCGACAGTACTCGTTGGAGGGACAGTCCACCTTGCAAAGCGTCTTCTGGTTCCCACACGGTGGGCACGTGCTGGACGATCCCTTTCGCAATTGAGGACATACCAGCGTGAAGGGCATGGTGTCATTGCTATTGGTACAGGTGAGATTGCGGATGTACTGTACGCGTCAGATTTTGCTATTGGAATTGATGTTCCAGGTATCACCATACCGTGGACAAGTGATGTCCTCACGACACCTGGTCTTGCAACTGCATTCATTATTCTTGAAGCTGTGGGTGCTGCAGAGGATGTGAGCAAGCGAAGTGCAGCACTTGCAGCTGCAGGATCGTCTGTGGGGGGGCTCTGGGCAATGCTCGGGCCAGCATCGAGTTCCAGCACTCGGGCAAGTATTCCTGTCAATGCTGCTGCATTCGTTTCGCAGATCCATGGAATGGCTTCAGCTGAGCTTATTGGCCGAAAACCACCGGTTGTGCCAAGAAGCAGAACTCCGTGGCACACTATGGAACCAGACAATGTTCTCTCAGCATTGCACACTTCCCGCAACGGACTATCGCGAGAGGAGGTGGGAAGGAGAATGCAGGGACCAGCTGTTCCACCACACCCGGTGTGGCGATTCCTTGAGGCTGTTGAAGGGGAACTCGTCAATCCACTTACTCCTGTGTTGGCTGTTGGAGCAGGCCTTGCTGCAGCAGTTGGATCTGTTGCAGATGCTGGACTTGTTGCTGGTGTGACAGTGGCAAATGCCCTCATTGGCGGGGTACAGCGCGTACGTGCAGAGGTCTCGATTGAGGAACTACTGGAATTGAGTTCTGAACACGTGACAGTACGACGACGTGAGGGGACCTACAGGATCGATCGTCAGGCATTCGTGCGTGGGGACATAGTCGAACTGTTTCCCGGTGACATCATACCTGCAGATTGCAGGGTGCTCCAGGCAGATGGGCTGGAAGTGGATGAGTCAATTCTCACTGGAGAGTCATTTCCAGTCATGAAGTCTCCTGCTCCTGTTGCGGGTGGTGCAGTTGCGGATCGGACATGCATGCTCTATGAGGGAACAACCATCTCAAGTGGAACAGCCATAGCAGTTGTTGTTGCAGTGGGCAAGGACACTGAGATTGGCATGAGTCTTGCAAACGCTCCTGAACCTCCGCCTAGTGGTGTTGAGGCACGACTCAATACACTCACGAAATACACCGTTCCTGCAACGATTGTGAGTGGTGCAGTTGTCACTGGCCTCAGCATGTTTAGACATGTTCCCCTCCAACGGGCAGTGTCATCCGGTGTGAGTCTCATGGTTGCTGCAGTTCCCGAGGGACTGCCACTACTGGCAACTGCTGCCCAGCTTGCTGCAGCACACAGGCTTTCGAAGCGAGGAGCAATGGTGCGCAATCCGAGGACGATTGAGGCCCTTGGACGTGTCGATACCCTGTGCTTTGACAAGACAGGAACCCTCACCCTTGGGGAAATCAGTGTTCAGCGTGTGTCAGATGGCACTGTGGATGAGCACGTTGACGCAATGACGCATCGGGGACGATGTGTTCTGGCTGGGGGACGGCGTGCCAGTCCGATGGTTGATGCTGATGGGGTGAAGCACCTTGCACATGCAACGGACAGGGCAGTCATTGCTGGTGCTGTACGGAGAGGGATTGAGGCGGACTACGATCTACCCGGGTGGGAGATGCTTGGTGAACTCGCCTTCGATCCAGCTCGTGGATATCATGCAGTGATTGGTGGATCAGATGATACGCTCTGGATCTCTGTGAAGGGTGCACCAGAGATTATCCTTCCACGGTGCACAACATGGAGGGCTCCAGATGGTGTGGTGCCCATGGATCGGAAGGCACTGCGAATCGTTGAGGCAGAAGTCGAACGACTTGCGAATCAGGGACTTCGTGTTCTCGCAGTAGCAGAACGCACTGCAACAAAGCGTGCGGACGTGGTTGATGACCGTGTGTACGGCATGGAATTGCTCGGCTTCCTTGGTCTTGCTGATTCTGTCCGGCCAACTACATCCCAGGCACTCCGGGATCTCAGGTCCTCTGGCGTTGAGGTAGTCATGATTACTGGGGACCACCCAAGTACTGCACGAGCCATTGCAAATGAACTGGGAATTCTCAATGGACACCGGGTGATGACAGGCATGGATCTCGATGCACTGCAGGATGGGGAACTCGATGGCATTATCCCTGATGTATCCGTTTTCGCACGAGTCACTCCCACCCACAAGGTACGGATAGTTGAGGCGTACCAAAGGATTGGACGGGTTGTTGCCATGACTGGTGATGGGGCAAATGATGCTCCAGCAATTCGACTTGCGAATACAGGCATTGCACTTGGCGGACGCGGATCCACTGCTGCTAAGGAGGCAGCAGATCTGGTGGTAATCGATGATCGTATTGAGACAATTCTTGATGCCATTGTTGAAGGTCGAGGAATGTGGGCAGCTGTTCGTGATGCACTTGGCATACTTGTCGGAGGAAATCTTGGGGAAGTGGGATTTACTCTTGCCACTACAGCCATTGCTGGTGAATCCCCGTTAGACACCCGACAGCTTCTCCTCGTGAACCTCCTTACGGATATGCTTCCTGCCATGACAATTGCGCTTCGTCCTCCTATGGATGTGAACCCTGCAGAACTTCTCCATGAGGGACCAGATGTCTCTCTTGGCAGTGAGTTGATCCAGCAGATTGCCCTCCGGTCAGTTCTTACTGCTGGTGCTGCAACCTCAGCATGGTTTCTTGCACGACTGACAGGAACCAAAAATCATGCAAATACGGTTGCTCTTGCAACACTTGTGGGTACACAGCTCGGACAGACTGCTCTTGTTGGCGGAAAGAGCCCAATTGTCCTTGCCTCAGCTGCTGTCTCTGCTGCTGCACTTGCTGCCATTATTGAAACACCTGTTGTCAATTCATTCTTTGGATGTACCCCATTGGGTCCAATTGGGTGGGGCATTGCTGCAGGCACCAGTGCTGTTGCAACAGGTGGAGCAATTGTACTTCCCTGGAGTGCATCAAAAGTCAATGCACTGGTTCGTAATCGTCTCAGGACAGAACATGGCATTGTCGATGTGATGTCCGCAGACAACGCAAAGGAAGGGGAAGAAATTCTTACGCTGCCTGTGATGTAGCCGCTTCATTGACTGAGGAATAGATGCTTGGAGCAGCAGTTCCTGTGAGAAGTCCTGCAGTCGTGAGATTGTGACGTAGCTCGTCATCGACCCGGGCCAGTTTGCAGGTAATGTGGGATTGTGCGAAATGAGAAAGAATTTCTCGAAGAGTCGCGATCCCGGTGAAGTCTGTATCAGTAATGGCAGCACAATCGAGAACAACCGTTGAATAGCGTGGGGAGGCTTTTGCCACCACATCGAGAAGTTGTGTCTGAAAATACGTAGCGTTAGCGAAATACAGTGCAGAGGGGAAGAGAAACACAAGTGTGCCTGGAATTGTCTCCAGGTTTTGTGCATGATGCACGGATTCCCAACTTGTTGTTCCCGGGATTCGTCCCATGACTGTACCCCTGGGTCGAGCACTAATTCGCGTTCGGTCGAAAACTGCGAGGATGACTGCGAGGATTATTCCTTGTTCGACTCCGACAAATGCAACCATGATGAATGTGACAAGGGCAAGTCCAAATTCCCACAAATCGAAGCGGAAAATATTCACAAGATCATGAATGTGGAATATTCGCAAGGCAACGTAGACCAGGACTGCAGCAAGTGTTGCATACGGCAGGTCCTGGAGAAGAAAAATGAGTGGGATCATGATGAGAATTCCGAGGAATGCAATGACTCCTGAGAGTTGACTTTTCCCACCTGCATGGGCCACAGCAGCTGTACGGGCTGGACTTGCATCCACAGCGAAGCTTCCAAACAGTCCTGCAAGAATGCTGCCTACCCCTGTTGCGAGGAAATCTCTGCCTACATCGAGTGAGGCAAGGGAAGGAGAGAATGCCCGTGTGGTTGCTGCAGTCTGACTCACGACCACAACTGCAACGATGAATGCAATGGGGACAAGTTCAATGACAGCCTGCATTGTGAGGCCATGGAGGCCAAAGGGAGGAAATGATGCAGTGATGTGTCCAAGAACAAGTACTCCATGAGCGGAAAGGTTGAACACTGCAGCAATAATGCATGATGCAATGAGTGCAATGAGTGCAGCAGGTATCTTGTTGTTGATGCGTTCAAGGCCCTCAATAATGACGAGTACTCCTACTCCAATGCCAAGGCACCAGAAGTTCGTGGCACCAAGGTGGGTTAACACAGTGACAATACGAGCCACAGTAGAGCCACCAGCATCATGAATGCCAAAGATGTCAGGTAGCTGGTGCACGATGATAATGAGGCCAACTCCTGCAAGGAACCCTGCAATGATCGGAGCTGAGAGCAGGTCAGCAAGCCAACCAAGTTTGAAGAGACCAACACAACCGACTATGATGCCAACCTCGACTGTGATGATTCCCATAAGGGCGATGTATGGAGTGCTTCCAGGAAGAGCGAAGTGAGCTAGTCCAACTGCGATGAGTGGTGCAATGGTGGAATCTGCTCCAACAGAGAGGACTGGACTTGATCCGAGCACTACAACTGCAACTGTTCCTGCAAGGAAGGCTATTAGACCTGTCAGTGGAGCCATGCCTGCAAGGTGGGCAGTAGCGAGTTGTTCAGGAAGGGCAATGACGAAAAGAAGAATGGCTGCAAGAAGATCTGCAGTGATCCATGACTTTGCATATGAGCGGAACGTGAGGAACATGGGTTGAACCTGCATTTGAGAGAATTCTGTACTCCGACAGTGTCGCATGGAGAGGAAGATTTGTGCTACTGCAATGCCAAACCAACAGCAGTTACCTGCAGTGTTCCTACACAAGTCCTACAATGAAATTGTGGTTGTATGTTCGAAGCATCACATCGAGGGGGAAGTTCCCATGCCCGAGGATTCTACGGCTGCTGGAAATCCGGGTGACGAAAGTCAATGCGAACCATCATCGCGACTTCGTCATGTAAGCAAGATTGCTGCAGTGACTGTCCTAGCAAGTGCAGGCCTCATCTTGTCAGCTGCGGGAGTGGTACCGCTTGGCATTGCAGCATCCACTGCAGGATGGCATCTTGGTACAGAAGAGGTCATCAAAGCATTCCGGAAGACAGCAATAGCACAGAGACTTGCAAATGCTCCCGTGAAGAGGAAGGAACTCCGTCACCTGAGTGAGATTGCCATAAGTGTTGTCCTTACAGGCATTGGCACTGCATTGAGCCTTGGGTCGTTGTACGCAGTGGGCGTGCCATTCCTCATAGTCGGCGTGGAAACAGGCGTACATGCAGGTACTGCCTTTCTCGAGGATCTCCGATGTTCACGTCAGGAACGTAGGGCAAAAGGCACTGCAGTGACTGCAACAGAACCAATTCGTGATCTCAAGCCAACGAGTGAGCTAGAGTAGGCAAAATGCAGGACTAGATGCAGGATTATTCCTTCTTCCAGGCTGACCGGCTACGGAAGTGGGACCCAAGCTTTCCAAGTCGTGGTTCGTACCATGCTTCTTCTTGGTAGTCATCGAGTGCAGCTACATCAGCAGTGGCAAGGTCTGTCGTAATGACTCGTTCTGTGATATGCACAATGTGCTTCTGGTCAACGACTTTCGGCCTGTGCCAAAGGTGTGTCTGGATTGTGATGCCATGGAAGATGTCATCCTGCTCATCTGCAAGAACGAAGTCCAGTATGCCAATATGCGTACCTTCTGCTGCCACGACAGGAGTCTTTGCAAGGATTGCGTCCCATGCAATCTCTTCGTCTGGGGTTGGGGGAGAATATGGTGTGTCCATGACTTGTATGATACAGCTAATGTCATTCGTACCCCAGGAGGGAGGACTGTATGGAAAACGAGGAAATTGGGGATACTGGCATTATTGAAAAAGTCATGTGCATTCGCAAAGGGGAGCATCCATGCGCGATTGTCTACCGGAGAGACACCCCATCTGGTGCTGAATCAAGGGTACACATAGTGTTGCAGACTCCACATGGACAAGATCATGACGTGCTGGCACCTGGCAAAGTTGTCCACACATTCCTTGGTATTCATGGGGAAGTACGCGGGTGCATGGTTGATGGACGGGTGTTGTGGATGCGGTCCGAGCGTGAATCGTCAGAACGGCTTCTTGCAGAGCTTCGCGAAGTCAGGGAGCACCGGAATGCACTGGAGACAGCACGTCATGGAACCCTTGAGGCGAGATATGCATCCCTCCCTCAGGCATTTCGTGATCGTATTGGACAATGTGACCAATCACAGGAATTTCACAGGAAACTTTTCCTTGCAGAAGAAGCAGCGAAGATTCTTGAGGTATGTCATACACGTGAGGAGATCGAGCACTTTGCCAGTCTTCGTCCTACAGAACAACATCAGCTGATACCAAGCCTCAGTCACGAACACAGCGGTGCCACATTTGCTGGGGCAATTGCACTGGCTTTCCACATGGCTTCTCATAGTGCTCCTCGACGATCCCTTGAGTAGGAGCAGCAACCCTGCTGTTGTGAGATACAACGTTAAGCATGAGTTTTAAGGTGCACAGGGAGTTACGGAGGTTCTGCCATGAGCACGATACTTGAGCAAGAGATA
>JBMFXB010000037.1:0-14990 GCA_049964715.1 Candidatus Dormibacteria bacterium
TCGATATTGGCGACAACACTGGAACAGGTGCAGGGTGGAGCATTACGCTTTCCAATACACCATTCCAGAGCGGAGCTAATAGCCTTGCCAATTCTGCGTTCACGGCAGCTACCCCTGCACAGCCAACATGCGACACCGGTGCAACATGTTCACAAGCCGTGTGGTCAGGGAAAGTTGGCTATCCATATATACTGCCTGGCAGTACAGCAACGGAGTTGCTTTCAGACAGTACTAATACAGGGATGGGAGACCAGACTGTCACGATCAACTGGTCAGCGAACATACCTTCCAGTAGTCTGGCCGGCACCTACCAATCGACATGGACACTCACATTAGTCAGTGGTCCATAGCTGCCACTACAAATCAGTTGAGTACGCACAAAGGGGGCAGCTCATAGAGGTCAGGATCTTAACATTCGGGGTCTCATCACGTTTAAGGTCACGTGCTGAAGGAACTTTGAAATGTGAAGTCGGGGCGGCGAGACTCGAACTCACGACCCCCTGCTCCCAAAGCAGGTACGCTACCAACTGCGCCACGCCCCGATTAGACATATGAAATCATACCCTATCGCTCATCATCGACACAGTCATGCTCGCTCTGCTATGCCATTGAAGTTTGTATTGTCACATTAGTCATGGGATTTACCTGGTTTTGTTGACTTTTGTGTCCAGATGATACAGGTATGACTTGGTGGATAAATCAAAACGAGACATTTACTCGCGTCATACTGCAAGAGGGTTCTTACAAGAGAGGGGAGGTACTCTTCCCAAGAGTGGTCCCATGATCACCTACAATGGTTCGATGATTCCACGGCACTTAGACCGTACCCATTTGGCATGGCGTGATGCAGTCATATATCAGATCTTCATCGACCGGTTTGCTGGATATGATCCACATCGTAATCCGATGGAGAAGGACTTCATCGGAGGGAACCTTGCTGGCATACGGGAGAACCTTGCATATCTCCAAAAACTGGGGGTTACCTGTATTTACCTCACCCCGTTTTTTAAGGGGGATGCATACCACGGATATCATGCGACTGATTTCCTCTCAATCGATCCGAGATTTGGCACAGACTTGGATCTTCATGCGCTTGTGGATGATGCACATTCCCACGGTATGAAGGTGATGATCGATTTCGTTCCCAACCACTGCTCAAATAACCATCACGTATTTGTCGATGCCCAGCAGTATCCAGGGAGCCATTACCGATCGTGGTTCCGATTCGTTGACTACCCACGTACCTACCGCAGTTTCATGAACCTTCCAGTACTGCCCCAGTTCAACTTTGACAACAAGGATGTCTGGCAGTATCTCATCAAGGCAGGAGCGTACTGGCTTGAAACGTTTGATCTGGATGCTTTACGACTTGACCATGTGCTGGGTCCCCCTGTCGCATTCTGGCAGGAGTTCCGGGATGCAATGATCAACGTGAAACCTGAGGTATTCCTTCTCGCAGAAGCGAACCTCAATGGAGTAGATTTTCGGAGGCACCACGCACTCCTTTCGCTTCCCATTTCTGTCAAGGAACTTCGGTCCCATGGGAGTCTTGCTGCTCAGCATCATGCATTGATGCTTGCCTATGGAGATACATTCGATGGATATCTTGACTTCACCTTCCAGGGCATTATCGTCGACTTTGTACGTGGTGCTCTGTCATTCCAGAAGGCACAAAAAATGATTCTCCATCACGTACAAAGCCTTCCTTCGAAGAATCTTGTTGTTACACAGCTCGACAACCATGATCTGGACCGTATTATGTGGACTGGACACAATGACGTTAATCGTGTTGCCAAAGCGATTGAGCTACAGTTTTCCATTGATCAGCCAAAGCTTATCTATTACGGAACAGAGATCGGTTTGACCCAGCGAGCAGGGTTCCAGCACGAGCCTGGCAACACAGACATCCTTGCACGCCAACCAATGCCTCCAATAGCCGACCGGAATCTGAATCATCCGCTTTTCACAACCTACCAGCGCTGCACAGGAGGTATCGAATGACAGACCAGAAGGTGAACACTCTTGCATGGCATTCTCAGGGGGTGCACTCTGTTCTTGAGAGTAGTGGAGATGCCCATGCAATATTGACAGCCCTGCAGGCTCATGGGTGTCTCACGTTCCCGCAGCTTGCAAGTGGACTCTTTCCTGCAATCCAGACAAACCTTGTGGAAGACAAAACTGGATATGCAAATGCGTGGCTTCGTGACAGTTCCTGTATAGCCCTTGGTCTTCTTGCACATGGAGAGAACAATCAAGCTGCACGTGCTGTCCAGGGTGTGCTCCGGGTACTTCATGAAGCACTTCCGACAATTGAGAAAGCACTAATGTGCGACGATTCTCATCTTCCAGATGAGCTACGCATTCCCTCCCGTTTTGAAGGGGAGGAATCGACACCGCGATCCAAATGGGCAAATGCGCAAAATGATGCCATTGGCTATGCTCTGCTCCTCATTGGAGAGAGTGTGTATGCAGGAAATCTGGAATTGACCCAACAGGATAAGGCACTCATTGTTCATGTACTTGAATATCTCGAGCACATTCGATATTGGGAGGATGAGGACAGTGGACATTGGGAAGAGGTACGAAAGTGCAATGCTTCAAGTATTGGTGTCGTCTTGGCGGGGATCAGTGCAATACAACCCATACTTCGGGACTCCACACTCATTGAAAGTTTGACTTCACTCGGCAGGAAGGCATTGGAAGCTATCCTGCCCTATGAGACACGTGGGGGTGAACATGAACGGCCAACTGATGCTGCACTCATTTTTCTTATTGAGCCGCTTGGGATCGTGAAGGGAGACATGGCAGATCGCATTATTGCAGATGTCGAGGATAATCTTGCTGGTGAAATAGGTATTGCACGGTATCGTGGGGATAGTTACTGGGCTCCTGACTACCGCTCCCATTTCGCCTTGGGAGTTCGGGCCAGTGATTTCAGCAATGAGTCTGACATGCAGGTACGCAACGCATATCTCACACCTGGATCTGAAGCTCAATGGACGCTGTTTGATTCCCTTTTGGCAATCTACTACGCCCGGAAGGGAGGTGCCACAGCTGAGAAACGTGCTCAGTACTACCTCTTACGAGCATTGGGACAGATCATTGAAGTTTCTGCAGGAGAATGGCGCATGCCAGAGGCGTTTTTCCGTGAGTGTGGCAATTGGGTCCCGAATGACCATGTAGGGCTCCTCTGGGCTCAAGTCAATCTCCTTCGCGCCATTGATGCCTGCAGTGACCTGTTTCCACTTTCTGTGTAATTGCTGACACCTACCTGTTTGGAGCGCGTCTAGATGCATCACAGTGAGCAAAGCGCTACTGGTATCCTGATCGGGAAGTGGCATGTGCATACATAAGGAGATACTGTGAAGCAGGAGCTCACAATTGAGAGCAGCCAAGTTCGAGTTGTTCACCACCCCCTCATCGATCATTCGCTTACGATACTGCGTGATTCAGGAACAACAACTGATGCATTCCGCCGCCATGCACGAGCAATTACTGTCCTTATAGCTTCGTATGTCCTTGATCACCTTCCAGTTGAAGAGGTTTCAGTACACACGCCACTTGAGGAAACGGTCGGCTACAGGCTCAATACGAACGTCATATTCGTGCCTGTTCTTCGGGCGGGATTGGCAATGCTAGATGCAATGAGTGATATTGTGCCGCAGAGCAAGGTCGGGTTTGTCGGACTGGAACGCGATGAGATGACAGCCATTGCTCGGAGTTACTATCAGAAACTCCCATCACATCTTGCTGATGCAGTGACAATCATCCTCGATCCAATGCTTGCTACAGGTGGTTCTGCAATTCAGACAATTGAGTTGCTCAAAGAGAAGATGGCAAAGCACATTCGCCTTGCGTGCATAGTTGCAGTTCCTGAAGGAATACGTGCAATCCAGGAGCTACACCCCGATGTCGCCATCATTACAGCTGTCATTGATCGGGAGCTCAATGAGAAGAAGTACATCTTGCCAGGACTTGGTGACTTTGGAGACAGATATTTCGGGACAATTGACTGAGTACTAGTAGTGTTGCCACACGCGTTCAACGAAACTGTTGCAGCACGTCACACGCAGTCACGCCGATTGTGAGGTAGCATGATTCCGTAACGCACTGCAGTGCATGCAGTGATGGCAAGGAGGATCTATGGCCGACGAAGTCCAGAACGACCAATCAAAAGGGAAAGGACTTCTTGGTCGACTCGGCCCGAGTCGACCTGCCCGAAGCGCTGAGGACGGAGAGAATACGTACATTGATCTTCGTCAGGATGTGCATGATCGACTTGTCGAGGAGATGGCAGGTCGCACAAATTCTCAGCAGTCGGATCTTGTACGACAACGTATCCAGGAACTCGTCAATGAAGCTGCTGCACGCCAGAACATCGTATTCTCCCGATCTGAGCGACAACGTGTTATCGAGATGGTTGAGCACGATGTCCTGGGTCTTGGTCCATTGGATGAGCTTCTAGAAGATCCAACAGTTACTGACATCATGATTAACTCTGCGAAGAACGTGTACATCGAACAGAGCGGGGTTATACGGAAGAGTTCAGTAAAGTTTGACAGTAATGCTCAACTCCTTCAGATCATCGACCGCATTGTTGCGAGAATGGGACGTCGAATTGATGAATCTTCCCCAATGGTGGATGCCCGACTTCAGGATGGATCTCGAGTTAATATCATCATTCCGCCGCTCTCCCTGAAGGGCCCGACAATCACTATTCGCAAGTTTGAAAAAGAATCACTCACTGTACAGGACCTCGTTACAAATCGCACCATGACTCAGGCGATGATGGAGTACCTCCAGGCAGCTGTGAACTCACGCCTCAATATCGCTGTCAGTGGTGGTGGTGGTTCAGGCAAAACCACTACCCTCAATATCCTGAGTGACTTCATCCCTCCGGATGAACGAATCGTCACTATTGAGGATGCTGCAGAACTCAAACTCCACCAGATGCATGTTGTGCCACTCGAAACTCGACCTGCAAACGTGGAAGGGAAAGGACGTGTCACTATGCGTGATCTCGTCATCAACAGCCTCCGAATGAGGCCAGACCGCATTGTCATTGGAGAATGCCGTGGTCCGGAGGCTCTCGACATGCTCCAGGCCATGAACACTGGTCATGATGGGTCCCTGACCACCATTCACGCCAACTCTGCACGTGAAGTCATACCCCGACTGGAAACATTGGTACTCATGGGTGGTGCAGAGCTTCCATCACGTGCAATCAGAGAACAGATTGCATCAGCAATCAACATCATTGTCCATCAGACGAGACTCCGCGATGGAACCCGCAAGGTCGTGAATATCTCTGAAATCACAGGAATTGATGGAGACGATGTCTTCGTTACTCCGATATATGTGTACGAACAGCTGGGAATGGATCCTGATGGCAATGTTGTTGGTTTTCATTCAGCAACAGGCACTATGACAATGTACATGGAGCACTTCAGTGCTTCGGGGCAGAATATCACTGAAGATATGTTTGTACCTGTTTCACCTTCGGATGAACTTCTGGCCAGTGCTGGAATTACACGTGCACTGTACGAGTCCGAGCGTGAACGTGAATTGGCACTCCTTCAGGGTGAGTGATGTCCCTTATGGATGGATGTTTCTGTCCGTGAAGTTGCTGTATTGATGATTTGCACGGCTGAACAAGTAGTGTTTGTCATAATCGCTGATTTTTCACATTACAGTTGCAGTTGTCCGTCTGCTGTCCACAAGCATGACGTAGAGTAGGATCGTGACACGCGAATTCGACATCAAACGGTATCGAAATCTCCTTGAAGAACGACCACTGATCATTGCCGCAAATCGTGCACCCGTTTCCATCAAGGAACTGGTAGATCCCGCTACGCATATACCGTATCGCAAAGTCGTTATGGGAGCAGGGGGACTTGTGACTGCACTGAGTGAGCTTGCAAGCGCTACACAGTCACTTTGGATTGGTGCAAGTGCTCCTGGTGACGAGCTCCTGCTGGCAGCCTTAGAGCAGTCTCGGGGACGGGTAACTGCTTCAGATGGGAGAGTGTATCGCATACGGCTTGTAAAACCAACTACTAAGCAGTACAACGATCACTACAACGTTGTGAGCAATCCGTTGCTGTGGTTTCTTCAGCACTATCTTTGGGATGCTTCACAGGCACCAACGCATACTGATGGACTCCATGCTGCTTGGACAGATGGCTACAAAGCTGTCAACAGGTTGTTTGCACAAGCCATTATCGAGGAGGCTGCGGGAGCGTCCACCCCACCTGTGATTCTCATTCAGGACTATCAGCTCTACTGTGTAGCCAATGAGGTACGGAAGGCATTACCGGGTGCGACAATTCAGCAGTTTGTGCATATTCCGTGGCCTGGAGCTCAATATTGGAAACTTATTCCAAAATATATGAGAGATGACATTCTTCACGGCTTGCTGGGGTGCAGCATTATTGGATTCCAGACACAACGTGATGCCCGCCAATTCTTAGATACCGTACAGCAGGAACTTCGGTATACAGTCGACACCAAACGCGGGACAATTGCCGTTCCTGAAGGAAGGGTTGTTGAGGTTCACGCATACCCGATCAGTATCAGCGTAAATGAGTTTGAGGACTTGAAGGAAGCAGAAGAGACAAAGAAGTACTTGGAACAATTTGATCAGGAGCGTTCTGGTAGTTCCATGAGAACATGCATACTTCGAGTTGACCGAACTGATCTCACAAAAAATATTCGACGTGGATTTCTTGCATATGAGCGTCTACTAGATCAACACCCGGAACTCAAGGGGACAGTGGAGTTTTGGGCATTTCTCATTCCTACACGCCAGAACGTTCCCGAGTACCAAGAATACTGTCGAACAATACAGGAGGATATCGCTCGCATCAATGCTCGTTTTGGTACTGAGTCATGGACTCCAATTCGCCTTGAGCATGAGGACAACAGGCCAAAAGGAGTGGCAGCGTATGGGACCTGCGATGTTCTTTTTGTCAATCCTGTATTTGACGGCATGAATCTTGTCGCAAAGGAAGGTATGATCTGCAGCAAGGAAGATGCTGTTCTTGTGCTGAGTGAGAATGCAGGAGCGTTCGAGGAACTCCATGAAGGTGTGGTAGGTGTGGATCCTTTTGATGTAGATGGGCAGGCAGACGCACTTTATCGTGCTATCACGATGCCTCTTGAAGAACGCAAGGCACGGAACGTACTGCTCAAGGAAATCGTCCGGCGGAACCCGATAGAGAAGTGGATAGCTTCGCAACTGCATGACCTGGCCCGTGTTGCACGGCAACTGAGGACAGAAGGTATGAAAGCCCCGGATGCCATTCAGTAGGGAATTGAGGTACTGGCCAGAATGAATCCGGGTGTACTCTACGGTTATAATGAGTGCGGTTCCCCGACTTGGGTGAGCTGCAACTGGAAGGAATCCGTTATATGTCAACGTCATCACTCAACAAGATTCGTCAACTCTTCACCCAAAATGCACGACATCCAGAAAAAGATGTGCTGAAAGGTCTCAGGGAAGCTGCGTATTCTCCGACCTTCCCGTGGGAAATCCTTCGCAAGGGCAGCATGACAGAGGTGTCATATCTTCTTGAGAATATGGCACAACATTGTTCAACAACAAAGGAACTTTGCATAATTCTCGATCTCTTCGACTCTGTTCCACGTACCCGCTTTGAATCCTGGTGCACGGAAAAGGCGGGGAGTGTTCTTGTCGACAGGGCAAATGGTGTGAGCAGGTTCGGTGCGCTTCCCGAGGGATGGCAGGAAGCAATACCTTCCCATATCCGGGGCCAGAGTTCTGGCTACTGGGGGAAGAGCATGCTTCGAGCAGCATACATTCTCGAAGGCAAGCCCATTGGAGGACTCCTCGGGAAGGAGGATCGTGGACTCGATTGACTCCTCCAGTGACAGCCATCCTCTCGGATACCTTGGCGATCCCAAGGAAATACATGCTGTTATTTTCGATGTTGGGGGTGTCCTTCTCGTTCCGAGAAATGATGTATGTATTGACGGGCAAACTTCACGTGAGTTTGCTGCATTCTTTCGCTCGTCATTCCACTCTGAGTATCATGTAACTTCCTTTCAGCATCGCTGGCATCAGTTTGAAGTTGGGGAGATCGACGAGGAATCGTTCTTTACGCTCTTCTGTGAAGCCTTTGCAGATGCAAATGGAAAGGAGATTTCTCCTCATGCAGCTCGTGAAGCAGTCTGGGGAAGTGGGCTTGGCATATGCAATGCAATGGTGGAAGCTGTACGGGAAATAAGAAAGGTGGGGAAGAGGACAGCAATCATCTCGAATGCTGGTCGAGATGCCTTTGGCGATGTACCGGAAATTGGACATGCAGATCTTTTCGATGTGACAATTGTCTCTGGCAATGTCGGAATCCGAAAGCCAGATCCTGCTATCTACGAGCTGGCCCTCGATATGCTCAACCTTCCTGCGAAGGCATGCTGCTTCATTGATGATTTGGAGCATAACCTAATACCAGCCAAGGAGCTTGGTATTAGAACTATCCACTGCCATGACCCAGAACTCCTTGCAGGACAACTTGTCGATTTCCTTATTGGGAGCAATGGCTATGAAGCGTGAACTGAGGTGCCCGGATGGCACTGTAGTTGCCACACACGTTGAAATGGCTGACTCAATGTGGAAAAGGTTCTGCGGACTCATGATGCGAAAGGAATTTCATGAGGATCAAGCCCTTGTGTTGTCACCATGCAGTTCCATCCACATGTTCTTTATGCGCTTTCCCATCGATGTAGCATTTGTAAATAGTGATGGGAAGATTCTCCATGCCCTTCACTCTATCCGACCATGGAGAATGAGTCGCATCGTATTCCATGCTGTTGCTGCAATTGAACTTCCAGCTGGGACATTGAAGAAGCGTGGCATTGGGACAGGGGATACCATCACACTGCATGAAGAGGACGACAAGTAGCTGAGTAACCTTTCATTCGATTCTTGCATCAGACATTTGACAGGCACCAGGAAGAACCTAGGGCCACGTCCAGTCAATGTGAAAGGGTACTGCTGGTACTTGGAGCACTGGTTCCACGAAGAGGATAGAAGTGTTGGTAGTGGCTCCATTTAGGCTTGTAGGACATACGACCTGCCATGGGGAGATAGCCGGTTTGGTTACAATGATGTGTTTCCTCTGGAGTTTTGCCTTATGGGTTCTATAATGAACCTCGTACTGGTTCCGATCTAAGGAGGATCAGAAATGCGTGTGACTGTAACTGCTCAAACGCCGATTCATCACGACAACCGCAAACATGCGGAGCAGCGTCTTACAGAACGTCTCGGACAATATCCGCAGATTGAGAATGTGTCGCTGGTGTTGACACGTGAAGCACATCGGGTTCATGAGTGGTCGGCAGTGGCACGTGTGGAGCTCAGGCATGGCACATTGCACATCAGACAACATGCACATGAACTTCCACAGGTCGTCGAGCAACTCGTTGATACACTGGACTGCCGACTGGCTCAGCGGAAACAGCGGATGACAGCGCACAAGGGTCATTCTTCAGTGCGCACCATGGATGTGGGAAGGACGTTTGCGGGACTCTAGTTGCCCGCTTCGTTTGGACAGGACGCCCCGGGGCATATGAGCTCCGGGGCTTTTGCTGTTCGGGAATGTGTGGGTTCGTGCCTAAGGCGGTAGTATTGGTACATGTCGTTCTTGAGCCGAGTGTTCGGCGATCCAACAGAAAAGGAACTTCGAATCCTCCAGAGGATTGTTGATGAAGTCAATGCTCTCGAAGCCGAGGTAGAGAAACTCACAGATGAAGAGCTGGCTGCAAAGACAGCTGAATTCCGACAAAGGATTGGGTATACTGCCCCCAATGAGTCTCTCGGACACCCTCTTGTAGGTTCCATTGTCCAGTCATACGATGCAGAAGGGTTCTACCCAGATGCAGTGGAGGATGATGAGGAAGAAGAGTCTGAAGAGGAGCGACTGAAGCGGCTTGACGATACGCTTGACGACATCCTTCCTGAGGCATTCGCTGTTGTCCGGGAAGCTTCCAAACGCATCCTTGGGATGCGTCACTATGATGTGCAGCTTATCGGTGGCATTATTCTTCACCAGGGAAAGATTGCAGAGATGCGTACTGGGGAAGGGAAGACGCTTGTTGCAACGCTTGCTCTCTATCTCAACGGGCTTGCTGGTTATGGTGCACATCTCGTGACAGTTAATGACTATCTTGCACGCCGGGATGCAGGATGGAATGCACCTCTGTACCACTTTCTTGGTCTCAACGTGGCAGTGATCTCTGGTCAGGACCAATCGTATATCTATGATCCAGACTTCACAGATCCACAACACGATGATGAACGCCTACGACATCTGCGTCCGTGCACAAGGCGGGAAGCATACCTTGCAGATGTCACGTATTGCACGAACAACGAACTTGGGTTTGACTATTTGCGGGACAACATGGTGCCATCACTCGAGTACTGTGTCCAGCGCCGATTGCACTACGCGATTATCGATGAGGCGGATTCCATTCTCATAGATGAAGCCCGAACACCGCTCATCATTTCCGGGCAAGGAAGTGAGCTAGTTGACAAGTACAATCTCTATGCACGGATCGTGCCTCAACTGAAGCCAGAAGAAGACTACACGATAGACGAGAAGGCAAAGGCAGTAACACCAACTGAGGCTGGAGTGGAGAAGGTTGAGAAGCTCACAGGTATCGTGGACTTCTTCCATCCTGAGCATCATGATGATGCTCACAAGCTCAACAAGGCTCTTGTCGCATATGCTATCTACCAGAAAGATCGAGACTATATCGTGAAGGATGGGGATGTCATCATTGTCGATGAATTCACTGGACGTACTCTCCCAGGAAGGAGATGGTCAGATGGTCTTCATCAGGCAATTGAAGCGAAAGAAGGGCTTGAAGTTCATCAACAGGAAGAGACGAAGGCAACAATAACCTTCCAGAATTACTTCCTTCTCTATGACAAACTTGCAGGCATGACCGGGACAGCTGTCACTGAATCGGAAGAGTTCCACAAGATCTACGATCTCGAAGTTGTGCCAATTCCGACGAATCGTCCCCTTGTTCGTGAGGATGCCAGAGATGTTGTCTACCGTACTCAGGAAGCAAAGTACAAGGCAATTGTTGACGAAATAATCGAAGCACACAAGAGGGGGCAACCAGTACTGGTAGGCACCACAAGTATTGAAAAGAGTGAACTGCTTTCACGACTGCTCGACAAGAAAGGTATTCCTCACAACGTCCTTAATGCAAAGCAGCATGAACGTGAAGCTTCTATCGTTGCAGAGGCAGGGAAGAAGGGTGCAGTCACTATTGCAACGAATATGGCTGGCCGAGGTACGGACATTGTTCTTGATGCTGATGCCCGGGACTCAGGGGGACTATACATCATCGGCACAGAGCGCCATGAGTCCCGTCGTATAGACAATCAGCTCCGGGGACGTTCCGGTCGTCAGGGAGATCCTGGAACGACACGGTTCTTCCTCGCCCTTGATGACGACCTGTTCCGTATCTTTGGTGGCGACCGCATGCAGTCACTTCTTGATCGATTCAATCTTGAAGAGGACTTTGCTATTGAGTCTAAACTCATCACAAGGCAGATGGAGGGTGCACAGACTCGTGTTGAGGGCATGCACTTCGATACACGGCGCAGCCTTGTTGAATATGACAATGTCATGAATACCCAGCGTGAAATCATTTATGGTGAGCGCCGCAAGATTCTCGAAGGTGCAGATACCAAGGCAAATATCCAGGCCATGATTCGGACACTCGTAACGGGTGCAGTGCCTGAACACTGTGAAGGAAAGTACAAGGAATCGTGGGACATCGATAGCCTCGATGAGTGGGTAAGGCAGCTTGCTCCCGTTGCACCTCTCAGTGATGCTGAATATGACGAGATTGGGGACTCACTTGAGGAACTCACAGAGTTTTACATTGAACGCCTCAATGCCTTCTACGATCAGAAGGAACAGCAATATGGCCCGCTTGTTATGCGTCAGGTCGAGCAGGCAACGATGTTGGGCATCATTGACCAGCGGTGGTCTTTGTACCTCACTGAGATGGAACATCTCAAGGAGTCAGCAAAACTCCGAGCGTATGCGCAGCTCGATCCTGTCATTGAGTACAAGGGAATGGCACACAAAGCTTTCCAGGATCTCCTCGAAGAAGTCCAGTTCGATATTGTGCGGAACATTCTCCAGCGCCCTATTCAGGTCATTGTCCAGGATCCTTCTGGGCAGACTCCCCAGGCAACGCTTGAACAGCGTGCACCCCATTCTGGTCGCCCGGATCTTCCTGGATCCATGGTTGACTCCCATATTCCACCACCAGCACGTCCAGCTGCAGCAGCTGCAAGCGCTGCTCTTGCTCGACAGACGATGGGCAACAGGATGCCAGAAAGACTTACCTACAAAGGCGGGTCTGTGGAAACAGCTACCAAGCCTTCGGTTTCGACTGCACAGAAAGTTGGACGAAACGATCCTTGTCCTTGTGGTAGCGGGAAGAAGTACAAGCGCTGTCATGGCATGTGATATCCCTGAAGTATGCTGGGTGATGTCACAACGGAGAGAATACGATGTCTGAACTCACCTCACGGTTGAAGGAGTTGTCGTCCCGGGCACATACGCTTCGGGACCATCTTTGACCTGGAAACAAAGGAAGCTCGGCTCCACGAACTTCAGGAATACATTGCTGCACCTGATCTCTGGGATGATCCTCAACGTGCAACAAAACTCACTCAGGAAGCTAGCCGTCTTGAACAGTTGATTACCTCGTGGTCAACGTTCCTGGCAAGGATCGATGATGCAGTCGAACTTGCAGATCTTCTCGACGAAGGTGATGACCAGGGAGTGATAGATTCCCTTGAACATGAGGCGGATGCCATTGAGGGAGAACTCGGAAAGCGTGAACTAGATCTTCTTTTCAGTGCTCCATACAGTGACAGTCCAGCACTTCTCACTGTGCATGCTGGAGCTGGTGGAACGGACTCCCAGGATTGGGCTTCAATGTTGTTCCGCATGTTCGTTCGGTGGGGAGAATCACATGGCATGCATCCTGAGATTATCGATGAGACAGAGGGTGAAGAGGCAGGAATCAAGTCTGCAACTGTACGAATGAGTGGGGATCGGGCTTACGGATTACTTCGGAGCGAAAAGGGCGTTCACCGTCTTGTGCGACTCAGCCCGTTTGATTCTGCCCACAGACGACACACCTCATTTGCTCTCGTTGAAGTGATGCCTGAGATTGAAGATGAAGCACCTCTCGATATCGATCCAGATGATGTTCGCGTGGATCTCTTCCGTTCGAGCGGAGCTGGTGGACAGCATGTCAACAAGACGTCATCTGCAGTACGTCTCACCCATATCCCGACTGGAACTGTTGTCACCTGTCAGAATGAACGCTCCCAGGGGCAGAATCGGGAAATGGCATGGAGAGTACTGCGCTCACGGCTCAGGATGCTCCAGGAGGAAGCTCGAGCACAAACGATTGCAGATATCAAGGGTGATGTTGTCTCTGCAGAGTGGGGCAATCAGATACGGTCATACGTACTTCATCCATACATGCTTGTAAAGGATCACCGGACAAATGTCGAGGTCGGGAATACACAAGATGTACTTGAAGGGAACATCGACCCATTTATCGAGGCGTTTCTTCGCTACTCTGTTGGTGGAGCAAGTAGTGGAGTCACATCCATGGAGGCGAGGTAGGGCTTGAGAATTTCACGTGCCTCCTCATGAAGGATACTGTTTGATGAAAGTGCACCACCCTTTGTGAAGGGCGTGTGTACAGCAGTCTCGAATACTCCACCAGCTTCTGTCACAAGCAAGTCCAGTGCAGTGAAGTCCCAGAGTCGTGCAAAAGGCAGAGAAAGAGCCACATCCGCAGTTCCACGTGCGACTGCAACATGGGAAAATGCATTTCCCAGTCCTCGCACATCCCAACACTTTTGAATGAAGACCTCATATGGGTGGAGATCCGGGTTGCCATGAAAACCTGAATGGCTAAACACAGCCTGTTCAAGGGTTGGAGTGGTAGAGACATGGAGTGGATATGACGAAATCGAGGAATGGGCACCATTCCCACGGACAGCATGATACCGCTGCCCCAGTGCAGGGAATGACACAGCTGACATGACTGTTTGTTGCTGGAACTGTACTGCAATAAGGATGGCCCATGTCTCATTTCCACGGAGAAAGCTGCGAGTTCCATCTATTGGATCAATGATCCAACGCCAGTCCGATGCAGGATTTGTTGTTGCTCCGAACTCTTCACCAAGAATTGAATGATGTGGATGAAGCTTTTGGATGTTTGAACGGAGAAGTCGTTCGACTGCAGTATCCGCTTCTGTTGCAGGGGAACCATCTTCTTTCGTTTCAACCAAAAGAGTACGGGATTTGAAGAACGGCATGACGCATTGTTCAGCAAGTTCCTGGAGTTCAAGAAGAAAGGAAAGTTCTGGTTGGGTATCCATGACAGGCTCCAAGATGAGGCGGACTTTCCCACAGTATACGTTCTCCCACTTCAAAGTGGATGCCATGTTCGGAAGTCAGGTATGTGACGCAAAGCCTTACTGTGACGTTCTTTTCGGATGATGACCATTCTCGTAGTCTTCGATAGTGGAGATGAGATCGGAAATGGTATATGGCTTTCCGAGAAAGCCATTGCATCCCAATTCTTTTGTACGTTTCCGTTCAGCATGCATGAGATTTGCAGAGCACGCAATGATGGGAAACTCTGGTTTTGCTAGTCGTACCTGCCGAGCAACTTCCCATCCATCAAGCTCCGGGAGACGAAGGTCGAGGATCATGAGATCAAATTCGTTCTGAAGTGCAGCAGTTAGACCCTTTGTGCCAGTTTCACACGTAGTGACGGAATGACCCCGGAGCGAAAGGATTTCCTGACTTCCGCAGTTTTTTGAAAAAGTGCCATTTTAGTCACCTTTTGACTTTAGCGGAGCTTCGCATTTCAGTGGGGTGTGACGGATTTTAGAAGATGCCAATTGGGCC
>JBMFXB010000038.1:0-11323 GCA_049964715.1 Candidatus Dormibacteria bacterium
GTGGAAATAAGGTGTAAGTACAGCAAAGTGGCGAATCCAACCACTCACAAGCCCAAGTTCCGACATCTGAACATTCATCTCCTGCGTATACTGATGAGGTTGGAACTGAATCCGGTACCATTTCATACTTGCATGAATCGACGAACTCCTGCTGACACCCACCACTCAAGTCGCACAGCGATGCTGCCCCCATTGTCATTCGCCCGGATGGCAATCATCGCATACATGTACTTCCTCACAGTAATGGCAATGCTTGGCTTTGTCGGCGGAGCAGTAGGGAGCTTCACGTTTGCTGTACTTGCAGCCCCATCAGGAAAGCTCCTGAGCATTACGTGGCTCCTCATCTCAATAGCAGTACTTGTCGTGGGAATAGTCATTGCATTCCTCATTGCGAATATTGCTCAAGGTATGAGATTGGGCGCGAGTTGGGGATGGAAGGCAGCCGCTGGGCTATCTGGGTTGGCAGTCATCGTGTCAATTGCTCTTGACATAGCTGTTCATGTGACTATCCATCACTACCACACGATCTTCAACATCCCAGTTGTCATTGCACTGGCATTCTTTGGGCTCCTCTTCCTCCCTGATATCCGCCACTATCAGGCAGGAACTCCAGAGTAATTACCTGTCGCAGTCATTTGCGGATTCTTGTCCCCATGATCTGGCATATGCTTGACAGAACAATGGCACGCATAATTGCACCAGTAACTGAAACAAAACAGAGAGCATTAGCCTGCTCTCACTCTTCGCTCTGACGTGCTGCAATTCCACAAGCGCTCTCGACTACGCGAAAGACTCCAGCACTCTTCCCACTTGTTTTCGCACGTATTCTCTAATTCATATTTCCGCATACTGCAGCTTTCCCTCACATCATGCTCAGCATGGTGGAGAACATTGAGTACTTCCAGGCATAAGCGCTTTTTCAGCTACGTTCATGAACACTCTTACGACAGTACGATCTCCTAACAAACTCATATACAACGACTCGTACAAGACTTGTGAACTCCATTGAACCCAATTCAACGAGTACAAATGACGCCAGCACTCGTATTTCACGTATGTGGACGCTACCCGTTCACACACATAGCTCCAGGTAAACAAAAGCCCGGTGCGTCACACGTTGTGCGGCGCACCGAGCCCCTCGTGAAGGGCAGTTATGCAGTCTATCCAGGACATTCCCTCCTCAGAGGCAGAACGTGCCACATGGTACGTTCTGTACCCAATTCGATATGCACTTGCTGATGAACCATAGATCAGCAATGTCATGCACATCTCCCAACAAGCCTGGGAAATCCTGCTGGATTCTGCACCAGCACTACACAATACCGATCGTTAACCACCCTCCTGTGCAAGGTCCATGAGTGCAAGAGAAATGATGAGAAGACCAATGACTCCCACGACAGCCTGCAGCCACCAATAGCCCATGTATGCATATTCGATAATGACCCACAGGATAAGCAGGAGCCCTGCAAGAGTACTTATCGTATGTGCCGTCCTGGCCTTGGCCCACGTCAGGTATGCCGAGAGAAGCATTGCCCCACCAATGAGAACCACGAGGAGAATACCAGGAAGAAGGTAGTCACCAAATGGCGCAGCTCCAAGCATGCGTGGATTCATACCAAGCAATCGACCGTCCGATTGGATGATCATGAGAAGCCCGCCGATGACAGCAGCAACGCCGATAACGAACTCAAGTGCCAGAGTTCCCAATTCCGATGCACCCAAAACGAGTCGCTGTCTCATGGCCATCACCTGCCTCCAGTCGCCTACTTTCTGCGTTGTCCTGGAACACATTAAATATGCACTGTTGCACTATAGGTTTCAAGAGTCAAGTTTTGACTCTACTTCCCTATCCCTGCACTCCGGAGAAGCATCTCCACTGCTGCAGCAACAATGACAGGGATAAAGATATAGCGAATGCCCCTGTTGCTCACAAAGTGGAGGATCCGTGCACCGAGAAGGGCACCAGCAAGCACTCCGAGAGCAACGGGTGCAGCAAGGAGAGGCGGGATATCCCCACGGGCAAAATAGATTCCTGCACTTGCAGCGGCTGTCACTCCAATCATAAGGTTGCTGGTTGTCGTACTCACCTTCATTGGAAGACGCATGACAGTATCCATTGCAATGACCTTGAACGTACCACTGCCAATACCAAGGAGTCCTGATACAAGTCCAGCAACATACATCATGGCAAGTCCCCATGGAGTGTGGGAAACCTCATAGTCAACATTCCGCTTCAGGTGAGCATCAGGATATGAGGACGGTAGTCGCAGCCATTTGGCAAGCCTGTCACTCTTCACGCCCTCAGGGAGTTCCTCCCCAATTTTCACAATGAGTGGAAGGGATGAGACGAGAAGAATTGTTCCAAAGATAATCCCCAGAATTGCAGACGACAAAAGCCCTGCAACAATCGCTCCTGTTACTGCACCAACTGTTGTAGCCATCTCAAGGAACATGCCAACCCTGAGGTTCGTGACCCGTTCGCGCACGTATGCTGCAGCTGCACCACTTGACGTTGCTATGACTGAAACAATGCTTACACCAATTGCAAATCTGATGGGAATATGGAAGAAGACAGTGAGGACAGGAACTACCAGAATGCCTCCTCCCAAACCCACAAGGGATCCGAGAAGTCCTGCGAAGAATGAGCAGAGCCCAATGATAACGATCGTTAGTCCAGTGAAGCTGCTGAGTGCTGAATGGGGTAGTGTTGAATGTCCAGGATTAGCAAGCCCCTGAATGATGCTTCCAAGAAGCACAATGAGCACGAATGCCGTGATGGCTACATACTTCCCATCCTTCTCTATTGCAAATGTCACAATGGAGATTGCAACTCTCAACACGGGCGTAGCAAGGAGGATGAGGAGTCCGAGGGAGACAATGGACTGCGGATGTCCAGCGATTGCTCCATGCAGTATGACTCCCAAGGAGTCTGGAAAGTCAAAGAGGCGTGTAAGTGTGATACCACCCTTGGTGGGAAGAACAAGAAGTCCAGCAACTATGAGGATTGTGCTGACTGTAACTCCAACGACAAGCACCCAACCCACGAGGATGTTCATGTCGAGGGATGAAGGACTGCGACGGTGCATTGGAGATGTTTCGTTCATGAAAGGATGCTGCAAGACATTACAAGGGACGTATGTACTTCACCTCAAGCATACCTGCAACTGGAGTTCATACGATGTGTGACAGATCGTCACATAGAGTAACGTGACCGTTGCATGCACGATAGAATGAAGCAACGAGGAGTTCGGAGCAATCTAACCTAAATGTGACCCGTGCCCCACTGTGAAACACAGCGTACGTTTGCGACACTGGCTACATTATGCAGAATAGAAGTTATCAGGGTATGCACGGTTGAGGGAACACCACGAGGAGACCATGAGACGCACAGTGCCCGTAAGAAGGCATTCCGCCGGAGGTACGTTGTACCTGGAAGAGTGTACTTGGAGTGCACGCAAATGAGCTCCAGAGCCCTCTTTGCCCTGAAGTCAAGTCATCGGACACAGAGAGGAAAACTTAGTGCGCAAAGCATGGTGGAATTTGGACTCATTGCGCCAATCGCATTCCTGCTGATATTTGGCATCATTGTGACCGGTCTCTTCATCATGAACGACATCCGCATATCCAATACTCTGAGAGACGTTGCACGTGCAGGTGCCATATGCAGCAACTCCAATGGAGCACCACTAAATGGCGTCACTGTCCAGCTCCCCAATGGTGCAGCGTGCAGTGACTCCAATTTCACAAGCTATATCAATTCGCAACTAGCACTCATAGACAACTCGTACAACTGGTCCGCCAATACATCCATCGCTGTCTATGATGCCTCTGGTGCAAAAGTTGGAACTGCCATGAGCGCGTGCAGTGCGGGATATACCCTTGTCGTAACCACAGCATACCAGCAGCAATTGTATCTTCCCTTGGTTGGAATACTCTTTGGCAATCCTGCTACAAATACCGCAACAATACATGGATCAGGATCAGCAACATGCGAAAGCCAATAATCCGTCACACAAAAAGCCGCGGCCAGGCACTGACTGAACTGGCATTCGTTGCGCCACTTCTCATCGTCATGATTGCTGGCATCGTACAGGTAGGCATGCTCTTCTACGCGCAGATGACACTGGAAAATGTTGCCAGGGATGCTGTTCGCCAAGCCAGCCTCGATCCCTACACGACAGGAGTATACGATGGCTACGGGAATCCCAAGAGTATTACATGTCCAAATGCGAGCAGTGCATGCACAGCCGCATACAGTTCTGCAGGTCTACTCCCACCCTCCCAGCTCACCATCACGATTGAGGGGTATCCCACCAGTACGACCCAGTCCACCTGCACAACAAGCAATCCATCGGAACCTGCTGCAGGAGAAATCCGTGCAACAGTAACCTACAGTGCCCCCATTTTCATTCCTCTCATTGGACCACTTTTTGCCACTGGGGCATCATCCACAAGAACACTCACTACGCAGACATATTCTGCAGTAGGACCCTGCGCGTACACGGAGGCACAACTCAATGGCTAGAAGACATCAGAGAGACCAATCCCGTGGACAGGTGGTTGTAACAGTGGCATTGCTGGGTGTACTTCTTTTCGGAATACTCGCAGTCGCAATAGACCTCACAGTTCAGACAAACGACCGGCGCAACCTGCAGAATGTTGCTGACTTTGCTGCCCTGAGCGGAGTTGGCGTGCTCAATGCCACTCCAATCACAAGCTCGAATCAGAATGCAGCTGTGAGTCAAGCTCTTAAAGTTATCGGACAGAACATGGGATGGCCAACATCGTGGTGGACTGGCAACCTCTCAAACTACTCATCAAGCTGTGCACCAAATGACTGCTACACCATTACCTATGGAAAGGGACCATACACAGTGACTGTGAATTCCCCACCCCAGGGCAATGCAGAATACAACACGACCAACTACCTTCAAGTGATTCTGCATTACGTCGAAACAAACAGTATTGCTGGCATCATTGGACAGCCCACCTCCACTGTTGGTGGAAGTGCAATTGCATATTTTTCCGGTCCAGCCCAGCCCTCAGGATGGGCACTGTACTCTGCATCGCTCGTGGCAACAGGAAACCAGGGAGAACTTGTCTATGGCGACACGTATGTTGGCGAAGGTATCATCCCTCAATCAAGCGGTAAGGCTGCATTCTGTGCACTCTCGAATCCCGGACTAGGAATTACCAGTGGCCAGATCTTTTTTGCTCCACAACCGCCATCGATCACGAAATTCACTGGAGTCGGACAAATACAGACACCACCGAATGTACAGTATTCAGCGACTTCCGCTTCATGCTCCACAACTGGCATTTACGCAAGTGATCCGGGGACATCGTCATCATGCTCCTTGCAGGGAGCTACCTGGGACAGCACAAACTACGTGTGCGTGTTCAATCCACCTCCCACACCGCCCATTGTCGAAACTCCCCAAGTCCCTGCCGCTTATCCAGGAGATCTCTATACATCATTCTGTGGAACTATCAACAGCTCCTCCCCGCAGGGCGTCTATGACATAAGTCCTGGATGCAACCTGAAGGTTGACTTCTCAAACAACATAAACTGCATCAGCATTGTGCTCCCTGATTCACCAAGCAATCCTGCCACGCTTACCATGGAGAATTCCACTGGTTCTACTGCACTTACTGCCTACGGAAACGAAAGCAAAGCCTTAGGTTGCCATGGAGCGGGGTACTCAGGCAACAACTCTGCAATTTATGCACCATACGATCCATCAGTCGATCTGACCGGGAGTTCATCATTGTCACCTGTCCAGATGGTGACAAACTCCAAGAGTTCCAAGAATCTCTACACAATCGACGGTGCAGTGTATATGCCGTCAGGAGAGCTGGATATGACCTCAAACGTACCCATCTCCATCATTGGACAGGCCATTGTAGGAGTATGGAACGTACAGACTGGAAACCATACCAACCCTGTTGTCACCTACAACGGATCCACTTCACCAGATCTGGTAGTTCAATACAGGTTGGTTTCGTAGCATACCTATACTCTGCAAGCAGGGTTCTAGGCTACTCCCTGTCCTTTGCCCTGAAGATCAGCTCCAGGCTTCTTGGTCGAGGTGTGATCAAAGGTCAGCTTTGCAATAGTTCCCTTGACGAAGGTAGTGAGGCGCTTTTCGCTTGAGGCAGTATCATGAACAGCCTGGAGCCGTTTCGACTCATCCAGGAGAAACGCCACAACCTTCGCCCTATCTGGCCCAAGTGACCTGTCGACCTGCATGGAGTAGCTTCTTGCCTTCCTGATATTTGTTATGCCTGAGCGAATGGTACCCACAAGCCCTGCCATACCTGCTGCTGCAAGGACACCAGTCGCAACCCAGCCTATAGGACTTGTCGATGAAATGACAACTCCCATGAGTACCTTCACTGCAGTGACAACGAAGACAGGAATGGTCACCCTCGTGAGCATTGTAGTCACTTCATTTTCCGTTGCACGAACTGCTGTGCTGAGGAACTTCAAATACACAGAGGAGGGATACCGGTCTGCCACAATCCTGTGGCCTGCAACAGTTGCAAAGCTCCTCATAAGTGCTGGGTAGTCCTTGAGAAATATTTCTGGCTCATTCCCTGGAGTCTCGGTTTGCTGCCCGAGAAGATATCCCTGGAGCATAAGATCTGCACGTTTTGCGCGTTCCTCAGGAGGAAGGGTTATGTCAGGACTGGAAATGAGTGCATAGTAGCGTCCATTCACTGTCACTGCATCGCCAGGTCGAAGACCAGCAAGTACAAGAGCTGCTGCAAGATTCTTTGCAAGTGTACTCGACTCCCGGGCAATCTGTGGAGGAATTTGTTGCTGAAACGGTACACCTGCACGTCCAGGAACCTGGGCTGCCTCTGTACTGAGCCACTCCCGCATACGAGACTGGGAAAAATCGTAGATATAGCCCATAAGCAGGTTTTCCATGGTTCCATTGTTCCTGACTTGCCAGGACATCCAGCGGACAATTTGGTTCAGAATGTCACTGTTAAGGGAAATTGGGAGCAGGAGCCTGCAGGACCACCACGATGACAATTACGTGCTACTCCCACCCCCTCTGCCTCGAGCACGCTGCTCCTGACCATCCCGAACGTCCAGAACGGCTTTCAGCCATGCTCGTTTCCCTCATGCAGGAGCCCATTGATGATGTGGCCTTCTTTCGCGCTCCTGCTGCAACCATTGATGATCTCAAACTATGTCACACAGAACTTCATATTGAAGCTGTTCGAACTTTGTCAGAAATGGGAGGCGGGTGGTTCGATCCGGATACATACTGTTCTCGTGCCTCTTGGAATGCTGCTCTCCATGCTGCAGGAGGAGCAATAGCTGCTGTGCACGATGCATATGAAGGCAATCACTCCCTTGCACTCGTACGACCACCTGGTCATCACGCAACTGCAGATCGGGCAATGGGATTTTGCCTATTCAACAATGTTGCCGTTGCAGTCAGAAAACTCCTGGCAGAACATCCGTCACTGAGAATTGCAATTCTCGATATTGATGTGCACCACGGAAATGGAACAGAGGAACTCCTTGCACAGGAATCCCGCGTGCTGTATGCCTCTCTCCATGAATGGCCACTATTCCCTGGAACTGGCGGACCCTCCTCTACTGTCCATTCAGTGCCAGGTTTTGCAACTTGTATCGATGTACCACTTCCTCAAGGAACGACGGGATCCCAATGGGAGCTTGCATTCGAAAATACAGTCATTCCGGAAGTTCACACGTTTGCTCCGGATCTCATTGTTGTCTCAATGGGATTTGACACGCTCGCAAATGATCCTCTTGCGGATTTCCGTCTTGTGCCCCAGGACTTCCAACACATAACTGCTACTGTTGCTGAACTTGCAGCAGCCACCACCACACATGGTACTGCCTGGGTACTCGAGGGAGGCTATGCACTCCCTGATTGCGTTGATGCACTACGCACAGTTGTAACTGTACTTGCTACCCCGCGTCAGCAGTAAACATGCCACTTCTCAATCAAGGAGCCGGAATCCCTCGAGTGGAAAGGAAGTTTCAGTTATGCGCATCCGTACATCCACAACATGCGCACGCTCGTGTCCAACGAGCACAGGATTGCAGTCCAGTTCCCGTATTTCAGGACGGTCTGCAAGAAGGTGTCCAACACGAATGAGAACATCAACAAGGGCTTCAGTGTTGTACGGGGGTGCACCACGATTACCCGCAAGGAGTGACAATAGTCCAGTCAACGAAAGGAGTTCCTCTGCTTGTTGTCGTGTGAGTGGAGCAACAGCAAATCGCGTGTCATGAACGACGTCGCTCAGTATACCCCCTGTACCACACATGATGAGTGGCCCAAATGAGGGATCATTGATCCCTCCTACAATCACTTCAATAACTGGCTCAGTCACCATCTGCTGGACGACAACTTCTGTCATGTCTGTTGAAAGTGCACGATGAAAGTCCCGAAGTGTACGTTCAACCTGTGTCGCACTTTCCACACCAAGAGCAACCGCATGACGTTCAGTCTTGTGAAGAATGGTTGGCCCTGTGGCCTTGAGTGCTACAGGATATCCGAGTTCATGTGCAGCATCAACTGCTGCACGCACAGTAGGACTCACTGTACGTGCAGGAATGGTGGGAATGCCATATGCATCAAGCAGGGCTTGACACCTAGCTGGATCGAGCCACTCCCCGTTGTGGTCACGCACGAAGGAAGCCACTATGGAATGTCCCTGTTCGAACTCCACACGTGGCAGTGTCTCCCTTGGTTCCTCCCGTGCTGAGCGGTGCCACTGTGCATACGAAGCAAGGCGTCCAAGGGCATAAGCAGCATTCTCCGGATATGCAATGAGTGGAGTACCATGCGATGCTGCCATCTCCATTTCAGATGCAGAGCCTAGTGTTACAACAACCAGAGGTATTGACTCTGGATTCACTTCTGGATCAGTCACTGCACGTACAACATCAGGGACAGGGACTTCAGGAAGTGGTGCAACGATGATCATGAGTGAGTCGACAAGATGTGCCCTGCATAGTTCCCGTACAGCTGTACTGTAGGTTTCCGGAACGGCTCCTGCTCCCAAATCGATAGGATTACCAACACCTGCACAACCCATTGCATGAAGGAATTCCTGCATCTCCTGTGGACATGGAGCAACATCAAGCCCTGCTTCCACACAGGCATCTGCAGCAAGGATTGCAGCACCACCAGCATTGCTTACTATTCCAATTCTGTGCCCATGAGGAAGCTGACATGCTGAACAAACAGCAACAGTTTCCAGAAGCTCCTCAAGCGTTGTCACCCGAATGATGCCTGCACGATCAAAAACAGCCTGCACTGCTGTGTCAGGTGTAGCCTGCGATGCAGTATGTGACTGTGCTGCAGCCTGGCCAATCCTTGATCGCCCGGATTTCAGAGCAACGATGGGCTTCTGCCGTGAGACATTTCGTGCAACACGAACAAAGGTTCGTGGATTTCCCAGAGACTCAAGATAGAGGAGCCCAACATGAGTTGCACTGTCTTCACCCCAGTACCGTATGACATCGTGTGAAGAAATGTCTGAAGCATTTCCAAGGCTGACAAATGTTGCTATACCAATGCCGACCTCGCGTGCACGTGCAAGGAGTGCAATACCCATTGCACCTGACTGGGATGCAAATCCAATATTGCCAGCTGGAATGTTTCCAGGCATGAATGTCGCATTCATGCCAAGCGAACTTGTCACTATACCAATGCAGTTTGGTCCAATTATCCGCATACCGGCTGACCGTGCATGATGAACAATCTTCTCTTCAAGCACCTTTCCTTCAGCTCCAGTCTCAGCAAAGCCAGCAGTGATAATGACGCATCCAGCAACTCCACATTCTCCACACTCATCAATGACATCCAGTACATGGTCAGCTGGCACAACTATTACTGCCACATCAGGAGGAGAAGCCATGTCGAGTACAGAAGACACCGAGGAAATTCCCCCAACAGTGACTGTCGCTGCACTATTTACTGGAGTGAGCTTGCCTACATACCCACTTCCAAGAATGTTTTCTGCAACTACTCTGCCAAGGGAATTTGAAGCTCTCCCAACTCCAATGACAGCAATGTGATGTGGCTCGAGAATTTTGGTCAACGACCGAAGTCCTGATGTATCGTCGCGAGCAGCAGCAGCTGTCTTCCAGTGTTCCAGATTCTCGAGATCAAGAAGCACATGACACTCCCCTCCCTCCATATTGGTCACAACACTGAGGCCAGAATTATGGAAGACCTCGAGCATGCGTTCATTTTCCGACAGAGTATGTGCTGTAAAACTCGTTATCCCCCTTCTTTGGGCCTCGACAACAAGACGATCCAGAAGGAGACTCCCCACTCCAAGTCCCTGTACTGCATCAGCTACAGCAAACGCTACTTCTGCACTTCCTTGCTCTATGACATCAAACCTCCCGATGCCAACGATGTCGTCATGCCGAAGTGCAACAAGACCAATTCGTTTCACATTGTCGACATTGGTGAAGTATGTCGTCTCAGCTTCAGTGAGTGCAGGACGGACATCAAAGAAACGTAGCCTTTTTGATTCATCACTCATCCGGGCAATAAAACGTCTGTGCCGATCTGCATCTGCTGGTTCAATGGACCGGATTCTGATGAGTGATCCATCCTGAAGTAGACTGTCACGATCCCTGGGGAGTTCATTCATCGATATTCACCTTCACTGACATAATGCCATGTACAAAAAGGCAGTAGGTGTCATTTGACACCTCCTGCCTTCTGTCAACCACGATTAAGATTACTCACTGCCCATGAGCGCTGGGAACCTGTGGAGAACTGCAGCGCCAACTGCAATAAGGGCTGCGATGAGGTACCCATACCCTGCAGTGATGACCCAGCCGTTACTCGGTGTCCACTCCCCAATAGCAAGAGCCAAGAGGGAGAGAACGAGAACACCTGCTGTGAGACCGAATCCAGGATGCTTCGACCATACACTTGACCCGGCATAGGCAAGAACTGCTGCCCATACGACAAATATCATCCCCTTGAACGCCTGAAGATCTCCTGTCGTAACCTGTCCTGATGTCTCGAGAAGCCTCGTGACCCCAACAGTGGACAATGCAAACACACCAAGAAGTGTAAGTCCTGCTGCTAGCTCATTCTCATCCCTGGTAGCTGTGAAGAGTACAATCCCCGCAATGAGCGGGATGATTCCTCCAATCACTGCAACAAGACCAAGTGTTGCCATCTCAGTCGAACCGGGAACCCGCTCTGCATAGAAGGCACCGTAGACGAAAAGTGCAATGCCAACAACAACCATGCCAAGTTCATAGACCTGTCCTCGTCGTCCCCGGCTTGGATGGATTGCC
>JBMFXB010000039.1:0-8452 GCA_049964715.1 Candidatus Dormibacteria bacterium
ATACCATGGCCCTTTCTCCGCTGTTGAGAATTTGCACACTTTTCAGCACACAACCCCCACAATGACAAGTTGACTCACTGTGGTATTGCGTGTAGTGGCGGCATAGCACATGAGTTGCGTCGGTGCACGTCGTGATAATAGAAAGGCTGCCGGATAATCGGGTAGCTACCGACGAAGATGCTCTTGAAATCCTCACGACATTTTCGCAAGCAGCGTCGATTTACGTTAATACCAGAGAACACTAAAGTGCATATTTGCTTTGATTGTGCCATTGCCAATGTCACGGAGCAACTACAGCATGCTGCAGGTATGGATTAATCATGGGATGATTGGCACATGAGTGAGTCGCCATCCTTCGATTTCGATGCGGAGATGAGTCGGATGCATGTGGATGTTGATGCCTGGATAAAGGTGTCAGCCAGACTCCTTTCCTCCAGTGTGTATGTCCTTGCCCGCATAGAGACTACAGATGACGGCTCTCCGTCACCTGTGCTCATTGCCATTGAAGATCCTGAGGGGCCTGTACTGCCTGTGTTCACGTCAGAGGATGGCATCAAGTCTGTCATTGATGCACGACCAGAACTTCCCGAGTCATATGTGCGAGTACCGTGCAGTGAACTCTTTGCTGCTGTTGTGGAAACGCGGGTTCTGCTCAATCCATATCATCCCTTTGCCCGGATGATCTCGCCTGAGGAAGTTGCATCACTCGTGAAGGAATACAGGTCTTCCCTCTCGTAACCCCTCTGTGCACGGATCAACAATGTGAAGGGCAGGTTCCTGCGAGGGAGATACACCTCGCTGAGGTGCTGAGGATCACGTCGAGGAAGTACGATCCGGTGGAAAATGAAGCTCCAGGTACAGCGGAAAATGATCCGATGCATGCTGGACATCACGATCGGGACGACGGAGGGAGCCGACAACATCACAGGCATCAACATACGGCACAAGGTTTTTTGTGACGAATGCATAGTCGATACGGGTAGCAGGTACCCAGGTTGCACACGTGAATCCACGGGTACGCGGATGTTTGAGCCGGTAACAATCCGAGAATCCATTATCAAGGATCTTCTGCACTGTCCATCTTCTGATGCCCCTTCCGAGGATAAGGTCAAGCCGGTGGTTGACTGGCATCCAGGAGGTTGCAAGCATTGCAATATTCGGAAGTGGCTGAATACTTGGTGCAAGGTGTGGTGCAATGCCAACTGTGCTGAGTGATTCAGGGGAGTCAATGAGGGAGTGCCTCCCTCGTAGATGCCGGACTCGAAGTGAACGAAGCTTGGGAAGTTCTTCATCAGGTATAAAGAGACCAGCTTCCTTGAGCCGTCGAAGTCTCTCGAAAAAAAGTGTTGCTCTGACAACGTCCTTAGGGGCAATGGAGTTGAAATCCCCCATGAGGAGATGGTGGTTGACATCGTCTTCACGGTGAATATCGTCAAGAATCCGTCCTATTTCCTTGAGGCGTCGAACCTCGCCATTGGCACGTTCACCAAAGCGTGCTGCAAGGTGTATGCCGTGGATGCGAATTGTTCCTATCCTGGGTGAGGGTGTGACATCACATTCCAAGTGGTAGCGCAGCATGTCGGGATGTTGATGTACTCGCCAGTCATCTATGGGAACCCTGCTCAGGATGACTACATGGGAAGAGGACACTGGGGATGGCGGTGCACAGATGGCTTTCATCCCGAGTCGACCTGCCATCTCGAGCAGAGGGGAATCATCTATCGCCTCCTGGAGAATGACGATATCAGCCTGAGATCGCTCACAGATTCGTTCAATGTGGGCAAGCCTGCCTGTCCCTCCCATCAGGATGTTGTAGCTTAGAAGGCGTAGGGTTGTCATGGTCATGGCTCGAGTCTGTACAATGCAAGCATACCAGCGCAAAAGATGGGTGGAATCATGAAATCAGCGATGCGCGAAGTGGTAGCCATATATCGGGTGAGGAATCTCTCCGTCACACAGCTTAGTCTCCTATGGGGTGGCATTGCTGTCTTTGCATTGGGCATAGCACTCTGGCTCTCACGCATAGCAACTGCCAGCATCATTGCAGGAAGTGAAACAGGCCTGCTGCAGAAATTCCTTAACGTGGGACCTGGTCTTGGTACATCCGTTGCTGTGTGGGGAGCAGCTACATGCTTTGCGATATCAGCAGTCCACTTGCGGTCATCAAAGCAGACGGAACTTCCCTGGCGGGATGCCACTTCAGCAGCAGCTCTTCGGAAGCATCTTCGTGAGGAGTATGTTACAGTCCGTCTTCTCCTGTTTGCTGTCACGGGATTTGTTGTGTTTGAACTCAGTCGCACGGCTATTCTTGTGAGTGACTCACTTTCCAAGACTCCCCTATCACGGCAGTCTGTTGGGTGGATGGTCATTGAAGCTGTTGGAGCAATTCTTGCCATGGTAGCATTGACAATCTGGTCTGCAGTGTTCCGTACCCACCTCATGCATCTTGGTGCACTCGTGGAAACTGAAGAACCAAGCACAAAGGCACGTTCTCCCAAGGAATCCTTTGGTACTTCTTCACATCGTTCGTTCACGGAGGGACGTGGGAAGTTCGAGAAGAGCCCGCTTGACAGCAGAGTCTGGAAGCGGGTCGAGGGCACGAACAGCTCTGTTGGAGAGTTCTCGTACTCTGCTACGCACGCGTTCAACAGCCCACGACGATCCAACGATCGATATGATGCGCTCTGCCTCATCGGCACGAAGCGGACGACCAGTACGAAGAAGCTCACTGAGCGGTCGTGAGACCGATTCATCCGGATCCCTAAGCGCTTCTATGAGAGGAAGCGTGATAACTCCGGAATGAATGTCATTGCCTGAAGGTTTTCCGAGTTCCTCAGGTGTCCCTATGTAGTCAAGGAGATCATCTATCATCTGGAAGGCCATGCCTACTGCAATTCCGTATGCCTCGAGTTCTGCCCGGTACGGTGCATGGGGCACAAGGGAACTTCCAAGCCCACAGGCGAGTGCAAGAAGGGATGCAGTCTTTCCCTCAATGATGGTGAGATACATCTCCTCAGGAAGGTCAATGTCATGAAGATGATGCTCCTGGAGTTGCTGAGCTTGGCAAATCCTGCTGACTGTCCGGGCTGCACTTCTGACACAGTCTGACGTAAGGTGGTGTGCAAGTATCGCAAACGCTTCCATGAGGTAGTAGTCACCTGTGACTATTGCAGCTGGAACTCCGTACGTCACATGGACAGACGGGATGCCACGTCGTTCTTCTGCCTCATCAATGACATCATCGTGAATGAGTGTTGCTGTATGGATGAGTTCGACAGCGCATGCAACTTCGAGAGCATGAGCTGTGTTCGCTTCTGCTACACGAGAAGCCAGGAGTACAAGAGCTGGGCGAAGTCTTTTTCCACGGCTTCTCAGAATATGGTCAAAGGGATCGAAGCCAGCAGTTGCTTCATTATGGGGAAGAATCATCCGGTGTGCTGCAAGAAGGTCGGCCAAAACTCCATCAAATCGGTCAAGTTCCGACTGTATCGTGTCGAACATGAGTACCATTGGCTCAGCCATCGTCTTACGATTGTATCAACGCCATCGTGTCACAAGTTCCCTGCAGCGGAGAATCATCCATGAATGGAAATGGGTTCGATCCAGCATCAGTCTCCACCTTTGCTGTGACTCGTGCTGCATTCGATCCATCATCGAATACACTCAGACTTGAATATGGCTTCGATGAAGAGATGTCGTTTGTTGAGACGATTACGTTCACTACACCTGCGAGTTTTGAGCGCTCAGCAGACCAGGATGCTGCACTTGCACGTGCAGTTCACCTTCTCCATGCCATAGCTGGAGTGAGTTACTACAAGTGTGCTGCTCCTCGAATCATTCAGATTCAGCAGCAACTTGGCGATGCAACACGAAGAGAAATCGAGGGTGTGTACGGACCAGGACTTCACGAATTTGCTGCTGAAAATGGGTTCACTCTCCCCTTCCATCCTGTCGTTGAGAGTGAAGTGGATCAGCACGAGGATCTTCAACCAGCAGACCTTCCGGATCGGTGGTGTATTCCGCTTGGTGGTGGCAAGGACTCGCTGGTAGCTCTCGAGGCACTCAAGGATACCAGTCCACTTGCTCTTGCCATCAATCCACGGCCGTGGGTGGTTGCACAGGCTGAACGAGCAGGAGTCCCACTGGTGAGTGTAACCCGTACCCTGGATCCGCTCATGATGCAGGTATCTGGGAACGGTGGGCTCAATGGACACATACCTGTTACTGCAGTGAATACTGCAATCGCAGTTGTCGGAGCATACCTGTATGGCTACAGCAAGATAGGGCTCGCTATCGAATCCTCTGCAAGTGAGCCTACACGGTTCATCAATGATGTACCAGTGAACCATCAGTGGAGCAAGAGTCGTGAAGCAGAAGTACTCATGCAGGATGCGTTGCACGAGGATGTCGATCCAGGGTTGTATGTTGGCTCTGTGCTTCGGGGCTTCACAGAGCTTGCAATAACAAGAAAATTTGCTTCTCTTCCTCAATACCATGACCTTTTTGTGAGCTGCAATCATGCGTACAGGAAGGACGTATCAGGCCCGCGATGGTGTGGGGAGTGTCCGAAGTGTCGCTTCATCGCACTCATGTGTGCACCGTACTGTGACAGGGAACATCTCACGGGAATTTTTCAGCGTTCCCTACTTGATGACCCGCTCGCAATTCCAGCATTCCGGAGCCTCATAACTGAGGACAAGCCGTATGAGTGCGTTGGTGAACGCCGGGAAAGTGCGTATGCACTGATGCTTCTTGCACAGGATTCGGAATGGAAGGACAGTCCTGTAGTCCACGCACTCTCCAATGAAGCAAAGGACGTCCCTGGTGTGGAACAGGGAGCTGAACTTCTCGAGGGAGATCCACAGTATCGTACACTCATTCCTGAGTCTTCGCGGATCTGGTCGTTTCTTGGAGGTGTTTCTGCACGATGATGCTGGACCGATTGGCAAAACGTCGTATTGCACTGTTTGGTTTTGGTCTTGAGGGCCGATCCATGGCCAAAGTCCTGCATGAAAGTGCCTTCCCGTTCACCGTCATTGCAGATCACAGGATTGCAACACTCGAACAGGTCAAGGCTGTGTATGGCAGGAGTGTTGAAGTACTCACACCAAAGCAGATTTCACGGGCACTCTTTGATGTCATCATCGTATCCCCGGGCATTAGCTGGTATCGTCCAGAACTTGTACAGGCCCGGGAGGACGGGATTGAAGTCACCTCCCCTGCCTCTCTATGGCTCGAGGATTACCATGACCGCAAAATTCTTGGTGTAACAGGAACCAAGGGCAAGAGCACGACAGCATCCCTCGCTGCAGTTGTGCTTCGTTCACTCGGGTTCACAGTTGCCCTCGGTGGGAATATCGGTGTTCCTGTGACAAATTTCTATCGTGAGCCAGACCACGACATCTACGTCATTGAATTTTCAAGTTACCAGGCGACTGGCCTTGTGAACTCTCCCGAGGCTGCAGTCCTTACTGGTCTTGCACCCGATCACCTTACCTGGCACGGAAATGTTGAGCAGTACTACCACGATAAGCTCAACCTCTTTCGTGACACAGACCGTGTTCGTGCTGCTGTGAATGGGACAAATGCAGAGGCATGTGCGAGAACCGGGAACCTTGAGAAAAGGATTCTCTATGGACGTCCAGAAGATCCAGTACATGCAGATGATCAGTACGGGTATGTACAGGGCGAGAAGGTTGTAAGACTGCATGATTTGCATCTTCCAGGATTCCACAACCGGCTCAATCTTCTGGGAGCTCTTGCAGGAGTTTACCAGCTCCTTGGGAAGGTCCCAGAGATGAACGATCTTGGCCCAAAGCTTTCTGCTTTTCATGGACTTCCCTCGCGACTGATGCGGATTGCATCTGTTGGAGGCATTGAATACTACGATGACGCTCTTGCAAGCAATGCATTTGCAGTCACTGCAGCACTGGATGTTTTCCATGGAAAGCCACTCACTCTCATCATGGGTGGAGAGGATCGTGGCATTCCGTACGATGCATTTGCGAAGTCATTGCGCAAGAGACTGCAACGTGCTACGAATGTCGTCCTCCTTCCAGGGTCGGAACGGATAGCATCTGCAATCCGTGATGAGCTTGCTGCATCAAAGTCCTTCATCAAGCTCATCCAGGTGGCATCACTCCCGGATGCTGTGCTGGAAGCTGCACTCGTTACTCCAAAGGGCGGTGTTGTCCTCTTCTCTCCAGGAGCTCCCACTCCCACGAAAGAAGGAAGTTACAAGGACCGGAGTGAAATCTTCCAAAAGGCTGTTGAGTCCCTCCAAAAGAAAACAGGGTGATACTACTTCTTATGAGAGATGGAGTTCCTTTGACATGAGAACGACATCGTGGGAGCCTTTTGCATCGATGATGTAGTTTGCACGAACGCCATCAATGTGAAATCCAAGTCGTTCGTACAGTGCGCATGCCCTGGTATTGGAGTGAAACACTTCAAGTGTGAGAAGCGACATTCCTGCTGCTCGTGCCCACTCTTCGCCCTGTTCGATGAGGAGAGTTCCAATGCCAAGGGATCTGCACGATGGAGCCACAATGATGCCGATTTGCCCCACGTGGTGTTTCACGGGAGAAGGATCACGTTCAATGAGGAGATTCCCAACTACCAGAGTATTGCGTACAGCTGTGAGCGACACTCCACCACCCTGGCCAACTGCTGCAATGGTGAAGCCGAGGAGGGAGGATGTAGTTGACTCCCCAGTATCTGCAAGTGTTGTCTCGTTGGTGGCAATTTCGTCCCGCAGGGCTGAGATTGCTGCAAAGTCAGAGGGTGTTGTGAGACGGACAAGACACGTGCTCCCGTCACGGAGGATCGTGCTCCGTGTGACTTCCAACCTATGCTCCTTCCCTGCGTCCAACTGTGTGGATTGCAACATCCTGGGAAGCCTTTCCCTGAATGTGCCGTGTTTTTCCACGCTTTCGGATCTGTTCAGGACTGTCATGGTTCTCAAGAAGCCAGGTATGGTAGAGCGGTGCAAGCTTGTTGGCAGTCATGATATTCATGTGTCCGAACGGCTGGGAGATAAGTTCTGTTCCCCAGGTCGAGGCGAGGCGGACAATGGGCTCAAAACCAACAATGTTGTCATAGTATGGTGCAACAAGGCAGATCCTGTGGGGAGGAGTTGCCATTTCCATGTGATTCTCGGGAATGATTGGGCTGAGTACTCGGCGAAGGAGAACTTCGGCTTCACCAATTGTCATCCCCCACACTCCCCCGGACGTGCCGACCAGTCCGACACGACGCTTCGCATTGCGGGGAAGCTTCTCTAGAAATGTATGTACTGGATCACAGAACGGTGCGACTGCAACAGCAGCATCAAGTTCAAGCTGTGTTGCAATGAGTGTTGTGACAAGACCTCCGAGGCTGAATCCCATGACGGAGACGTGATTGATGTGGAAGGCCTGCCTTGCCCAGGTGATAATTGCAGAAGCATCCTCGACAGATTGCCGTATGGACTCGACTGTTCTCTCCGGATCCAGTGCAAAGAAACCGTCTCCCGAGAGTGTTCCAACTATGCGACGCCGCATATGAAAGGGAAGTTCAAGTCGTGCAACAACAGCACCCTGTTCTACAAGCTTTCGTGCATGCCACTCTTCGAGATATGGGACAGGTACTGCAAAGCCATGGAGGAGAATGACGAGTGGCATAGGAGTTTCAGGGAGGTTGACTGGGCGGAAAATGCTTGCCATGAACTTTTTGCTGCCGGGGTGGTAGCCTGGACCTTCACTGATGCCCTCAATGTCAAACGTAATTGCCTTGCCGTTGAAGGTCTTGCGACCATTGAAAAGTCGTGTCACAGGAAATGGAGCATGGATTCGCGTATTCTTCCAGTACTGGGAAATATCAACGGACTTGAGAGCAACCTTGGATGGGCGGTCAAGACTTGTAATACCGAGGCGCCATGATGTTACGTAGTCAATTGCATACGAAGCGATGCGGCGGACAGCTCGGTGCAGGTAACGGAAAAGCATCATATAGCACAATTGTACGCGTCCATATTTGACTTGCTCTACATCTACGCGGGATTACCGTTGCATGGGAGTGGCAGAGCATGCCTGTGATGGAGCAGGCATGCTCATGAAGTCTGGGACGTTTTCCTTCGTGTCGCTAATACAGCAACTCCTGCAAGGCAAAGCACTATGAGAAGAAGGATGGGAATCCACCAGGGGAATGATGCACTTTGTGTCGAGTGATGTGGATGTGTGTTCGTGAGTCGGTTGTGGTGCCCAGGTGGCGTTGGTGCAGCAGTAGGAGGAGTTGTAGCCTGTGATGGCTGCGGTGTAGGTGATGTACTTTGTACTGGAGGAGATGATGGAGTCCCTGTGCTGCCTCCACTGACCAGCGAAGGTTGTGCCGTTGGTGTTGGAACAGGTGTTGGTGATGATGTTTGATGTTGTGATGTGATCGTGGATGAGGCTGCAGGAGTAGGAGTAGGAGT
>JBMFXB010000039.1:8552-11162 GCA_049964715.1 Candidatus Dormibacteria bacterium
GGTGTAGGTGTTGGTGCAGCGTTCACAGTGATGGGGAGAGAGGAAGATGCAGTGGTATAGTTTCCATCCCCACTGTACGTCCCTGTCATGGTGAGCGATCCACTGCTCGATGCCTGTAGTTGGCATGTACCAGTTCCTGCTGCGAGTGTGGCAGTACATTTGCTGGTCCCAAGTGTTATGGCTACGCTTCCTGTTGGTGTGCTACCGCCACCAGTCACAGTGGCCTTAACTGCAACTGACGAACCTACAGTGACAGAAGATGCAGCAGAGAGCATGAGTTGTGGTGTTCCCTTCCCTATCGTGTACGTGACAGGAATGCTCGCAACAAGTGCTGGAGTTCCTGCATCAGTTGCTGTGACGGTAAACGTTCCCGTTGCAACTGTTGCTGGCGTTCCTGAAATGTTTCCTGTCGACGTATTCAAAATAAGGCCTGGCGGGAGAGATGTCGTGCCAGTAGACCACGTTATTGGTGCAGTTCCACCTATCTGCTCTGCAACAGTAGATGTGACTGGTTCGCCAACGGTTCCCGTGAGTGTGGCAGAGGGGAGCGTAGAGGAGGGATTCTGTATGGTTCCAAAGGAGGACGATGCTGATGCGGAGACAGTGGGATTCGTAGGACTAAAGGTAGCAGTCAGCGATATGGGAGAAGCCCCCAACGATTGTAAGGGAATTGTGCAAGCTCCAGCATGGATACCACCAAGTGTTGTGGAACATGTTCCACTGCTACCACCACCAGATGTGTTGGCAGCAAAGGTGAGAGTTCCCTGTGCAGGAAAGGAGGTATTACTTGATTGTGCATATCCTGCAAATACCACTGTGGATTTGGTAGCAAGAGCTTCTGCCTGGATAGTTGTCGGAATAGTGACAACATTAAGGGTAAAGTCCTCAGATACTGTTGCAAAGCCATTATTGGCCTCTACTGTGAAAGGGTATGTGCCATAAGTTGAAGCTATGCCACTCAACTGGCCAGTTGCAGGATTGAGGGTTACACCAGAGGGAGGTTGAGAACTTGAGGTAATGGTGTAGATGGGTGTGGGATTGCCACTAGCTGTGAGCGTGAATGAGGAATTTGTGTCTATTATGAACGTTGCGGAGGAAGCAGAGGTGAACGACGGAGGTGTTGGGGAAGCGAATGTTGTGCCAGGCTCAACACTTCCCGCTGAGCACTGTGTTTCACCCGGGACAGGACGGGCATGCCCAGCCTGGTCAACACCAGGACAGAGGAGAACCTGTGTTGGACCAAAAGTTATGGCCTTGGCAAGGGGAATTGCGTATGCCCACGAGTAGGGTGCCAAAGGAGTGATTGCAACATTATTTCCACTTGAGTTCGGTGAATGGATACTGTAGACAACTTGGGTATTGGGTTGGTCAGTTGGTTGGTTGAGATTGCAGTCAGACGTGTCAGAGACGTTATATCCAAGGGAGACAATGGAGCTGGAAGTTCCGTATTGAGTGCAGTTGTAGGTAGAACTGGAAGTATTTGCATATATGGTATTTGAAGCTATTACACTGCCTGCAAGGTACAGAAGAGCCTGTGTACCAAATCCGGTTGATGCTGAGTAGATGCCTGCACCTGAATTCGTATTGGTGCTGCTGAGTTCATTCTCATAGATTGTCGACATTGCGATCTCGTCAATGTCATAGTTGTTGTAAATTCCGGCACCAAGGGCAATTGAAGTTGCTGGCAGGTTAAGTGCATTTTGAACGATTTCACTGTCCCTTATGCTTGTTACTGTGCCAGTATTGAATATTCCACCACCTTCAGCGCTTGTGGGAGAGACTGCGACTGCTGTTGCATCAGAAACGTGATTCTCATAGATTGTCGAGCCGGAAATCGAGAGTGTGCCTGCATTTGCAATGCCAGCACCCCAAAACTTGTACGGTTCGTTTGCTTCACCAATGAGTGCATTGTTGTCAATGACGGAATTGGTGATAGTCGCAGTTCCACCGTTGTATATGGCACCTCCCTCAAGCAATCCAGGATAACTGATGGATGAAGGTGCCATGACAACATTGCTGTGCAAGGTGCTTCCTGATATTGTGAGAGTACCCTGATTCAGGATTGCACCCCCATACGCAGTGGAACTTGGCGTTGTACCTATCTCTTTGGCAGTATTGGCATTGAATGTGCAGTTCGTTACAGTAACATTTGCTCCTTTATCGATATAAAGTACACCTCCACCGTTGTAGACATCCTGCGTAATGAATGCATCAAAGGTGAGGTTGCTTATGCTCACTGTCGTACCTGTATTCACAAACATGCCCACTGCATTGGAAGTATCTAACTCAGCTGGTGTTGGGGACAATGTAGGGCTGATTGAACCTTCACCGACGAGATTGATCGGGGAAAGATTTGAAGTAATGAAAATGGGCGATGCTCCTGCTGTCATGCGCATATAGGCACTGCCCTCGATCGTAATCGTTGCCCCAGAACTTGCCTGAGTCAGGGCATATGACAACGACTCACATGGTGTTGCTGCATTCGTGCAGTTTGAGGTATTTGAACCAGAAGTAGAAATGTAGAGATCCTGTGAAGATGCATGTACAGGGGATACAAGGAAGGGTGTACTTCCAACTACACATGCAAGTCCCACAAGGATGCGAAAAATC
>JBMFXB010000040.1:0-10607 GCA_049964715.1 Candidatus Dormibacteria bacterium
GTACGGAAACTCCCGTACTATTATCTCCACACCCCGCTTATCTGCGAAGAGCCGGCAAACGTGCGAACATAGACACAACAATGTACTGTTCGCGCTGTGGCCAATATACGACGGATCAGAATCGGTGCCCAAAATGCGGAGCACTGCTCCATGGCTCTCAACCGATAATTGCACGTGCCGTGACCTATAGAGAACTTGCCCTCTTCTGGGTCTTCCTTGTGATCCTGTGGCTCACGTTGATACCACTTGGCATCTGGATGCACGGCCAGTAGTCATGTTCTTTCTTGCACTCATCCTCGATTTCGCAGCAATTGCGCTGCTCCTCCTTTTTCTCATAAAGCTCGATCATGGTGCCAAGGCATCAGCCAGTGATATTGCCATCATCTTCGCAATGAGTGTGCCTGCAGTAATCATTGCTGCACTCGTGGAGCCACTGATAATTCCCAACCTCAATCCGACTAGCAATCTTCTTGGACTTGCTACATTTCTTTCTGTCGGCATTGTCGAGGAGAGCGTCAAGAGCATTCCTGTTCTTATCCTCATCTGGAAACGAAGATTCTTCCGTGACTACACCGGAGGAATCATCTACTTCGCCCTCAGTGGACAGGCTTTCAGTCTTCTTGAGGACCTTGGTTACCTTGTAGGTCACGGTGGAAAAGTTGGTGTTTTTCGCATCTTGCTCGATCCGTTCTTCCATGCCACCACGTGTGCAGTCTTTGGTTTCACTGTCGCTCACGTCAAGCTTGGCAGAGGGAAGCCATGGGTCCTCATTGGAGGATTCTCCGCTGGGGTCATCATGCACTGTATGTACGATTTCCTCATAAGTTCACCAAGCACTCCTGTCATCCTTCTCGGTCTCTTGCTCGGAGTGTCCTCGTATGCCATGATCATCTCCCTGTACTTCTATGCCCGGCGTCTTGATGAACGCCTTGGACTTGCATGGAGACGAAAGAACAACTTCTGCCGAAGCTGCGGATCGCCAAATCCGCGGCATCTTCTCTTCTGCACTGCATGTGGAACGAAATACCAGTGATACACTAAATTCGTGTTCCCTCCACACTGATTTCGAGAGCACATGTACTGCCCCAACTGTCAAGAACCCATTGAATACGGAGACGCATTCTGCGGAAATTGCGGCATAGCACTGCAGATTGCGAACAGATCCGCTCAGTCACCTCCTGGTTGGTATGCAGACCCAGCTGCACCAGGCTCTGGCCGCCTTAGATACTGGGATGGCAATCAATGGACACCGTATACACATCCGCCTGAGGTTTGGCGACAATAGCGCCTAGATGAGACTACGACTGCATTCTTCAGCAGTAGTACGAATCGCTCTTCTCACAGGAGCAACAAACTCCCTGTCGACTCCCTTGAGGACAGACTTTGTGCCATTCGCCGCGAGAATACCGCTGTAATCAGATCGTCCTGCTGATGCCTGAAACCACTTCGTCTTGCCCCGTCTTCTTCCATACCCCCAGTATGTCTGTGCAAGGTCACCGACAAGAATGCGGCCACTTGGTGCAAGGAGATGACGATCTACAAACCATTGCCGTGTTTCCCGAGGCACGACGCCTGAGACAACGTCGCAAACCACACTGCGCTCTACGAATGCTTTGAGCAGGGGGTGAAGTACAATCCTCTCCCCAATGTCAGGAGTGACAAGAAGTGCATGGTGCCGTTTTTGAATACTGTCAAGCACTTCTCCTCCGATACCCGTTTTCCCTTCTGGCCATTCCACAGGGAGAAAAACTGTTGGAACACGGGGAAGACCGTGCGCTGCATTATATGCATTGATCATCCTGGCCACAAACAGGGTTGCCAGTCTCGTCTGTTCTTCACCAACAATGATCCCTACTTTTCCACTTGTGATTGTCCGCTTGTATTTGTCCATGACTTTCGCGAGATCCCTGGCCATGTCCTCAATGCCATGCAGTTTTGGGGTATACGAAGAAACAATTGCACTGACAAGCTCAGTTGTACTGGATGCAATGTCCTTTCGAGTGTCATTGATGGACGTACGATGTCTGGCTTCCCGAACTGCCTTATTATTGCTAAACTTGTCCAGATCCTGACGCAGTCCGGAGAGATCGGGACGATTCATGATGCACGAGGTTGATCCTCCACCACTGAATCCTCGTGTTCCCTCTGGCCAGCGCCCTTCTGAAACGAACGAAGCAAGTCGCTCAGTCGTTGATCCTCCAAGCGTTGCAATGTCTCCACAAACACCCCGCATACTGCACTGTTCCAGGATACTGGCAACACTTTTCCCACCACTGATACTCTCTGTCACAATGAGGGCCTTCTTTGAAGGGTCAAGTCCAGCAAAGAGTGCATCGAACTTGCCAAACGCTCTGCTCTGTCCTTTCGAGCGCTGTTCGGAAGTACCCTCGACAAATCGGACAGGAAGCTTTGGAAGTCCAACTGAAGTGCGATACGCATTGATTGCCCGTGCAACCATGAGTGCTGGAATCCTTCCGCTCGTGTCATCGCCAATGATGACACTGTACTGGTCTGCACGAATGCGAGAGCTGAGTTGACGGAGCAGGTGTACCATCCCAGTCAAGATCGAGGGAATCTCCTCCCGCCGAAATTCCATTGCCATGCGAAGTGCTGAAGTCATCTCGGATATGGTTCGACGTGTCTCTTGAACACCAGCGCGCACTACAGGATCCCCCCGGATAACCATTGCATCCACAAACTTGTCCTGGCGTATCCCAGTAAGCTCCACCTTGTCTCGCACAGCATGAGCATTTTGCTCACCAGCAAAGTGCCTTGTGGAAATTGGCCAACCCAATGAATCTACTTCTTCCAGTGGCATTCCTGCTGCCTGTGCTTCTGTGACATCTTGGCGTGGAGAGCCCTTGCCACGCAAACGTGAAATGCGTTCACGTGTGAGTCCGCTTCGTTCCACTCTGTCCAGAAACCGGTGAAGTTCACGAACTGGAAAGTAGCGGTCGTGAATGACCTCTTCAAAGAGGCGGAGTGTCTCCCGGGTAGCCCCAAAGCGCGTAGGATCTGAAGTCATTCGAAGAAGGAGATCCACTGCCTCACGCTGGGGAAGCTGCATCGGGGGCTGCTGCATCTTGACAGGATTTCTCCTGATTCCAGCCCCATCTAGTACTGCCACATCAAACTTGAATCCTTGGGAACTGAGAAGACGGCCCAGACGTGCAATTGCTGCACCGGTCGTCACTCCTTCAGTCACGACGAGCAGTTTCTTTTCCCGATCAAGTGGCTGCAGCAGGTGGAGTCGCTTCGCAAATGCAACCCGGAGCTTGTCCCACTGTTCATCATCTGAAGCTCCCTGAATGAATACAACCGGAAGTTTGCCTTTGCCATGTTCACTGCGATGTGCATTGATTGCGGCACGGATCATGAGTGTAGGAATACGACCGCTCGTATCATCTCCAATGATGCCTGCATAGCTATCCAACTCTATCTCTGGTCGAAGTTTCCGAAGGAGCCTATCAATCCCTGGACGAATGTGCTGAATCGCAGCAGTACGGTCAGAGTCCTGCATATCCCCCCCATGTCAGGCATGTCCCTAGAGAACCCACTCATCTCCTGCAGGTATTATTGCACAGCTACTTGGACATTTTGATGCCTTTGAAGCACTTTTTTTTCAGTTTGGAGGAAATTCTTCCCGCGGCTTCCTCCACTTTGTTCCCTGCCCAAAAGTCATGGCCATACTGTTGAGCACGTTTACTCTTAACCCCACGCATCAGCATGCAGCATTGCCAAGGAATGGATTCTCGCGCTTGCACGAACACCGAAAAGCGAGCGAAGAAGGCTCATCTTCCGCAGTGACCACGAGAGCCATAACACGCGCTACGAGTATCTGGATCGGCTACGAAAAGAGCATATCCTTCCATTGTTTGGGACAGTCAGTGACTGCTTCGACAACGCACTTGCTGAATCGTTCAACGCGACGCTCGGGTAGGAAGCCGTTCCTGCCCCCCATGTTGTCCTGTTTGCTTGTACTTGCAGCGTTGGAGAAATGCGTTGACTTACTCGATGAGAGCAGCAAACAGCATGACCCTGGCGTGCTCTCAAAACAGCTCTTCCAAGTGTTCCCCCGCCCTGGAAATTAATTGGACACCAAATAAGCATGGATAATAAGGGGATGGAGGTGTCCAATGGGAACGAAAGGAGACAACGAGCAGGAGAAGACACTTCAGTTTTCTGCACGTCGTAAAACAGCTGTGGTGTTGCGTTTGCTTCGAGGAGAGGACATTGATGTTGTCCCACGGGAGCTTGAAGTTTCACCAGCAGCTTTGTCTGAATGGCGAGAACAGTTTCTTGTACATGGTGCTTCAGCAATGAAGAAGAAGCAAACGAGTGCCAAGGAAGTCGAAGTAGATCGGCTCCATAAGAAACTTGGTGAGATGACAATGACCGTAGAGTTGTTGCAAGAGAAGATTCGGAGGTTGGATCCGAACGACCCTTTTTACGTACGGAGGTCGAAGTAGTCAGTACGGCAACTTCGCTCTCCAGCAACAAACCCTCTAGCCTTCAGAGAAGATGTGTCGCGTATGGGATATTCCACGTTCCACAATCTATGCACGCCATACACCAAAACGTCGGACAGAACCATTACTGAAGCGTGGTCCAAAGACCTCCTGGACAGATGATGAGTTGACCATTCTTGTCAAAGAAACCATTGTTGAATCTCCTTTTGTGGGAGAAGGGTATAGAAAGGTATGGGCTCGACTTCGATTCAGCGGCATACGAACTTCCAAAGAACGTGTACTGAGGCTCATGCGTGAAGCGCAGCTGCTTGCCCCAACTCGTCAAGGGAATGCCCCTGGACCAAAGGCTCATGACAGAACCATCATTCCAGATGGTCCTGACATGATGTGGGGAACGGATGCAACGAGCACGCTGACAAAGGAAGGGACTGCAACGACCTTCATAGCCGTTGACCATTACACCGAGGAATGTGTGGGCATCCATGCAGCTCTGCGAGGAACATGGTTTGAAGCGTTGGAACCTATCCGCCAGGTCCTTCGAGAGCACTTTGGGAGCTACTCAGCGAACTGTGCTTTGGGATTGAAACTGCGACATGACCACGGGAGCCAATATATGAGCGACCATTTTTAAACGGGACATTCGGTTTGCAGGAATAGAGTCAAGCCCTGCATTTGCACGCGAACCAGAAGGCAACTGGTGCGTTGAAAGGTTCAACAAAACCATCAAGGAATAACTACTATGGCTGAATTTCTATGCCACACTTGAAGAACTACAGGAAGCACTTCGAGCTTTCAAAGATCTCTACAATTCGAAGTGGATATGTGGAAGACACAAATACTTGACACCAACACAGGCGAGAGTGGTAGCACAGCAGGTCAAAGTTGCATGATGCATTTAAGAAAAAATATGTCCAATTAATCCTAGGGCTTAACACATGCAATCACCGTTTCGAATTCTGGCTTGTATTTGTTCAGCTCTCCTTTCATCCTTAAAATCCTTTTGTTCCTATGATGAAATCATGGCAACTCGTCCTATTTTGGGGATCCACCTCATTTGTATAAACAAGCGGAAGAATATGCTGTGATTTCCGGGGTATCGCGATGGTATCCCAAAAGAGCGGCATGCCTTTCCTACATCAGAAACGAAGCAAGAAGCAATCCTGGAAGGGTCGGAGTAGGGAAATTCCCATGGAGAACAATCCGGGCACAAGCACGGTACTTCACCATCCGTTCTCTCGTCTCCGAGCAAAATTCCTCCCGTTTTGCTAGAAGTTCCCGGGGTCTATTGGCTGAACCACGATTTATGCGCTCCCACAATACATCAGGGGATACATCGAGCCACACACCCACTGCATTACCGGGAAATGTCTCCGGAGTAAGCCACTCTGCACTGCTCCCGGGTGCACATACAATTTTTGGCTGATACCCCTTGCATACGGAAAAGAACATGGCTTTCTCTTCCCGATGTAATTTCTCTATGCCGTGTGCAGAGCTGTATGCACTCGTGGACATTCCAAGACGAAGGGCTAGCGCTGCATCATTGTCCACCATGGGATACGAAAGCCGTTCTGCAAGAACGCCAGCAATACTCGATTTCCCAGAACCCATTGCGCCCATGAGGACGATGCAATCCCTGTGGGACGTGTGCCATGATGCAGTCGTAGCCGTTTCCTCTCCGCTGTCATGATGCCCAACCGCGATACCATACCTAGTGGAACAACCTTAACTGTATGGAGGTCCCATGCCTGACACCATTGTTGCAGAAACTGTGCACTTTCCCGGACACAAAGGCGATGACATTGAGGGGTATGCAGCCCGTGTAATCGATGATACTCCCCGTGGTGGAGTGGTAGTGATTCACCATATGCCAGGCTATGATGAAGCCACAAAGGAGATCGTTCGAAGATTCGCTGCAATGTACCACCTCAATGCAGTCTGCCCGAATCTGTACTGGCGTGATGCTCCGGGAGCACAACCAGATGATGCAGCTGCAACTGCCCGGGCTAACGGCGGTGTGCCCGATGAACGGCTCGTAGGAGATGTGGCTGGAGCTGCCCAATACCTCAAGGGCCTTGAGAATGCAAATGGCAAGGTCGGAGTCATCGGCTACTGCTCTGGTGGAAGACAGTCATTCCTTGCAGCATGCTCCCTCAACCTTGATGCAGCTGTCGACTGTTATGGTGCCTTTGTCACAGGAACGCCTCCTCCCCAGTCCCCACTCAAAGTATCGCCAATCGTCAACCTGACCCCTTCCCTCTCATGTCCTCTTCTCGGTCTTTTTGGAAAGGAAGACTCCTTCCCTTCACCAGAGCAGGTTGCTGAACTTGAACAGGCGTTGAAGGAACATGGAAAGACATATGAGTTCCACTCGTTTGATGGTGCAGGCCATGCATTCTTCTCCGTTGACCGTCCTAGTTACCGACAGGATGCTGCCACGGAAGGGTGGAAGCTTGTACGAGACTGGTTTGGAAAATACCTCGCCTAGAGGCCAGCAGGAGAATATCCATGTGTACATACGAAACAGCAACCCTACACATCTCAGGTAGCGGAAAGCTTGGTGGAGAGTGGATTCCTGTCACAGATGCAACTGTGTACTTTGATCATCCGGTTCATGCACCAGAGACACATACCCTCAACATAGACTTCCGTAATCCAACTCTCGGTCCCTCATACCGAATTGCTGTCGAGCTATCAAGGGAAAGTGCAAAAGCCCTTGTACAAGCTATTGAAGAGATGCTCCTTGCAGATCCAGATATCCGTCAGCAGCCCACTACAGGAAGTCCTGCCCTATCCTGAACCTCTTACCGTACTTTTCCTAGCTGTCAAGGTACTCCTGCATGAGAGCACGTCCCAGAGACTGGATTGTTGAACGCACTTCCTGTACGCCTGGACCAGGTACAGCCTGGAGCTTCTTGCTGTCCGTATCGATTCGCACACCGGACTTCATTGGTTTTTCAAGTACAGGAATATCCGGTACAGCATCTGGAGCAAATGCAGCAACAACGTACGTGCCTGCTTCCTTACTCTTCATCACCTCCGCCACATTCTCGAGCACGGATGTCATGCTTCTATTTCCTGCCACATAGACAAGTGTCCACTTCTTAGAATCCTCACCACAATTCGAAGACATTGTATTGAGAGCTTCTGAAACCTGCTCTGGTTTGGCCTTGTCGGGAAGAAATGTTATAGGTACTGAAGGCTCCCCACGAATACGGCGTTCCTCGTTGAGTACACTACGGATAAGAAGAGCAGGCACTCGACCTGCAACATCGCCTACGAGAATTCCTGAAACTGGTGCATCTTCTGCCCGTACTGCTATCCGCTTGAGTTCGTGGATAGCACGGGGTACCAATCCCATCACTGAAGGTTCAGGCAGTGCAAGCGGATGTTCAATGGCATCGACGAAGTTGGGGAGATTCTGCTGGATGTCCCGTCGCACATCATGAGCTGATGACGCAAGGGACTTCCCTGTCTCGACCATCCTGGCAGAGTATTTCTTCCGGTCCTGCGAAAGTCCTGAGATTGCAACCTGGTTGATGAGCAGACCTGGATTTCCTCCACCTGAATATGCTCTCACTGTATTTGGCCACACATTTGACTTCTTGAGAAAGCGAAGAGTACCTGGTGAACACGGACCAAATATTGCCACATCTAAGGTAAAGCCATCTACAGCAGCAAGATCGATAATGCTCTTGATACTGCGGCCTGAGCAGACATTGTCCGATACAACAAGAACACGCTTTGATGCATCAGCTTTTTGGAGTGCAGGTCGGATCCGTTCAAATGCCAGACGTTGCTTGTCGGATGGTTCTTGCCTCGTACCCTCGATGAAAAGGACTGGGATTTTCGGAAGTCCATGGTGCACGCGGTACGCATTGATGGCTCCTCCAACGACAAGTGCAGGGTACCGACCACTCGTATCATCCCCAATAACTGCACTTATCTCGTCGTTGTGAATGGCAGGTGCAAGTCGACTCAGAAGTTCGACCATGGGTGTGACAAGCTCCCAAGACCTGTACGACTTCAAGTCCATAGCATTATGGAGATCCTTGGCAGCACGTCTGATGTCATGTCGTGTATCACAGATTCGTGCAGAGAGGACGGGATCTCGCGGCAGGACAGGTTCCTCACTGTACTTTTCTGTACTGAGTCCAGTGAGATCCTCCCTGTCACGAATGGCATGAGCATTGTGCAGTCCGCAGTAAAGTCGTGTCGTACGTGGCCATCCACGGAAATCGAGCACTGCGTCTTCTACCACTTGGGGGCGCTTTCCCACAATAAAAAATCTTCTTCTGCCCTTTTTTGTGTTATCCCGTGAAAATCCTGTGCCATCGAGGGCAACTACATCAAACTCCATTCCACTCGCAGTGATGCCTGCTCCCAAATGTGCAATGGCCTTGCCCGATGATATTCCTTCTGTAACAACGAGTACTCTTCCAGCCCGTGCAGTGGAAGGTAGCCTGTTGAGGCGATCCTCCACTGCAGAAAATACCTGCTCTCGATCCTCATCCCGTCCAGATCCCTGTACGAACCTCACAGGAATGGAGGGAAGACTGTGTTCTTTGTTGTAGGAATTGATAACTTTTCCAATGAGAAGAGCTGGTATTCGACCAGAGGTGTCATCGCCGAGTATGACCGAATAGTCATTTCCTGCAATTGGCTCGTGAAGCTCATGGAGAAGCCGTGCAATCCCTGGAAGGATTTCCTCAATGGCACTAATTCGGTACGGCAGGCCCACCTATACTCCCCTCGCATTTCATCCTGTTGTCCAGAATCGTATCTGCTCACGAAGGACAAAAGTCGTACAAAATCCCGTTTCTAGTCGAGAGTCCTGCCTTCGGATACATGAGATCCAACGCTACGTCCGCGAAGCTCAAGCTGGGGAGTCCCAGACGGTCGGGTACGGACTCTGTCTGAAACCATCTGTACCCACCGTGGTTGAAAGTTTTTCTGCCCAACCATGGCAGGAGCAAGAAGTTCCCGATGTGGCCGGGGAGGTGCTGCAGAAGGCTTGCTGCCATCAATTGCACCTGCAAATCCATTGGCTGAAGCATCACGTTCATTGAGCGGCTTGAGCCCCTTGATGTCTTCAATGCTCTTTACAATGCTGCAGAACGAGTACTGTGTGTGATCCACATGACCCTCTTTCACTTGTCCGCCCATGAGAATGCATGGCACACGGTCTCCGAGCCGATAGTGCGTTGTACCGTCTGTCCACCGCTCAAGAAGTGGAGGTGTCACATGGTCATAGAAGCCACCGAAATCATCCCAAACAAGCACAATGAGACTTTTGTCCCAATACCCATTCTTCACGAGAAGATCAATCTGTTCACCAACCCACTGCTGTCCTGCATAGACATTGGCAGGTGGATGATCATTCTCATCCATGCTTGGGGACACAAGCCACGACACCTGTGGAAGGCTTTTGGCTGCTACGTCCTTTGCAAATTCTCTGGAGGAAACATTTTCTGGAGCGTTTGCAATCGGAGAAATGAGACGTGTAGTACCATCCCCATAATTCTTCCATGAGACACCTGCACTGCTGAGGGACTCCGGAAGGGAGGGAATGGTAAAGGGAGGCTGCTTCGAATGATCCCTCGTCAGCCACCGTATCCATGCAGGCCTCGGGTTGTTTATAAGCTCCCCAGAGCTTGCCGCAAACGCCATGAGGTGATTTGGATCTGATGGGCCTGCTACATCCGTGAAGAAGTTGTCGCACAGGGTGTATCTGCGGGCATAGTCGTAATACAGCGGAAGCTGCTTCTCGGTGTACTGTTCACGAACTGCCATCCATTGACGAAACTTCCAAGTCCAGTGTCCATGGGTGGGAAGCCATGGGAATGTGTATTGAGGAGGGTTCGATGCCTCTGGAAGGTCCGCTGCACCATTTGCGCCCGGAAATCTCCCAAAGTAATTGTCGAAGGAATGATTTTCTTGGATAAGCACGATGACATGCTCAATATTCCTGGGATATGACTGTCCGCCCTGAAGTTTCTGCCCGATTTGCAGTACACCACTGCTGGCTTCTTGCAGGGTTCCTTGCGTTACTCCTGCAGGAGTAAATCCAAGATCTGTTTCAATCTGTTGTTCGGATGGCCGCTGGCCAGTTCCAATACCGCCACTTGGTGACACAATTCC
>JBMFXB010000041.1:0-9384 GCA_049964715.1 Candidatus Dormibacteria bacterium
ATTCACGTACGGGAGCTTCACAATGGCTGCTCGTACACCACTTCCGTGGACGTGATCATTGAGGCCAGACTAAAGGATGGTTCAACGTTTGAGGTACTCGCTTTATCAGAACATCAAACTGATTTGGCCAAGGATAGTCCGATTTGGAGTGCTCTCAGGGCAAACCTCAAGGAGATTTCACAGGAGATCACCGAATACCCAGCGAGAGCAGTGGCTGCACATCACGCTCGCAGTGCTGAGATTGACAGGTCGATCAGCTCGTAGGAACTTCGTCAAGATAGGATCGTCCTCGAAGAGCTTCAGGAAGATACTCTTGTCCAGCACCGTGGGTGGGGTCTGAATGGGGATATCGGTATTCGTGTCCGAATTCAAATGAACGATCGAGTGAAGTGACAGCATTGCGGAGATGTATGGGTACAGCTATCTCGCGAGTTGCAATCGCATCTTCACGTGCTTTCGCGTACGCTCGCACAGCAATGTTGGATTTCGGTGCATGTGCAAGAGCAATAGTTGTCTCAGTAAGGGGAAGGTAACCTTCAGGCATGCCAATGTGCTGAACAGCATGGTGACATGCCACAGCAAGTTGCAGGGCAGCAGGATCCGCAGGACCTATATCTTCAGCTGAAAGAATGATGAGGCGACGAGTGATGAACCGTGGGTCTTCTCCACCCTCGAGCATCCGTGCAAGCCAGTAGAGTGCAGCCGTGGCATCGCTTCCCCTAACGGATTTGATGAACGCTGAAATGAGCCAGTAATGCTGATCACCTGCCCTGTCCAGAAGCAGATTCGGATGGGATAGTGCTTCCCGAACGGTGTCAAGTAGTATTGGACTCCTTGGGGCAGTCGCTGCAGCAGCAAGTTCAAGTGCAGTGAGCATAATCCGTGCATCACCTCCAGATCCAGTGCAGAGAAGGTGAAGTGTCTCGTCATCAATGGTGTACTTGCCTGTGCCAAGACCACGGTCGATATCTACAAGAGCACTGCGAGCGCATGTTGCGAGATCATCGGCTGTGAGTGCATGAAGTGCAACAACGCGTAGACGCGAGAGAAGTGCACTGTTTACGGAATGGCTGGGATTCTCAGTTGTTGCTCCAATGAGGTGAATGCGACCTGTTTCCACATGCGGAAGCACTACATCCTGCTGCGCAGTGTTGAAACGGTGAATTTCATCAATGAACAATATGGTGGCACGTCCAATACGGCGACGCTCATCAGCACGGGAAATGACTTTCCGAACATCTGCCACACCTGAACCTGTTGCACTAAGTTCCTCAAGATCAGCATGTGTTGAGCGTGCAATGATCCGCGACAGTGTCGTCTTTCCTGTTCCAGGCGGTCCCCACAGGATGAGGGAAGGAATGTGACCATTTTCTATGGCTGTCCGGAGAGGGCGACCCTTCCCGAAGAGATTATCTTGCCCAAGAACTTCGTCGAATGTTTGTGGGCGCATTCGGTGTGCAAGGGGTGCATCTGATGTGCCCTGTGGCTCCACAGGCTGCATGTCATCGTCATCGAACAGGGAACGCTGATCAGCCAAGGTTAGCAGGAACCCATTCAACAGTCCTGGATGTTGTCCAGAGGTCGAAACGCGGGATGACATACTGCATGAGCAAGGAAGCAATGGTCCTCGCATTGCCAGATAGCTCTGCGTGGATCATACCTCGAGACCTGTTCTGTGGTGCATCACACGTGATGGTGGCATCAATTCCACGGCGATTGCACTCCTCATTGAGTTTTCGCGTTGCAATATTTGGAGGATCTGATGGACCATACTCATAACTGAGAAAACGGTGGTCATGATTGAAGGAAATCGCAATATCGGTATTTGATCTGAAAGCATCACGAAGGGCAAGGAGATCCTCGTGGGTGAGAAGACCTGATGACTCAAGGGGATGCACATGCTGTTCCATTGAATTAGCGATATCAGTCCTGGGCGATCCCTGGACTGCTGCAACACGTCCTGTTGAGCGAGCTGCAGCAGTCGCTACCACACGGTCAACAAGTGGGGATGGTCCTGCAAGATTGTATATTGCATGTGCAGAACGCCCTGCTTTCGGAACCCGGTACAAAGTAACGAAATACTCATCTGCTGCACGGATAAGACGTGTTTCAAACCGGCGCAGAAGAAAGTGCTTGGGACGAGCTATGCCAGTCACTGCAATAGAAGTAGTTGGTACTTCTCCATGGGTGGCCAAACGACTCTCAGGGGACTGGGTACGATCGTGAAGTTCCACGTGATCCTCTCCTCTCAGCAGTGCACTGTCATCACTGTCATCACTGTCATTGTCCATAGTGTACATGAGATGCGATTGACGCGGTTGGTATGATTATCCGAGGCATGCCTGGGTCGATGCAGGTGCCCTACTGTGTTCTCCGGCAGCGATGTCACTGGAAATCGTTGATGGGGCGAGAGCATAACCTTCATTCTTGTTGATGGAACTCGTTGCAAACACCATGCCAATCACTGTGCCATGGAGGTCGACTATCGGACCCCCTGAGTTGCCAGGAATGACGACAGCCTCAAGGAACTCGATTGCACGGGTTACATAGGCAGTTCTGTACAGATTGAATCCCTGTGCATCCTGGACAAAGCGCACTGCTGCCGGGACTGATTGCTCCTGGTTGCCACCCGGATACCCGATGACTGCTCCTTGGATACCGCGTACAGGATTCACACTGCTGTAGGGCAGGGGAGTTCCTGTATAACCTGGAACATACAGCACGGCTACATCATTGTTGGGGTCGTAGAACACCACCTCAGCATTGTACGTGCCACCTTGTGGTGGGAGGATGACAACGCGTGTACTGCCTGCCACCACGTGTGCATTCGTTATGAAGTAGTGGGGCGCTGCTGGCCAGGAGGATCCAGCTTCGATACCAGAGCATCCAGAAGCATAGACTTTGACTGTTGCAGCAGTTGCTTCTCGAACTCCTGCAGTATTGATTGATGTTGGAAGCGGTACCTGCGTTCCTGCATCAGGAATGAGAGCAGCAAATGGCGAAGGAAGACGACTCGGATTGAGAAGCGCTTCAAATTCCAACAGGAATCTGGGTGGTGTTGGTGCAATTCGTGAAAGAGCACGTTCTATGGCAGATTCATTGATCTGTTGACTGAGTAAGGTCCACTGGCTCTGTGCGAACATGAGACCAAAGAGCCAGGCCATGAAGAGTGCTGTTGCAAGTCCGAGAAGTGCTCCAGAAGCTGAATCGATCCAGACGAGTTTCGATCTGATCGTGTGTGCACGAAGACGTTCACCAAGCGAGGTGCCCAGGCCCTGAATGAGAAAAGTAACAAAGAGAAAGATGAATACGGAAACAGCAGGAGCAAGGACACTCCTTCCACCACTCGTAATGAGCTTGGTGAGTGGTGGAGCCACGAGGGAAGCAAGAAGGATACCGAGAAGCAGGGATACAAGAGAAGCAGCAACCCAAAGTACTCCGCGCCTGTAACCTGCAACGGCTGCTATGATGCCGACAATGACGATGATGGGGTCTAGGTAGCTCATATACTGCTCATCCTGACAGATTTCGCAAGAGACAGAGGGGGACTCCGTATTCAGCTATGCGAGTCAGGAAGTGTGTTGTGAATGTCCAAACACGTATGTGAGGAGTGCTCCGAGACTGAACATGAGTATGGGACTGACCCCAGCCATGAGATTGGGAATCGCACCTGCCTTGCCAAAAAGAGCCATGAGACAACATGTGACAATTACCATGATTGTCACAATGCCCAGGACTGAAGCTATGAGAAATGTGACCTTGCTTCGTGCTGAGAGAGCATTGAAGTCGGATAGCATCTGGGAATGCTCGATATGCTGTTCGATTTCCATAAGACGTTCTTCGAAACCCTGTTCCCTTGGCGCATTGTGCGTACGAGGTGCTGGAGTTACCTTCACGATAGGATTCTTGGCTGCCATGTGGACTTCCTTTGATGCACCAAACGTGGAGTAGGCACAATCGGACATCACCGTTCGATGTGCCTTCATCGTATGGCTGGATTCTCATGGTGACAAACACAGGAAGGTAACGATTTCTCTCACGTGTGACCCTGAGATGTCCACAGGTCACACGTGAATCAGGTGAAGCTACTACGAGATCGCGACTTCCGAAGTTACGTGTGCAAGAGCCTCATTGAAAGTTGGAGAAGGACGCATGATCCTGGCAGTGAGCTCCTTGTTCGGGTGGTAATATCCACCCAATTCAACAGGGTGTCCCTGAGCAGCAGTAAATTCGCCAACTATCGTTGCTTCCTGTTGCTCGAGTGTTTGGGCAAGACGGGAAAAGCCGGATGCAAGATCAGGATCTTCCTTTTGATTGGCAAGTTCGCGTGCCCAATACATGGCAAGGTAGAAGTGACTTCCACGATTATCGAGTCCACCAAGAGTGCGACTTGGTGAACGGTTTTCATTGAGGAGTCGGCCTACAGCATTGTCGAGGGTCTTTCCGAGTATTCGGGCACGATTGTTTCCAGTGTGTTCTGCCAGAAAGTCAAAGCTTACTGCAAGTGCAAGAAACTCACCAAGGCTATCCCATCGCAGGTAGTTCTCTTTGAGAAGCTGCTGAACATGCTTTGGTGCAGAGCCTCCAGCTCCTGTCTCAAAGAGACCTCCACCTGATAACAGGGGAACGATAGAAAGCATCTTTGCACTTGTGCCAAGTTCAATGATGGGGAAGAGGTCAGTGAGATAGTCGCGGAGCACATTTCCAGTGACTGAGATCGTGTTCTTTCCTGCACGAAGGCGATCAAGTGAGAATGCTATAGCAGCTGCAGGTGCCATGATTGAGATTTCGCAACCAGTGGTATCAAGATCCCTGAGATACGCACGAACCTTCTCTATCAGCAGTTCATCATGTGCACGGTCTTCATCAAGCCAGAACACTGCAGGATCACCAGTTGCCCGTGCTCTTTCAACTGCAAGCCGTACCCAGTCACGTATGGGCAGGTCCTTCGTTTGGCACATCCTGAATATGTCGCCTTCAGCAACCTCCTGCTCCAGAATAACTGTGCCTGAACTGTTGACTACATGAACGGTACCGTTCATGTGCATCTCAAATGTTTTGTCATGACTGCCATACTCCTCAGCAGCCTGGGCCATGAGGCCGACGTTTGGTACAGAGCCGATTGTGGCTGGATCGTATGCACCATGTTGCCTGCAGTCATCTATGACTACCTGGTAGATGGGTGCATAGCTACTATCCGGAATAACAGCCAGCGTGTCATGCTCTTTGCCATCCGCTCCCCACATTTTGCCGGATGCCCGAATCATGGCAGGCATCGATGCATCAACAATGACATCACTTGGGACATGAAGGTTGGTAATGCCCTTGTCAGAATCGACCATTGCAAGCGAAGGGCCAGCTGCAAGTTCTGCTTCGAATGCTGCACGGATGGCTTCTCCATTGGAAAGTGCTGCTAGACCGGCCAGAAGCGAGCCGAGGCCATCATTTGGGGAGAGTCCTGCAGCTGCAAGATCTTTTCCATATTTCGCAAAAGTCTGTGGAAAGAATGCCTTGACAACATGGCCAAAGATGATGGGGTCGGATACTTTCATCATCGTTGCCTTGAGGTGAATCGAGAAGAGTATTCCAAGTTCCTTGGCACGGGCAATTTGCTCTCCAACAAACGCATCAAGTGCTGCTACCCGAAGTACTGCTGCATCGACAACTTCCCCTTCAAGAACAGGCAGGCGTTCGAGAAGAACAGTGGTGCCTTCAGCAGAGTGGAGTTCAACACGGAGCAAATCGGAAGTTGCCATTACTACAGATTTCTCAGTGGAACGGAAGTCATCTGCTTCCATGTGGGCAACTTGTGTCCGTGAAGCATCAGTCCATGCTCCCATGCGGTGGGGATGTGACCGGGCATACTGCTTGACAGATGCAGATGCCCTGCGATCAGAATTTCCTTGTCGCAGTACAGGATTGACTGCACTTCCCTTGATTCGGTCATATCGACGGCGGACCTCGCGGTCCTCATCAGTAGCAGGATCGTCTGGGTAGTCTGGCACAGGGTATCCTTGCGACTGAAGTTCAGCAATCGCTGCCTTCAGTTGAGGAATGGATGCTGAGATGTTTGGAAGCTTGATGATGTTCGCATCAGGTGTAGTAACGAGTGCACCAAGTTCCTGAAGATCGTCAGCGACACGTGCTTCCTGCGGCAAGTGTTCTGGAAATGCTGCAAGAATGCGTCCAGCAAGCGATATGTCTCGAGTTGCAACATGCACGCCTGCCCTGGAGGCGAACGCTTCAATGATGGGGAGGAATGAATACGTTGCAAGTGCAGGTGCTTCATCCGTGTGGGTATATATGATTGTTGACATCGTCACGATAGAACTGTGCTCCTCCGGGGTTGATGTATCGTTATAACCTTACGGCACTGGCTCTTCCACACTCAACTGTCTCTTTTGGGGCATTGGATACCCTTGCTGACCCACCATTGGGTGCAGACTGTCCCGATGAATTTCCTACCATGGAAGTACACATGCAAGGCAGAACATCACCTCATCTATCATCACCTGCACCAACACTCTCGATCCTCACTGCTGTGTACCCCCAACAGCCGCTCATCTCGTGGAAACGGCGAAGAGTGTGGGCAAACTACAGCAGTTGTCTAGACTTGACCACCGTTCAGTGGAGTGGATTGTCGTTATTGATGATCCAAGTGAGATACCTTCCGTAGATGCCCATGCAGATGTCCTCATCATCCGATCCCCAATGCGTGGAGGCACATCTGCTGCACGGAATTATGCGCTAGCCAGCAGTACTGGTACCTGGGTCATGCCACTCGATCATGACGATCTTGTGGATGCCTCAGGGCTCCTTCATGCACTACACGAACCGAAGGCAACGAAGTATGACTGGTTCGTCGGACAGGCAGTGAATGTTGGTGGTTCACGTGATCAAAAACGGGTACGCAATCCTGGTGCAGTGTGGGCTCCCCGTCAACTTGAGGAAACCTGGCAGTGCCCGCTGCAGTTCCATCCAAATATCATCATTGCACGACGTGACCTTGCTCTCAGTGTTGGAGGTTGGCCAGCCATTTCTGGTGTTCAGGACCTTGTTTTTTTGATGTTCCTCAACAGGCATGCAGCAGGTACTGAAGTAGATCACTGCTTTACCCATATCCGACGATGGGATATGCAGACTACGTCACAAGCATATTGGCTTGACGTGAAGAAACAGGATTTCCATCTTCTCGGAGCCATCATCAATGCAGAACGGTCTCAGCACGGTCTTGCTCCTGTGTCCGTGCCAGATCCCATCCGTGCCCGTGCCGAGACACAGTATGGCGGACTTTTCCCTCAGACACCATCCCCTCTGTCCCTTGGATAGGAGTTCACCACATTGCACCTATCTGGAAACGCATTGAATTGGAGTCTTGTGGGTGACAAGGTGAGATTGTGAAAGGGTGTGAGGTTGCGCTTCCCCAGCACATCGCAACTTTCCTGAGTGATGTCATGTACTGTAAGAACGTGCAGTAATAGTAGGTACCCACAGTTACCAATGCAAGGATTGTCCTCATGGAGCAGAAGGAGACTCCCGACCAGGGAGTGAGCCGTAAGAATTGGCGTCGGATGATTGCAATTGCTGTTTGCAGCTATCTCATTATTGTCATTGGCATTGTTGCTTTCGCATTTGGGCAGGCCCGTTCTTCAGGGACCCCGGTAACGATAGGCATGAGCGGATCACATGGACGATTTACCTCACAACAAGATGTGTTCATATTTCAGGGGACCACAAATCTTGGTACTAAGCCCTATCGCACCATAGTCGCTCATGCTGGTGATCTCGTTCACGTAAGTCTTCCTGTTGGGAGGTATGCATACTTCATTGGCGCAAGTTTTGGATCTTCCTCCCCAAACTGCACTATGGGGTACGGAATCATTGCAGTTACTTCTTTACACAAGAATGTGACCTGGTATCCACCGTTCTGCTCGTGAAATGAGCAGGTATTAGACTGGGACTATGCTTCCTGACGGATGTGAGTCTTGGTACTTGCCTGAATACGTTCAATGCGAACATTAATCGGTGGATGCGTTGGCATACTCCACGAAGTGAGGAAGAGCAGTACTTTCCAAGGAGCGTGGTAGAGACGACTCTTGAGCTCTGCAACTGCGTGGTCTATTTTTGTGAGGCATTGTTCCAGAGCTGAACTCGATTCAAGAAGAGAAGTGGCATACGCATCTGCACGAAGCTCTCTCCATCGATTGCGTGAACTCATGGTTGCATTTGCAGCCAGCGTGACGATGTAGAATGCTGCGACGAGAGCTGGAAAGAAAAACACACCATGCATGGCTAGAAGTATTGCGAACTCTCCCAGTATTCCCATGACGCTCGCAATGCGACCCCGGAGAACTGCTGAGGGCAGATCGTTGTAGTGCAAATGGGCAAGTTCATGGGCGAGCAGGGCAGTGAGTTCTTCATCATCAAGTTCATCAATGAGGGAAATGGAAAGAACAAGCGTTGTGATCTTTCCGTTTTTCACCATTGCAGCAGGTCGGAACATGTCATCTCGAAGAGCAATGACTGGTGGTGGCAATCCCATACGTGCAGCAAGTGGAGCTATGAGGTCTGCAGTTCGCTGTGAAACAGCTTCATCTGTTACAACACCACCGAATGTGGAAGCGAAATGAAATGCTGTGAGTGCCAATTCTATGAATACAAGAAGTGACAAAGCAGAAATGACTGGGAAAAGTGCAAACCCAGTTATGCTCCAAGCTCCAAGGATGCACCACAATCCAAACGCACCATAGCGAAGTGCTCCTTTGCGTACGATCCTCGACTGCTGGGGTTCGAAGTACACGCCATCAACCTGACGTGCCTGCATTCGACGCCGGAAAACATTGAAGCTTCTCACAAGGAGACTTATGCCAAGGAGGAGGAGAAGTACAGCAAACGGGAGTTGCTGATATCTCGGCGTTGAGGGAAAGAATGTTGCAGGTGAGAGAATATCGAGAATGCCAAAGATAATGAACAACAGTCCCAGTATGAGTGTCGGAAGAAGAGTAAGAAGCAGTCGACGGATGGGGTCCGCATGCGTTGCTGGGCTGGGCATGGCTGCTTCGTGTATACCTCAAGGGGACGGATTGGCTAATCATTCGATCTGATCTCTTCAGCATACTTGCCACTGGCGAGGGCTGCATTTTTTGATGCAGTCCAGAAGAGGAAATACGTCACCATGGTGTTGCATCACTGTTAAGGATCAACCGTACAAATAAGTGGAATGAGGTGCATAATTGACCTTACATGGGCAAACACTGGTCTCACGTTAAAACATTGCTGCTCAGCGCCAGATTTCGCTTGGGGATTTTCCTCACTCTTGTAGGTAGTCTCGTTTTTAATGGTGCAGCAGGAGCTGCAGCTGCCTCATGGGTGATAGTGACGAGT
>JBMFXB010000042.1:0-7356 GCA_049964715.1 Candidatus Dormibacteria bacterium
TTGCCCCCTACGTATTACCGCGGCTGCTGGCACGTAGTTAGCCGGGGCTTCCTCAGAGGGTACCGTCAGAACTTCTTCCCCTCTGACAGAGCTTTACAACCCGAAGGCCTTCATCGCTCACGCGGCGTCGCTCCGTCAGGCTTTCGCCCATTGCGGAAAATTCCTCACTGCTGCCTCCCGTAGGAGTCTGGGCCGTGTCTCAGTCCCAGTGTGGCTGACCATCCTCTCAGACCAGCTACCCATCGATGTTTTGGTAGGCCGTTACCCCACCAACTGACTAATAGGCCGCGAGCCCGTCATCGAGCGATTTGCATCTTTTACTCGTTCCCCGATGCCGAGGAACGAACGTATCCGGTATTAATTCTGATTTCTCAGAGCTATCCCAATCTCGAAGGTAGGTTGCTCACGTGTTACTCACCCGTTTGCCACTAGATATCATTCGGGTTACCCCTTGTGATACCACGTTCGACTTGCATGTTTTAGGCGCGCCGCCAGCGTTAATCCTGAGCCAGGATCAAACTCTCCGTACAAAAAATGAATTTCTTCATTGATTGACAGGAACGCTCCATATCAATGTGATATGAAGCGGGCACATATCATTCACTTCACTATCTCTTCACTCTTCAATTGTCAATGTGCACTGTGCAATCGAGAGTAAGGCATACCTTGGCAACTCGAAGACACATCCGGTTCAGCAAGACCCGGCAAGTTAACAATATTACAGATGTCTGTTCCCATCCGTCAAGCCCCGTGCAACCGTGCTCTCAGGTGTTTTATGGGAACTTTGTTAGTGTAGTACATCCCACTGGGGTCATGTATTGCACTGGAATCTGAACTCCCCATGGCGTATGATTGAAGTGGAGAAGGAGAGAGACGCATGTTCACCCTTGAAGATGCAATTGCACTTGCAGTACGTGCACATGACGGTCAGCCTGACAAAGGTAGTGGAGCACCATACATTACCCACTGTTTTCGCGTCATGGACGCTGTTGCACCATTCGGACGGGACTACCAGATAACTGCAGTACTCCACGATGCCATCGAAGATACGGATCTAACTGTTCAGGACCTTCTTTCAAAAGGATGTCCCCGACACATCGTTGAAGCAATCCTCTCCGTTACCAAACGGCCCAGGGAAGACTACACAGAACTCGTTCACCGCGCTGCCCTCAATCCCATTGGACGCATTGTCAAACTTGCTGACAATCTCGATAACAGCAGTGAAGAGCGCCTGAGGCTCCTTCCTCCTGCCATGGCAGAACGCCTCCGGAAAAAGTACAAGGATGCCCGGGTCATCCTGCTTGGAGACCCAGCCTTTGCAAATCGGGCAACAGCAGCACTGTACTTTGCTGAGATCGCTCGTCAGCAAAGCATCGGTGAGGTTCTCGCCTGAGTCCAGAGTCCTGGCTCTTCTCCAGTCCCGTACAGCTGCCGTGAACTGGATTTCCTACGAGAAGAGCTCCACAAGTTCGTTGAGTTCAACTCGCATGCACGTAAATGACGGTGTATCGCGAACTGTGAATGCAGATGCCTCACTGGCACGCATCTCATGAACAAGATCCAGGAAATCCGACACACTGTCACTCTCAAATGCCACGACAAACTCCTGGTCATCGAGCCCAAATGAGTACGTTGTGTTGATTTTCACTGATGGATACTTGTGTCCCATGGCAATGTGCTCATCCATCTGCCGTTGACGCTCATCCTGGGGCATCCTGTACCACTCGCGTGTCTTTACGAACGGATACACGAAGAGATACTTCCTGTTCATTGGATGGATAACAAGTCGATCACTCGTTCCCTCCTGGCCCTCATGTACATGGTTTTCCACATACGTGCTGCGCTTCGTCATCGAGAAGTAGCTGTACGGGAAGGACAGATAATGACCAAGGACACTGCCACGAAGTGCATGAATGAAGCGGTACAGATCATCGAGATCATTAGCAACGCACCAGAACATGATGTCTGCATCCCCTCTCGTACCTGTGAGATCGTACATGCGAAGAATGGTTGTCTCACCTGAGGCAAAAGCGTGAAGGATATGACGAAAGGCTTCGCGTGCCTCATGCCGCTTCTCTTCAGAGAGCTGATACCACGCAGAATCGAGCTTACCAAACACAAACCGTACGAACTGACGTCCTGTAGGCTGCACATGGGTAGCCTTTCTTGCAGGCATCGTCATCACTGGTTGAACAGACTTGACTGACATCTCCACCTTCCTCCCTCACTCAATTCTTTTCTCATCGTACCTGTTTATTCGTGTGCAACATCCTCAACGGCTTGTTTGCGTGCAAGGCGCTGCTCACGACGGACTTGGGCTTGTCGTTGTCGTCTTCCTTCGTCTGGGGTATCAGCCTGAACTGGCGGTACCTGGGCAGGATGCCCTTCCTCGTCGAGTGCAACAAACACAAGATATGCTGTCGATACATGACGAATTACCCCAGTCTGGATGTTCTCCACCTCAACTCGAACACCAACCTCCATTGACGTTCTGTGTGCATCATTGACCATGGCTTTCACAGTGAGCAGTTCTCCCAAATGCACAGGAACAAGAAAACTCATGTCGTCCATTGCTGCTGTAACGACACGTCTCTTGCAATGCCGGTGTGCAGCAACTGCAGCACAGTTGTCCACAAGCCGCATGATCTCGCCACCATGGATGAACCCGAGATAATTCGCATGCTCAAGCTCCATGACAATGGCTGTCGTTGTAGCAGAAGCACTTGCTGGCCGTGGGACAAGAACATCAGCCGCCCCACCCTCAACCTTTGCGTTTGGATCCTGAAAAGGAAAATGCATTACTCATCTAGCTCCAATAGAGTACGGATACAGAGTTCAGCTGCAAGGGGAAGTGCACGCGGATCAAGATCGAAAGCACACTGGTGATGCTCCCTGTCAGTCATTGAACCATTTCCTGATCCAACCAGGAGATAACATCCGGGTACCTTCTCATGAAAGAGTGCCATGTCGTCTCCGACTGTCACAGGGTCAGTTGCTGTTTCCATGAGGCGTGGAGCTACTGCATGACAAGCTTTCCGGGCACGAGCAGTCATCATGGGATGATTCACTACTGCAGGGCAATCCTTCCGGATGTGGATATCAGCATCAACCCCCCACGCTGAGGCTATTCCGCTGATGATTCGCCTCAGTTCCGTATGGATGGCATCCTGGACATGAACATCAAATGACCGTATGGTACCTTCCAGTTCAACGTCGTCAGGAACAATATTGAACGCCGTGCCACCAGCAATGCGACCGACTGTTACAACGCCTATATCGAACGGTGCTATGCGCCTGCTCACGATCGACTGGAGTGCAGTCACCATGTGGGAAGCTGCAACAACAGGATCCCTTGTACGGTGAGGAAGTCCTCCATGACCACCCTTTCCATGGACAACAACATCGAACCGGTCGACATTTCCAAAGATTGCTCCATCATGGATAACAACTGTCCCTACATCGAGTGGACTCCACAAATGAACTCCAAGGATATCGCGTACGTCATCCAGTACACCTTCCTCAATCATTGGACGAGCCCCTGATGCAGTTTCTTCAGCAGGCTGGAATATAAACCTGACTGGGTGAGGCAACTCATCTGTATGTGTGATAGCCCAACGTGCAATTGCCAATGCAATGGCAATATGTCCGTCATGGCCGCATGCATGCATCATTCCCGGCACTGTTGAACCATATGAGCGACCACCAATCTCTTGTATCGGTAGTGCATCGATATCTGCTCGATAAGCCCGGTATGGGCCGTGCGGAGCAGTCTCTGCAACGACACCCCCTGCAACTCGTCTTGGCACATATCCAAAGGATTGGAGAATACGCTCGATCTCATTCGTTGTCTGCATCTCTTCGTGGGCACGTTCTGGATGTGCATGAAACCACTCACGATGCTCTTGCATGTGAGAAGTAGCGACTGCAAGATATTCCCCTAAGGAACTCTCACGTGTGGGATGCGTCATTCAACTCCTTTCCCAATATCCGGGCTAGTACACGCTGCATGGATCCATTTGTACAAATGACTGAGACACCAATTGCTTTCATCGTAGCTCGTGTTGCTGTATCAACATGCGAGCAGACAGCAACAACCGTGACTGCACTCCGTATTGCAGCAGGCATTCCAGCAAGAACCGCGAGCTGATGTTCAACCTGACGATTGCAGTCAAGGACAACCACACTGCTTGGCAGAAGGTCATTCACATTGCCCTGCACGATTACTTCACCGTGAAAGCCGCTTCGCACTGCCTCGACCCGACTCCGAAACAGGAGATCATTGCTGACGATCATAAGGTAACGGGAACCTGTCATAGTATCCATGGTGCCAGATCTTGGCACACGACACACCCATCCCTCACTGGAGGCAGCAAGTCATGCAGGTTACACATGTAGGTGTTGTTGGAGCAGGGCTCATGGGCTCTGGCATTGCTGAAGTCGTTGCACGAAGCGGCTATACGACACACGTAGTCGAGCTCAATGAGGCTGCTCTCGAGCGTGGACAAAAGCGGATTGCAAAGTCGCTTGCTACTGCTGTGGAACGTGGCAAGCTCACAGCAGAACAACGAACCGAAATTGAAGGCCGCATGTCTTTCTCCACAGATCTTGATGATTGTGCTGCATGCACTGTTGTTATTGAGGCAATCATTGAGCAACTCGCTGAGAAGCGTATGGTTTTCGAACACCTCGACCGCGTTCTTCCTGAAGGTGCACTTCTCGCAACAAATACCTCATCACTCCCGATCATTGAGGTCGCAGCCGCTACGAAACGTCAGGATCGTGTCGTCGGGATCCACTTCTTCAATCCTGCACCCGTCATGAAGCTTGTTGAACTGGTACGTAGCATAGCCACAAGTGACACCACATTTGCTGATGCAAAAAGCTTTGCAGAATCCCTTGACAAAATTGTCATTGAAGCACAGGACCGTGCAGGATTCGTTGTCAACCTCCTCCTTATTCCCTTCCTCACCCATGCTGTCCGCATGCTTGAAGCTGGCCATGCAACGAAAGAGGACATTGACACTGGCATCAAGTATGGCTGTGGACACCCAATGGGACCACTGGAACTTGCAGATCTCGTTGGGCTCGATACCACACTCTTCGTATGTGAAACCCTGTACCAGGAATATGGTGAACCTGAATACATGCCCCCCCCACTCCTGAAGAGAATGGTTGCAGCCGGATATCTTGGAAGGAAATCAGGGAAAGGATTCTACGACTACAGTCAGCACGCGTAACGGCAACGATGGCGAAGGAGAGTGACACACCATCGCACTACTTTGATGCAGAACCATCAACTGCTTCAAGGCCAACACCTGTACACATCCAACTCCAAGACCTCACCTTCGATCTCGTGGCAGACACGAATGTTTTTTCGAACAGCCGTCTTGATCCTGGGACACGCTTCCTCCTGGAACGTGCTCCAGTCCCGGTTCAGGGCGACATTCTCGACCTAGGCTGCGGCTATGGTGCTATTGCTGTTGCGTGTGCCATGAGATCACCGAAGTGCATCGTACATGCCATCGACATCAATGGAAGGGCTCGCGAACTCGCTAAAGCAAATGCGAAGCGGCTTTCACTCACGAACGTTTTCGTGCATGATGATCCGGCAACTGTTCCTACGCCACTCTCCGCCATCTACAGCAACCCTCCCATTCGCATTGGGAAACATGCCCTTCACGAGCTTCTCATCACATGGCTCGACAGGCTTGTTCCTGAAGGTCATGGGTACATCGTTGTCTCGAAGCATCTCGGAGCAGACTCGCTTGCACGATTCCTTGCTGACAGTGGGTACTCAGTCAAGCGACTCGCTTCCCACGCAAGCTACCGTATCCTAGACATTGCAGCAGCATCAAAGGGGACTCTATGACTGGCTATCTCACAATCAATGTAAATCCTGTGGCACTTCACATCGGATTTCTTTCCATCCATTGGTACGGCATCATGTATGCGATTGCATTTTTTGTTGCCTTCATATTCGGTGCACGTCGTCATCTGAGCAGGCGCGGAGTCTCCGAACAGTCCTCTGAGGAGATGGCCATCATCGTCATCATCTTTGGTCTCATTGGGGCTCGTCTTTACTACGATGTACAGAACAATCCTCTTCATTACCTCACCCATCCACAGGATATTCTTGCGTTCTGGCAGGGTGGCATGGCCTTTTTCGGAGCCATCATTGCTGGCTTCGCAACAATGGCAGTACTCGCATGGAGACGGCACCTCTCCTTCTGGCTTCTTGCTGATGCTGGAGCGGTCTTCGCAGTGATCGGGCAGCCCATAGGAAGGATTGGCAATCTCATAAATGGAGACATTCTTGGCACAAAAAGCAACCTCCCCTGGGCAACGGCGTATGTCTTTCCAACTGGTTTCGATCACTGTGCTGTCCTGCAGCCCGGATTCCAGTGCGGTGTCCCATATCAGCCAGCTGCAGCTTATGAAGCAATCGGTACGCTCATCATTCTCGCAATCATCTTTGCACTACGCAAACGCATCCCGAATCGTGCAGGAATTCTTGCAATCACGTACGTTGGTCTGTACTCGCTGAGTCAGATTCTCATCTTCTTCCTTCGTGCCTCTGAACCAGTTGTCCTACTTGGCCTCAAACAGGCTCAGTGGTCAGGAATCGTTGGCATAGTCATTGGCGTTCCCCTTCTCATTCTTCTGTGGAAGAAGAGCCCAGCCTGGAGCAGGACAGTCCCAGTCGTAGGGAAAGAACCTTCCACGCCTGAATCTCATGTTCGGGCAAAGGAAGAAGCAAGTGCACATCCCCCTACTGGGAAAGAGTGACTAGCGCAAGCTCGAATTACATCACCTGCATGCTGATTGAATGCAGTGATCCATATTTTCTCTTCACTGGCTACACCCGGCGGAGTTCCCATGCATGGAGCTTCCCATCGAACCATTCAATGAGATTCTTTACCTGTGGAAGTCCTGTAATCCAGAGGGCAATGCCTCCACAGGCTGCCCCTATGACTGCACCGCCAACTACATCACCGACATAGTGCACACCGATGTACACCCGAGCAAATGCAACAACAACTCCTGCAACAGCCATTGCAATTCCAAGTCGCTTCCACCCGTACCATGCACACACAGTCATGACACCAAAGGCAATGAGATGATCGGATGGAAATGATGCATCAGCTGAATGGGCAACGAGTGGCGTGAAGTGGTATGCCACAAATGGACGCTGCTCATACCACACATGTCCAATCGTTTTTGATACGAGAATTCCAAGAACAGCACCAACAACCACTGCCACAAGCGGCCGGAGTCCATTTGGTCTAGTCCAAAGAGGAAGGAGAATGAGTACAGCCAAGAACAGAACATACTGTGCACAGAACTCCATGACTCCGT
>JBMFXB010000043.1:0-5788 GCA_049964715.1 Candidatus Dormibacteria bacterium
GGCCCGTGAGCCAAGGGGGGTTTCTGTACGGATACGTTTTCCTGCGGAAATAGCCTGACGGATAATGAGATCAAGTGCACCAAAGAGGGTGCCATTCTGGTGGGCAAGTTGTGCAGCATCTTTCAGCTGTCCTAGTATCTGTGGTTCGCCAAGTGCAACGCTTTCTAGTCCTGAAGCAACACGGAAGAGGTGCAGGAGTGCAGCCTCACTGGCATAGGTCTGGACGTGGTGAGCCATGCTCGCTTCGCCTACAAGAAGCTCTGCGAGAGTCGGAATGAGAAGATCCCCTGCTGCTGGATCGTCCATGAGCAGGTAGAGCTCGGTCCTGTTGCAGGTGGAGAGCATCATGCAGCTCGTGACATCGAGGTGCCCGACAATGTAGCGCATCATCTGCTCACTTTCACGGGCAACCAGAGCAGCATTTTCCCGTACACCAATTGGAGTGGAACGATAATCCACGCCAATAGCAAGAAGATGTGCTATAGCATCAGTATGCAAACGGTCAGCTGTGTGACGAGATCCAGTGGATCGAACTCCCATGAGTTCAGTGGTGACCACACCTGCTTTCATCGCAGCAAATTCCCCCTGTACTCATCCCAGTATACGACGCCAATCCTCCCAGGTGGTGCAGCGAAGGCTTTGCACGTACTGCACTCCGGAGTCAGTTATGGCTGATCCTCAACCAGGGCACGATATGTTCCACACTGATTCTTCGGACGCAAACCATGGTCCCGTCCGTGCACTCATCTCCCGTCTGGGAAGTGATGAACGGACTATTCCTGTAGTCTCACATCAGTGGGAGAGCCCCTCTCCCCGTACTCCTTCGCTCAACACACTCCTCACGGATCTGTACGCAGTAGCTGTTGACTGTGAAACTCAGGGGCATGCTCCTGCCCAGCTCATTGAGATTGGCGCTCTTGGCATGTATCGCAATGCACCTGTTGCCAGACTTGAGACCCTTGTCCACTCCACTGCACATATCAATCCATTTGCAGCCCGAATTCATCACATCTCTCGGGGAATGCTTCATGATGCTCCTCATGTGCACCAGGTAATTGATCTCCTTCGCTCCCTTGCAGCACATGGCGTGACTGTCGAGCACAGTCCCGATGCTTTCGACAGTAGACTCATTGCCCAAGTTGCTGGTGCACCCATCACGACCTACACGATAGATACTTCACGGCTTGCTCAACGCATATGGGAACTTCCCCAAACCATCAGTCTTGAGAATCTGTGCATACGACTGGGAGTCTCGAACCGTGGTGCCCATTTCGCCTACGGGGATGCTGAGGCAACTGCAGCGTGTTTTACACGCCTCCTCGATCTTGGACGGGACCAGTTTGGTTGGCAAACCCTTCGCGACCTCGAACCCATTGATGTCAGTGCATACATTGTCCACGTAGCTGAGGAGAAAGCACGGAAGGAGGAGCGGCACCGGCAGTATCGTGCCAGACATTACCACAAGGAACCATGAGTCTCCTTCCGTACAATGAATCTGCATGACTGAGTACCAGAGTTCCCCATACCGATGACAGCACCACTCCTTGTAATCATTCCGTTCTACGAGAATCCCCATCTCGCAACGTTCCAGCAGGAAGTGCTGGTCAAGCGGGCACATGAACTCAGGGAATGCGATGCATCTGTGCTCCTCATCAATGACAGCCCTGATAACAGTGAACTTGCTGCTGCACTTGCGCATGCAAGGGACATGCTGCAAAAAGAAGGTATCCAGTGCGACCTCCTTACAAATCCTGTGAACTGCGGGTTTGTTGTCTCAGCAAATGCTGGACTCAGGACTGCACGGATTGCCCATCATGATGCAGTGCTCCTGAACTCGGATGCAGAACTTACGGAGGGATGTCTTCGTGAGATGGCTCGCATAGCGTCACTGGATGAGAAATTCGGGTTTGTTGGACCACGTTCCACTGATGCAAGCATTGCAACACTCCCCTGGCAAGTCATGATGGAATACTACGAGAGTTCTGACATGGCTGCCATGCCAGAACTCATGGCAAAACTTCCTCAATACACGCTCGTGCCTACACTCACTGGTTTCTGTCTGTTGGTGAAGTGGCAGGTGCTAGCAGCTGCAGGCTTTCTTGATGAAATCTACTCGCCTGGTTATAACGAGGAAAACGATCTCATCTTCCGTGCCAACCGGCTTGGGTACCGGTGTGTCATGGCAAACCATGCACTAGCGCCCCATACAGGCTCCCAGTCATTTGGGCACGGTAAAAGCCGCATTGATGCACGACACAGGAAAATTCTCTACGGGCGATATCCAGAGTTTCTGAAGGCAGTTGGAGAGTATTTTGGCTCACCGTACTTCCTTGCTGAGCGGCTCATTACACAGACAACCACCATTGCACGCACGCATGGCCACATCCTTGTTGACTGCAGTCATATCCGACCGTTTTACAACGGTACTTTCGAGTTTGCCATCGGTGTGCTCCGAGCACTCCTTTCATCACAATCCTGGTCAGAGAAATTTGATACCGATGTAGTCATCAGTCGGGAAGCAGTCGACTTTCATGGTCTTTCCGGCCTCCTAGCTGGGCATACTGTCTATGCTTCCTTCGAGGACATTCCTGAACCGTATCCTTTTGCACTGAGTCTTGCCCAGCCATTTGACTGGAATGCACTCCTTTCTCTTAATGACGTTGCAGCTGCAGTCGGATACTACTTTCTCGATGTCATTGCTGATGACTGCTACTACATCCGGTATATGAACCATGAACTCCATGCAATGTGGGAATTCGTTGCACGGACTGCTGCATCGATTGGCTTCCTCACGGAGGATGCGAGATCCACGTTCCAGAGCCGGTTTGGATGCCGTGACAACCGACATGATTACATTGCTCCACCTTCGTGCGATCCAGGCGAATATGTGAGTGAGCCCAAGGTTCAAAAGGTCCGCTCACGTGCAACGGGAACGAAGCGTGAAAAGACCATCGTTGTGCCAGGCAATGCCTTTGCACACAAGATGGTCTCCCCAACTGTCCAGCGTCTTGCAGATGCATTTCCTGGCTACCTGATCTACACGATGGGATACGATGGCCCTCAGCGTCCTAATGTCCGCTCTGTTCCGACAGGTTCACTGCCCGAAGAGGACCTTGTCCGTCTGTATGTCACTGCAGCAGCTGTCGTTCTGCCATCGACGTACGAGGGGTTTGGCTTTCCGCTTGTGAAAGCACTTGCATACGGTACGCCTGTAGTCTCTCGGTCAACGGACGTAGCTCATGAGGTCGCTGAACGTACAGGATGCAGTGAACATGTGCAGTGGTTCATTGACGATGATGATCTTGTCACTCAGGTGCGCCGTTCTCTCGAATCCGAAGTGCCCATTTCGGACACACCGGTTGCCAACCGTCCAGAAGCAAGTTGGAATGCTACTGCAGAGACGTTTACAGCTACAGTGCAGGATGCAGTGGAGAAGCTCCAGTTTGCTGATGTCCTTGAGAGGATGACCCTACTTGGACTCATGGGTTCGTACCGGACTGCACTCCGTACGAAGCCTGTTGGATACAGGGCATCCCGTATGAGACGCGTGGTCATCCAGCAGGCAAAGTCTGTCGTGAAACGGATTCCGTTTGCCACTGACATTGTCCGGAGTGCCCGACGAAGGAAGGTAAATCCTCCAACGGAACGTGAGACTCCTGCGACGCCGTCAGATGTTCGCAATTCCCGATAGGCATTTTTTAGCCGCATTACCGCAACCTCTTGAACATCCTTTGGGCTGCGTACGCCGGAGTCGTCGCTGGCACCGCGCACGTGAACAGGCAGCGGATAGGGCGGTATAGCTGTTGAGGAACTCGAGAATTCATCGTGAAACGAAATGCATGCATACGTTTCGTAACGTGGGGCGATAGTCGGATAATGGGGAATAATGGCAAAACAACATCTCATAACACATCGTGCTAGAGGAGTGTTGGCCCTCGCGCTAGTATCTCTACTAACCGTAGTAGCGATTACAGCATGTGGTACTGCAGCAGCAGTGGATGTCAATACTGCGACAATGCCTCTCTGTCCCTCTCCTGGAACACCCGTTCCGTCCCCACAAAGCTGCCTAACTCCGAGCGAGGTAAAAGCAGGCCTCTCGTTGGTAACCATGAAAACTATACCGACGGCAATACTTCTTGGAAGCAACATAAATCTCACAACTGCGCTAACCTCGTCAGGCGTAAGCAAAGAGGCGGCGATCGCAGCTGCAAACAAGTACGCGCGCGTCTTCAATCCCGACCTTGTCTCTGACGAGGCCGTTTATGGGGCCATGCATAACGTATACGGCATGCCGCTCTCAGGGCAAGACGTCTGGGTTGTAAATGTGAGCCCCCTTTCGATCACCACTCCCAACGCGAACCCAACGGGGGAGTATGTCTACGTAACAATAAACGCAACGACTGGCCAACCAATTGATGAGTTCATGGATGTTCTCCATCCCAGTAAACCACCAGTGGGACCCAAGTAGTGCAAAACCGACGAAGTAAACTCTACAGAGCACTAATTAGTGGACTTATTCTTCCCGTGGCCACGTTGAGTATCAAAGTTATACACACCCATACGGTGGCGGCTGCCAGCGCATCGGGTAAATCATCAAACTTGCACGTACTACGACTTAGAGGGACTTGACGAGTCTCATAGAGAGACTGGCCGAACGATGGTTTGTCTTAGCCAAAGACGCCTCCTAGAAACGGTGCAATTACCTGACCAGACGAAGCATTAACGGCGAGTAGCATGTAGTGACCACCACACTGCATACCATAACCACAGGGGGCAACAAAAGAACCATTTTTCTCCTGCATGATCGATGTTGAATGAAGTAGAACGAGCCAGGCTGTTGTGGTTGGGATGTGGTACCAGTGATTGTTCTCATTGTATTGCCCGAGTGATGCCGTTACAATGGCTATTGGTGCAGTTGTGGCGACAACTTGATCGCCATACCGCAAAGCTATAGTTTCGGCCTGAGATTCTGAGACAGGCGTTGTGAAGTCGCTGACTGGTCGGTACTGGAATCCGACGGGAGTCGGCAGGGTCAGATTGGATGGGGCGCCTGACATAGCTATTGATGCTGAGAAGGACCCGACGCTAGGAGAAGGCGTAGGCAGAGGAATGGCGTTAGTTGATGTCGGCAGAGTGGCCACCGAGCCGCAGGCTGATAGGAGGATCACCCCCAAGACGGCCACGCAGATGCGGACGAATGACTTCATGGTGTTGCAGGTTTGCACCTATGTTTGGATTGATAATAGATGTTCACATAAATATCGGATTAAGTCGCTACGTTAAGCAACGTACGCATGCATTTCGTTTCATAATCAAGTTGCCCCAATTTCACCAGCTATACCGCCCGACCCGGGTTCTGTTCAAATACCCGACCCCAGCTACCCCAAGAGCGTACACAGCCTAGAGCACGCCGACAATGATGCGCTCATGGGGGAAGGCAGGAAGCCCGTAGGCCCCGAGCATTGACCACTGCACTCCTATATGAGAGACCTAGTCTGTCTACTTACATCATTACTTCGTTACCTTCCTTGTGATAAGGACTGTGTTGCGCGTCGGATAATCCGAACCTATATCGGGAGTTCATGCCGACTCCAGGAGGAACCATCGGGATGGTGGCGGTTCATTCCGTAGCAGGGCATTATTGAGAATGCCAGCGTCCAAGTTGGTTGTGTGCAGAATTGTGTGCAAAAGCTCTCCAAAAGAGAAAGGGCCATGGTATTGAAGAATTAATCAATCTGCATATCCATTTGGTTCCGGTAGGTACCAGATGTAGTGTTTGGCGACAGGG
>JBMFXB010000044.1:0-5151 GCA_049964715.1 Candidatus Dormibacteria bacterium
TTTGGAAAACTTGTCCAGGACAAGGGTGTTGTCCACCAGCCTTCCGATCCACCTACTCCCATTACAATCGACAAGCACCCAGTCTACCCTGCTGACGATCCACCAAAGTATCTTTTCGCATGGTGGCCAACACATGGCAACTGGTCGTACCGGTACCAGAAGTTCATGGCAGTACATGAGTACCACGATCCGACAATAACTCCAGTTACCACATACTTCGCCAAAAATTATGCTGTCCTGAAACACTTCCATGAGTTCCAACGTGGACCATCACATGTGAACCATCTTGTCCAGATTGCAGCCACTGCAAAGGGACTTCTTGACAACTTTCATAGTGGCATTGTCCGGTGGATACGTCAGGATCCAGTACGACCTCCACTCGATGTGGAAACTGTCACGCACCGTCTTGAGTTCACAGGAAGGACTTGGGGCAACTATGGCAATGGTGTGCTCACCTACGGTATCAAGGATCTCGTCAACTCTCCAAACAACCTCCCAGTTGGACAGTTTGTGGCTGATGCCAGGAATGGCAAGCTCCGAGACGTTTCCTACATCGTTCCGCCGCACTTCTCGCTGAATGAACATTCGCCTGATACCGTGCGTGATGGTCAGCAATGGCTCAATGACATTGTTCAGTCAGTAGTTGATGGTGGCAACTGGAATGACACAGCATTCCTCATCCTTTACGATGACTGGGGAGGATACAAGCAGCACAATGCACCTCCAACAACCATGCTTTGGAAGGATGAACTGCCAAATGCGCCAGATCCAAACCGAAAGTACGGCTTTGGTGATGAGGTTGCTGCAATGGTTGTAAGTCCGTATGCAAAGAAGGGGTACATCTTCCAGGACCAGAAAATCAATGAGGGTGAGTACCGGAGCTTTGCTTCAGTTCCTGCATTTCTCGAAGCTATTTTCGACATACCACCTCTCACAAAACATGATGCAACTGCAGACAATCTTCTTGATGCATTTGATTTCAAGCAGACTCCTAACCTGCCGCCACCAGCTTATATTGGAGACGTGGAAATTGAAGTGAAAGGCCGAGCAGCAGAACAAAGCCGGAATCGACAGTCACTTAGTGCATCCCAGGAACGTGGTGCAGTGCTTCTTGGAAGAAAGGAGACATCCGCTCCAGACCGTAGTCTCGAGTAGAAGGAAATACCACATGGATGGTCTTGGCATGGAGGACAATGCGCACGTGGAATCGTTGCAGAAAGGTGTACCTTCTCCTGCTGGACCCAAGGCATCTGGTGTGGTGTGGGACCTCACGTTCATCGAGCCATCAATTGAGGCTGCACGGGAACATTTGGCAGATACAGTGAAGAAAGCAGCTGTATTTGCCAAGCAGTGGGAAGGAAAACTTGCACAGGGGGATGCTGCAACATGGGCACGTGCTCTTGGCGAGTTCAGCGAGATCTACAACGCTTTTATGGCAGTAACTTCATATAACGAGCTGCGCCTCGCTCAGGACAGTCTTTCCACTACAAATCAGGATCTCGATGCCTTCGTGAAGAAGGAGAGCGTCCAATTCGCAAACACAACCCGCTTCCTTGAACTCGACTGGAAGATGCTACCTCCATCACGTGCAAGGGAACTTTCTCGAGCACCAGCGTTGGCACGGTATCGACACTATCTTGAGCGACTTCTTGAAGATGCACCCCATACCCTTTCTGCTGCAGAAGAACGAGCACTTGCTGAGCGTGCTCCGGCAGCGGAGTCTGCATGGGTATCGCTGTTCCATGAGACTCTTTCAGGCATTGTCGTCAATTTCGATGCAGGAGAAGGTGTACGACAGCATACGATAGATGAGCTTCTTGCGTACCGAACATCCGATAATGCAGCACTCAGGGAACGTGCTGTCAAGGCAGTGTATGAAGCACTCGAACCCTGGAAGGGTGTCCTAGCAAAGTGCTATGACTCCCTTGTCGGAGATCGCCTTGCAATGGATCGACTTCGAAGGTATGTGGATACATCAGGTGCACCGCTTCCCATGAAGCAGGCAAATGTTGCGAACGACCTGTCTGAAGCAGTCGTGACAACAATGCTGAAGGCAGTCGAGGATCATTATGGAATAGTCCAGGCGTACTATCGCAAGAAGGCGGTTCTTTTTGGGGTACAGCAGTTGCAATTCGCAGATCAGTACGCACCCATTGGAAAACCGAAAGCGTGCACATTCGATGAGGCGAGGAAACTTGTCCTCAGTGCAGTCAATGCATTTTCACCGAACGCAGCCGGGATCCTTGAGAAGTTTTTTACTGAGAATCGTATCGATGCAGAGCCAAGGAAGGGGAAGACAGGGGGTGCATTCTGTTCCGGAGTCGCACAAAACAAGAAACCTGTTGTACTCATGAATTACACCGATACAGTGAATGATGCCATGACACTTGCACATGAGCTTGGACATGGACTGCACTTCACTCTGGCACAGCAAGCTCAGACTCCATTCGAATGCGAAACAGGCATGGCGATGGCAGAGGTGGCATCGACTTTCAACGAGATGCTTCTCTTTGACTATCTCCTTGACAGGGAATCGGATCCTGCAGCACGCCAGGCACTCATTGCCTCGCGCATAGAGGATTCGTGCGCCACAATCTTTCGGCAAACGATGATGGCTCGATATGAGGAGCGTGCCTATGCTGCTCGTGAACGAGGCGAGAGTTTGGGTGCAGACCGACTTTCAGATATATGGTTTGCTGAGAATGAGAAAGAATTTGGGGATGCACTTCTTTTACCGGAAGGATACCGACTTGGATGGTCCTATATTCCCCATTTCATTGGGACCCGGTTCTATACGTACTCATATTCCTTTGCCCATCTTACTTCACTTGCCCTGTATGCAAAGTACAAAGCTGAAGGCCAGCCGTTTGTTGCAAGGTACCTGGATCTCCTTCGAACCGGAGGAGCGAAAAGTCCGGAAGCACTCTTGCAAAAAGTTGGCATTGATTTAACTGATCCTGCGTGGGTGGAGCCAGCATTTGCTCTCATTTCCCAATGGACAACAAAGCTGTAGCTGTTTGGAAGTTGTTGAGCATCAAAGTGAAGTTCTGGTCTGATATTGTGTATCCATATTCGCTGGGGTGAATTCTGGTGTATGCGTGAAGCAGGACGGGAAGTGTTAAGGGTCACCAGAAAATTTAATTCGAGGGAGAAGTGGTATGGCGGCTTCAGTGCGAATTGTCGGTAGTTCCTTCACTATTGAGGGCAATCTTGAGAGTATTGGTGTTCGAAGGATCTCTGACTTTCTCAATGATGTGACGGGGACACTTCGTGTTGCAAATGGGACCATTACTGTCGGGACACAACCTACTGCCCACGTTCAAGAAGCATATGTCAATGTCTCTGAGATTTTGTATGTGGTCCCGATATCTGAGGAATATGCTGGTGAAGGGCAGTCAGGCATGTATGTTCAGAAGGATCAGCACCAAGTTATTGCTGCTGGTTCAAACTGGACCATTCGTGGCTCAATCTGGTTGCCCCCAGGTGCAATCCTGGAAAACTTCCTGGGAACGATCAGGAAGCATTTCATTCCGTTGAGCAGTGCAAAGGTGAAAATAGGCGACCATTCTGAAACGGATGAGCAGGTCCTTTTGCTTTCAACATCAGCATTTGGAGTATTGTTCCCAGCTGATGGGACATAACCTCAACTCTTTTGATGGGTTATTCGCAAGAATTGTTCATCTAAGGAATACCGTGCAATGACCTGGGGGTACCTGAAGTCATTGAGAAAATGTCAGGGGAAAGGATGATTGCCTACCAATGTGCAAACCGTTCAAAAGCTTGGATGGTAGTGTGAGGTGAGTTACGCTTTGTGCACGTACTCTCGAGCTCTTTGCATCCATCTTTGCAGGTTCTGAATACGTGGAAGCGCATGTTCCACATACGTTGCTGACCGACACCCCGAGTAGGGTGCACTGTCGCTGGAGAAATTGTGCGTGTTCCAATGAGATTCCCACTACGAACAGCGAATGCTGCACCACTCGGTCTGAGGTAAATTCCCTCTTCGCAGGCGCTCTTATTTGTGAGGATTTCTCGCTGAAGGGATTGTACTCACCACGAGTGGCAAGAATCTAGCACCCAAGGATATCCCGTGCAGTCTTCTCCTGTGAGTGGTCTTCAAGGGACTTTTCCTGAGCTTGCACGAGTCTATTTGCACGGAGTTGGGAACGGACTTGTTTGGAGACAAGTCGACGAAGGGAACGGAGTTCACGATCTCGGGGAAACCAGACAGTCACATGACTGAAACCTCGCGATATCTCCACATGTGTACCTATGGCTCCACGTGCAATATTCACATATCGTCCATCTGCCAAACGGGTCTTGTAGGAGGAGAGCTCTCCCATAGTGCCGAGACCCCACTGTTGAATACCGCTCTTGGTTGGGGGAAGAAGAGCAACTGCAAGACGTCGTATTTCAGCTCGTTGAACCCCTGTGACTCCAGACATGGTATGGCCCCTCTTTGATACTTGTCACGACTGTTGTGAACCACTATACATGGGGTGTCAGGACATAGCATGGACATCGTTGAGACATGTGTTGAACGCCAGTGATTACGACTGATGCTGCTAGTTCAGGGAGTATGTCGATCTGTCTGACGATGATGCGGGTATAGACGAATACTGCGAACTCCTTCGTACCAGGAATTGTCGGAGCAGGATGGCAGAACCTAACGTTGCTATTTGCTTAATCGATCTCAAAATTAGAAACGCTGTTTTCTGCAAGATGATAGAAAGAAAAGCGGGACTTCGCAGATGAGTGGGCTCTGGAGATAAAGGTACAGGAGTTTCCGTACGCTGTTTGTAGATAAAAACACTCAGCAAGGAGAACTCCTGTGGAAACTAATGCTACACGCATGTGCGAAATTCTTGTTGGTCTGCCATTGGTTCTTTCCCAATGCAAAACGAAGTCTGAGTACATCCCGTATACGTCTCATTGCTGTTCTCCTTCGTGACATCCTTGTCCTCCTGGTGTTTGCTGCGTGCATGGTTCCATGCACTCAGAGTCACAAAAGATTGGTGCGTTTGATGTACTCGCACTCCTGTGCAATCCGCTCGGATTCCTGTGCAAACCCCGCTCGTTTTGCCGTGCATTCCGCAGATCTGCCACCTGCGTGACGTGGGGAAGCTCCTTGTCAAACACGGCTTTGAACGT
>JBMFXB010000045.1:0-4888 GCA_049964715.1 Candidatus Dormibacteria bacterium
GTCGTGGGAACGATGTGGGCAGCATATATCTTCACCATAATTGCGCTAATCAGCCTCCCTGCAGCAGTAAAGAGCCACGATGGATTGTCATTGTTGGATAGAATATCCAGACCCGTACTGCGGACAAGCGTGCTGAGATGACATACTAGGACGCTGATGCAACATTCCATGAGGCATCCTAGATCCAGGAGCATCTCAAGGCTCAAGATGAGGCATTGAATCAGCTCCTCGACAAGCTTCTCAAAATTGAGCAGGCAGCCAACAAATCCTCCTCATGACATGATGGATAGCTCGTGGCATGCTACGTGGGACTGAAACGTGGGACAGAGGACATGGGTAGCACACATCCTATCGTCGGGCAGTGCTTTGTGCGGACAGCGTATCTGTCGTGATTCAGGCTGCAGATTTTCGGGAAAGGGATACGTGGAATGGAGTTCCACAGAAATTCTCCACATTACCGCACAGGAAAAGGAGCGGAGGGTAAGGACATCCTCGTGACAGGCAGCCTTGGCAGAAATGGAAGGCTAGCTGGCAGGATCCTTCAGCAGCGGAGGAAGAGCTTGACAGGAGACGCTGCACGAACGGGGAATCCGGGCATTCAGTGGGGAGACAGGAGTATGCGTCCTAGATCGACAAGAATGACTAGAACGATAGTGATGGCAGCAGAAATTATGGCGATCCTTCGATACCGATAGAGAACAAATCCGACTCTCCGACGAAGGCGAGGTCTCGTGCGGGGACTTTTTGCCCCAGGTTGCATGTACCATCGTCCAGAAAGGGGCATTAAGATCCGATCTCCCTCAGTTTTGTCACCGCGAGACAGCAGCCATCCACCATTGAGGTGCATCACCCCAGCATAAACAGACTGCAGCTATAAGGGTGCCATGTTTTCATTGCAGTTTCATGACACGCTTCAGGAAGTGAGGCAATCAAGGGGCTGCCACAGTGCGATGACAGATGGATGGGAGAAGGGTGGCTCGCACTTCAGGAGTTCAGGCAGGGACACTCCCCGAATTAATAGACTGGATTCTAGGCACTCATACACCACGTCTCTGGACGCTAACAAGTTCATTGCAAGATGATGGTAAATAATGCAGTTTCAAATTTAACAACATACTTGGCCATTGCTATGCAGATGCTTCGAGGGATCCACTCTCTATCTCGAGCTCCTCGAGCCGCAGTTCAGTCGGAGGATGAGTCCTTCTGAGCACCTCCAGCCAACCAGTGGTACCTCCCTCAAAGTCTCCAAGGTAGGTGAGTGCCAGGGCAAGTCCTGAACCATACCCAGCTTTCTTTGCAGCCAGGTCACATTCATGTTCGATCGTGGATCGGGAGCGGTGTGCAAGTACTGGTTCAAGTACCCAATGCATGATTACCCAAGCAGGCCACAACACCACCCACCCAAGAAGGATGGGAATCCCATGCCGGGTTTTCGTCAGGAGAGCTCCCAGATCGTAGAGGAGGATTGCCGGAAGTGCTGATGCATAGACGAACCTGAGACCAATCGTGTCCCCACATCTCCAGTGGTGGAGCTCATGGGCGAGAATGCCTGCGATAGCCTCATCGGGAAGTTCGTCGATGAGTATCTTGCCAAGCACCACATGTTGCAGGTGGGCTGCAGCACTTTTGCTGCTTCCGTCTTCGATGAGGAGTTCTGGCACATTGGTTAGTCCCATCCGCTTTGCGACTACAAGCATGATGGGCATGATACGCTCGCTCTCCCTTCGGGATAGTCGCCTGTACCCATGGAGCTTCATGATCCAGGATTCAGCTGCAATGAGGTAGCAGACTACCAGGAATGAGAAGATCGCACCACCTATGACTGAGACAGCGAAGGATTGGGGAGAGGCAAGGACCAGGCAGGTGAGTGCTCCCAGACCCCCAGAGATGAGCCCGCCAAGACCGCCAAGGAGAGCACCCAGGACTGAGGATGTCTCGCCGAACACTGATGCGGAGAGTCCTGGGGAAGTGAGAGCAGCAATTGTTCCGGAAACTGCACCACTCACTGCTGCTGCACCGGCAATCCACAGTACAATCCATATCCCTGACCAACCAGCAAGCAGTGCAAGGAGGAGATTGCCCCAACCCTGCCGTCGTACTCCCACAAGCATCCATTCAACCGTGGACCGGTATCCACTTGGTCGGCCACAACTCCAGCTTTCGAACCTCTCATGCATGTCGATCTTCATGGCTTTCCTCCTTCCATTGATGCACCACGATCTTTCTCACGCGCCGTGTTCCCATGTTGCAAAGCACGACTGCTGAACCTGTTGGTAGTTGCTTGATTGCATTGGGTTCAATGACATAGCGGTCAATCCTTTTGACGGATCCCTGTCCGGTTGTTACTCCCTGGTCAAGGGACCGTGTGATTTCATTTGCCTTCTCTGTGCCGATTGCTTGGGCAATGACTTCTGCATCCTCGGCAACAGTCCTGTGGGCAATGAGAAGTCCTGCTCCAAGGAGGGACATCCGTAGGCCGTATGAGGAAAATTCATCTGGTAGGTACTGGGAGCTGACAACTGTGCAGATCCGTGCCTCCCGTGCCTGGCGGAGAAGGTCATTGATCTGCTCTGGATCGTCAAGGGCAGCAAACTCGTCAAGAATGAGGAGGGCAGGTGAAGACTCCCCCTTCCGGATCCGCTCGTATGCGACCTGCTTCAGGTCCTGGATGAGAACCCGTGCCATGAGTGCAGTGTCCGCACTTACTGCAAGTGCTGGAAGACTGATGTAGGTGACACCCGGTACAGAGAGGGAACGTTCAAGGTCCAGTTGGACATCAAGTGTGTCAAAGAGCTCCCCATACGCTCCATGAAGGAGTGCTCCAAGCCTGGAGCGCATTCCCTCAAGAGCATCGTAGGCCACCCTGCCTCTCTTGGAGAGATCGAGGAGATCCTCTGCAAGGACAGGGTCAACAGGAGCAACCTTCTTTGCCAGGACTGGCATCCGGTACCTGTTGAGCTCAAGCCGGATGCGCCGAAGGGATACCTCTTCCCCGCATGCGCGGATACAGCCAGTAAGGAGGGCGATTGCCTCCTGGCCAATGAGACGGTAGATGTCGGAAGCTCCTCCATGGGTGAAGGAGGAAACGATCTTGTCCGCAACCTGGGAGCGGGAACCAAGTCGGCAGGGATTGTATCCTGGACTTCCGGGCATGCCCGGAATGATCTCCTGATATGAAAGGTGGAATGCTTGGGCAACATTCCGTGATACACGCCGCAAGCTCCCTCCCTTCGCATCCACGACGAGTACTGCCATGGCTGCGGAAAGGGCAAGTCGCATGAGGGCTGTGGCGGTTGTCGTTTTCCCAGACCCTGTTACTCCGAGAAGGGTGCAGTGGTGTGCGAAGTCACCTGGCACATTGAGGAAGAAGTCCTGGCCCCTGAGAAGATCTCGACCAAGAGGGGGAATGTCCTGGGGAAAGTCCATCCACGGCCCTTTTGTTTTTGATCATACCAGTGCATTCCCCCATGTCAACCGACTAAATCAGTGATGCTTCCTGGAATGTCGTGATCTTCGACCCCACTTCCCTGGAGGACCTGCAAGTTCCGTGAGCACGGCCAGAAGGATCAGTACTGCTCCTTGAAGGACTGTCACACCACCTTCTGCCAAGGACTCCCTGAATGTCACTCCTGCAGGCAGGGTTGATGTTCCCATGGCCCGAAGAAGTCTGGTCCTGTCCCAGAGCTCTACATTATTGGCCCTTGCGAGGGTACGAGCCTGGCGAGAGAATGTCGAGTTGGTTACGACAAGCGCAGAAGTTGCATGGTAGTAACCCTTGGCTCCAAGCACTTCTTGGATAGCGTTTAGACCAACATATCCGGAGTACCGCTTTGCCTGGACGACAGTCACCTCTCCTGATTTTCTGAGGAGAAGATCGCCGCCAAAATCACCAAGCCTTCCTGTGTGACGGACAGCATACCCGTGTGATCGGAAGAGTCCGATAAGAAAGATCTCGAACTGTTCTCCACTCATGGTGTCCACATTCTGGATTGCTGATCGGGATGTACGTCCACGGAGTGCAATTCGTGTGAGTCCAACAGTGCCGGTGCTGCCTAGTGCGAGCGTACAGATTCCAGCCAGTAGTAGGATTCGTGATCCATGCAGGCTGAAGAAAATGAGTAGCAGAGACGCAAGGATGAGGAGACCGTACGAACCAGCAGTAATGATCCACGACCAGTGAATGGACATGACCAAAGGATCATGCTCGATGTCTTCGCCAATGCCTGGGGATTTTTCCCACCAAGACCGAGACTGTTCTGACAGGAGAACACGGCTATGTGTCTTCCGGGCTTGCAGCCCTGTTGTTGCCCCACCCATACGTACCATTATCCTGAATGACTGCTCTTGCCCGTATTTCAAGATGGTTCCGAAGGAATGTAGACTGCAGTAACCAATTGTCCATATGGTCACTGGGCAATCCGGAGGCAGCAGCAGCGCGTGCTTTCCACAGATCATCAAGATATTTCAGGATGAAGCATACAAATGATTTCTTTTCCAAGGATATCCTGCAGTACTGACAGTGGTTGGTGAGGGTGCTCCAGCATTATGTGAATGAAGTCCAAGGCGGAAGTTCCAGCATCAATCATTCATGTGCCTAATGAGGCGTAGCTCAATTGCGATAGAATGCAGTGTCAAAGTTGAAGGAGTTGGTAAAGAAGGAGAGCACAAGACCCATGGGAACAATATGTGTACGGAAGAAGGATGGTGAGATATTCAGAGGCCGTATGCTCAGGGTGTGTCTCCTCAGTATTACGGTGTTTCTCGCTGGTTGTGCATCTACTTCTGTGCATCATCCAGCATCATCTGAGAGTCCTAAGGCAAGTGCACGCCACACACCTATAGACATAACAAGCTGAGATGCTCCAGAAAGGGGTATTAATTTGGAGGA
>JBMFXB010000046.1:0-4188 GCA_049964715.1 Candidatus Dormibacteria bacterium
CCAAGGGTTGGGCTGTTCGCCCATTAAAGCGGTACGCGAGCTGGGTTTAGAACGCTGTGAAGCAGTTCGGTTCGTATCCGCTGTGGGCGTAGGAGATTTGAGGAGAGCTGACCTTAGTACGAGAGGACCGGGTTGGACGAACCTCTAGTGTACCGGTTGTCACGCCAGTGGCACAGCCGGGTAGCCATGTTCGGACGGGATAAGCGCTGAAAGCATCTAAGCGCGAAGCCCACTCCAAGATAAGATCTCCCACTAGACAACTAGGTAAGACCCCAGATAGACCATCTGGTGATAGGCCGCAGGTGTAAGCACAGCAATGTGTTGAGCTGAGCGGTACTAATAGGTCGAGGGCTTGACTACTCTATCTCACTTGTCAGAAGGTGAGATGAATCCAGTTTCGTATGACGTACGAGAGATCGTACTCAGGTGGAACTTCCATCACATATATTTGCTTTCTAAGAGATATCCGGTGACGATAGCGGCGGGGAAACACCTGTACCCATTCCGAACACAGCAGTTAAGCTCGCCAACGCCGATGGTACTGCCCTGGCAACGGGGTGGGAGAGTAGGTCATTGCCGGGTATCTCTTTTTTTGTGCCTCAATGTTGTGCGCGTCTTTGCAGTGGTGTATCAAGGCACCACTAGCGAAGATGCTATGGAGCCCATTGTTTTCCGCGGTTGCAACACTGCAAAGAGATTTGCAGCAGTGGAGTGAGCTGTCCAACAAGACATGACTGATCCAGAAGTACTGCTACTGCACGCAGAACCAGGTCAGGAAAAATGTTCTGTATCCACGGTGGAGCATGATCGTCAGATAAGCCAAACATTGTGATAAAAGACAATCCTTCACCGATATAGCAGATGAATGATTCTTGATTTATCATTCCGTGAAACGTAAATGTGCAGAGATTCCATCAATGGAGTATGTTCATGAGACGGTTGCATGTGATGCAGGGATGTACATGTGAAAGGTCATTGCTGTTTTTTTGCAGCATGAATCATGTCTGGGCTGTCTGGTACCACTGGTGAGGAGAAATTGTACATGTTGCTACAAGACAAAGTTGCTGTCGTATACGGAGCTGGAGGAGCCATAGGAGCTGGAGTATGCAAAGCTTTTGCTCGTGAGGGAGCCTTTGTTCACATGACTGGCCATCATCTCAATCCTGTGAACACGGTTGCAGCATCAATCAGGGAGGTCGGTGGTCAATGTGACACCAGGGTGATTGATGCACTCAATGCACAGCAGGTCGAAGCGGATCTTGCAGAATTGGTACACGAACACGGCAGGCTCGACATATCGTTCAATGCTATTTCCACTAGCCAACAGATGGGCTGTCTCCTTGAAGATGTCAATCCTGACGAATTCAAAAAGTCTGTTTCTGACCTTCTGACGACGAACTTTATCACTATGACTGCTGCAGTCAGACACATGGCCAACCAAGGACAGGGAGTGATTCTGGCAATTACTGCCATCGTTTCGCGTCGTCCAGAGCAATTGACAGGTTCATTTAGTGTTGCAGAAGCAGCAGTTGAGGGATTGTGCCGCCAGCTTGCGGTTGATGCAGGTTCCCGTGGAATTCGTGTTGTCTGTCTTCGCTCTTCTGGATCCCCGGATGCAGCTGGCGTTAGTGAGACGTTCGACAGCATTGCAGCAGAGCAGGGAATCTCGCGTGATGCATTTGAATCCAACCTTGCAGAACAGACCATCCTGAAGCGTCTTCCACGTGTTGCAGAATTTGCAAATGCTGCTGTAATAATGGCTTCGGATTATGCTTCAGCGTTTACAGGTGCTGCTGCCAACGTTAACTGCGGACAGGTAATTGACTAGTTCTTGTACGATGCATGCAATCCAAGGTATGTTGCCTGATACTCGAAAAAGAATGGAAATGTCCATGAGCTGGTTTTCATGTGAATTCATTGTGTCTGTGCTGAAATTCCTGGATCAAGTCTTTCAGTGAACATTGAACATTCTCGCAGGCAACAGATCTATGAGACTGCATAATTGGCTAACGCCGGTAAATTGCTGTGACAGGGAGCGAGAATCATATTGGAGCATTGAGATGATGATCTGTCATCGGCAGGAGCCTGTGATGTCAGGTAGTCATTTCCTGACGATCCACGGACGGTTATTTGCGGGATCGTGCCAGAAGTTGAAGTGTAGTGCCCAACCCTAGAACAGAGACAATGCCAGCAAGGATATATCCTCCTTCCGTATTTGAGGATAGTTGTGTGTAACCCTGTTGAGTGAGCGCGTTCGCAGGATTGCTCAGCTGATAGTATATGGTGACCTGCTGTCCAACAGGGTTTTGCACTGGACTATAGAATGTCTCAGGGATATGGTAGGTTTTTCTGTCAGCGATATAGGAAACTGTGCACTGGTCACTTGTTCCACCACCCCGGGTGAGTAGGGTTGTTCAGCTTTGAACTGTACCCTCAGCAATACCGGGATTGCTTCTGATCGAAAGCCCGTTTGCGTTGTCTGCATAGTTCCATAGTGCAAGTCCTATGCCGAAAAGGAATATGAGGACTCCGACATATACGCCAGCAGAGAAATTTCTTGGTGCCATGGGAAAATGTTACATAACATTCGGAAATCGTGGAACATTGCTACCGCTTTCAGCCTCTTGGTTCATGGAGCATTAGTTTGGTACATCCTGAAAGACCCTGCAGAAGCTATACGGATACGTTAGAACCGTACCTGCATGTGTGTTTTCCAGCAATGCACATACATTGCAAGGATTGTATTACAGGCTCTATGGATGTGATCTGTCTTAATCTTGTGGCAAGCAAACAAAACGTTCCGGTTGTGCGCATTCCTCCCCATAACGGACCAGCCATGTGTTGCTAATCTCGTCGAGTGGACGTTCCCCATCAGCAGCACGTCCAGGTCTCTCAAGTAGTGGAGTATGGGGAGTTCTTGGATGGGTGCAGATAGTTCGTGAAACAGGGTATCCGTAGTCAGTCACTGAGTTACAGAAGGAACGTCCGATGCTGCTTCTGTCAACCAGCTCACCCCACTTTATCCGGAACAGGTGTACTCTGAAGTGTTTTTTTGCCCCTGTCAAGCAGTTGCAGTTCCTGCAGTGCGATACGGACATCAACAATGGAAATACAGTGAGCATACCCATTTGACATAAATGCTGCCGACGGTCATGAGAACTTGGCCATGGTCAATGCAGATCATGAGACAAGTGAGTACCTACGAATGGTTCGTTCCCACAGGGCAGCTTGCATTCTGAATGGGTAGAGTGAGGAGCAATGCGAATGACTCCATTCGGTACCTGAGGGTTGGACTATGATTGATGATACAATGACCTTTTTGAACATGAGAGGAGAAATCGTACCTTGTCACCTTTCAAGAATCCATTGCGACGCCGTCATGAGGCTGAACGGCGCCAGCATCTTAGTGACGTATTTGACGTTTCCGAAGCTCTCCTGAAGCTGGCAGAGTGCAGGCCGATGGGAATATGCACATACGACAGGAAGCCAAAACCAGTATTTGAATTCACATGGGGACTTTCATTTACAAGTGGCAGCCGTCGCATAGCAGTGCATCGAGGGGAGACAGCAAATTTCCCGGATCCCATACAGAAGACTGTGCAGATGTATGTCAGGGTGAACCGGAATTCCCGTGTATTTGAGCTGCTTCCGGAACGGGAGCGCCTCCTTTTAGCATCGTGGTTTGACTGTTCCCACGACGTTCTCCTGAGTTTTACCAGTCCAATCGGGCATTTTTCCTTGGAAACCCTCGGTCCGGACAGGGTAAACGGAACTTTTGTCTCCAAGGAGGACATCACTCGGTACGGTATGGAATCACGGGCGGATTCGCTTGCCACCCACCTTCGTGCCCTCCAGCAAAAGAATGGCCCTGTTCCGGAGTCTGACATGCTTCGGCATGCAGCTATAAAGAACCAAGAACCAATTCAGCATCCACAGCACAGAACAGCTGTAGGTCGAATGTTTGACCTTTAGGCGTTCTCTGCTTTCTTGTTCTTACAATATCGCTGAACCATTACACGCTTCTGCACTTTGTACCGTGAATGTCCAGAGGGATGCAGCCCATTTGATTAAGAGGTAGAGGGATTTGGAATTGGACTATCTTTCAGGGTTGCCTGTATGGGTGTGGTGTTAGTGTCCAGAGACGTGGTGTATGAGTTCTGAAGAGTCGGCAATGGAGCCGAGCAGTGT
>JBMFXB010000047.1:0-3941 GCA_049964715.1 Candidatus Dormibacteria bacterium
AATCGTTTCTGTATCTCCATATGAGAACCATGGCCAGAAATATTGCAGTGATAAATCCTTCATTCTTGGTCACAGAAATTACCACAATCATGAGTGTTGCGATACCAAAATGCACTCTATTTCTTGGAAGCAAGGTACCGAAAATAACTGCAGCAACTGCGCATGCACTCCACAACAGATCTGCATCCCCGCTAAACACGTAACTGGCATCCAGGGCCAAACCAACTACTGCATTCAGTCCAAGTATAACTACAGTAAGTAATTTAACTTTTCGTGAAAACCACCCGGGCACCAATTGGATCAAGCCCACAACAACCACGATGAGAGCACAAATATCTAGCCCTCCAATAACAAGCATGCCAAGACGTGCATTGCGATTACCGGTAATGACAAAGGCAGTAACCTGAGATGCAGGATCAAGTAAAGGGTAGTTCTGATTCATGAAGAACAACGCAGGATTCTGCAGTGAAGCAACAATATGGCTGTGACCTGAAGCAAGAAAAAGGGCATGCAGGTAGTAGGTTGCAAAGCCATCCACAGTATTGAGTGGGTACCTCAGTTCAATCACTGGCAGTACCGTTTCAAGAAATACTACTGCAATCACAACGAGTATCCAGCGCATTGAAAGCAACGATGAACTGTCCATTCTCTTTTTCCAATTCAAGAGGATTGAGACGATATTCACTGCAACAACTACGCTAATGAACCATGCAAGAAAACTTCCTGTGAACACTACTTCGAGTTGGGCAGATAAAGCAGCAGACACTGCAGTGAGAAGTGGTGCAAGGAACAGTGCAAGGAGAGACCTGCCAAAGAAGAGCAAGCAGGGAATGAGTGACGCCAGTATAAAAACGAGAAGTACAAGGAGAAGTGCCACTAGGACACCCCAGTTCGTTTTAGTTGTAGCGCCAGCCCTTCACATCCCGAAGAAGATGGCTCAAGTCGGAGTATCCACTGTGCTGAACCCTTACTGAAGACAACTGGGTGTTGCGGCGTAACCACAATTGCTAGCTCTACAGCCAAAAGACTCGTACTTCCATTTCCAACGTATACAGTGTCATGGTGTGGAATACGTTGCGATACCTCACGCCTCAGACATTGCTGCTGTGACATTTCTGTATTCCAGGCTCTCAAAACCTGTGATCCGGAAAGATCTTGTCTTTGACCAACGAGTACAGTCGCTATCTGATAGCAAAATACACATGGAATGAGGATCAACAATACCATCATTAGCGGTGAACGGTTCATACTTACGTTCCCTTTCCCGCAAGGTATTTACCATTGGTGCACTTCACATCCGTCTCTGCAGAAATGCATGAGGCAGCTCCATCGAATGGGCCGCGCGCTGACAATATTTCACTCATCATGAAACGATCGAGTGTGAAATGGACCTGGATAGGAGAGATACTTGAGTCTCCTGTGCTCTTTGTGTCCATGTGTGACCGTGTCGAGAACGAGACCAACCGATGCGAGTAGAGCAGCAATGACCATCAATGCAGAACATAGTATTGCAGTTGGAAATCGCGGCACCAAGCCTGTTTGGAAAAATGTCACGACGATTGGATACCCCAACACAACGCTTACAATGCTGCACACAAGAGCAAGTCCGCCAAAAACGCGAGTTGGATACTCATGTCGATATAGGCTCGCAATAGCTCTCAGTATTCTCGAACCATCCCGGAATGTGCGTAGCTTGCTGGAACCGCCTTCAGCTCTCTGGAAATATGTAGCCTCTATTTCCCCCATGGGTACATTCAGCTCCAACGCATGAATAGTAAGAGCTGCCTCAACTTCAAATCCTGCTGGCTGACCGGGGAAGCTTTTCACAAAACGTCTTGAAAACACCTTATACCCCGATAGCATATCCCCGACTGGATGGTTGAAGAGATGCCTGACAAAGGCTTGGAATACTCTGTTTCCCAATTGATGGCCACGTCTATATGTCGCTCCCTTCCAAATTCTTGCGATATTCACAAAATCAAGAGAATGGTCATGCATCATCTTAAGAGCTGAAGGCAATACTGAAGCATCATAGGTGTTGTCGCCGTCCACCATGACATAGATATCCGCTTCAATGTCTGCAAACATGACCTGGACAACATTGCCTTTGCCAAGCTTGTCGACTGGGCGAACACTTGCTCCAGCTTCCCGTGCTATTTCAGCAGTTCTGTCAGAACTCTGATTGTCAAAAACAACGATCTCTGCTTCAGGCACAGCAGAACGAAACGAAGAGACCACTGATGCCACCGTTGCGGATTCATTATGACATGGCAGTAGTATGGCTACTCGAGAAGGTGAGGGGAACGTATTCAAGATTACTTCTCTCATTGAGTCCACTAGATATGTCAACACCGAGCTGCATCAGCGACAGTTGCCAAATGCACTTGCATCTTACCCAAGGGTTCCTCACGCTTGCAAGTACAGGTTCTCGAATATAGCTTCACTTGTATGGGTGACCGGGTCAAGGTAGAATCAGTCCTCCGCACACATTCACGTAGTCTTCTCATCTCAATCAAGCTGCGTACATCGTACTTCTCGTGGACTGTGCCTAGTGATGCGTCTATAAAACAGACATCTGTACTATGGTTGAAGTTGTCAGGTTCAACACATTGCACCATGTGCAAATGCTGCTCCAGAAGCAATTTCCACCCTGCATTGAGTTGGAGAGTCTCATTGAGTTCGACCCAAGAATCAGTGTCAATGCCACCCAGACGAAGTGTAATACTCCTTGTCATCTCAACTATTGCAATGGTGTCAGTGTTCATCATTTCTATTGCAAAGGATTTCACACTTTCGACAAAGGAACTCTGGTCCAATGACTTCCAGGGATTCTTTCTTGCAGCACACCTTTATACCAAAGGGTTGAATCCCTATTCCATATCGAATCAGCTGTGGGCGTATGCCCGCTATGTACCACACATTAATGGCATTGGACATGTTCTGTTTGCCGATGCACCACTGTCACTTCCACTATTACATGCCTTTGTCGATCTGCCATTCAGGACTGGCTATCTCCTCCTCGTGGCAGTTGAGATCATCGCGTTCATCACCGGTCTCCTTTTCGCAATCGGTTCAATTCGGCCACGTGCACTTATAACATGCTGTATTCTCCTTGGACTTCCACCAGTCAATGTCCTTATCCTCACAGGGCAGTGGGATGGCATTATTGTTCTTGGGTTGGGGATACACCTCTTTCTTATGAAGCGAAATCGGATATATTGGTCAGGATTCGTACTTGGCATTACAGCCTGCATTGCATTGCCCCATCTTATATTTGGATATGTCATCTATTTCCTTGTTCGTCTACGCAAACCTGCAATCATATCTGTCTCACTTGGCTTTCTCCTTGCTGGGATTCTCAGTATCATGTTTACCAGCACGGATATCGTGACTGGCTTCATCACTTCCCTTATCACGGTTCAGTCGCACGCGTTTGAGACTGGATTTGCCACGATACTTGGGAGAATTCTCCCTGCAACTGTTGTCGATCTGCTCTTGGCAGGATGCATCATTGCAGTGGCCATATACTTCAGCGTAAAGGCAAATCCAGAACACTATCTCCCAATTGCAGCCTGTGTTCTTTTCCTCAATGTCCTGCTCAATCCGCATTTTTTCGGACAGGACCTTACGATTCCACTTGTTGCTGTAGCACCCCTCATGGAGAGAAACTTCCACTGGATAACAAGCCACGTGCACCAATATATTGTTGTGGGTATTTGCGTGGTAGGTCTGCTGGCCCTCATCACCACAACACAATATTCCCTTCTCCCACTACAACTTGTCTCCGTGGTCGTCTGCACAGCTCTCTGTCTGACTTTCGGCATTTGGTCAACAAACACTTTCCATATTCATGCTGTCTCCCAAGCTTGACTTCGGCAGAATAACGGGCTCTTCGCAGATAAGCGGGGTGTGGAGATAATAGTACGGGAGTTTCCGTACGC
>JBMFXB010000048.1:0-3844 GCA_049964715.1 Candidatus Dormibacteria bacterium
TTGCGTGTGAGATTCATGAGCACTGGCTGGATGAACAGCCCTACCTTTCCATGAACCTTCTCGATCCAGCCGTTTCACCATCTGCTTCCCAGGTGGCATAATACCCATGTTCACTCTTCATTCCAGAACCCTTTTTGCACACAATTCCGCACACAACCCTGAAAGCATGGCTTCTCAGCGAAGTTGCACTTGTCCTGCATCGCATCCTGGGTTGCAAAGATCTTGGCAAGTGAGAGTATTCAGGAATAGATCGAGCAGGAAGGATATGCTTGAATACTGCCAGGCAAGCTCACGACGACAGGATCACGCGTCCACTCCATGGCTGGCAGGCCACCAATTCCATCGTCTGAGAAGCGTGACTGCTGAAGGTACAAGAAGGGTGCGAACGAGGAACGTATCCATGAGTACGCCAAACGAAACGCCAAGCCCAATTTGTTGAATTTCCGATGATCCGAGAAGTCCGAATACGCCGAATGTTCCTGCAAGTATGAGTCCAGCAGAGGTGATGGAGGATCCCATTGCCTTGAGTGCATCAACGACAGCAGTCTTAAGAGGTTTGGTTGCAGCCTCCTCACGAATCCGTGTCATGAGGAGGATATTGTAGTCCTCACCCAATGCCATAAGGAAGATGAACATGATGAACGGCAGAATGAAGTTCAGCCCACCTTTGCCGCCGAGAGTGTTGAATACGAGGTTTGCAAGACCAAAGGCTGCAAAGTATGAGAGTGCAACACTCACAATAAGGTAGAGCGGAGCTATAAGGCTTCTGAGGACGAACCCGAGTAGTATGGCAATTGCAACGAGAACGATTGGGATGATGTGGACAAGGTCGCTGTCTGCAGTTGCACTGATGTCGTAGTTGAGTGGGCTGATTCCAGCTACACCATTTGCAATTGCTCCTACTGTTTGAGCAACATGTGACGTGAATGACCGAATTGAAGGTACAGCTTTCCTGGCTGCAGTTCCATTGGGATCTCCAGCTTTGAGTGCTGTCTGGAACACGACGGTATGACCATCCTGGCTGATGAATGTTCTGAGCGTTGCATACGCAATGAGCTCGGGTTCAGAGAAGGACATGCTGACTGGAGTGCCTACAGTAAGGTGGGGGTGCGTATTGGCAAGTGAGGCAAGGGTCTCCTGTATTCGCTGCGGTGTGAGATCCTGCGGTGGCCCAAAGAGAGCATAGAATTCAGCAATTTTTGCTGGTGTTAGCAGGGTGCCATTGGGATTGAGTGCTCCATTCACACTCGTGAACAAGGGACTTTTTGCAATGATGTTCGTTGTTGTCCCCAGTACATTTGGGGAATTCCATAGTGAGTATGGGAAGCGGAATACGAGCGTTGTAGGATTGGCTTCTGCAGCAGGGAAGTGCTCTGCAAGGAGTGTTGCACCACGTTGAGAGTCAGTGGTTCCTGAGGCGCCTGAACTTGATGTAAAACCAGACGGGAAATATCCTATCACTCCAATAGATAGACCACTAAAGAGAACGATGCCTATAAGAAGGGTGGGAAGAGGATGCTTCACAATGGGGAGTGCGACTCGCTCCCAGAAGCTCTTTCGGGGTGTTGCACTTGGGAGATGAGGCTTTGATGGCCAGAAGCCAATAGTGCCAAAGAGAGCAAGCAGGGCAGGAAGAAGAGTGAGCCCCAGGAGGAGCATGATAAACACGCCAATTGCAAGGCCAGGACCAAGTCCGCTATAGAGACTAAACGATGCAAGGATGAGAGTGAGGAGTGCAATGATGACTGTAAGTGCAGAGAAGGTTATAGATTCACCTACTCGCTCTACAGCACGAATGACTGCATCGTCGTGATTTTGGCCATTCCATAACTCCTCTCGTGTCCTGAAGATCAGGAACACACCGTAGTCAGTCCCTGCTCCGAGAAGGAGAACGCTCAACATGATTTGCATGATGTCTGATACAGAAAGACCGAGTTTTGATGCTTCTGCAATGACAGGACCTGAGATGAGAATTGCGAGCACGGCTGGGATGAGAGTGATGATGGGGGTGATGACACTCCGGAAAACGATGACAAGAAGCACAAGAATGAAGAGAACTGAGAATACCTGTGTCCTGTGAAGCGTTGCATCAGTTCCACTCTGGGCATCTGCAGTAGAGGCAAATGGGCCAGTGAGGTATGCCCGGAGACCTGAAGGTAGTGGCTCAGCGTACATTGCCTTGCGAATGGTACTCACTATGCCACTGTTGTTCGTACTGCTGAAATTCGTCAGCACAATGTACTGGACAGCCTCCCCATCAGCAGAAGTTCCAAATTCAGTCACACCATGGACTGTCGATACGCCCTTCACACGTTGGACTAGCGCACTGAGTGCTGACTTGTCAGCTGCAGTGAGAGGAGAGTTGCGTGCAGCGACAATGATGGACTCTGCGTACTTCGTATTGACAAGTGCTTTCGTAAGTTTGTCAGCCTTGATGACAGGTGCAGTTGATGGGAGAAATGAGCTGTTATCACTGGAAGCCACATTGGAGAGGCTTGGTAGAAACAGCACTGCAGCAATTGTGATGAGTGCCCATGCAAGAATTACGAGGTACTTCCAGTGGACTGCAAATGTTCCAATGGATCGGAAAATGCGTCTTGAGAGGGAGATCTGCTGTACTGTGGATGAGGTCATTTGAAGTCCTAGTAAAGGTCAGTTGACATCCTTCTCTTCCATTATGGCAAGTTGATCCATCGTGATGGCTCCGTAGCAGACGAGATACGGATTGGTGGCTTCCTGTGTTGTGTATCCATACGTTGACGTACACTAGCAACATGGATCTTGGTTTTGATGCACAACCCGCCCGGGAAGTACTCCGTCCAAACAGGATGAGCCTTCCTGATGTCGTTGACTTTCTCAGAAAGGCAGGTGAAAGGCATGTAGAACTTCAACCGTTTCTCTATACGGTAAGTGGTGCCTACGCAGTACTTGATGCACGCAAGGTTTCGGAGTGGATAGAAGTGTATTCAAGGCAAAAGGGTGTCACTTTCGAAGTCAATGCCCGGCAAATCAGTCCATTCAACATTGCAATGTGGATTCGGCTTGAAGGGAATGCGAGTCATCTTCTCCAACTTACGGAGTGGCTCGACAGGCTCACAAGAGCTGCCTGACACCACTCGTCATTGATGATTGGGTGCCAATGTTTTGTATTGTGCCTTGAAGCCAAAGCGAGCACGCATAGGGTTCCAGCGACGAATTGCTGTTTCGCACAAGAAAATTGCTATTACATAAACTCCAGGAGTCAGGAGGAGGATTTTGGGCCACATTGGTATGCCTACTGGAACGATAAGCGAAGCGAGAATGACGACAACAGGATGGTGCAATCATTCAGGTGAATTTTGTTATTCGATCGTACGTTCTTTTTGCAAGGGGGTAGTAGTACTGATGAGTCGTACTACACGAGTGGCCTCCCGGAGAACATCAGGACGAAGGTTCGAGCAAGGCGTGGATGTCATGAGCGTTGCACAAGCCTTGATTCGATCCGCAACACCCCGAATGAGCGCATAGTACGAGGCCTGGGAAGGACGAGCACCACGAATAATCTTTCCTGAAGGAATGACAGTTGCTCGGATCTGGAGCAGGGTAGGTCCATTCCCGTCAGGTTGCGAGACAAGGCGGATCGTTCCAGAGAAGTTGCCCTGCTTATGAGAGCTGGAGTATCTAATACGGACTGATCCTTCAGAACGTTGAATGACGAGATCTGTGGAGACGACACTTCCCTCAGGAGACGTAATGCGATGGATAAAATGACCAGATGCGTTTGTCACAGGAGTGATATCCGTATGCCAGGGATCACACGTGAGAAGATCGTAGAGTACTGCTGTGAGTGACTCCTCAATGGGTG
>JBMFXB010000049.1:0-3469 GCA_049964715.1 Candidatus Dormibacteria bacterium
TTTCAGGAGCAAGTGAGAATATTACCTCTATAGTCCGTCATTGTACGTCCATGAGCCGCATCACCTTTCAGGTGTTGTCTATACCTGCACTACTTGGTGCCCTGCAGCTGTGAGTGATATGGCACACGGAATATGACACATGAAGCATCAAGCCGCTCCAGATCTGGTTGCACTCGTATGGCAACGAGACCAAGGGCTTTACGCCACCTTCTTCTCATTGCCCCCACAGAAAACAGAGATGTATCCAGTTTTCAGGGCAGTCTCCTCATCATTGCAGGAGAGCAAGATGCTGCATCTGTAACGCAGGGAACCGGACTGTACCATGATGCAACTTCCACACGGAACCGACAATAAGAGATTGTGAAAAACGCAGACCGCAAATTTCACTCAGCAGAAGGCAATACTGCTTTCCTGAAGGCAATACCCAATGTACTCAACCTTGATGGTGCACGAGCAAATCCTGCACCGACAAGACAACAATTGAGAGTCCTTGGATAAAACAATTCAACCTATGGCAGGATGAGTAAAGACTGAAACCATTTTTCAGATTCTAGATGGAGCTGAAATCCTCGACACTGTTGCTATTCAGTCCTTTGCTCTGTATATCCAACACTATATCATGGGCTCTTCCACCTTCAAAATACACCGCACATACCTTCTCCAGATCCATCAATCTTCGAACAACGTGGAGCTACTAGGTGTTCACCCGTATGTAAACAAACTGTACTATTCGATTTAACTCTTGCAGACACACTTGTGTGGCAAAGTCTTACATGAGCGAAGCGACACAATCGAATCGCATCTGGCTCGAGCCGTGTGTGTGGTCATGGTGCCTTGCAAATCAAAAGACCTTACACCCAACTGGCAAGAAAGCATTGCGTCTTGAGCCTCCCTCAATAAATATCCATACGAGTGAGGTAATGTGTATACCATGCACAATGCACACCATCGGTCATCAAATTTGCGAGTTACCCTTCTCGCATCAGTAATCTTCCTTCTCTCTGGCTGCGCAGGACTTATCTATCAGGTAGTGTGGACACATGACCTCATATTGCTTTTTGGGGACACAACCCAAGGCATTGTCACTAGTGTATCCGCCTTCCTGGCAGGACTCGGAGCAGGCGCTGCCCTTGCGGGATTAATAGTATCACGCCTCCGCCGCCCAATTATCCTGTACATTTTTCTGGAGCTTGGCATCATTTGCTGTGCACTCCCCATGCCAGCCCTTTTCCACCTGATTGCAATAGTTTTCAGGCATGCTTATTTGACGGATTCACCGAACATTGTAGCTACAATCCGTTTCATACTTGCGTTCACAGCACTTGCTCCTGCAACAATGCTCATGGGAGCAACTCTTCCAGTACTAACTCGTCATCTTGTTCGAAACCAACAAGACATTCGACATTGGATATCTCGTCTGTATGCGGTAAATACACTTGGAGCTGCAGGTGGGACTCTCCTAAGTGGAATGGTACTCATTGAGCTTCTTGGCCTTCAAGGGACGGTATTCGTTGCAGTTGGGTGCAATCTTTGTGCGTCAATAGGCGCTATTTTTCTTGCACGGGAGCGTAACATCGACCAGCAGCCTGTTCGTGTTCCAGTCGCGACCCAAACACAGCGCGACATTCTTCCTGTGCAAAGGCTACTCTTGGGTGTCACATTCATTTCCGGATTCTGTTCCCTCTCCCTGGAAATGCTCTGGAACCGCTCGCTCAGTCTTGGGACAGGTGGAACCATCTATGTGTTTGTCGCAATCCTGGCCACGTACCTTCTTGGCGTTGCTTTAGGAAGCCAATTTCTTAACGGGTGGAAAGGCCCTTTACATCTTGGAACCCTTGGACTCTCCCTTGCAATCATCGGTCCACTTTCACTTCCCACACTATATCTTGCAAATCTCCGCGGACTAACTCAACTCAATATAGAGACTGTATTGCTGCTGTTTCCTTGTGCAGCAATGGGTTTCAGTTTCCCTCTTACTGCAAGATGCTTCACTGGAGAGGCTGGAAATGCAGCACGGGGAATTGGCTTACTGTATGCAAGTAACACACTAGGATGTGTCGTAGGAACAGTAGTGTCGGGATTCTTCCTTATCCCGCTGTTGGGCACAAATGTGGCCATCATAGCTATTGCAGTTATCCTAAGTGGATTGGGAGTGTTCCTATACATACATGCAACGGGTCCGCGCTTTCGAACACGGTTTAGCTTGTCTACGGCTGTGATTCTCATGGCACTTCTCGGTTTGCTGCCTGTCACCCAACGTACGTATGTGCAGCAAGTTCTTGCTGCTGCAGGTGCTGTAACCCATCACTATGAAGATGTGGTTGCATCTGTTGATACTGTGAGCAGCCCAAATCCCGCAAAGCGACGACTTCTCATCAACGGTGTAGGAATTACAGCTCTTACAGTGGATACTAAACTCCTGGTATATGTTCCATATGCAGAACGGCCACAATCAAAATCAATTCTTGTTATCTGTTTTGGCATGGGAACTTCATACCGCACTGCAATCCTACTCGGATTAAAAACAGATGCAGTAGAACTGGATCCAACAGTGCCGAAAGTCATGCCAGTGTATTATCAGGATGCTGAAAGATTCCTTCACAACCCGCTCGGACACATCTACATCAATGATGGCTTGAACTATCTTGAAGATACATCACGTTCCTACAACATCATCGTGACTGATGCACCTCCCCCATTCAATAGTGCAGGAGCTGCTGAACTGCTAACTCGTGGATACTACCGTTATGCTCGATCTCGACTGACTCCCGGCGGTGTCATGTCCATCTTCATTCCATATACAGATCCGTGCGATCTCCGTATTGAACTCCGGACTTTCCAATCCGTATTTCCCTACACCCAAGTTTTTCAGTCAGTCGGCGGGTACGGACTTCAACTCGTAGGCTCCACAAAGCCTTTGGATCTGAATCAAAACACTGTCACCAAACTCTTTTCGCGGCCAGTAGTTCAAAATGATCTCGCACTGGCTCCTGATAATCCTCATGCTAGTGGAGCGACATGGTACCCAATTCTTCGGGCTCACCTGTGGCTTGCTAATGCACAACTTTCTTCATATCTTGGTCCTGGCCTCCTGAACACTGAGAATCGCCCCCTGTCCGAATATTATCTTCTTCACACACTTGCTTCCTCTTGCCAGATGAAGCAAGGATTGAATCACCGTTCTACAAATCCGCTTAAATCTGTTCCGCCACCATTTCCTCCAGCTTCGTCAACAGCTTAGGCCCTTCTCATATGTGCGCTTATTACAAGCGTATTAGCATTTCATGGGTTGATAGCAACCCCGAAAGTAGTGTACGAACTGCCTTTGTAAACTCCCTTGCATGAATATGTTGCAGCTAGCGTCCACGTTGGTGGTGTACGAGCAGCAATCGTGAGCTCCCGTACGTGAATAGGTTACACGGCAATAGGCTTGGTTGTTTCCTCCTGTGCAGTGGGTTGTAACGTTTGG
>JBMFXB010000050.1:0-3306 GCA_049964715.1 Candidatus Dormibacteria bacterium
GAACATGGTGGAGGCAGCAGTCCACGACAAGAGCTTCCTGTACATCGGTTTGGCTCTCCTCTCTCACGGAGGAGTACCCGATGAGTACCCGCATCAAGTTCTACCAGGTGGGGAGTTTTGCTGTAGGTAATCGTCTTCTCGACAGTGAGCTTATGACAGTACAGTCCCAGATGGATCGGACGAATGCTCTCGACAGTGGGCATCGTGCATGCCAGGGGTGTGGAGAAGCTCTTGCTGCCCGCTATGTCCTCGATGCTGCCATGCGAGCAACTGGCAATGACGTTGTTGTCGTTAATGCAACAGGTTGTCTTGAGGTGTTTTCATCGCCATACCCTGAGTCTTCCAGGAAAGTCCCGTGGCTGCATTCCCTATTCGGAAATGCAGGTTGTGTCCTGACAATGCCATCATCAAGGATCCTTCATCGGGGCATGGGTACAAGATAGACCTCGAATATTGCAAGGGATGCGGAATTTGTGCTGAAGAATGCCCGTGCGGTGCAATCGACATGATTCCAGAACCCTTCTAGGAAAGACAACATCCTGGCTGGGAAGGAGTAGGGTGAGCATCGTGGAGTAAGGGTAGTTCTCTCGGAGAGGAGTGGTGAGGGCCACGTGGTGATTGTTGTGTCGGTTCGAGAATGCATGTAGCAGCAAATACATCTACTGCATTTGCAACATACGTTCCTGTCGATACCCTCTCTTGTGCAGCATTTCTGGCGATCGTGGAGAGGAGATACAGTGGTACCAATATTGCATCTCGAGATCCAGCGGTATCATTCCGGTGAGGAGGGGGTTGGAATTGCTGCGACTGGGATGGACAGTGCATTTCACATGCTGCATTAAGGACAGTATCAGGTGTGGTTCGGAGCTTCTCCGAGAGTTCCTGAAGGATGCGAACTGTGCGGCGAGGGAGCATGATTTCCAGGTCCATCGGAAAGGTGCCGCAGTGTGCATCAGCTGCAACTTGTAGGGGAATTCGTGCATGTGAAATCGGGTTTGCACCAAGAAACGCAGCATAGGAACTTTGGAGCTGAAGCTCCATGATCATTCCAACAGTCAAATCTGCACGGTGTCCCATTGTGCAACATAACCCGAGAACTGTCTTGGTCAACACTTCTGGGGCATCGGGAAGGCATAGAGAAGAGCATGCTGCAGCAATGAATCTGTGAATAGATTGCGTTAGACATGAATGCAGATGCAGAGATGCGAGAGCGCTGGTGAACTCATTGTGCATTGATGCATCTGTCATGCTCCACTTGGGATCATCAAGGAACAGTCGATGTCTGCTTGTTACTGATCCTGAAAATGCTGGAGAATTTGGGGTATCACAAAGGTGTTGCTCAAGTTGCAGGGTGGGACCTGTTGTATCGACAAGAATCGTACTGGGACAGGGAAGTCGCAGTGCTTGTGCAAGATCGAGAATCGGAGCATTCATTCCTGTCTGTATTGTGAGCGTTCCTCCTGGTGCAAGCAGGGACATGCAACGAGCTCCGTATGAATTCTGATCACAGAGTGCTCGCCATGGCACACGTTCGAACAGGATATCTGTGAAAGAGCCATAAGGAGCATGCACATCTTCGAGAGTGCCCGTGATATCAGCCGCAGCAGCAGGATCTGGGTTTACCGTTATGTCGTGCAAACTGTGAACCGGAAAATTTGGGGCACGACCGCCACCAACAATGAGTGTGCGACGTTGAGCTGACTGTGCCATGATCGAAGCTTAATGCTCGTGGAAGGACAGCTTCCGCCCAAACGACTCGGACCTACCCAAATGTCCGAGCTATGTCCAAAGAGTGCCAGTATGATTGCAGCATGGAAAAACGCGATGGACACATCTTAATCGGCCCAGCAAGCTTGCGCCGCTATCGATATCTTGACCACACTAGAGCCCAATTCGGTGACATATTTTGGAATGATCCCCAATTCAAGAGCAAGGGTGTGGGTTGGACAATGCTTGATGGACTTCCCACTACCTTTTCAGGAACTGACCATGACGTGAAGCGCTTCTTAGAAGATTTGAAGAAGACAGGACGCTTATCAAGTTGCAGGCGGGTATGGCAATTTCCGCTACATGCCTGTTGTACTCGCATTGCAGTCTTGAAACATGCTGCTATAGTCACAAGTATCCTGCATGATTACGAGTTTGAATCCGCTTTCAGCGAGATTCCGACTGAGAGAACAAGCACAGCTATTCAATTTTTTGCCAAGCCAGGCTATCGCGCTGCAGCTTTGACTGAGATCAAAGCAATAATGCCCGAGCTTCACAGAGCAATCGGCATCAATCCTGTACAAAAGGCTGAGACATCCCTCGGGAGATAGCAATTATGCCTTTAACGCGGACATTTTCTCTTAACAGCGACACACTCAGTACTTTTGTCCGCCAAATGTCTAGACAGATGTCGTTAATATGGAATAAGTACGAAAGTATTCCATGTTCGATGAGTGCATCGCAATCCGCTAGAGCAAGCTAGGGAGGATGTACATCATCAGGAGGGGAGTGACTACAGTGGATGATGTTTCGAAGCCAGTATCGCGCCCGAATGCTCTAGGAGCATTTGCTCAGCGTCTCTTTATTCCAGTGGCTCGTGCCACGATGACTCTTGTCAGTGTTGAGTGCACAATTGCAGCATGGCTCATGGATCGTGCTGTAGTTCATGTTCCGAAGTTGGAAGGTCCAGTTGCACGGGTAGAGGACGTACTTGGACTGAATCGTGAGCGTGATGATGATGTAGTCATAGACAAGTACTCGCACATGGGTCGTCCCACCAACAAGGGAACCCTTGCAGCAGCCATGCTTCTTGCAGCTCCACTAGCCCTTCCAACATTGGCCCTTGGACAGTTAAGTTATGTGGTGTTTCGCATGGGGCTTGGCAGACGGTTTGCCAATCCACAAGGGCGTCCGCAGGCAAAAGCATTCATGCGGGCAGTGAAAATGAACCATCAAATGTGCGTGCATCCAGGACCGTTTCGATCACCGAAGGAGATGATGCGGAGTTTAGATCCTGAATATCGTCTAGCGCAGTACGTTCATCCAGAAGGAAGTGACTACGAGCCCACGCCTGATATCCAGCGCAGGCGTATGGAGTGGATGTCACGTCAGGTGCCTGGCCTAACTTCGCTCCGAACAGCATCCCCTGAAGTACAGGAGGCTGCAACTGAGCAGATTCGCCTTGCACGGCAGAAGATCAAGCATGTGGTTATTATCATGCAGGAGAACCACACGTTTGATGACTACTTTGGAAAACTTGTCCAGGACAAGGGTGTTGTCCACCAGCCTTCCGATCCACCTGCTCCCATTACAATCGAC
>JBMFXB010000051.1:0-3239 GCA_049964715.1 Candidatus Dormibacteria bacterium
TCACAGCCCAGGATCTCCCGCTTACCTTCTGCGTTGACTCCAATTGCATGGAGCACATGGATGCCGACAGTCCTGTGGTCTTCCAGGACCTTCATGACGGTTGCATCAGCAATCACAACAGTATAGGGACCTCCGTCGAGCGGTCGAGAGCGGAAGGCAGCAACGTCCTTGTCAAGGGAGACTGCCATGTCGGACACCTCGGACTTCGACATATTCGTGATGCCCAGTGTGTACAGGAGATTTTCCACCCGAGGGGTCGACACACCGAGAAGGTAGCTCTTGGTGACGACAGAAATGAGTGCCTTTTCGGATCTGGTACGGCGGTTGAGCAGCCAGTAGGAGAAATAACTTCCCGAACGCAGCTTGGGTATCTGGAGTTCGAGAGATCCCACGCGAGTATCCCAGCGGCACTCACGGTAGCCGTTCCGTGAATGCTTCCGCTCTTCCGTCCGCAGCGCCGTATTCTTGATCAGCATCACGCGACATGAGTTCGTTGACTACCATCGTAGCAAGTGTGCGGAGCACATCGCTGTCTGGAGAATCGAGTACGTCCCGAAATAGGCTGTCAATCTCTATGATGGCTCTAGCGGCAATTGTGGATCCTCCTTGAGGTTGTTGAATATTTTCAAGGATCTCACTCTGGCAGTCCCCTTATGGGGGGGGACTTCCGGCTCTTTCTGCCGGCTCTTCAGCACTCATACACAACGTCCATAGACGCTAATAGTTACCGAATTGAAGTATCCGAAATTGATAGATACTTTACAATGCGATAGTACTCATTTATCAAATGCAATCTTGATTCGGATAGAAAGTGATTCATATTCTGGCATCTCTACGAACTTCCACTTCCAGGGTTTTACAGCACTTTTTTCCACGCCACACTTTATGGATTGTTATTTTAACTTCCTTTGTTGTTGGTTCATGGATAGCTCTGACCATGCCAATATGGTCTCCCATTGATGAGCCATCTCATTATGACCTCATAGTGCAATATGCAATGGGTCATTATCCGAGTGCAATGAAGTCCCCGATAACAAATGTCACCTATGCCATTGACATGCAACATCCGACTGGCTCTTCTGCATACGTCTCTACTGCGCCGCATATGTCAAAAGTAACTATCCCCTCAGCTACTACTCGAATTAATCGTTCTGCTACTACAATTCAAAGAATATGGTATAGACGACACCTTTGGCGCTTTTCAACTGAAGCATTCGAGACCCCTGGATATTATCTCCTAATGGTTCCAATCTATCTAACCTCACACGCGCTATTGGGAGCTGTAGGAAGTGTATATGTTCTCCGAATGATCAATGTAATGATGTTAGTGGGAATAGCTTGCTTTGCTTTCGCTCTCACTCGTCTTCTCCGACCTAACTCCCCGAGTGCTGCATTAGTTGGTGGAGTACTGGTGGGAACATTTCCAAGTCTTGTAATTGACTCAGTTCAAATTACAAATCATACTTTTCTTGTTCTCGTGATTAGTGCTTTATCCTACTTCCTCATTTCTGCATTTGTTCAAGGTACAAGCAACAAAAGACTCGTTGCCATTTTCATTTGTAGTGGGCTCGCTCCATTAGCAACACTTACTGGCGTCATCTATCTTTTTCCCGCTGCTGCTGCAATTATTCTCCAGCGAATTTGGTGTTGGAAGTTAAGAATTGCAATTATCTTTGGAATGATTGCAAGTGCCACCATTCCTCTTGCCACATGGCTCCTTGTCAACAAAAAAGTTCTTGGCGTATGGTTACAACCTCAAGGATATCCTTCCAACTATGTCGTTATCCCCTTTCATCTCGCTTCAACAATTCCTTTTATACTTGGGTCAATTGAGAATCTTTATATTCAGTTCTTTCTTGGCCAATTCGTTACTGACAGGTTGTTGTACCTTGGAGTGCCCCTGTTAGTACTTCCTTTAGTATTGCTTCTGTTCTCACTTCGACCCAACAAGCTCAAATACTGTTGGCATCACCTCTGGTCCCCAAAGTGGATGTTCCTAGTGAGTGCAGCACTTGCAACAGTATCATTTGCTTTTTTTGACCAAATTCTTTCTCAACGAGCATTTGGTGCTCTTGGACGCTTTTTAGGAAGTGCGATTGTCCCAATTGTCGTGTCTACCATTCTTCTTGCTACCTATAGCATCAGGAGGCCATTAAGAACCCAACTGGCTGTATGGCTTCTAATTAGCTATGGCATGACCTACCTTGCTGTTCCACAGGCACTTGCAATGATTGTGTCTACAAGTTCCATAACAACTCGCTACCCGACCAATCTCACGGCTGGAGTACTTGTAACCGCGACAGCAACAATCCCTGGGGAGGCTGTCTTCCACCTGGATCGTGCAGCTACTGATTCAATGGGAAACCTCTGGCTCCACATCTCTGCATCCAACATCGGTACTTCAATTGTTGACTGGTATCCCGAACCACAACTCTTAACATCCTCGAATTCAACAGTATCAACTCATTCATCAGAATGCAGTGTGGATCTATTACCGCGATCCAAGTGCAGTGAATGGGTTCTTGTTGGAGAGGGTTTTAACATTAATCACCATCCTTTCTCACAAATCACTTTCAGGGATGTACTTGTAAAGAACTACACCCGAGTTGTTACAGTTTCTGCTTCCTTCAACTGGACCACTACTAATTCAACAATGCCCTGACATGAGAATTTATCCCAGTCGAGCTTCAGCCTCACGCGCAAAAATTTGCACGACAACAGCTACACTAGAGCGAGCAAGCACTTCATAGAGAGGAATCAGTTGAGCAAGAACGAAGTTCGAACCAGTATTTTCGTACTCATTGCATTGGGACTTGCACTCACTGCAATCGCAATAGAAGTGCGGACTGGAGCACCTGGTTCCGATATTAGAAACCTCACTCAAGGTGCACACAACCTCATGAGAGAACATTACCTGAGTCCAAAAAACCTCAGCCTGTACCCTGCATTCAACTACATTATCTACCTGTATTTGGCCTTTATCCCAAACTCGGTGCTCGTGCCAAGTACTGCAGTGCTAGGGTTTTTGCTCATTTTGGGAGCACTCGCAATTTGGAATGGAGATCGGCCGAAGCTCGTTGCTGTTGGCCTGCTACTCCTCCTATCCGTTCCAATCCTGCAGCTTCTATACATCGATCAACTGAACACAGCTATAGGCTTCTCATCACTGACCTTCTCGCTGTATTGTATAAGACGCAACTGGTGGTGGGCTGCAGGCCCGTTGGCAGTATTGAGTCTCA
>JBMFXB010000052.1:0-3128 GCA_049964715.1 Candidatus Dormibacteria bacterium
GGAAAGAACCAATGGCAGATAGCTGAGGCACTGTCATTGTCACGGTCGACTGTGTATGAATACCTGCATCGAGCTCAACATGTAGGACTCACGTGGCCACTTCCTGAAGATCTGGATGACGAGCAGCTGGAGCTGCAGTTGTTTCCAACACCAACAGAACCTCCCGAACCAGTCCGTCCAGTTCCGGACTGGATGACTGTCCACAAAGAATTGAAAAAGAAGGGAGTGACACTCCAACTGCTGTGGGTGGAATACCGAGAGAAACACCCAGATGGATACCAGTATTCGTGGTTCGCTCATACGTTCCGTACGAGGCAAAAGCAGCTTGACCCAGTCATGAGACTGGATCACAAGGCCGGAGAAGCGATGTTTGTCGACTACGCTGGACCAACAATGGATGTGACAGATCCAAAGACTGGAGTGAAGCACACACAACAGATCGTTGTTGCAGCACTAGGTGCGTCAGATTACATCTACGTTGAGGCAATGGCATCACAGAACATGGAGTCGTTTGCCATGGCACATGTTCATGCATTTGCATTCTTTGGCGGTGTCCCACAAGCAGTTGTACTCGACAACCTGAAGTCAGGTGTTGCCCACCCACACCGGTATGAACCACAGGTGACGCTTCCCATGATTGAACTGGCACGACATTACGGAACGACCATCATTCCCGCACGCGTGCGCAAGCCTCGGGACAAATCTAAAGTAGAAAATGCAGTACAGCAGGTGGAACGGTGGGTCATGGCACCACTTCGGAACAGAACATTCTTTTCTCGTGCAGAGTTGAATGCTGCACTTGCTGAACGTACAGCAGCCTTGAATGCAAAACCATTTGCCAAGATGGATGGGTCCAGGTTGAGTATGTATCTGGACGTCGACAAACCCGCACTCCTACTGCTTCCTACGCATCAGTACGAATATGCGTCATGGAAAACAGCAAAAGTTTCCCCTGTGGATTACCACATTGAAGTGGATGGTCATTACTATTCCCTCCCGTACCACTATGTTGGCGAGCGTGTGGATGTCCGGATGACCACTACAACAGTCGAGATCTTCCTCAAGGGAAAACGAGTAGCAAGCCATGCCCGTTCCTCCAAACGAGGAAAGCACACGACAGTGTATGACCATATGCCAAAAAAGCACCAGGAGTATGTGGAATGGACTCCTGCACGGATCCACCATTGGGCTGAACGTATTGGACCCGAATGTGCAGCTCGTGTAGAGGCTATCTTTGCTTCCAGAGCACACCCATGGCAAGGATTACGCTCCTCACTTGGTGTGCTTCGTCTGGGAACGAGATATTCCAAAACCCGTCTGGAGAGAGCCTGTGCTCGAGCCATGACTATTGGCTCATTGTTCTACAAGAGTGTGGAGTCCATTCTCAAATCTGGACTTGATGCACAACCTCTGGAACATCCACCAGTCCTCACATTGGTGAACCCCTATGTACGTGGCCCACAATATTACGCCAAGGAAGGAGATGCCTCATGTTCATGAACCCAACTGTCACTGCCATGGAGTCAATTGGACTGTCGTATATGGCAACTGCCTACCAGGAACAGATGGAGATGCCATCTGTTGGTGACCTTTCCTTTGATGAACGTCTCGGACTCCTCCTGGACAGGGAAGTCAGTGGAAGAGCAAATCGTCGGCTTGAACTCCAGCTGCGAAAAGCCAGACTCCGGGAGCAGGCAACCATTGAGGATCTCGGCTTTCATGCAAAAAGGAACCTCGACAAGTCTCTCATCCTGTCCCTTGTCTCTGCCCAATGGATAGATTCCCACCAGAACATCATCATTGTTGGTCCCACTGGTGTGGGAAAAACGTACCTTGCCTGTGCATTGGCCCATGCAGCAATTCGTCATGGGCATTCTGCACTCTATACCAAGGAATCCCGGCTTCTTGCAGACCTTGCCCTTGGTAAGGCAGGTGGTCGATTCCCCAGATTACTGTCGGCTCTTGCCAAGTTGCATGTCCTCATCCTTGATGACAGAGCTGGTCTCCGTTCGACCATCTTCACATCCCTGATCCCACCATTGCAGATGCCATCCTCGACAGACTTGTCCACAATGCTCACCGCATCACATTGTCAGGTGACTCGATGAGAAAGACCAAAGGAACAAAACAATGATGTCTCATCTCTTGCCCCAACAACACCCACACACCATACTCAAACCAATGGCTCATACACTCGTCGCTCCGCTCCGATATTCTCGCTCGGATTTCTGTGCAATCCCCGCTCGCTTAACCGTGCAACGGTCGCTCGTTTTCCGTGGAATGCGCAACAGACCGAAGTGGTGTATCGCTAGACGTTCCCTATTGCTACTGCGATATTGGCGTGCCTTTCCACACCACCGGGAGCCGGCCAGGAAACGCTGCGGCTCTATAACTCCGGTTAGTAAGATACTTGACGGATCGGCTGCTCACACAATCTAAACAGAAATGTGCGTCGCGTGTAGTACGCGAGATACTATCGCGACGACGATAAGAACTGGAAGAACGTAAATTCCTTGTGCCATTAGTCCCCCGAACGTCACACTCTCTTCCTCCTCCACATCATCGTTACGCATATAATGAACGGCAAATGCTCCAAGCACCCAGAGCGCCACGACGACGAGGCCCCATAGGCTTTTCTTCGAGCCAAGTCCAATAAGCAACCCGACACCGACACCGAAACTTGTTAGGACAAAGTGCTTTAAGATTGATCGCCACATTCGCCGTCAGCCACATGGATCAATGTAAAACCTGGTAACGGCAGCTCCTGCGGCTGACACAGCAACGTTAACTATGAAATAGCTTATGCCTCCGGCCATCTCGATTGCAACTTTACTTCCCATGAATGCCGATGGAGCCCATACAGCCTCGCACGCCATCGAGTTTTCCCACTTACCTAACCCAGAGTTGAGCTGCATTCCGTCACCCTGTGGATTGACTGTTCCAGAGCCTGACATGTTTGGCTGTGTATAGGTTTCATTGTATGCATTCGGGTTGTTTCCACCGCCGGACTCAGCCTGAATACTGCTCCACTCGCTGGGGTTAAACATGCACTCGCTGCCGCCCCATGCTTCACTAGCCGGGACTGTCACCGTCTGCCCCTGGTAGTTTACGCGGTTGTGTGCGAAAAA
>JBMFXB010000053.1:0-2955 GCA_049964715.1 Candidatus Dormibacteria bacterium
GTGGTGAGTTCGAGGAATTGACCCGTACACGGATTCGTGGAATCATCCAGCGGGGTGGCACCATACTCGGAACAGCCAGGTTCCATCCTCATGAACACGAAGGTGGTGTTGAAGCAGTCATAGCAACCCTCAATGCACAACACATTGATGCTGTTGTCGTGCTCGGAGGTGACGGTACGCTCAATGCATCATTCGAACTCACAAAACAGGGGGTTCATGTCATCGGTCTTCCCAAGACAATCGACAACGATGCTTCAGGGACAGAACAATGCATTGGACATGATACTGCTGTTGCAATTGCAACTGAGGCAATTGACAGGCTGCATACGACTGCAGAAAGTCATGACCGCCTTATGGTTGTCGAGGTTATGGGACGTATGACGGGATGGATTGCAGTTGAGAGTGGACTTGCAGCAGGAGCAGATGCAATTCTCATTCCTGAAAATCCCGTGACCATTGATACAGTTGTCGAGGCACTACAGAAGCGTCATCAGAGCGGTGCGAACTCGTCAATAGTGGTCGTTGCAGAAGGAGCCCACGTTAGCAACACAAATATCGAGGGCGTTCCAACGGTTTGGCCCCAGCTTGCGGGATCTCCTGTTGGAGCAGAAGTGAGCAGGACCCTTGCAAAGCGCACAGGATTTGAGACACGACTCACTGTACTCGGGCATGTACAACGCGGAGGTGAGCCCACAGCCAGGGATCGTATCTTTGCTGCAAGGATTGGTGCAGCAGCAGTGGGATATCTTCATGAAGGACTGACAAATATTCTCATTGCGGGTATGGGAGACGGAATTCGTCCAGTTCCACTTACGGAAGTCACTCATGGAATACGAACTGTGCCTGAAGAACTTCGCGAATTGGCACTGCTCCTCACAGTTGTATGAGGGAGCATTGCTCTCCTCATTGCAGGGAACCAGTTGGAGAAAAGCGGAAGGTGTGGAACCAGAACACCCGAGAGGACAACGACATCGCTACACCCGATCCAAGCCGACCTCGTGTGCACCGCCCACGACATCACTGAACATCTCTCTTCGACGCTGCAGGAAGCATCGTTTTCGTGTCCCACGCCTTCCTTGATATCCATTCTCCCTTGAAATCCTCAGGAGTCAATGAACACCGGGGTATTGTTACACAGGGGAGGTCGTCCACATGTGTGGGAGGAGGGCATCTGGCGTTCCTGGTGTGAGGACAATCTCTGTTTCGCCAGTGAGGAGTGCATGGACAATGTATCGTGCAACGAACTCAGGAGAGTGGCCCTGGGCAACAAATCCTGGTTCCCGGGTACGGATACTGTCATTGCGGAGAAGATTCTCGTGGAAGTGGGTCTTTGTGAGAAAGGGGTAGATGAGTGACACAGTGATGCCATCCTTCTTCAGCTCCTCGCGTGCAGCCTGGGAGAGCATGTTGAGTGCTGCCTTCGAGGCTGCATACCCACCAAATCCATCAGGAATCATGCGGGTCGTACCTGAGCTGATGTTCACAATTGAGCCACGATGAGCGTTTCTCATATGGGGAAGAACAGCCTGCATTGCAATGAGCGGACCGAGGACATTGAGTTCAAAGATTGCACGCAGGTCATCGGGATCTATGGCCTCAACAGGGGTGTGGAAGCCTTGCCCAGCATTGTTGATGAGTGCATCGATATGACCATACTTTTCGATGACTGATGCAATGAGGTGGTGGATGGAGGATGCATCAGTCATGTCTGTCTCGACAACCATACTGTCCGGGAGAGAGGAATGGAGCTCCTCCAAGGCAGGGACATTTCTCGATGCGAGGATGACCGGGACATGGAATCTGCCAAGGAGTTCTGCAGTTGCCCGACCAATGCCACTTGAAGCACCAGTCACAATGATCGTGGTTGTGGATGTTATGTCCATGCTCTCATCCTACGGTGCTTGGGTGACTCCAGTGTCCAGTGTCAAAGGGGAAGCGATTCTCGCTACTGTTTCGAGGTGATCATTTTCTATTGCAACTGAGAGAGAGAGGCCACTTACAGCAAGGAAAATTCCCATGGCTGTACCTAGCACAAGGGCAATTGGCAGAACGGAATACGGAGCAGTGTTGTTGACAAATATGAGGGTGAGGGTGGTTATGATTGCAACTACCTGGAGCAGGTAGGCAGTCCAAAATAGCCCCTTCCAGGGTGCCCCACGATGTGGTTGGGGCCGAAAACAGTCCCGTATACACAAATACGGCATAACGAAATTCACAAAGGGAATGAACCAGCAAAGAACTCCCCAATATGGTGCAAATGATGTTGGATAGCCGAGAAGCCGAGCCTCATCCATGCTCCGGTACAACCAGATGAAAAGGAAGACTTCCATGGAGAGAGACAGTATGTTCACGAGTGATGTCCAGGCTGGGTACGGGTTGAGTTGAGGAAGGACATGAGTGGTATTCGGAGTCTTGAGCAGTGGGAGAAAGAGATGGACATTGGGCCCAAATAAAACAACAAGGTACACCTGAAGGAAGAGAGCAAGAACAGAAAGGCCTATCATGCAGATCTTCCCGATCATTCCTGTTGTCTGAATCTTTTTTGTGAGTGCTGCAGTATCCAGTGGAGGAGGTGACATAAGGGGATACGTGTGCTGTGTCCACGAAGCACCATCCCAGTAGCGAAGCTGTTCAGGATGGTAAGGATCTGGATACCATCCTTTTGGAGGCGTGGGAGTGGAACTCATCCTGCAATAATATCATCGGACTGTTCTGGGTTTGCATCTGGTGCAGTGCAGGGACAAAAATGTGCGGAATACGATGCTGGTGGTTGACACAACTGCTGGAAGAAAGGGCATTGTACGATGTCCGTCATGCTGATTGCGATTCGTTGGGCAAAGGTATTCGTATTCTGATGTCGTGTTGCTCATTCTTGATTGGACAACATGGGCAAGGGATATCGGACCTTCGGAATTTAGCGGGGTGTGAGGGTTTTCAGAAGTGACCAATTGGGCT
>JBMFXB010000054.1:0-2664 GCA_049964715.1 Candidatus Dormibacteria bacterium
TACACAGGCAAACAAACTCACAAGAAAGTACGCACCCCCTCATCCGCGAACAAGAAGACACCCAACACCGGTAACAACAGAGCTGAAGAGGGTAAAACAGCAGCCAACAAAAGCAGGGAAAGTAACAAAAACACGGAGTGGAAAGGAACACAGCGGGAAAAAAGGAGACAGGTGCGTCGGACACAGTTGAGGAATATACTCGTGGAATTATTCCAACTCTGAATATGGAGGAACAGGGCTCACAACACGCACAGAAAGTACAAAGGAAGAAAGAAAAAGCAAATTCAGTCAGATAGACCTGCCAATCGCGTACTGTTGGTGGTTAACACCGATAGTTTGGGCTTAATCCAATAACAATACCAACGAAGGTGACGATGCTGAATAAAAGGCAGAAGATGAGATTGATGAAGATGAGGATGAAGAAGAAGACGAGGACGACGAAGAAGACGACACGGTTGAGGATGACAAAGCAGAAGAAGTGGTGGAGTAAGGCGACTTTACATACACATATCGTGACTGTGACTTTCCGCTGTTGCACCACTGCTCCACAATGCTCAATGGTACCAGAAAAGGCTCAACTTCACTTGGACTCAGACCTGCGCGATAACCTTTCGCCAGAAGTAAAGTGCCAACATCCGAATCCACATCGAGAAATTGTTCCCGGAGTTGAAGAACAACGAGATCCTTTGATATGTCTTTCTTGGTGACGACATGTGCACTGGAGGATTGCATCTAATGAGTACCAAAATCCATGATTCTAGTGAAGCGGCGTCCAAAGAAATATACTTACAAAGGGCAGCTGGCGGTAGTCACGCCACGTACTTTCAGTAAGAGCTCTTCCGATTTGTGCAGCGACAGGGCACTTTGGTTTGGTATGACCTTTGCTCTTACACAGCCCACACGATTTCGAACTTTTACTGGATTGGGATGCTTCGACCGCACTTTTCTTCCTGTGCAACATCAAGGATTGATTGGAAAGATTTCTCCAATCCAAGCAACTACCTCTTCACGGTTGGGAAACCGACTCGTCTGCTTATGGGAGGAGCTGATAGGAGAGCAGCGGACTTCTCGTCCTCCAAATCGATACTCAGATAGGATGACATCGCCAGACGAAGGTCATCCCGAGAACTCCTGTATCCCAACATATGGCGTTACAAACAATGGAATCTCTCGAAGCAACATGCTCAATTCATACCCCTTGAAGTTAGCCGTCAGCCAATCGATGAGTGGCAGAATACTCTCAAATGCGTGAACACCTTGACCGGATACCCTGTGAAGACGAAAGGATCAGAAGAAAGCAGAGTAGAGTTCAAGCAGCCACTTACTGCTTGCAAAGTTCCTTGCAGTGATCCAACAACGTGTTGTAGAAGTCAGCAGTCGTCATTTTACGCTTACGTCCTTGCCGAGGCAGGACTGTCTGTGTGGAGTTGGTTGCATCATGAACAGGCCCCACTTCAAGTGAGATTGAGTCCTCCACCGGGGCAAGATCATTTTGCATGCTGGCGGCAGCAATAACTGGCTCTTCCGCTGGCACCAAAACAACCTCCGTCAGTCGTAGCCAGTGGTTCCCGAAGTACCGAGGGTCGAACTCCCCTTTGGTCACACACAATATGTGACGGCAAGGCAGAAGCATATTGCGATCTTCCAAGCATGAACATACGTAGCGACCGAGGGTGGGGTCCAATGAAACAACTCGATGCTCTGCAGCACTTTGCTTGCGGGAAACGTGGTATGTGGTCGGGTCTTGTTGAACAGCTGTATAATCCATGCAACCAGTCCGAGCTTGCTCTTGGAAGCGATCTGTCGCGAAATCAGAGTACACGCGACCACATGCATTTGCTGCGTCGCTCTGACGTTGGGGGACTTTGAAGTCCAGAACACACTGCTTGATATATCGTTGCTGCTCTTGTTTCGTTTGTTCCTCGTCCCTGCGGACAGTTGTCTGCACAACACCAACGAAAGATTGAGGAGAGTCCCCAATAGCTTTCTTTGTTGCAGAGAACGAGGACTCCACGGGCGAATCGGCCTTGTAGCCTAAAGTAGGGAGCTGCATTCGGTATGGTGCCGCCCACTGGTGAGCTCTGTTCAACCATGTGTTCAGATACGATGCAGCAGCAGGCCATTTTTCCACAGCAAATCTGGCATGTTCCTGAAACTGCTCCACGCTGACAGTATGGTTCACAAGCTTTTCCTCAATGAAGTCCTTGATTGCGGAGTAGTCTGGGAGGCGGCCCAGCGCTTTGGGAAGGTCCAATGTCAGCCAGTGCCACGAGCAAACCAAAACTGCACAATTCGGCAGCGAGTCTTCCAGAGATGATTCTGGTATTCCTGAATAATTGAAACGCCGTGAGTGACAAAAGGCCCAAGCACATACACTTCATCTTGCAAGTTGTACGTACCGCAGTCAGCCAAAGCAACACGTGTCACTTGTTTCAGAGCTGGACAGAAATTGACCAGGCATCGAGCAATATATTGAATGGCTTCAATTGTTTCATGTAAAGTCATTCCGCTGAGGATGGTTCTCGTGGCTCGCTCGCAATCTGTTACGACAACATTCCAGAAAGCGAAGCCCGCCTATACAAAGAGAAGCACGGTTGCGGAGAAACAAAGGACAGATGCAAAAACACTTAAAACATTGCACTACATCGTAGAGCAGTGTACGAT
>JBMFXB010000055.1:0-2423 GCA_049964715.1 Candidatus Dormibacteria bacterium
CTATTCACGTACGGGAGCTTCACGATGGCTGCTCGTACACCACTTCCGTGGACGTCATCAAGCACCATGAGCGTATTGTCACCGGGTGCAGCGGGCAGCGATACGAGCCCTGTACTCGTCGTCGCGACGATGTCGTACGTACCAGAAGCAAGAAGAGGGGTGACGACTGTTAGCATGTCCGGGTTGTCAACGGTGAACGACGCAGCAGGATTACTCCCGATCATCACTTCCTGGATCGTGTAATCCCCGCTGCTGAATCCACCTCCGGAGACTGTGATGACTGCCGTGCCATAAGCCTGGATCGTGGAAGGAGTCAGTCCTGTTATGTACGGCTTGGGCACGACAATGCTCAGTGTTCCTGTCGCGGCTGTGACCGCTCGTATTCCTTGGGCCACTCCGACGAGCACGGTAACGACTACGAGCAGTGTTGCAGCGGGCATCCGCCATGCCGTCTTCTTCCTCAGACCGAATGCCTTTGGGTGGTTAAGGAGTGACGGTGAAGCAACATTGCAGATAGCGCCTCACGTTACGGTCCGCTTGCAAGAGTCAGCGTCCACGTTGAGGTGTACGTCCCCGCGTATGTGTTCGCGGGAATGGATGCTGACCATGCGATGGTAACAGTCTGGTTTGCCATACCGGTCGTCGCTGCAGCGGAGAGGAGCTTTGTTGCCGTTGAACCGGGAAGTGTGTACGGATATCCGACACTCCCGGACCATGTCGCAGGGGTACAGGTCACTCCGCTATCACAGACTGGAGTTGACGGTGATGCTGCTGTGAAGTCTGAATTGGGCAACGTCTGGGTCCCGTTCGTGAAAGGCGTATTGGACACCGTGACATCCCATCCCGATCCCGACCCCGTGTTGTCGCCGATATCAAGTGTCTCTGTAGCTGTCGCTGTCTGATTACTCCCAGTAAGAGGCACTGTGGAGAATCCGAGATTGGCTGGAGGCGTAACGAAGGATAGTGTGCCAGCCACAATCGGAACAGTCGCTGTGAGTTGACCTAACGATTCAATAACAGGGAATCCTTGGGTGAACGTCGAATATGGTGATCCTGCGACGCCTCCTGTTGCCCAGCATTGCAACGCAGAGGCACATGTGACTCCTATGAACTGCTCCCAGTCATTTACCCCAACGTCTTGTGTCTGTGCGATCGACCACGCTGACCCATTGAACTCTTCGATGAGCATCTGACGGTCATCACCACTGTTGTACGCTGTATCATTCCAGAAGCCTGCAGCCCAACACTCTGTAGCTGACACACAATACACATCGTTCAGTGCGTTCGTCGAACTCCCAACCGCCGGTACCGATACAATGCTCCAACTCGTTCCGTTATATACTTCCGAGAACGATGTATTGGAAAATGCAAAGTTGGTATCGTTGCCGACAGCAACGCACATCGTGGAAGAACTGCAGGAAATGGAAAAGAAGTTCGAGGACGTCGTCGAAGCTGCGATAGTCGCAATGCTCCAGCTCGTCCCACTGAACTGCTCGATTAGAGGTTGATATATACTGCCGTTGTAATACCCCCCAGCGGCCCAGCACGCGGAAGAAGATACGCAGCTCACCCCGCCGAGATAGTTCGTCTCCGATGTACTCGTGTCGGGGGAACTAACGATACTCCAATTCGTCCCGTTCCACTGTTCAATGAGTGTCTGGTCGGTGGTTCCGTTTGAGGCATATCCGGCTGCCCAACAGTCCGATGCTGACACGCAGTACACATCATTGAGTACGTTCGTATTCGTTGTGCTTGTGTTTGGACTTGTGACAATGCTCCAGCTCGTTCCGTTGTACTGCTCGATGAGCGTCTGGTCGACAGTTCCGTTTGAGAAGTATCCGACAGCCCAGCAGTCAGAGGAGGACTCACAGGCTACACGGGACATGTCTACAGTCTCAGTTGTGCTCGGGCTCGGCATCGATACAACTGTCCAAGTAGTGCCGTTATATTCTTCTGCTTCAACCTGATTGAACCCGCCGGAGTTTGTATAGTCATCTACAGTCCAGCAATCGGATGCTGATATGCATGTCACACCACCTAAGCCTGAATTGGGTGTGTTCGGTGAACTGACAATGTTCCATGATGCGGCGGCAGCATTCACGGCAGCAGCACCGGACAAGAACACTGCGCTCACCATCACGAGGATGAGAAGCCATTGGGCGATGAGCCGCGAGCGCATGTGAAACATTGCACTACGGAGGATACACTATCTGTCAAAGATGATGTCAATACTGCATGCAAGATGGGTCACTGCTGCGTCTCATGGGACGGGTACGGAACAGTTTGCGGTGGACCGGAACCATGGATGCACGATGCATCTTCCGGCGCCTCAACCGTTGCAGTACCTTTTGCACCCGGTTGTGTGCGAAAAAGTGTGCAAATTCTCAACAGCGGAGAAAGGGCCATGGTATTGAAGAGTTATT
>JBMFXB010000056.1:0-1885 GCA_049964715.1 Candidatus Dormibacteria bacterium
TCAGTTTCCGTTAGATTTTACTTCAATAAAATCATCTTGTTATGTCTTTTTTGTTCCTCCTTTTTCTGAACGAAATTTCCTCATAGAATCTCCTTTCATAGCGATGGTGTAGGCGTTGTGGACAAGGCGGTCAAGCAGTGCATCTGCAATGGTTGGATCAGCAATGAGGTCGTACCATTTGTCGATGGGAAGTTGGCTGGTAACAATGGTTGACTTCCTAAGATACCGGTCCTCAAGGACTTCAAGAATGTCGTGGGATTGTGCTGCAGTCAGATGAACCAAACCGAAATCATCAATGACTAGGATGGTTACTCGAGCAAGTTGTGTCAGGAGCTTCAGATATCGACCGTCTCCATGAGCAAAGGCAAGATCTTCCAATAACCGTGGTAACCGAATGTACAGTGCAGTGTGTCCCTGACGGATTGCCTTGTGCGCAAAGGCACAGGCAAGATAACTTTTCCCAGTTCCTGTTGGTCCCGTAATGAGAATGTTGTGTCGTTCCTCAACCCACTGACCTTGGGCAATGGTAAGAATGGTAGCTTTGTCCAAGCCTCGGGGATGGTGGAAGTCGACATCCTCAATGGTTGCGGATTCTCGGAGATGAGCAAATCTGAGCCGTGTTGTCAGCCGCTTGCCCTCTCGTTCGACTGCCTCACGGTCCACCAGGAGTCCAAGCCGTTCGTCAAAGGACAAGGCATATGTGTCTGGATTGGCGAGTTGCTCTTCGTAGGCTTGTGCCATTCCCATCAAACTCAATTCATGCAATACGTTCATAGTGTGGTGTTTTGTCGTCATACCAGTTCTCCTTGGGTGTTGTAATAGTCGGCGCCACGGACATTCTCGTGCACGATGGGGGTGTGAGCCGGTGGCACCACATATGGGCGCTGGTCAATCCCTTTGCTGAGGATGGACTTCACGCTGTGGTACGAAAAACTTCCAAGCAGCAGTGCCCGCTGTGCTGCAGATTCCAAACGTTCATTCGGATATCCTTTGGCAAGGCTTAGGATCCCAAGACATGCGCGAAATCCAAGCTCTGGGTGCTTCTTTTTCTCCATCACTGCAAGAATGAGATCTTCTATGTATGGTCCAATGCCACGAGCTCGCTCCAAGTAATATTCCTGAGTCTGCTGTGCTGCATACTCCTGGTGTGAAGAAGGCAAGTGGTCAACAATGGTTGTACTTCCAGATGACAGGGCACTTCGTTGGTGGCTCGCTATGCGCTTTCCCTGGAAGAAGATTTCCACAATATGCGCAGTCACACGAACATCCACGTGCTTGTGCACATAGAGGCAGGGAACAGAGTAGCAGTGGTGATTGACTTGGATATGAGAATCTGGATGGACCTTCAGCGGGTACCAGACTGCATATTCATACCGTTGCAGCACAAGTTGCTGTAGCTCTGGCCGTTCTTCTTCCAGCAGCACAGCTCGTGACTCGTCTCTTCCTTGAAGTGGCGCTGTATTGAGCAGTTCAAGCTGTTCCCAGATTGCTTGGTTGAGCTCTTTGAGGGAAAAGAAGGTTCGGTTGCGGAATACGGCAAGGATGTTCCGTTCCGCATGTAAGACTTCGTTCTCGACTTTAGCTTTGTCTTTGGGTTTCCGTGGTCGAGTTGGAATGACTACACACCCATAGTGCTGTGCCAACTCTTCAAATGGCCGTGCAATCTCTGCCTCATACCGGTTGGGTCTGGTGACTGCGGTCTTCATATTGTCTGGAACAATCACCTCTGGAACTCCACCAAAGTATTCCAATGCGTTGCAGACAGCGTTGAGCGTTGCTGCAGAATCCATCTGCCACATCGCTTCGACATACGTATAGTTGCTGTACCCCAAAGTTGCAACTAACACCTGAGCTTTTCGGATCTCACCAGGGACAGCAGTGCGCA
>JBMFXB010000057.1:0-1844 GCA_049964715.1 Candidatus Dormibacteria bacterium
ATTTGCACACTTTTTCGCACACAACCTGCATATTCGCATCGAAAGTAACCGGTAGTTCGCATTGAAAGTAACCGGCGATTCTCACGCAAAGTAACCGGTGTTGGGGACAGGACGAAACGTCGCAAATACCAACCAAGAGTCATGTCATCCTGCAAGCACGAAGAGATATGTGCAAAGGGGGATGGAATGGCCAACCGGAGAAAACGGATGCGACAGATACGAGAGATTATGCGGTTACGCATGGACAAAAAGCTGAGCTTTGACAAAGTGGGCCAGGCGTTGGGGATGTCCAAGCGGACAGTCATACGATATATGGAACGTGCAGAAAAAGCGCAACTCGCGTGGCCACTTCCAGAAACGGTGGATGACGAGCAGCTGGAACTGTTGCTGTTTCCCACCAAGGCGCAGACAGCGTCATTTCTCGCAAGGCAGTTCGACTTTGATGCCACCGAGAAGGAGTTGCGAAGCAAAAAGTACCATGTCACGCGGCAATTGCTGTGGACAGAGTACAAACACGGCCACCCTGGAGGGTACAGTTACCAACACTTTTGTCGACTGTACCGAGCGTGGAAGAAAAGCCGGACCGTCTCCATGCGTCAGAACCATGCACCAGGCAAGAAGATGTTTGTGGATTTTGTTGGAGACACGATGGACGTGCGCACTGCTGTCCCTGGTGAGATCCTTGAAAGCATCTAACAAGCACAAGGAGGTGTCACAATGGCCGCTAGAACCAGCATAGAGATTGAGGGCCTGCTCGGGAAGCTTCAGGAGTCAACGGAGAGCGATGTGTTGCGGGATCTTGCCTCGCTTGTTGCGAACGAGCTCATGTCACGCGAAGCCGACCAGGAGTGTGGAGCCGAGTATGGAGAGCGAGTGGAAGGACGGAAGAACTCCCGGAACGGGTACCGCCCTCGACGCTGGGATACAAGGGTTGGCACGATGGATCTGCAGATCCCCAAGTTGCGGAAAGGGAGCTACTTTCCCGAGTGGCTGCTGAACAGGAAGATCCGGTCAGAGGAGGCCCTCATCACAGTGGTGACCCAGAGCTACCTTCGTGGTGTCTCCACACGGCGGGTGGAGAAGCTGCTGCAGGCACTCGGGGTGACGAACCTGTCGAAGTCAGAGGTCTCGGCCATGGCAGCTTCGCTCGACGAGGAGGTGTCCGCCTTTCGTTCCCGTCCCCTGGAGGGAGGCCCCTACGTGTTCGTCATTCCCGATGCAACGGTCATCAAGGTGCGGGAGGACCACCGCACAGTGGGGATCCATGTGCTGTATGCGATTGGCATCAATGCGGAGGGAAAGCGGGAAATACTGGGGTGCGACATTGCAACCCAGGAGGATGGCGCTGGATGGCTGGCCTTCTTTCGAAGCCTAGTGGTCAGGGGACTCACGGGAGTGCAGTGTGTCATCTCGGATGACCACATGGGACTTCGCAATGCCATTGCAGCAGTGCTTCCCTCTGTCAGCTGGCAGCGCTGCAGAACCCACTACATGCGGAATCTCCTCACCTGTGTCCCTCGGAGCGCACAGCCCTGGGTGACAGCTCTGGTCCATTCCATCTTCGACCAGCCAGATCCAGAACACGTCCAGGAGCGCTTTGAGCAGGTCGTGGCAACGCTGGAGGGGAAGCTGCCCAAGGCAGCTGAACATCTGCGCTCCGCACAGGATGATCTCCTGACATTCACCGCATTTCCGCCGTCACTTTGGAAGCGTCTCTGGACCTCCAACGCCATGGAACGTACGAATGAGGAGCTCAAGCGTCGCACCAGGGTGGTTGGCGTGTTCCCGAACAGAGACGCTGTCATCCGCCTTGTGGGTGCCATGCTTGCCGACATCCACGACAC
>JBMFXB010000058.1:0-1680 GCA_049964715.1 Candidatus Dormibacteria bacterium
TACCCATGTTCACTCTTCATTCCAGAACCCTTTTTGCACACAATTCCGCACACAACCTAACAGTCCCCATAGGACTCGTTGGTGGACTCCCAGCAGGAATCATGGTCATTGGCACAGCACATACCGAGGAGACACTTCTTCGAATTGCTTCTTGCATTGAGCACACGTGCGATCCGCTTCCTATGCCCGAATTTCGCGAGCCTGCAGCAGGCTAACCCTCACAGGAAAAATTGCACAGGGATGTCCCCTTTGCTTTCCGTAATGCACTTGCACTGCTTCTCTTCATCATTTCTGGAACGGGTGATACCAGTCTTCGATACCTGAAATGACTGCCCTACCTGCCATTCCAGAATGCTCTCACCACAGTCAAATCACGCTTCCCCTGCTCCCGACCCATTGCATACCCCTCCTTCACTGAGGACGGATCCATGATTGCTTCCAGATCGAAGGATTGTGGTGTGCGAATGAGCACTCGTGATCCTGCATGTTCAATCTCAACTACTTCATGCTCAAAACTCTCTTTTGTGTACGTGAGCATTCCCTTGTCAAGAGTTGAACCATCCGTCAATGTAAGAACAAGCACTTTCCTGGCTCCAGAAACAAGATCCAGGTGAACTCCTGTGCCACTCACACCACCATCCATGTACCTCACGCCATGGATTGTTTGGGGAGGAGACACTCCTGGAACTGAACTGCTTGCAGCAGCTGCTGCAACTGTAGATACGTGTGATGAATTCGTAAAGACAGCACGCTCGCCAGTATATGCATCGACAGCAGTTATGTGAAGAGCTGGTGATGACCACGTGCCCCGACCAAGGAACAGTGCAAGACTCCGACGAAGAGCACCCTCGCCTGAGGTTTTCGCTGCAAGGGCTGCATGCCCAATTGCGCGGATAGTTGATGGTTCTCCATCAGAGGCATACATGAAGAGATCCCGTGCCCGCTGCTGCGTTGCATTGAGATGCGGAGAAGGTGCAACAACTCCGAGAAGGGGTTCGAGTGCCATGAGAAGACGTACCTGAAACTCTGCTCGGTGAAGTCCCCCACCTGCAAGGATTGCTGCAACAACAGATCCAGCAGACGTTCCAACGAGGCGTTCTGCCTGAGAGATGAATACACCACCCTCTGCAAGTGTCGAAAGATATCCTGTCTGCCACGCAATGAGGAATACACCCCCACCACCAAGTGAAACTGCTCTACCGAGTTGCGTGCCGTATTCCGCAGCAAATGAAATCGGCAAAACGGGATGCCGTGGATCGGAGGTCTTAATTGGTCCTTTCACGCGACGATTGTTGCATGATTGCGGCATGAATTGCACGCATGAAAACACCTGCAGAACTCAACAGGTAGTCCGATGCCAGGTTCTCTCATTCGGTTAGGAAGTACACGTTGCGTACCTTGACAGGAGACGACTGGGGGCTCCTGCACTGTATTGAGATACAGAAGGACCAGCAGCTGAACCTAGTCCGTTGATGGAGGTCAATCTCATTTTGTGGTAATCCTTTGGGGAACATATAGAGAACAATTTCCTTCGTCAAGGTAGCAAGTGGTGCAATTGGGCCCTCCCTCAGCTGGAAAGCGAAATCCAACTCCCGATCCACCACGAAGCACCCTCTTGATCTTTTTATAGACATCACATACTGAGATGCTCCACAAAGGGGTATTAATTCTCGGGGGTGT
>JBMFXB010000059.1:0-1466 GCA_049964715.1 Candidatus Dormibacteria bacterium
CAACGCACCAACTCAACAGACATCGAGCCGGACTAACACTAACCTCAATACTTGGTCTGAGGTGGCCCTACAAATTTGGATCAGGGGTTAAGCTGTAGTCTCTGAAAATGACCCACACGGAGGTTTCAGAGATGGCAAACACAAGGAAGAAGTACACAGCTGAATTCAAGGCTCAGGTTGCCATGGCTGCGATGCGCGGAGACAAGACTGTAGCAGAGCTTGCCCAGCAATATGAGGTGCATTCAACTCTCATTGTGCAGTGGAAGAAACGGCTGCAGGAAGATGCATCGAAGCTCTTCGAGCGGAAAAAGAGGACGAACAGTCTGAGATCGATACGGATGCCCTGTATAAAAAGATTGGGCAGCTGGAGATGGAACGGGATTTCTTAAAGACCAGACCAGGGATCATTGCACTGTTTCAGAAAGGAAAGCAATGATTCAGCAGGATGGAACGATTACTGTGAGGCGACAATGTGAGCTGCTGGCTGTAAGTCGCTCTGGTCTGCACTACGAGAAACAACCGTTCAAAGAGGCTCGGCACATGCTCATGCAGGAGATTGACCGGGAACATACTGACCATCCGTTCATGGGATCCCGTCAGATCACACGGCAACTGCGGGACAAGGGCTATGTGGTGCATCGGAGTCGAGTACAACGACTCATGCAGATCATGGGAATCTATGGCGTTGTTCCAGGCCCACATACGAGCAAGAAGCACCCATCCCACAAGGTGTACCCGTACCTGCTCAGGGGCGTCAGCATCACGCGGGCTAACCAGGTGTGGTCGACCGACATCACCTATATCCCATTTGCTAAAGGGTTCTTCTACCTTGTTGCAGTTCAGGATTGGTACTCACGAAAGATCCTCTCTTGGAGGGTGTCCAACACGTTGGATGAACGCTTCTGTATTGAGGCTCTACAAGAGGCCATTGCGAACTGCGGTGTGCCTGAAATTGTCAACAGCGACCAAGGTTCTCACTTCACAGCAGATAACTGGATTGCAATCCTCAAGGAACACGACATAGCAATCAGTATGGATGGAAAAGGCCGAGCTCTCGACAATGTGTTTGTCGAGCGTTTCTGGCGGACCATCAAATACGAGTGGATCTTCCTGAACCCTGCAGAGAACGGTATTGAACTTGTTGAAGGAATCGGTACCTACATCGAGTGGTACAACTCGAAGCGGAAACACTCCTCATTGAACGACCAAACCCCGGACCAGAAATTCAAGGAGGGATCGACGTCTGCGACAGCGGCATGACATGCCAACTGGTTATCAACTACTATGTATCAAAAGAAGTTCAGAGGCAAAAGCTTAACTTCGCCCGGTCCTGGTCTAAAGGAATAGGGCCACCTCAGTGGATGAAGTGTATATGCAGTTTCCCTTCATGGGAAGTCGGCAGCTCGTCAGGACCTTGCGGGGAATGGGCTATGACGTGAACCGGAAACGCATCCAACGGATGATGC
>JBMFXB010000060.1:0-1465 GCA_049964715.1 Candidatus Dormibacteria bacterium
AGGAGCTGTACTACCAGCTCTTCAAACAGGACAGAGAAATAAGCACTGAGCATATCGAAAGCCTACTTGCAAAGTATTCTCAGCAGCAGAAGAGTGCAGATATAAATGGTACTACCATGTTCCACTGCAGAAAAGGAAGTACGGGAAAGGTGAACGCTCTCTCCGAATTACGCTAGCCCTTCCTGGATAGGGTGACCCCGCTGACCATCGACAGTACCATCGGCAATATGATCAGCAGCAGATATACGAGTGACAGCGGGAATGGGATGTACTCACCACCGTAAACTATTATCGTCCTTGCGATGTCGTACAGGACCGCTAAAGGTACAAGCCCAGCAACTATGATCACCACGCTCCCTGGCAGACTTCCAGGCCTCCTTCTCAAGAGTGCCAGTCCCGAAATTATACCAATTCCTGCTATGAGCATAGGCAAAGAATCATAGAATGCAGCTGCAATGAAGGCAGGTCCGGAAAAGCCACCTGTAAACACCAGAGTCAGGACTCCAACAAGCAGGTCTACTGCTGAAGCTGCAACGCCTAGCGCTATGGCAGCTTTATGTCCAAGTGCCATCGTTTAATAATTTTTGGTTATATTTAATCAGTAGTTTTACGATTTTTAAGCAATACTAAAATATTTAAGCATGACAAGCCTGGTTTTATAATGAACAGTGAAAGCAAAAGGGATGATCCTAGGAAAGTGCTGCTCGGGCGGGCGGTCATCCTCTTCGTCATTGGAATATTGATAGGTGCTGTCGCTGTATACGCAGCCACAATTGAAATGGGTCATAGTTATTCTCCATCCAATGTCTCTGGTTCCATCAAAATTTCGCCGGGTGTGAATGCGTCTGCGAATTCAACAACAAGTGAGTTCATAGTTATGCTCGTTATTGGACCACCTGCAGATATGGTGAGCGTTGGCGGGAACACCAGTTCCATGGGCTCCCAAAATGCCTCCATGTCAAACGGGTCTATGGCGGGAGGTATGGAGTACATGCTGTCAGGACAGATGACAAATGTTCCAATGGGAGATATGTACGCATTTCACCTTGAAGTTCACATATACGATAAGAGCACGGGGAAAGTCGTTGTTGTTCCACCAAACGAGGTGACAATCTCCATTACCAATGAAAGCAACGGATCGACGGTGAAGATTCCAATTGCAGTAATGTACGATCCGATGGTGGGTGTGCAGGACATCCATTACGGCAACAACGTACTGCTTGCACCCGGAAACTTCACTGTTAGTGTGGATGTAAGTGGACAGTCCGGCACATTCCACCTCCAGGTTTCCATGTCTATGGGGCAAGGGTCTATGAGCGTGATAGGGGAAATGCACGAAAATCCGATGAGGCACGCAACTCCATTTCAAAAGTTCCGTTGGGGAGTAGGTCGCAATGACACAGAAATTCATTAAAACGTCGAGATACCTTCTGATGGTTCTTCTTGCGCTCCTCGCCCTCGACAA
>JBMFXB010000061.1:0-1353 GCA_049964715.1 Candidatus Dormibacteria bacterium
GGTCCGCCAAATTCTGCTCCGAACATGACGCCACCCCATGCAACTGACTGGAGGACAGCATTTTGAGCATTTGCATTCCACCACTGCTCCTCTGCATGGACTATGTTTCCTGGAGTACCAATGTTCTTGATGAGAGTGAACCCCATACCTGAGCCAAACTGAAACGCACCGTTTACAAGAATAGAACGGGCAAGGGTTGGCATCCATCCTGTAGAGCGCAACCAGACAATTTCAGGCGATTCCATAAGTCCTTCAATTGCTGTGCTTACAGCACTTGTCACTGCACCAAACGTCTCGCTGCCGACTATGAAATCTGGAAGGAGGCTTGTCGCAAACTCAGCAATTGCACTCACAATGCCAGAAAGGGCATCAGCAACGCTGCTAATCGTAGCTGCTATGTCTGCTACTAGCGTTCCGATCGCTCCCACTTCTGCAGCATCAGTGGCTGCAGCTACTCCGTCGGAGATGCCAAATGTAAAGAACGTAAGTCCTATTCCTACTGCAGCAGTAGCTGCTATTGCTGCAGCCATGTCATCGTACTTTGACTGTGCAGATGCGAGTTCGCCAGCAATTGTGTGCAGTTGTCGTGAAACCTCGTTGCATTGATCTGCAATACGAGGAATTGCAGCTTCATATCTTCCCCAGAAATCTGCAAACTGACTTGCAGCAAGACCCTTCCAGTTGCAGTCAGCAGTAAGCCACTGCACGAGTGAGCACAGTCCACTGTCTATGTCAGTGATGGAAGATGCAAGAGTTGCCCATGATTGTGCAGCAGCACGAATGCCATCGGGATTACCTCCCGGTCTACCTGGAAGATCCATGTCAGTCTCCTTTCACTTCGCGCCAAAGGCAGTTTGGTCAAGTTTCTGGTAGATTTGCGAAATCTTGCCAAAGACATTCGCGTATGCATCTAGAGCCTGAGCGAGATTATCGAGGGCTTGTACTGCATTCTGCACACCCTGGTTGTATTGTTCAGCAAGTTTGCCTGATCCCATGTCCTGGTCATGATGTGCTGCATGAGACACAAACGTTGATCGTGTGTCTTCCACACGATTCCGATATGTCTGAAAGAGACTTGCTGCCTCAGAGAAATTTTCGAAAAACACGACGATTTCTGGAGAGCCTGAACTGCTACTCCCACCAGGAACTTTCATATTTCTCTCCCCCGACTTCACTGGCTGCATCATATGCGTAGGTTCAGGCTAGGAATAGTGACAGGACATCGTGCGGACAAACAGATTTGTGTTTTGGGATTGACAAAGGCAGCCACATGTACGTATCCACAGGAAGAAAGATGACCCCGTGTTCAGCTCGTGGCACTTTCGTCAATGGTTGCCTTGACATTGAGCATGA
>JBMFXB010000062.1:0-1317 GCA_049964715.1 Candidatus Dormibacteria bacterium
AGGAGTTCTCTTACACTGTTTTGTGACGAAACAATTCAGTAAGTAAGGAGAACCCCTGTGGAGAGTAATGCTACACGTGTGTGTGAGATTTTGCTTGGATTGCCATCTATGAACATTCTGGGTGTAGAGGATGTGCAGAATGAAGCATTGAGAATCCATATCGAATGTGTGGAACGGACACAGACATGTCGAGAATGTGGATCACAAGCTCGTATCAAAGAGAGACCAGATGTTGAGTTAGTGGATTTGCCTGCATTTGGGCGTCCAGTGCGGTTGATATGGCATAAGCGTCGTTTTGAGTGCAGCAATACTACGTGCCCTGTCAAAACATGGACGGAAGAGAATCCACGCATTGCGAGTTCCCGACTGTCCATGACAGATCGATCTGGACGATGGATTACAGAACAGATAGGGCGGTATGCCCGCAGTGTCAACGAGGTAGCCCATGAGCTTGGTTGTGACTGGCATACCATCAATTCTGCTGTCATTGCATATGGAACGGTACTTGTTGATGAGGACCCGTATCGTATTGGCGTTGTGTCTGCCTTGGGGTTAGATGAAACACTCTTTTTTCGGCTGGGAGAATGGCATACGTTGCAGTGGGCAACATGTTTTGTTGACGTGAAAGAAGGAACGCTTCTGGATCTTGTTGAAGGCCGGACATCCAAGGCTCCTTCTACGTGGTTGAAGAAACGTACGACTTCATGGAAACAACAGATCCGCTATGGAACAATGGATCTGTCTGGTCCATATCAATCTGTATTCGATACAGAGCTCCCCCACGTCATCCAAGTTGCAGATCCCTTTCATGTCATCAAGCATGCCAACTCCAAATTGGATGAATGCCGAAGGCGTGTACAGAACGCAACCCTGGAGCATCGTGGACGTAAAGCAGACCCACTCTATCGTTGTCGCAGACTGCTGACCAAAGCAAAGGAACGGCTTGATGACAAGGGACATGAGAAGTTGCTGGGACTATTGAAAGCTGGAGATCCTGATGGTGAAGTGGCAACTGCCTGGCAAGCAAAAGAAGCTGTGCGTTCTCTGTATCTGCATACAGATGCCAAGCTTGCTCTTGAATGGGTAGAAACTCTTGGCACAGAACTTAAGGGAAAGGAGAAGCCAGTGGAAGTGCGGTCATTGGGAAGAACTCTCATCCGGTGGAAAAAGCAGATTGCAGCATGGCATGAGACTCAGGTTACCAATGGCCCAACTGAATCTATGAACAATCTTGTCAAACGCGTAAAACGAGGAGCATTTGGATTCACGAACTTTGTCAACTTCCGAGTACGTGCACTCCTCTATGCTGGAAAGCCC
>JBMFXB010000063.1:0-1302 GCA_049964715.1 Candidatus Dormibacteria bacterium
GTACAGGATAATGCGTGAAGCATCAAGGTCACGATGCACAGGAAAGCTACTAGTCGAGTAGCTGTGGTGGTGGAAGGAATTCGGGAAGAGGCATAACCTCGTGTGGAACTCTACCATCCTGGTGCGGTGTGAGAGCCTTTTTCAGTGTAGTTGCGAATGCACCTCCAACAATGGCTCCCGTACCTACGACGACAGACCAGAGCACACCGAGGTGAGCTTGAATGAAGAGCGTTGCTATGACTGGACCCACCATTCCCCCAAGAGCAAAAACGAGACTAGATACTGAGTTATACCTTCCCCGGAGTTCCTCAGGTGCAAGGTCATTAACGAGTGCTGGTCCAACAGGGGCCCAGATTGTTTCCCCAAGACCGAAGACGATTTGTCCGATGCAGAGAGAAGCAATTGCTCCAACAGCACTGAAGAGTACAGAAGCTGTTGCAAGAAACCAGGACATGCCCCAGAAAATTCCGACGCCACCCAGCAGGAGGGATCTACTCTTTCCCTGTATTTTTCCGAGTACGAAAATTTGGGCAATGATAATCGTTACGGTATTGAAGAAGAACAGTATTCCAACATTGCTCACAGGATGGTGGAGTACCTGGGTGACGTACAGGGGGATACCCGCCTCTAACGACCCATACCCACAAATAAGGAGAAGTGTGGCACATACGAGGAAGCGGAGGAGTCTCCGATCTTTGAGTACGTCACGCCAACCTGCTGGAACGGACGTACTGTCACCTTCAGTCTGTTTTGCTGATTGTCCCATATTCCATAAAGTTGCAAACAGGACAGCTCCAACAAGCATGAGTACACCATTACTTAGGTACATGAGCTGGAATGTACTGAGATGTTGAATGTTGACATAAGATGGTCCAACTAGGCTTCCTAGTGCAATTCCCAGGTTGAGAATCATGAAACTCAGACCAAATGCCTCCTGACGCACATCTTCATGGACAATTCGTGCAAGGAGTACATTGAATGAACTCCATATGGCTGTTTGTGCTGTGGCCATGAGACACACGACACCGATAGCCTCAGGAATGGACGAGGTGACGGCATACAAGACATAAGCCACTCCCGAGAAGGGCAGTGCCAGGACAAGCATTCTGGAAGGTCCATAGCGGTCAATGAGTGTACCCATCACTGGAGTGGTGATGAGCGTGATGACTGCCTGCCATGAGAGAAGAGCACCAGCTACAATTTCGGGAAAATGCCGAACTTCAGCGAAATACACGACAAAGAGCGCGAGTGTAAGTCCAAAGCCAATGGAAACAATATCTGCATATCCATTTGGTTCCGGTA
>JBMFXB010000064.1:0-1132 GCA_049964715.1 Candidatus Dormibacteria bacterium
CCAGATGTAGTGTTTGGCGACAGGGCGGTGTCGTGAGAGGTTGAGATTGTGGAGCAATGGGATCACACAACCTTCCTCGACATATGAGTTTGGCAACGTTCCAGAAGTTGTATGGAACTGAGGAGAATTGTCGAAATGCATTGTTCGAAAAGCGATGGCCACACGGGTTTGTCTGTCCTACATGTAGCTGTACCCGATTCTTCCCCCGCAGAACCACCATGTATGAGTGTGCTGCATGTGGATATTGTGCCTCGGTAACTGCAAATACCGTCTTGCATGGCACGCATCTCCCGCTTACTTCCTGGTTTCTTGCGATGTATCTGGAATGCGAATCCTGCCGTGGAATCAGCGCTCTGGAACTGTCTAGCAAGCTTGGTGTTCGGTATGCAACGGCATGGTATGTCCTGCATCGCCTACGCTCTGCAATGGGACAGAGAGAAGCCCTATACCTGCTTTCTGGGAATGTCGATGCTGACGATGTCTTTGTCGGAGGCATGACTCCAGGTCGGCGTGGTCGTGCAACCAAGAAAGTACCAGCATTGATTGCATTGAGCCTCAATGATCACGGGAATCCGCAGTTTCTCAAGATACGTCCCGTATCAGGATGGGATACAGCGTCAGTCACAACAACCATGCAGCAGATGGTCTCCATTGAAGCAACCGTTGCCACAGATGCGATGGGTGGATTTAACGGACTAAAAGACGTTGGGTACGAACATGTCTTTGCTGTCTCAGCGCATCTCCCTGAAGACGAGCACTTCTCGCCGATGCTGCATACGCAAATTGCCAATCTGAAAGCTCAATTGCACGGAACCTACCACCGGTCTCCAAAGAAAAATCACATTGCTTCGTATTTTGATAGCTTCTGTTTTCGGTTCAATCGTCGAAATATTCCCTCAATCATGGACAGACTGATCAATGCTTGTGCAGTGAGTGTCCCATTGGATTCGTTGTCATCCTCTTGAGAATCCTGAAACACTCAGATTGACTTTCGGGGGCACAGTGCCTCACTAATGGGCAACAAACGTGCAACCAAGAATGTGTTTCAGTCAAATATCCCGATACTAAACCGTATCCCAGTGTCCTTCAACGGGCTTCATGACGCCCTCCAGTTTGTCCTATACACTACATC
>JBMFXB010000065.1:0-1018 GCA_049964715.1 Candidatus Dormibacteria bacterium
ACGCAACTGGCCACGCGAACCGGTAATACATATGGAAAGAACGACAACGATCTTACAGAGATCATTCAATGCAATGAGCGTTATCAGAATATGTACAGTTCAGTCGCTACTGTTCTCATTGATGCCACACAACCGCTCACGGACGTTATACAGTCAGTGACCTCAATCATTGGCTGTAACTCATTCACACCGTTTTTCGAGGTAAACGAGATCCTCTCGTACTTCACAGGCACTCTTTTTCACATATTTCCGAACATACTGACTGCTCTCTACCTGACAGGGTCTCTCACCTATGGTGATTTCCAAATTGGAAGCAGTGACATAGATCTCTTGGTCGTGTTGCAGAGATCACCAAATGGGAACGAAGTACGGCAATTGCAGAGATTTTGTCAAGAACTCGAACAACGTTATCCACGATGGAGCAAGAGATTTGAGTGTTCGTTCATTCCAGAAAGCTGGTTACGTAGTACTGCCATACCCTCCGCTCCTCGCCCATATGTTAATGGAGGAACGTACTCTGAGTGTACGTACGGGAATGAATGGGTGATAAATCTTTATGCACTCCAGGAATGCGGGAGGCCCATAGTTGGACCAGCTCCACAGAACATCATCCCCCACACACAACTCATTGAAGTCCAGGCTGCTTCCAAGGATGATCTCATAGAGGAATGGCTCCCCCGAATCAATGATCCTGCACCATTTCAGCGAAACGGATATGATCCAAATCATCTGCGTGCATATGCAATTCTTACAATGTGTCGCATCCTCCACCGTTCAAATCATGCTGGTATAGCTTCAAAACACAAGGCAGCAGAGTGGGTAGGCAATACATACCCCCAATGGGCAACTATGATCCACGAAGCAGAATCATGGTCACATGGAGAATCCTGCAGCTCTGATGCTGAAGTGCGAGCCCTCATACAATTCACTGCAGATGCAATTCTGTAAGCCTGCTTGCGCAAAAGCGGCAATCCTTACATCGCAATTTTCAACGGAATGTGTCAACTTCCAATGAATG